>JADCFN010000098.1 GCA_020249505.1 Roseomonas sp. | reverse complement strand
CCCATACAGGGTCATCAACGCCAAGGCCGACAAACCATCGAAACAGAAGATCAAACTCGATGCGTTCGACCAATTATCGTTCCGAACGGATCGAGTAGAACGCCTGCAACAGCAGGGCGCGGATCAGTCGCTCCGGCGGAATGGATTCCCGACCGAATGGCGAATAGAGCGCGTCAAAGGCTGAAGAAAGATCCGCCAGCGCGCTATTCACCAGGCCGCGGATAACCCGCAGCGGATGGTCAGGACACAACCACTTTTCAGGATCAACATAGCCGAACAAGGAACCAGCCACCGCGTAATGGCCACGCTTTGCAACCATGAGGAGATTGGGCTGCGGATTTCAGCAGCCGGCTAGACCTTTTCTGGCTCGCGTTAAATCGCTCCGCGCCGAGTGCACCAATCCCGCCAAATAGAGCGCCAAGCTGCCTCAAGCCCTCGGGCATAGGCGCCAGCATCCCCCAACGGCCCGAGCGAAAGCCGGGCACGGATCGCGGCCAAGCCGTCACCATCCTGCGCAAAAGCAACAGCCTTTTCGATGTAATCCGCGGTATCGGCAGCAATCCAATCCTGCAAGCCGACCGCGCTTAAAAGTGTCTCGCCATTGCGGCTGATCATGCCCCCGCGGCCGCGCCGTGTCAGCGTGGGCACGCCAGCATGGATCGCCTCGACCGTTGTGGTGCCCCCCGGAAAGGGGAAGGGATCCAGCATGAAATCCACTGTCGCATAGCGCGCGAAGTAGTCCGAGCGCGGGCTATGCCCCTCCAGATCAAGCCGCCCGACATCACCCCCCGCTGCCGCGAAACGCGCGCGGAGTTTTTGCGCCGTCTCCGCCTCACGCAAGACAGCCGTTTTCAGCAAAAGCCGCGCATCGGGCAGGCGCGACAGAATCGCTGCCCAGGCGGCCAGCACCTCATCATTGATCTTGGCGAGGTTATTGAAGCAGCCAAAGGTCACATGGCCCTTTTGCAACATCGGCGGCGGGCTTGGCGCTACGGCTCCATGCGGCGTATAGCACAAATAACATCCCGGCAGTCGGAGCGGTTTTTCGATGTAGTAAGCCTCATCTTCCGGTGGCAGCACCACGGCATCGGCAATGATCCAATCCATCGCAGCCACGCCATTGGTATTGGCATAGCCAATCCAGCTTACCTGCACCGGTGCCGGGCGATATTCCATCACGCTGATCCGGCTGGTCTCCGTATGGCCGGTCAGATCCACCAGAATATCAATTCCATCAGCGCGGATTTGCGCGACAATCGCTTCATCTTCCAAAGCACCCACAGACCGCCATGCATCGAAAACCCCGCGCAGCCTGGCGGTGGCGGCATCGGCGCGCTTGCCAACATCATAGGCTGTCAGATGAAACCCCGCACGCTGATGCGCCGTAATCGCCGCTTCCAGAAAATACCCAACAGGATGCTGGCGAAAATCACCCGAAAGCATGCCGATGCGAAGCCGCCGATCCGGGTCAGGCACATTGGCGAAGGGGGCGGGCGCAGGGCGGGCAAAACGCGCGGCATAGGCACGATGCGCCGCGGCCACATCTTCGGCCGTGATGCCCGGCATATAGTTCAAACCAAGCAAAAGATTTTGCCAGGCAGGGCGGCAGAGCGGATCCTGCGCAATGGCCCGGCGCTGTACTGCCATGGCCGCACCAATATCGCCCGATTGCTGCAAGGCGAGGCCATAATTCACCTTGGCATCCGCACGATCCGGCAATTCTTGGGCGACACGCGCCAAATGCGGAATCGCGGCACTCGGCTGACCGAAGCCCATGAGTGTGGTGCCCAATTCACTCCGCATAAGCGCATCGCCTGGTGCCGTTTCAAGCAGCGCCTGCAAATGGAAGGTGGCGCGGTCTGGTCGCCCAGCGCCCCGCCAAAGCGGGGCAACAGCACGGTGCAAATCCTCTCCGGCGCCAGCAGCAAGCGCGGCAGCAATCACCGCCTGTGCCGCATCTGCCCGCGCCGGCAGCAGCATTTCCACCAGATTGGTGGCCGCGCGCACATAGGCCGGACGTTGGCGGAGCGCTTCACGATAAGCCGCCTCAGCCCCCGCTGGGTCGTCCGAAAATCGCAAGGCCTGGCCGAGATTATTGCGAATTTCAGGCGCATCCAGGCCAAGCGCGATGGCGCGGTTGAACAACGCTGCAGCGGCACGAAATTCCCGCGCGTTCAGGCGCGCCATGGCCTGGTCGAGAACCGCTCCGCTATCGGCTGCGGTACTCATCCCGCAATCGCATAGGCCGGCCGCCGCGGATCAGCGCCGGCGCGCACCAGCCCTGTTGCGGGGTCTGACATGACCGCCTCCACACTGCCGGCAAGCCAGGTGATATCGGGCCAATCCTTGATGTCATGCCCGCGCCCGGCCAGCGCATTGCGCGTGGCTTCAGGGATGCGCGTTTCCACCGCAAGCCGACGCGGGAAATAATCGAATGGCGCGAAAGATGACGGGAAAGCATAGGAGGATACGCGCGGCGCTTCGATCGCTTCCTGTAATTCCATGCCGAAATGCAGCACATTCAGCATCACCTGCAACATGGCCTGAATTTGTACATCGCCGCCTGGTGTGCCGAAAGGCATCACGCCACCCGCGCGCGTTATCACCATGGCGGGATTCGGCGTCAGGCGCGGGCGCTTGCCGGGCGCCACGCCGGCGGGATGCGCGGGATCAGGCCGGCTTTGGCTGCCGCGATTGGAAGGGATCAAGCCAAGCCCCGGCACCACGGGCGAATTCCAGGACCCGTCGGAAGGTGTCGCACTTAAGGCATTGCCCCAGCGATCCACCACCGCGACATAGGATGTATCGGCTTCAATCGTCGGCAAATCGCGCCGCACAGGCCCATCCGCCGCGCGCCCCGCGCCAAGCAAAGGCGGATACATGGCGGGATGCGCGCGCACCGGGTCCATTTCCTGAACGCGTGCCGCCAAATGCGCATCTGACAGCAGCTGATCCAGTGGCACATCAATGAAGGCGGGATCACCGAAATGATATTCGCGATCCGCCATCGTCGCTTTTACGCATTCGGTGAACAGATGCAGATAATCCGCCGAATTATGTTCCAGGCCATCAAGCCCCGCACGTTCCATCAGCAGCAGTGCTTCCAACAGCGCCGGGCCTTGGCACCAGGGGCCGCAGGTAATCACCTCATGCCCCCGCCAGCGGCGCGTGATGGCGGGTTCCAGCCGGGACCGAAAGCCGGCCATGTCTTCCATGGAAAGGAAGCCACCTTCGCGGCGCTGAAAGACCACGATCTCCCGCGCGATATCACCGCGATAAAACGCCGCATGCGCTGCCGCCAACCCGGCAAGCCTGCCCTTGGATGCGGCGTGTTTTTCTTCATTCACCATATATGTCAGGCTGCGCGCCAAATCGCTTTGCACAAAACGCTCACCCACCTTCGGCGGTGCGCCGCCAGGCAGGAAAATCGCCGCATTGGATGGCCAGCGCGCATATTCCGCGACATGGGCAGAAACGCTTTCCGCGAGCAGCGGATACACGGCAAAACCTTCCGCCGCATAGCGAATGGCATATTGCGCCACATCGCCGAACCCCATGGTGCCATGGCGTTCCAGGGCCGTGATCCAGGCATCTGGCGCGGCCGGCACCACGGTGCGGCGCACGCCTTCCGGAATCGTCCCGCCATGTTCGCGCATGAAGACATCAGGCGGCAGAGACGCCGGCCAATGGCCCAGCCCCGCGATGGTTTCCACCTGCCCGCTCGCCAGCCGGATCATGATGGGCGCAACCCCTGCCACATTCACCAAATCGGGCAGCAGCACGCCAAGCGCTATCCCAGCCGCACACCCCGCATCCACCGCATTGCCCCCCGCTTCCAGCACCGCATAACCGGCGGAAGCCGCCAGATAATGCCCCGCCGAAATCGCATGGCGTGGGCCGCTGAGCGTGGGACGGGAAGCGGGCATGGCTGATCTCCGCGGGTAAGGCTGCAAGGGTATAGACTGGCCCGGTTTCGCCTGGCGCGCCAATGGGGCCTTAATTGAGGCCATGCTGACATTGGCAAACGTGGTTCTCAGGAAAATAGTCGGGTATGCGCCTCGTTATCCGGATGCTCAGGGGAAAATCGCCTGATGCGGATCGCGCAAAGGCACAGGCATGCCTATTCATGGCACCGGTATTGACCTTGCCACTGGGGGAAGCTCCATAGGCTGGCGTTCAAGTTCGGAAGGCAAAACAAGCTTCAAATGGCATTCGCTTCGATCAATTTCTTTGCGGCTTCAAGGCGCCAGGCATTGCTGTTGCTCCCTCTGCTTTTCGCCAGCCTGCCCGCCGCTGCCCATTCGGAGCTGCGACGATCAGTGCCAGCCGCCGGTGCTGTCCTGATGCAAGCGCCCGAACAAATGGAATTGCATTTCAACGAAAGGGTGCAACTCACGGCGCTCAGGCTTTATCGTGACGGCAGCGAAGAAATTTCGCTTCCGCGCCGTGCCATCCGCAGCGCAACCACGGAGATCATTGCCCTGCCGCCGCTACCGCCCGGTGCCTATCGGGCGGAATGGCGCATTATCTCGTCCGATGGGCATCCCGCCGGCGGCACCATTCCCTTTCGGATAGAGGCGCCAAACCGCCCATGATTCTCGAATATCTGCAGCCTGACGCATCCCTGCTGGATGGCATCACCGTCATCATCAGGGCGCTCTACTACATCGCCACCATCGGCGCGGCCGGGCTTGGCCTATTTGCTATTGGTTTCCGGCACCGGCTTGAACCGGCTGAGGCAGCAAAACTGCGTCGGGTTTTGCTCACCACCATTGCGGCAGGCTTGTTGTTGTCGGTATTGGCGCTCGCGCTGCGTGTGCTGGTGCTGACCGCCGGTGCCAGCATTTTCAATGCGGATGTCTGGGCCGCCGTGATGCGGTCGCGCTTTGGTGATGCGTTCTGGCTGCGCGTAGCGGGGCTTCTATTGCTGACGGCGGCGATCACGACTTGGCGCATTGGGTCAGCCATCGCAGCGATTGGTGCTTTGCTTGTTGTGGCTTCCTATGCGGCGATGGGGCATTCGATGCTGTTTGCCCCACGTCAGGAAATCGCTGCCCTTGTTGTCGTCCATCTCACGGTCGTTGCATTTTGGGTTGGGTCACTGCCGCCCTTGTTGTGGGTGGCGCGTCGCCATGATGGCGCCAGCGCCGCAAAACTGATCCAGGATTGGAGCAAGGCGGCGATTTGGGCGGTCAGCGTCATGATCGCCACTGGCATGTTGTTGAGCTGGTATCTGACTCTGCGCATGGATCGTATTTTCGATGCCTGGCATGGCTGGGCCTTGGCGTGGAAGGTATTGGCCGTGCTGGCCGCACTCGGCCTCGCGCGATGGAACCGCCAGCGGCATACTCCTGCGCTCGCGCGCGGTGATGCTGGTGCCGGCGCACGCCTTGCTGCATCCATTCGGCTTGAAATGCTGCTGGTCGCGCTGGCCATTTATGCGGCGGCTGAGATGGTATCGGTCCATCCGGTGGATTACGGCCATCGCGTGCAAAGCTGAGGGATAGGCCCTGCCATGGTTTCACGACGCATATTGATGATCACAAGCCTTTCCATGCTCGCCGGCCCCGCGCTCGCCCAAAGCCGGGAAAGCGCTGAGGTGTGGCGTGACCCGAATTGCGGCTGCTGTGCCGGCTGGGTAGCGCATCTGCGGGAAGAAGGCTTCGCGGTGACCGATCGCGTTGTGCCATCCGTCACGCCCTTCCGGCGGATGCTTGGTACGCCATCCGATTTACTGTCCTGCCACGCGGCCCGGATTGCGGGCTGGCTCAAGATCGAAGGGCATGTGCCTGCCTTGGCGATCCGCCGCGCCTTGGCTGAAGCCCCGCCGGGCGTGGTGGGCCTTGCTGTTCCCGCCATGCCGATTGGAACCCCGGGCATGGAAGTCCCCAGCCATGAGCCAGAACTTTATGACGTGATCGCCTGGCGCGCTGATGGCAGCCATTTCGCGTGGTTGCGCATGCGGGGCGCAAAGCTCGCCTAACCGCGCGGGTCTGGCGTGAAGGACCGCATCAGGGAAGAATGGCGCGATCCAAAGGAAGCCCCGCCATGACCAACCCCGACCAACCTGTCCTGCTTGCCATTGATGCGCGCGGCATCGCCACCGCCACGCTCAATCGCCCGCATAAGGGCAACGCCTATAACGCCGCCATGCTGGAAGGGCTGATCGCCGGGCTCGATCAACTCCGCCCCGATGCCGCCATTCGTGGCCTGGTGATCCGCGGCGCCGGGGCGCATTTCCAAGCCGGGGCGGATATTGATTGGCTGGCGGAAGTCGCGGCATATCCGCCTGAGCCCGCCTTCGCTGCATCGCTGGCGACGACCGAGGCGATGCGCAAGCTGAATGAATTCCCCAAACCGACCTTTGCCGTCATCCAGGGTGCGTGTTTCGGCGGCGGTGTCGGCATTGCCTGCTGCGTGGATGTGGCGCTGGCCACCCCG
The DNA here is from genome assembly GCA_020249505.1 of Roseomonas sp. Taxonomy (GTDB): domain Bacteria; phylum Pseudomonadota; class Alphaproteobacteria; order Acetobacterales; family Acetobacteraceae; genus Neoroseomonas. Next base: position 23,687 of record JADCFN010000098.1, on the reverse strand, counting down.
GCCGCGCAATTCGGCATTACCGAGGTGCGCGTCGGCGTCGCCCCCACGCCGATCAGCACGCATATGGTGGATGCACTTGGCCTTCGGCAGACCCGCCGCTACGCCATCACCGGTGAACGCTTTGACGCTGCCGAGGCGCTGCGCATCGGCCTGGTGCATGAGGTGGTGGCGGCGGATGCCATTGAAGCGCGGCTCGCGCATATCATTGACCAGATGATGCTTTCCGCGCCCTCTGCCATTGCGGTCACCAAAACCTCCTTCCTGGAGGCCAATGGCCTGACGCTATCCCCCCGCCAGGTGGCGCAATTGGCGCAGGAAGGCTGGATGCAGCGTGCCGCGCCGGAAGGCCGGGCCGGCTTGGCCGCCTTCCAGGCCAAGCGCCGACCGGGCTGGTATCAATAGCGCTGTGGATAAGGCCCGGACTTGTCCGGGCGCTTGTCATAAAAGCTTCATCAAACTGCAATCGAAGAGTCGCGGGGCCTTTTTAGAAGCGTCAAGCCGCCCAGCCGGAGCGGTTTGGTTCAGCAAAACGGAGCATTACCGTGAAAAGGCGATCCCTTCTCCTTGGCGCCAGCGCCGCCCTTACCCTTCCCGCTTTTGGGGCAGCGGCCCAGACAGCCCAGATAACGGGCGCGGGCGCGACCTTCCCCAACCCGATCTATCAGAAATGGGCGGAAGCGGCTCGTGGGCCCACGGGGATTCAGGTAAATTACCAATCCGTGGGCTCTGGCGCGGGCATCAACCAGATCCGCAACCGCACGGTTGATTTCGGCGCCACCGATGCGCCGCTGAGGGCCGAGCAATTGACTGAGGGCAATCTGCTGCAATTCCCGACCGTGATGGGATCGCTGGTCGCGATCGTGAATATCCCGGGCATTGCTGAGGATCAGCTGCGCCTGACCGGGCCGATGCTTGCCGACATCTACCTCGGCAAGATCACGCGCTGGAATGACCCGCAGATCGTTGCCCTCAACCCTGGCCTGTCGCTGCCGAATCTTGCCATTGCGCCCGCCTATCGCGCCGATGGCTCCGGCACGACCTTTGTGTGGGTGTCCTATCTTTCTGCCGTGTCGCAGGAATGGAAGGATCGCGTTGGCGTGGGCACTTCGGTGCGCTTTCCCGCTGGTACGGGCGCGCGCGGCAATGAAGGTGTCGCCGGCACGGTGCGTAATGTGCGTGGCGCCATCGGCTATGTGGAAAACGCCTACGCCATCACCAACAAGCTGGTGACAACGCAAATCCGCAACAACGCCGGCAATTTCGTGAAGCCTGAGCACAAGACCTTCATGGCGGCTGCTTCTGCCGCCAATTGGAACGTGCCCGGCTTCGCCGCCAATGTGATTGACACGCCCGGCGCGGATTCCTGGCCGATCGTGGCGCCCACCTTCATCCTGCTGCCCACCAACCCGACAGATGCGACGCGTAGCGCCAATGTGCGGCGCTTCTTCGATTGGGCCTTCGTGAATGGCAGCAAATTGGCGGAGGAGCTTGAATATATCCCGCTGCCGACCTCGGTGCATGACGCGGTCCGCGCCGCCTGGCGGCAAAGCTTCAGCGCCTGACGCGCTTGTTCCCCGCAGGCAGCGCTCGCCTGCGGGGGCTTTCCTCCCATCCCAAACCCCGGGGGTGACCCTTGGCTTCCGCATCCGCCGCCCCTCCTCAAGTCGCCAGTCGTCGCAGCAGCAGCTTCGGGGATAAGGTCTTTGCCCTGGTCTGTCAGGCCGCCGGCATTTTCGTGCTCATCCTGCTCGGCGCCCTGATCATTGAGCTCTTCATCGCCGGTCTGCCCGCCTTTCGCGCCTTTGGCATCGCCTTCGTCACATCCACGGATTGGGACCCTGTCCAGGAATTATTTGGTGCTGGCGTGTCCATTTATGGCACCATCGTCACCGCCATCCTGGCCATTATCCTGGCGGTGCCCTTGGCCTTTGGTGTTGCCTTCTTCCTGACGGAACTGGCACCGCCCTGGATGCGTCGCCCGGTCGGCACAGCGATTGAGCTTTTGGCTGCGGTGCCTTCCATCATTTATGGTATGTGGGGCTTCTTTGTGATTGCGCCTGCCTTTGCGCAGCATCTGCAGCCCTGGATCATTGATAACATCGGCGAATTGCCGCTGATCGGCTTTCTGTTTCAGGGCCCCCCCTTCGGCACGGGCTTGTTCACCGCTGCCTTCATCCTTGCCATCATGGTGCTACCCTTCATCGCCGCCACCATGCGCGATGTTTTCGAACAAGTGCCGCCAGTTTATAAGGAAAGCGCCTATGGTCTTGGCGCTACCACCTGGGAAGTGATGAAGGGCGTAGTCATTCCCTATACGCGGATTTCCGTGGTGGGGGGCATCATGCTCGGTCTTGGGCGCGCCCTGGGTGAGACCATGGCAGTGACCTTTGTGATCGGCAATGCGAACCGGATTACATCCTCCCTATTCGGCCCAGGTAATACCATCGCCTCACTCATCGCGTTGGAATTCGGCGAAAGCGAGATCGGCAGCCTGAAGCTGGCATCACTGCTGGCGCTGGGCTTCATCCTTTTCGTGCTGTCCTTTGCAGTATTGGCCACATCGCGTTATCTGCTGCGGTCGCGGCTGAAGGTCTGAATCATGTCGCTCGCTCTTTCCTCCATCTCTCATCCCGGCCCGCGCAAGGATGCCGCCATGGCTGCGCGGCTCGGTGCCTCCCGCAAGCGGGCGGATCGGATCATTCGCACGCTCTGCCTCGCGGCCACTGTCCTTGGACTGGTGCTTTTGGCCTCCATCCTGATCACGTTGTTCTATCGTGGCTTTGAAGCAATGTCGCTGCGGGTCTTTACCCATGTCACCGCGCCGCCGGGTTCCGAGGGCGGGTTGCTGAACGCCATTGTGGGCAGCCTGATCCAATCCCTGATCGGCACCGCGATTGGCACGCCAATTGGCATGCTGGTGGGCACCTATTTGGCCGAATATGCCAAGAATTCCTGGTTGGGTAATGCGGTGCGCTTTGTCTCCGACATTCTGCTTTCCGCGCCTTCCATCCTGATCGGCTTGTTTGTTTATCAGATCCTGGTGCTGCCCTTTGGAGGGTTTTCCGGCTGGGCGGGCATTGCCGCACTTGCCATTATCGTCATCCCGATTGTGGTGCGCACCACGGAAGACATGCTGCAGCTGATCCCGAATACGCTGCGTGAAGCGGTGGTGGGGCTTGGCGCGCCGAAGTGGAAAATGATCATCCTGATTTGCTGGCGCGCGGCACTTGCCGGCATCATTACTGGCGTCCTGCTTGCCGTTGCCCGCGTGGCGGGGGAAACCGCGCCGCTGCTGTTCACCTCACTCGGCAATAACGCCTGGTCCACGGACCTTTCCAAACCGATGTCGAGCCTGCCGGTGACGATCTATTCCTTCGCCGGTTCACCTTTTGAGGATTGGATTGCGCTGGCCTGGGCCGGTGCGCTTCTGATCACGCTTGGTGTACTCGCCCTCAATATCCTTGCGCGCACGCTGCTGCGCAGCCGCATCTGACCGGAAGGATGGAACCCATGAGCCTTTCCACCGAAACGCAAAGCCAGGCAGCCAGCACAAAAAGCTTTGGCGGTATGCAGGCGCGTTCTGAAGCCGCACTGAATGATGCGCGCATCGCCATTCGCAACCTGGATTTCTTCTATGCCGATAACCGCGCGCTGAAGGGCATCAATCTTGACCTGCCGGACCGGCAAGTCACCGGCATGATCGGGCCATCCGGCTGCGGTAAATCCACGCTGCTCCGCGTGTTGAACCGTATGTACAGCCTTTATTCCGGCCAGCGCGCGACTGGTGAAGTGATGATGGATGGCGAGAATATCATCTCCGACTCCGTGGATTTGAATACGCTCCGCGCCAAGGTGGGCATGGTATTCCAGAAGCCCACCCCCTTCCCGATGACGATTTATGAAAACATCGCTTTCGGTATTCGCCTGCATGAAAAACTCTCCAAATCCGAAATGGGGGAGCGTATCGAATGGGCACTGACCCGCGCCGCCCTGTGGAATGAGGTGAAGGATCGGCTGGACCGTTCCGCCCTTGGCCTTTCCGGCGGCCAGCAGCAGCGGCTTTGCATTGCGCGCACCATTGCCGTGCGGCCTGAGGTGATCCTGTTCGATGAACCCACCTCCGCCCTTGATCCCATCAGCACCTTGAAGATCGAGGAGCTGATTGACGAATTGAAGCGCGATTTCACCATCGCCATCGTCACGCATAACATGCAGCAGGCGGCACGCTGCGCGGATCAGGTGGCGTTTTTCTATCTGGGCGAATTGATTGAGGTGGCGCCAGCAGCGCAGCTATTCACCGCGCCCAAGCACCCGAAGACGCAAGAATACATCACCGGCCGGTTTGGCTGAGCCAGGCAGGAGAAACATAAATGCCCACCGAACATATCGTCCGCAGCTATGATGAGGATTTGCGCAGGCTGCGTGACATGATCGCGCGCATGGGCGGACTTGTGGAACGCCAGGTGGCGGATGCCACCCGCGCCTTGGTCCGGCGCGATAGTGATCTGGCTGGCGAAGTGGTGCAGCGCGACGTGCAGATTGACCAGCTTGAACGAGAGATTGAGGCGTTTTGCGTCCGCCTTCTGGCGCTACGCCAACCCATGGCGGCGGATTTGCGCCTGATCATCGCCGGCATGAAGGTTTCCAATGATCTGGAACGCATCGGCGATTACGCCGCCAATGCGGCAAAGCGTTCCATCGTACTCGCCTCACTGCCTGGTCTTGGCAGCATGAATGGCTTTGAGCGCATGGCGCATCTGGTGCAGGAAAACCTGAAAGCAGCCATGGATGCGCTGGTGCAGGGTGATGCGGAAGCAGCGGAACGCGTCTGGGGTGCCGATGAACCGGTGGATGAAATCTATAACGGCATTTTCCGCGAAATGCTGACGCATATGATGGAAGACCCGCGCAACATCACCGCGGCCACGCATTTGCTGTTCATTGCCAAAAATCTGGAACGCATCGGCGATCACACCACGAATATCGCGGAGCGTATTCATTTCGCCGTGCGTGGCGAAAACCTGCCTGAGGATCGGCCGAAGGGCGATACCTCTGCCTTCGCTGTGGTCCGCGCGCCGGGCGATTAGACATGGCGATGATGGCAGAAAACTACGCTAGCCTTGCCAAGCCCACGGTGCTGATCGTGGAGGATGAGGCGCCGCTTTTGACCCTGCTGCGCTATAACCTCGAAAAGCAGGGCTTTCGCGTGGATGAAGCGGCAGATGGACAGGAAGCGCTGCTGCGCGTGGCGGAAGCGCGGCCCGATATCATGCTGCTTGATTGGATGCTGCCGGCGCTTTCAGGCATTGAGGTCTGCCGCCAGCTGCGCCGCCGTGCCGAAACCCGCGATCTGCCCATCATCATGGTGACAGCGCGGACCGAGGATCAGGATGCGGTGCGCGCGCTTGATATCGGCGCGGATGATTACATCGCCAAACCCTTCGCCATTGAACATGTCATTGCGCGCATCCGCGCCTTGCTGCGCCGGTCCGGGCGCGTGGCGTCCAAGGGTACGCTTGCCTATGCTGATCTTGCCATGGATCAGGATGCGCATCGCGTCACACGCGCCGGGCGGCCCTTGCATCTGGGGCCGACGGAATACCGCTTGCTGGAGTTTTTCTTGCAGCATCCGGGCCGCGTTTTTGCGCGTGAGCAATTGCTGGATGCCGTTTGGGGCCGCGATATCCATGTGGAACCACGCACCGTGGATGTGCATATCCGCAGGCTTCGCAAGGCGATCAACCAGGGTGATGAGATAGACCTAATCCGCACCGTGCGTTCCGCCGGCTATGCGCTGGACTCGGACCCGGACAGGCTTGGTTAAGCGCCACCTTGGCGTCACGCAGCGCAAGGCGTAATCAACGCCCCGTGAATTGATCGGCGAGGGGTATGATGCGCGTTCTGGTGGTGGGCGGCGGTGGCCGCGAACATGCACTCTGCTGGGCCCTGGCCGCGTCGCCGCTGCTGACCAAGCTGTTTTGCGCCCCCGGCAATGCCGGCATTGCTGAAGTGGCGGAATGTATCGCGATTGGCGCCGAGGATATCTCTGCCCTTGTCGCCTTCGCCAAGGACAAGGCCATTGATCTGGTCGTGGTGGGCGGTGAGCCGCCGCTTGTCGCTGGCTTGGCCGATGCCTGCGCTGCCGCGGGCCTGAAATGCTTCGGGCCATCTGCGGCCGCCGCGCGGCTGGAAGGCAGCAAGACCTTCACCAAGGAAGTGGCGGATGCCGCCGGCGCCCCCACAGCCGCCTGGGCGCGCTTTACCGATGCCGCTGCCGCGCGCGCCTATATTCGCGAAAAGGGCGCACCGATTGTGGTGAAGGCGGATGGCCTCGCGGCCGGCAAGGGCGTGGTGGTGGCCGCGACCATTGCCGAAGCCGAAGCCGCCATCACCGATATTATGGAAGACCGTGTGCATGGCGCGGCGGGCGCTTCCGTGGTGATCGAAGAATGCCTGGTGGGTGAGGAAATCAGCTTCTTCGCGCTGTGTGATGGCGCCACCGCTTTGCCGCTCGGTGCCGCGCAGGATCATAAGCGCGTCGGTGATGGCGATACTGGCCCGAATACTGGCGGCATGGGTGCCTATTCCCCGCCGCCGATTTTCACCGATGCGCTGCAGGAAACTGTCATGGCGCGCATCATCCGCCCGGTGCTGGCGGAAATGGCGCGGCGCAGTGCGCCCTTCAAAGGTGTGCTTTTCGCGGGGCTGATGATCACGGCGGATGGCCCGAAGCTCATTGAATTCAATGTTCGTTTTGGCGACCCCGAATGTCAGGTGCTGATGCTGCGCTTGAAATCCGATCTGCTGCCTGCCTTGCTTGCAGCCTGCGATGGCGAATTGGCGCGGTTTGATCTGCGCTGGGAAGCCTTGCATGCCATGGTGGTGGTGATGGCGGCGCAGGGCTACCCCGTCAGCTACGCGAAGGGGAGCGAAATCGGTGGCCTGGAAGCGGCAGGGCAGGTGCCAGGCGTGCAGGTATTTCATGCCGGCACGGCGCGGCGTGATGATGGCGCGTTGATCGCAACTGGCGGGCGCGTGCTGGGTATTTCGGCGACAGGCAATACGCTGCGCGAAGCGCGCGATGCCGCCTATGCCGCGGTGGACCAGCTTGATTGGCCGGGCGGGTTTTGCCGGCGGGATATTGGCTGGCGCGCTTTGACCTAAGGCACTTGCCGACTCGGGGCGGTTCCGGCCATGGAAGCCTTGTGCTGAACCTCATCAAACTCTCGGTCGGTCCCAAGGATGTCGCGGCGCTTGCGGCCTTGCAGGCGATCCGCATCAAGGAAGACCCACCGCTCCGTGCCTGGACGCGCATGTTTCCGAAGCGCGTGGAAGAACTCTGCAATGGCGGGTCAATCTATTGGGTGATTGGCGGCTTTGTCCGCGTGCGCCAGCGCATCCTGGAAATCCGAGAGGAGGAATGGGACGACCAAACCCCCTGCGCCGCCCTGGTGCTGGACCCAAGCCTAGTCCTGGTGGAAGCGCGCCCCATGAAGCCCTTCCAGGGCTGGCGCTATTTGAAGCCGGAAGAAGCGCCGGCGGATGTGAACCAGGCGCGCGCACCCACCCGTGGGCTGGAAGCCTTGCCGCCCAAGCTCCGGCGCGACTTGGCCGAGCTTTGCCTGATCTGAATCGGCCCCGCCATTCTTGATAAAAATTAAGCTTCCGCTCACGGCAGTGAGAGGCGCCGGGTGCGACATTGTCCAAGTCGCGCGGCTCATTCCCGGCATGCCGCGCCGCAACTGGTCCGTCTTCGGGCGGGTCTTTGGGCTGGCTGGTTAAATCCAGCCGGCCCTATTTTTTTGCCGACTCCGCTTCCAGTAATGCGAGCAGCCCCTCCAGCAATTGCGCGGGCGTAGGCGGGCAGCCCGGGATCAGCAAATCCACTGGTAGCACGGCGGCAATGCCGTTTTCGACCGCATAGGAACCCTTGAAGACGCCACCATCCACGGCGCAATCACCTGCCGCCACTACCCAGCGTGGCTCCGGCGTGCTGGCCAGCGCGCGTTCTAAAGCCTCGCGCATGTTCAGACACGCAGGCCCCGTCACCAGCAGCACATCGGCATGTTTGGGTGAGGCAACAAAGCGCAGCCCGAAGCGTTCCAGATCATAGGCGACATTCTGCAGCGCATTCACTTCCAGCTCACAGCCATTGCAGGAACCGCTATCCACTTCGCGAATGGCCAGGCTACGACCAAGGCGTGCGCGGCTGGTCACGGCAAGCCTTTCGCCAAGCGACTGAATGGTCTCACGCGGCACCAACGGCGCTTGGTCCGTCAGCGGTTTTGCGAAAAGCGCGCGGGCGAGCTTTGGCCACAGCATCACAAATCCACCCCGCTATAGGAACAATTGAAGGATTTATTGCATAGCGGGAAATCGGCGACGATATTGTCTTCAATGGCTGCTTCCAGAAGCGGCCATTGCAGCCAGGAAGGATCGCGCGGGAATAGCGCGCGGATCAGCCCGCCATCATCCAGCGCAATCCAATGCAGGCATTCGCCGCGGAAGCCTTCAATCATCGCCGCGCCTTCGCCAGCGCGTACCGGCAAGGGCGCCATCAATTCACCGGATGGAAGGTTCGCCAGGATTTGTCTGACAAGCGCAATGGAATGGCCGAGTTCCAACACGCGAACGCGTACCCGCGCATCCACATCACCTGCGTCCAGCACCGGTACATCGAAGGCGAGCGTTGGATAGGGAAGGTTCTGTGGCAGGCGGCGCGCATCAAATGCGCGCCCGGAAGCACGGCCCACATGCCCGCCAGCGGCAAAGCCGCGCGCCAGATCGGGGCGCAAATATCCTGTGGTCACCACGCGATCCTGCAAACTGGCATGGGCTTCATAAATCTGCATGAGCACGGGGATTTCCGCTTCCACTGCGTCCAGTGCTGCCAGAATCGCCTCCGCCCCGCGCGGCGCGATGTCGGGCGCGACACCGCCAGGCAGAACGCGGTCCATCATCAGCCTATGGCCGAAAGCGGCGGCAATGGCGCGCAGCACACCTTCGCGCAGAAACCCGCAGCGTGCATGGGGGAAGGCGAAGGCCGCGTCATTGCAGACGAAGCCCCAATCATTGAGGTGATTATGGATGCGTTCCAATTCCAGCATCAACGCGCGCAGATGCAGCGCGCGAGGTGGCGGCGTGACACCAAGTGCGGCTTCCACCGCCGCCGAAAACGCCCAGGAATGCGCAACGGTGGTATCGCCGGAAAGCCGCGCCGCATAACGCACCGCCGCACGGGGCGACGTACCAAGCATGAGCGAAAGCGTGCCCTTATGCGTATAGCCAAGCCGCTGTTCCAGACGCACAACGGCTTCTCCCTGCACGGAAAAGCGGAAATGCCCGGGTTCGATCACACCGGCATGAATCGGGCCAACAGGGATTTGGTGAATGCCCTCCCCTTCCGTTGGCAAAAATTCGGGCTGCGGTGCTTCGCCCGCGAAGGGGATGGGCTTGGCGGCAAGCGGATTGCGCAAGGGCCAACGGCCGTGATCCAACCACGGGCGCAGATCAACCGCGCCTTCCGCGCGATGGCCCCATAACTCCAGGATCATGCGTTCAAAGCGCACCGCGCCGGGGCGTGCGGGGGAAAGTGCCGCGTAATTCCAGCCTGCCGCCGGGGTTGAAGCCAGCACCGCTTCCGCGCTTGGTTCATGCAAAAAGCAGGCATGCACCTGCGTTGCATCGGCCCAAAGCCCAAGCAGTGCCAAATCGCGCTCCTGCTGCAAAGCCGCCGGCAATTGCCCCCAAACGGTGGGCGAGAGCAAATACCGCTCATAAGGTTTTGCCCCTTGCGGATTGCCGCTGCGGATCAGGCTTGAAGCCGGCCCCATCATCCGACCATCCCTGCTGCCACCTTGAGGAAACCGCTGAAGAGCGTGGGCATGGCGAGCCCCAACAACAACGCCACCGCCAAATGCAGCCAAAGGGGCACCAGCACCGCAAGCGCGCTGCCGGAAGGCGCCACATCAGGCGTTGCCACACCAAAACATAGTGCTTGCAGCGTGTGGATCAGCGCTGTCATCGCCAGCACCAGCCCAAGTGCCAGCACCACAGCAAGCCAGGGCTGCGCCGCCATGGCGGCAGTCAGCACGGCATATTCGGACGCAAACAGCAGGAAGGGCGGCAGCCCGGCGATGGCGCCAATCGCCAAGGCAAGCCCCCAGCCAAGCCAGGGATCACTCGCGACCAGCCCTGAAACATCCGCGAGTTTCTGGCTTCCCTTTTGCTGCGCCGCGCGGCCAATGCCAAAGAAGATCGCGCTTTTCACCAGTGAATGGCCGATCATATGCAGCAAACCCGCAAGCGTCGCCGCTGGGCCGCCAACACCAAAGGCAAAGGCGGCAATGCCCATATGTTCAATGGAACTCCAACCAAAAAAGCGCCGTGCATCACGCCGCCGCCAAAGTGCCAAGGATGCAAGCAGCACGGAAGCCAGCCCCAACGCCATCAGGAAAGGCCCAACCGCCAGCGTATCCGGATGCGCGCCAACAATCGCCTTGGCGCGCAGCACCGCCAGCATGGCAGCATTCAACAAAAGCCCCGATAGCACGGCGGAAATCGCAATCGGGCCTTCCGCATGCGCATCGGGCAGCCAGGAATGCAGCGGAACCAGACCCGCCTTGGTGCCATAGCCCACCAACAGGAAAACGAACGCCAGATTCAGCGTATCGGCATCACAGCGCGCCGCCACACGCTTCAGCGCCGCCCAGGACAGCCCGCTTTCCGCATCCAATAATGCTTGCGCGGCGGAATAGAGCAGGATGGTACCGAATAACGCGAGAGCAATGCCAAAGCCGCAGAGCATGAAGAATTTCCAGGCTGCCTCCATCGCCGCCGGTGTGCGATGCACCGCCACCATCAGCACGCTGGCGAGTGTCGCGATTTCAATCGCGACCCACAAGATGCCGAGATTATCTGATAGCAGCGCCAGGTATTGCGCGCCAAGAAACACTTGAAAGGCGCCGTGATAGGCACGGATGCGCCAGTGATCGAACCCCTCATGCGCCAGCGTGGCCGCAGAGAAAATAGAAGTCGTCAAAGCGACAAAGGACGCCAGCAATACAAAGGGTAGGTTTAGCGCATCAATGCGCGTCCAGCCCTGTTCGCCATGCGGCAGCGTGAAGAGCGTCAGCGCCAATATAAAAGAGGCACCCGCGCAGCCAATATTCACCGCCGCCGCGATGCGGAGCCTCGGCAAGGCCAGGAGAACCAGTGCGCCCACCCAGGGGAAGAACACCATGATCCAGGGCAGCGGCATCATTCGCCTTCTCCCCGGTGTATATCGAGACTTTCCGTATCCAGGCTTCGGAAGCTCTCGCCCATTTGCAGCGCAAAAACGCCGGCGATCACGGCCAACATCAGCACCAAAGCGGCGGTGGAAAGTTCCATCACCAGCGGCATGCCAGCGACCCCCACCGCAGCCAGGATCAGCCCATTTTCCAGGCTGAGCAGCCCGATGACCTGGCTGATCAGATTGCGCCGCGTGATCATCATCAGCCCGCCCAGCAGGACGACGGAAAGCGCCAGCGCCAAATCCTCCCGCGCCAAGGCGCGCTGGCCGGCGGTGGCCGGCAGTACCACCAACATCGCGAAGCCAGCCAAGGCGACACCCGCAATCATGGAAGCGCCAATGCCAAGCGCAGGATCAACGCCACGTTGCAAATTAAAGCGCCGCACCAGCCGATGCAGCGCAAAGGGGATGAGCACTGCCTTCGCACCAAAGGCAATCACCGCTGTCACGTAAAGCCCTGCGGCGCCCTGCACATAGCCCTGCCAAGCAGCGGCAAGCGCCAATAGCGCGCCTTGTGTTGCGAAGGCATTGATCACCGCAGAAATGCGCCGCTGATAGAGCAGCACAAAGGACAGCAGCAGCACTGCCCCACCCAAAAGATGCGCCAGATCATAGGGAAGCTGGCCAAAACTCATGACAGCCCCGTCGAGACAAACAGGAATACCGCGCCGAGCAAGCCAAGCAACAGCGCCGCACCCAAAAACTCCGGCACACGAAAGACGCGCATCTTGGCGATGGCGGATTCAAATACCGCAAGTGCCAAGGCAAGCGCTGCCATTTTTACGATGAAGATGACAAGCCCGATGATCCAGGCGATTGGTCCCGCGCCGAGTGCGGCCATACCGAAGGGCAGAAATACCGCCGCCAGCAGCGCCAACCAAAGCGTGAGGCGTAGCGATGCCTGAAAATCCCACAACGCCAAATGGCGGCCGGATGCTTCAAGGATCATCGCCTCATGCACCATCGTCAGTTCCAGATGCGTGGCGGGATTATCCACTGGAATGCGCGCATTCTCCGCCACCGCCACCGCCAGCAGCGCCACTGCGGCAAAGCCAAGCGACACACGAAGCCCAAGTGTGCCTTCCTGAAAAATGCCAATAATTACATCCAGATTCGTCGTGCCGGCTAGAATGGCGAAAATCAGCGCGGCCAAAACCAAGGCAGGTTCCGCAAGCGCCGCAAAAGTCATTTCGCGTGTCGCGCCCAAACCACCGAAGGATGTGCCGACATCCATCCCAGCCAGCGCCATGGCAAAGCGCCCTAGTGCCAAAAGCCCTGCAATCAGCAGCAAATCCGCGAAGGGGGCGAATACCATGCCGCGTGCGAAACTCGGCACCAGCGCCGCCGCCAACAGCGCCGCACCGACCGCGACGTAAGGCGCGGCGCGCGAAATGGCTGAGGCGTTTTCCGCCAGTACCGGGCGCTTCTTCAAAAGCTTCAACAGATCGCGCCAGGGCTGCAAGGGATGTGGCCCGCGCCTTCCCATCAGCCTCGCCTTCAGCCAGCGCACACACCCTGTCAGCACAGGTGCCAGCGCCAGGATCAGCGCCAGATGCAAAAGCTGCGTGACAAGGCCGGTGAGGATGCTCATCACCGTTCCAGCCAAATCAGTAGCGCCATCAACGCCAGCAGCACCGCAAAGCCAAGCCCCAGACATTGCCGGAGCGAGAAATCGCGCAAGCGTTCCGCCAGCGCCGCCAGCCGATCACGCGCGCGCGGCAGGGGGCCGGAAATCAACGCCAGCACAGGATCATGAAACCCCGCCTGCAAGCGTGCCGGTGCGGTATTGCCTGGGGGTGGCATTTCCACTGCCTCTCGCGCTGCCAGCAGCGTCTTGCCCAGCATGCGGCGCAGCGGTTGCGCCATCCCGGCGGCCGAGACCTGCGTTGCGGGATCACCAAAGGGAAGATGATGCGGCGGCGCAATAAAACCGCAATCCCAGGCGGGGCCGCGCACAATGCCCGGCGCCTGTCGCCGCGCGAACCAGACAACGCCACCGCCCAGCAGCAGCAAAAGCACAAAGACGATCAGCGGCGCATAACCCGCACCGCCTTCAGAAACCGTCACAGTGACGCCGCCAAGCGCGGATAACCCCGCGCCCGCGCCAGTCAGCAAGCGCAGCGCCGGCGCGGCGAGTTCCAGCAGGAAGCCAGGCGTCAGGCCAAAGATCACCGTCAGCGCCGCAGGCAGGATCAGCGCGGCACGCGCTACGCCGGAAAGTTCGGTCGCACCTGCGGCGCGCGGGCTGCGCGGCCGGCCCAGAAACACCATGCCGTAGAAGCGCAGCATGGCCGCAGCGGATAGTGCTACTGCCAAAGCGGCCAAGGCCGTAGCAGCTGCCGCGCCAATCTGAAACGCCAAATCCCCCACGCGCCAGGCGGCAATCAGGGCCTGCAACAACAACCATTCTGAAGCAAAGCCCGAAAGCGGCGGCAGCGCAGCAGCGGCAGCAGCACCCAGTAGCACCAAGCCCGCCGTCCAGGGCATGGCATGAATCAGGCCGCCCAACCGATCCATACGCCGCGATGCCGCGCCATAAAGCACCTCACCCGCGCCCAGAAACAACAGCGTCTTGAACATGGCGTGGTTCAGCGCATGCAGCAGCGCGGCCCCCGCCGCCACAGCCGCCAACGCGCCCAAATCCGCCGCGCGGAACGCGAGCGCGAGGCCAAGCCCCAAAGTGATCAGCCCGATATTCTCAATGGTGGAACAGGCGAGAAGCGTTTTGGTGTCTTCCTCCATCGCGGCGCGCAAAGCGCCCATAATGGCGGAGGCGATACCAAGCGCCATCAGCACCGCACCCCAGAACAAAGGCTGCGCCGGGCCGGCCAGGTCAAACACCACACGCGCCAGCACGTAAAGCGCCACCTTGGTCATGGCGGCTGACATCAGCGCACTCACATGGCTCGGTGCTGCGGGATGCGCCAAGGGCAGCCAGACATGCAACGGCACCAGCCCGGCCTTGGACCCCGCGCCTACCACCACCAACAACAAGATCGCCAAGGCGCGCAACCCATCCGGCGGCGCAGCGCGCAAGGCCGCGAAACCCGCCCCTGCCGATGCGCCAGCCGCGAGCAGGCCAAAACACAGGATCAGCGCTGCACCACCCAAGGCCGCAAAGCCCAGATAAAGCCGCGCAGCACGGCGATTTTCCGCGTTTTCATGTTCATGCGCCACCAGCACCCATGACGCGAAGGACATGAGTTCAAAGCCGAGCACCAGGGTGAAGCCATCGGCCGCAAGCAAGGTCAGCGCCATGCCAGCAAGAAAGAGCGGATAGGGTACCAGCCGTCGCGGCGCTTCTGGCCCCTTCACATGGCCGAAGGCAAAGGCGGAAGCAGCCACACCGCAAAGTCCGAGGATCAGTAGGAACCAGGCGGAGAGTGGATCAAGCGCAAGCCGCATCGCCCCCCAGGGCGGGCCGAAGGGTAGAGCAAGTGCCATGGGCGCCGCCAGCAGCCCGACAATTCCGCCAAGCGCGCACACCAAAGAAGCCAAGGCAGCGCCCGCGTAAAGCAGCCTGACGCCAAGCGCCGCCCGCGCCAGCAAGGGCGCTGCCAGTGCCAGCATCGCCAGCACCACCAAAGTGAGGGCGAGCGCGATCAGCACGACTCGGAATCGCTGCCTTGCATGCGCCAAGGCTAGTGCACTTGCCCCTCCGGTGGAATCACCGTGGCGGCAGGTATTTCACAGCATCGCCAAAGGCCGCTTGCGCCGCGGCGGCGGGAAGGCATCATCCAGCGCCGCAATATCCTCGGGGCTTAAGGTAATCTCCCGCGCTGCCGCGTTTTCCTGCACATGGGCAAGTTTGGCAGCCTTAGGAATACTCACCACGCCAGGCCGACGCAGTGTCCAGGCAATGGCGATTTGCGCGGGGCTTTTGCCATGCCGCGCGGCAACTGCCGCCAGTGCGGGGTTGCGCAGCATCCGCCCGCCCTGCCCCACCGGCGAATAGGCCATCACGGGCATAGCCCGCTCGGCGCAAAATGGCAGCAGATCAAACTCCGCACCGCGATGCTCAAGGCTGAAGAGTACCTGATCCGTCGCGCAATCAGCCAGCGCCGCGCCCAATTCTTCCAAATCAGCCACATCAAGATTGGAAACACCCCAGCGCCTGATCTTGCCGGCTGCGCGCAACGCCTCAAAACCCGCGACGGTTTCAGCCAGCGGCACGGAACCGCGCCAATGCAGCAAATAGACATCAATGGTGTCGATCCGCATCCGCTTCAGGCTGCGTTCACAGGCGGCCACCACGCCGCGCCGCGACGCATTATGCGGATAAACCTTGGAGACGATGAAAACCTCATCGCGACGCCCCGCAATGGCATCGCCCACCACCTCCTCAGCCCCGCCTTCGCCATACATCTCCGCCGTGTCAATCAAATCCATGCCAAGATCGAGCCCCGCACGCAGCGCATCGGCTTCCGCCGCGCGCTTCGTGCGATCCTCACCCATACCCCAGGTACCTTGCCCAAGGCGCGGCATGGCGAAGCCGGCTGTCATGTCAGGGAATGGTATAGCCGCGCGCCTTGCCGACGCTGTCATTCCAAACCCGCGTGCAATCCGACCAAACGCGGTTGCAGCTATCGCGGAAGCTCGGCAGCACAACGGCGGTCACGGCTTCACGCACGCGGCGTTCATCTTCCGCCGGCGGTGTCACCACCTGCACATTGAATTTGCGCGTGGTGCAGGCATCCTGGCCCTGGAAGCAGGCGAAGGCTTCATTGCTCGCGGTGCGCGCCAAATCCCACATCTGCTTTTCCAGATCAGCAAAGGCGCGCGTGAGTGCTGCCTGCTGTTCCGGGCTGAAGCGCCGCCAGGCATTGAGGGAGATGAAATGCCCCTGCACGCCTGATGCAAGCGATACCGGCAGGATGGTGCGGATAACCTCGCCCCAATTCGCCGTATAGGCGGAAGTGGCGGAGGTAATGCCGCATTCCACCGTACCGCGCTGCAAAGCCTGATAGGTTTCGGAAAGCTGCAAGGTAACGGGCGTGGCACCCAGTGATTGCAGCAGCGCCGACATGGTCGGCGTATAGGAGCGCACCTTCAAGCCGCGCAGATCACCCATGGAAGCGACCGGGCGATTGCAGAAGAACATCTGCGCACCAAAGGGCCATAGCGTCATGACCTTGGCATTGAAGCGTTCCTGCAAGCGCCGATCGAGCGCTTCGCGCCCGCCGGCAATCGCCTGCTGCGTTTCTTCCAGCGTGGTTGAAACCCCCATCAGGTCGAGTGAGTCGATAAAGGGCTCATCACGCGCGGTCTGGCCGATCAGTACGCTCATGACATCAAAGGTGCCATTGCGGAGATGCCGCAGCGCATCCGGCGCGGCCGCGCCCACCTGGTCCATCGGGTTGAAGGTGATGGCAAGGTTGATGCCCGTTGCCTGCCCCAGCCCGGTGAAGAAGGGCCGTTCAATGCCCTCCGTATGGCGAGAATTGGAGGTGAAATGCCCCGCAACACGTAGCTGGATTGGGCTTTGCGCGAAAGCGGGGGCAGCGGCAAGCAAGGCACCAAGGACTGCGCCAAGCAGGGTTGGGCGGAAGGGCATAGGTCTGACTCCCAGAAAACGAGGCATGATTTTTGCGGAATCGTTTCAGATAGTGCCCCTTGGATTGCGGTTTTGCCAGGCCAGAGGCTTTGTGCAACACCGCGCCGCAGAGACACCTTCAAGCTTCGCTATGCCCCAATTGCAGCCAAAGACAAGGCCCCCATGCCCACCATCCCCAAGGACCCAAACCCGGTCAGCCGCTTTTTTGGTCCGCCTGCGCGATTTCTCGCCATTTTGTCGGGTTGGTGGCTGATTGCGCTGTCTTTTCTGACGGTGGCGGAAATCCTGCTGCGCAAATTCTTTTCCATATCCCTGCAAGGGGTGGACGAGATCGGTGGCTATACCACTGCCATTGTCTCGGCCTTTGGTTTTGCCTGCGCGCTGACGGTGAAGGGACATACGCGCGTTGATTTTCTGCTCGGCCGCCTGCCGGCGGGTCTGCGCGCTGTTTTGAACGCGCTGGCTTATGCGCTGCTGGCCGGCATGGCGATTTATGGCGCCTGGCGTGGCTGGTCAGTGCTGGAAGAAAGCATCGAATTCCAGGCGCATGCCAATTCCCCGCTGCAAACACCGCTTTGGCTGCCGCAGGGCGCCTGGATGATTGGGCTATCGCTATTCGCGCTTTGCGCCGGCGCCATGGCCGCGCATGCCTTTTGGCTACTGCTGTCGGACCGGGCGAAGCTCAATCTGTTTTACGGGCCGCTGACGCTCGATGAGGAAATCGAGGCCGAAATGGGCACCATCCTGGAACGCGAAGGCAAGCAGTCATGATCGGCGTCACCGAAGCAAGCATCGGCTTTCTGCTGCTGATCGCCTTTCTGTTTTTGGGGCTGCATGTGGCCGTCGCGATGTTCCTGATCGCGCTGCTGGGGGCCGCGCTCTATCTCGGCCCGCCCTTGGTCGCGGCCTTTGGCACGCAGCTTTGGGGGGCGATGGAAGATTACGTCCTGCTCTCCATCCCGCTTTACATTCTGCTCGGCGAGATTCTGGTGCGGTCCGGTTCAACGGATCGCCTCTATCGCTCGCT
Organism: Roseomonas sp.; assembly: GCA_020249505.1. Lineage (GTDB taxonomy): Bacteria > Pseudomonadota > Alphaproteobacteria > Acetobacterales > Acetobacteraceae > Neoroseomonas. The sequence goes on along the minus strand of JADCFN010000098.1, from coordinate 5,813 downwards.
GGCGGATTGGTTGAATATCCTGCCGGGCGGCTTGCTGCACACCAATATCGGCGCATCCGCCGTGTTTTCCGCTGTGTCCGGTTCTTCCGTTGCCACGGCTGCGACGATTTCAACGGTCGCGCTGCCATCCTTCCGCAAGCGGCGTTATGATACGCGCTTGGTATTGGGTTCGATTGCCGCTGGTGCATCGCTTGGCAATCTGATCCCGCCTGGCATTGCGCTGATTGTCTATGGCGCCATGACCAATACTTCGGTCGGGCAGCTTTACGCCGCTGCTGTCATTCCCGGCATTGTCATGACGGTGCTCTTCATGGGCACCATCATCATGATCGCGTTGCTGAAGCCTGATCTGGTGCGCCAGAAGGAAGTAGCCGATCCCTTGCGCGAAAGGCTGAAGCGGCTGGTAGACCTGATGCCGCCCTTGGTGATTTTCGGCATCATCATGGGCTCCATCTACACCGGCTGGGCGACAGTGACGGAAAGCGCGGCCCTTGCCGTGGTGGTGGCCTTGCCCATCGCGGCCCTTTACGGCCGGCTTTCCATTCGCATGCTGCATGAATGCTTCATCGCGACCGCCAATCTGACCGCGATGAGCCTGCTGATCCTGGCTGTTGCCTTCTATTTGAACTTCGTTATGGGGCTGCTTGGCGTTACCTCGGCGCTTGGCGCCTTTGCCACCAGTATTGGCGCAAGTCCGCTGGAACTCATTATCGCGCTCACGATCTTTTATCTGCTGCTTGGCATTTTCTTTGAAACCCTACCCATGCTGGTGGGTACCGTGCCGGTGGTGTTTCCGGTGATTGTGGCGGCCGGCATTGATCCGATCTGGTTTGGCGTTTTCATCGTGCTGATGTGCGAAATCTCCTTGATCTCGCCGCCCGTTGGCATGACGCTTTACGTCATTCAGGCGGTGCGGCGCGAAGGCACGATTGCCGAGGTTTTCCAAGGCACCATACCCTTCTTCATCGCCATGGTGGTGATGACAGTGCTACTGATTGGCTTTCCAGAGATGGCGCTGTGGCTACCCCGGATCAGCTTCGGGCCTTAGTGCGCGCCCCGTTCACATTCGTTCACCGGACGCGCACTAAGTTTTTTGTCTGGTCGCATTTTCCGAGTCGCCAAGTGAAATAACTTGGCTTGAAAATGCTCCGGCCTAATCAGGCATCCGCCACTTCCACCATCACCAATTCGGCATCTTCGCTGGCGGTGATGGTGATCGCGTCCTCTGCCCGAATGGCGATCCCATCGCGCGCGCCTGCTTCAACGCCATTCACGCTGACTGCACCACGCGCCAGGACCAGATAGGCCGCGCGGCCTTCGGCCAAGGGTTGCGTCAGGCTTTGACCCTTGGCGAGCGTCGCCGCCATCACCGCGCCATCCACATTGATGGCAAGCGCGCCCATGTCAGCATCTGCTGGCCGGCCTGATGCCAAAACCTCAAATCCTGCCTCGCGCTTTTCCTTGGGGAATTGCTTGGCCCCCCAGGAAGGCGGCAGGCCGGTGCGGTCCGGCATGATCCAAATCTGAAACAGCGTGGTGACACCAGGTTCCAGATTGAATTCCGAATGCACAACGCCGGTCCCGGCACTCATTACCTGAACATCGCCGGCTTCGGTGCGGCCTTCATTGCCCATGCTGTCCCTATGGGTAATGGCGCCCTGCCGGACATAGGTGATGATTTCCATATCCCGATGCGGGTGCGGGTCAAACCCCTTCCCCGGCGCGATTTCATCATCATTCCAAACGCGCAGCCGCCCCCAATTCATGCGCCCGGCATCACGGTAATGCCCAAAGGAGAAATGGTGATTGGCATTGAGCCAACCGAAATTGGCCTTGCCCAGGCTTTCGAAGGAACGGAGTTCGATCATGGCTTGTTCCGAATGGCCGCTTGTGGCCTTGTCCCGTCACATGGGGACGATGCACGGGCGACGCCATACCGCCCGCGCAAGACTGATATGCGCCGGGAAACCCCTCACCGGCACATCAGCACGGGAATTTCCGCATTCTCCAGCACATGGCGCGTCACCCCGCCCAGGATCAATTGCCGCAGGCGCGAATGGCTATAGGCGCCCATGGAAAGCATATCGGCGCCGAAATCACGCACCGCGCCCAAAAGCCCCGCGCCCACATCGCGCGTTTGCGGCTTGAAGGGCATCAATTCCGCTGCAATGCCATGCCAGCGGAGGTAAGCCTGAATGCCTTCCGCCTTCGGCCCACGCCGTTGATATTCATCGGCATAGAGAATTTGCACCGCCTTGGCATGATGTAACCAGGGCAAAGCTGCCGCCACCGCGGCCGCGCTTTCCGCCGTGCCATTCCAGGCCACACATATCCGCGTGCCGATCACCGCCGGCGGTGTGCGGGGCGCAATCAAAACCGGCCGGCCAGAATCGAACAGAATGGCGTGCAGCGCATCGCTGCTGGAGACATCCTCACCCGCTTCCGGGTGCGGCACCACGGCCAGGTCGTAAAGGCGCGATTGCTGCGCGACGATATCCTCTTCCCGCCCCACCATGGATTCGAAGGAAAGCGTTGGCCCCGCGGTTTTCGCCGCGGTATCGGGGTTATCGGCCAACGTCACATCGCCCAGATTGGCGGTGAATTTCTGGAACAGGTTTTTCACGCGATCCGCCCTTTCACCGCTTTCGCGTTCGGTGGCGGCCATCATTTCCTCGATCATCGCGCCGGAAAGCCCTTCCCCGGCGAGCGGCGCGACATCGCGCGCATCCACGCGCACATGCAGGCAATGCACATGCGCACCCCAAATGCGCGCGGCGATCAAAGCGGTACCCAGCGCGGATTCCCCCGCGGCTGTACCGGTCAGCGGCAGCAATAGACGGCGATAGGCCATGGCCATGCCTCCTCTGTTGATTTGGTCTTGATTGCGTCGTCCCAGATATGGGATGGATTAGCGCATATTTCAGCCCGCCACGCCAAGGGCCTGGCGTGCCGCGCCAAGCGCATCCCCCGCCGCATCCAGCCGGCGCCACTCAATCGCGCCGGGGTCGGATTGGGCCGCGCGTTCCAGCACGGCGATGGTCGCGTCAGAGGCATCGCCGCGCCGCGCCAGGATGCGCGATTTCAGGATTTCCATAGGCGCTTCAAGCCAAAAACCCTGAAAGGGCACGCCAATACGCGCCGCGATTTCCGCAGCTTTTTGCCGATGCCCAGCGTCCAAAAACATCGCATCCAGCGCCACCGCATGGCCCTGGCGCAGCGCTGCCTCGGCAATCATGAATAATTCTTCATGTGTCGCAGCGCTAATGGCCTCGGTATAGGCCTCGGGCGGCAGCTTTTCCTCCGGCGCCAGGTCGAAGCGCCGTTTGCGGAGTTCATCGGATCGCAACAGCAGTGCGCCCGGTGCGGCGCCGAGCGCAGGCGCCAAGCCGCGCGCCAGGGTGGATTTGCCCGTGCCTTGCAGCCCGCCCACCGCGATCAGCCGTGCTGGTGGCGGCGCCAGGTAATCCGCAGCGGCGCGGAGCAGCGGCACACCATCCCGCCCGCGTGCTGCCTCAACATGCGCGCGCACCAGGGCGCGGAGCGCAAGCCAGAACGGCAAAAGCCCAAGCACGCCATAATCGCCCGACCGCGCCAGATAACGGTTCAGCAAGCGATTCGCCGCCGCGCGCCCCGCCTGCCGGTCCAGATCCATCAGCAGGAAGGCCAGATCATAGCCGGTATCAATCCGCGCAAGCGCCTCATCAAATTCCAAAGCGTCAAAGGGCGTGGGCTTGCCCTGCCACAGGCAGAGATTTCCCAAATGGAGATCACCATGGCAGCGTCGGATGCGCCCTTGGGCGGCGCGCGCCGCCAGCAGGGGGGCGCTGCGCGAAAGTGCTGCCTGAAACTGCGCGGCAAGCGGGGCGATGGCGGCTTCCGGCAAGCCTGCCGCGCGGGCGGCGCGCAGATTGCCGGCGAGCACTTCCGCCATGGCGGCAGGCGCATCCGGCGCCTCAACCTTCGGGGCTGACTGATGCAGGGCGAAAACCGCATCACCCAAAGCATCCAGCAAGCCGGGGGTCAGCGCGGCGCGCGCCGCCACCGCATCCAGGAAATCCTCGGCTGGGATCGGTGCCATGCGGAGCACCCATTCCACCGCCTCCCCATCGCTGCCTTCCTGTAGGCTGCCATCCGGGGCGCGGGTGATCGCCACCACATCGCGGTAAATCCCCGGCGCGGCGGGCTGGTTCAACTCCAATTCCCGCTGGCAGAAATGCGCCCGCGCAGCCAGGGTGCTGAAATCGAGAAACCCCAGCGCGACCGCCTTCTTCATCTTCCAGGCGGTCTCCCGCCCCACGAAAATCGCCGAAATATGCGTTTGGATCGGCAGGGCGTCGGCCAGCCCCACCAGGAAGGCGGCCACTTCCGCCTGGCTCTGGGGAATGCCGGCGGCAAGCGTCACGGGTAGAGGGTTTCCAGCCGCCACTCCGCGCCATCACGGTGAAAAACCCGGCGCTCATGCAACCGGAAGGGCATGTCGCGCCAGAATTCAATCCGCGCCGGCAGCACGCGAAAGCCGGACCAGAAGGGCGGGCGCGGAATCTCACCCACCGCGTATTTCAGCCCGTATTCCGCGACTGCCTTTTCCAGCGCAAAACGGCTTTCCAGCGGGCGGGATTGCTTGGACGCCCAAGCCCCAAGGCGCGAGGTACGCGCGCGGGAGGCATAATAGGCATCCGCCTCAGCATCCGAGACCTGCTCGACCTGGCCTTCCACGCGAATGCTGCGCTGGAGCGTTTTCCAGTGAAAACAGAGCGCGGCAAAGGGATTGGCGGCCAATTCGCCGCCCTTGCGGCTATCCAGATTGGTGTAGAAAACAAAGCCCCGCGCATCCACGCCCTTCAGCAGCACCATGCGCGCGGATGGCCGGCCATCCGGCGTGGCCGTCGCCAGGCAAACGGCATTCGGGTCATTGATCTCACCCTTGGTGGCTTCCGCCATCCAATCCTGAAACAGGGCATAGGGGTCTTCGGTGGTGGTCACGGTGCCGTCCATGGTGTTCTCCTTGTCATGCCCTGTATCGGGACGCTTTGCGAAAGGGCAAGGCCCTTGCCCGGTATCCGCCGCCATGGCAGAGGGCGCGCATAGATTTAGCCGGATGGTCCATCACCCGATGAGCGACGCGGAACCAGCACCCAGCATCCCCAAAGGCACTCTGATGGCCGGCAAGCGCGGCCTGATCATGGGTGTCGCGAATGACCGTTCCATTGCCTGGGGCATTGCGCAGGCGATTGCCGCGCAGGGGGGCGAAGTTGCCTTCACCTATCAGGGGGAAGCGCTGGAAAAGCGCGTGCGCCCGCTGGCCGAAAGCCTGGGATCAAGCCTTGTAGTGCCCTGCGATGTGGCCGATGACGCTGATATGGATGCGGCCTTTGGCGCGGTGGAACAGGCCTGGGGCGGGCTGGATTTCCTGGTCCATGCCATTGGCTTTGCCGATAAGCAGTATCTGCGCGGGCGCTATCTGGACACGCCGCGCGATGCCTTTCTGCAGGCGATGGATATTTCCTGCTATTCCTTCGTGGCCGTTGGCCGCCGCGCTGCCGCGCTGATGAAGCGGGGCGGGTCGCAGCTGACGCTTTCCTATCTGGGCGCGGAGCGCGTGACACCGCATTACAATGTGATGGGCGTCGCCAAGGCCGCCTTGGAAGCCAGCGTGCGCTATATGGCGACCGATTTGGGTCAGGCCGGCATTCGCGTGAACGCCATCAGCGCCGGCCCGATCAAGACCCTCGCCGCGAGTGGCATTGGCGATTTCCGCTATATTCTGAAATGGAACCAATACAACTCACCGCTGCGCCGCAATGTGACGATTG
>JADCFN010000097.1 GCA_020249505.1 Roseomonas sp. | reverse complement strand
CTTGCCGCAGACCGAACTTCCTGCACGCGCGCAGCCGCCAATCAGTTTCGGCTGATGCTGCATACCGGCGCTTACTGGTTGTTGTGGTCGTTGCGCAGCCTGATGCCGAAGCGATCCTCTAGGTATGTTGCGCAATTCGATACATTGCGATTGCGCCTGGTGAAGATTGCAACGCAGGTGGTCAGCAGGAAAAGCCGCATCCTGCTGCATATGCCAAGCGCTTGTCCCGATCGGTCTGTGCTGCGCATGGCGCTTGAGCGCCTGCCGCGCCTGACCTATTGACATAAGGGGCGGATACCCCAGCGCAAACCACAGAAACCTCAACCGACAAACCCTGCGATACGCAATACAAAACCGGAAAGGCGGTCCGGGAGTGAAGTCGCGTCAGCAATGTGCCTCAGCAGAAAATGGAGGCAGACAATCAACAAGGCGAAGGGGATCGTAAATAATGCGGGCTAGGGAGAAGCATGGGGGCGCCTCTGACTTACTTCCGGTCAGCGGATAGGCACCCATTCCCTGTCTAAACTTCTTTGCTGCCATACAGCGTTTCCTCAAGGCCTCAAGACGCCCTGATGGACATGGGCGGTCGGGTCTCAGGCAAACTACCCCTCAATGCGCGTGTTTTCCCAACCAGCATGGCGTCGCCTCCAGCAATGCCTTTTCATTGCCACCCCCCAAGCGCTAGCCTTGCCCGGAATGGTGCGGACAGAGGCCGCGCCGCTTTCAGGAGAATATGTATGTCAAAGGCTTTCTTCATGGTGCGCGCCGTGGTCGCAGACCCCGCCGACCGCCCCGCTTTCGACACCTGGTATGAAAAGGAACACCTGCCCGATGCCTTGGCGGCCTTTGGCGTTGCCCATGCCTGGCGCTGCTGGAGCAAGACGGACCCTTCGCTCCATTTCGCCTTCTATGACTTCCCAAGCCTGGACGCGGCCGAGGCGCTGCCGGGTTCCCCCGCGCTGGCCAACATGATCAAGGAGTTTGACCGCGTTTGGGGCAGCCGGGTCACGCGGTCCCGCGAAATCCTGGAATTCGCCGGGGAATTGCGCGGTTAGTACCGATCAGCGCTTGCTGAGCGCCTCCGCGAGACGCCCACTCGCTTCGCGGATGCGTGCCTCACTTTGCGCGAAGCAAAGCCGCAAATGCCCTTCCCCGCCGGCGCCAAAGGCCGCCCCCGGCGCAATGCCAACCCGCGCCGAATGCAGCAGGGATTTCGCGAGCGCCAGGCTATCCGTGCAGCCTTCCACCTTCAGGAACAGATACATAGCGCCATCTGGGCGCGGCGCGGTGATGCCGGGCACAGTGGAAAGCGCCGCATGAGCAATATCGCGCGCTTTCAGATACCGCGCGCGGGTTTCCGCGATGAAGGCATCGCCCTTGTCCAGCGCTACCACACCCGCATGCTGGATGAAGGTGGGCGCAGATGACATATTGAATTCATTGAGCTTGCCGATGGCATCCATCAGGGCGGGCGGCGCGACGATCCAGCCCAGGCGCCAGCCGGTCATCGCCCAGGATTTGGAGAAGGAATTGACTGAGACCACGCGGTCCTGCTCATCCGCAATTTCAAGGAAGGACGGCGCAGCATCGCCGGCGAAATAGAGCCTTTCATAGACATCATCTGAAAGGATCCAGGTGCCGGTCTGGCGGCATTTCGCCAGAATGGCGCGTTGTTCTTCGCCGGTAAGCGTCCAGCCCGTGGGATTGCCGGGGCTGTTCAGGAATAGCAGCTTTGTTGCAGGCGTGATGGCGGCGAGCAATTCATCCAAATCCACGCGCCAGATACCGTTCATGAGGCGAAGCGGCATGTCGGTCACTTCCGCGCCCATCACGCGCGCAATGCCATCCATATTGGGCCAGGCGGGCGCCGGGATCACCACGCGATCACCCGGCGAAAGCAGCGCTTGCGCCACCAGCATTAGCGCATTGACGCCCGAAGCCGTGACGGCGACGCGCGATGTGCTGACAGGGCGATTATTGCGCTTGAGGTAGGCCGCGATGGCTTCGCGCAGCGGTGGGATGCCTGGATTGGGCGCGTAGAAGGTTTTGCCTTCATCCAAAGCCAGCTTCGCCGCATCGCGCACAAAATCCGGCGTGACCGTATCCGACTCCCCAAACCAGAGGGGAATGACATCTTGCATATAGCGCCCGACTTCTGAGACCTCGCGGATCAAGGAGCCGGGGATTTCAGCAAGGGCGGGGCGGGGGGTGGGTTCGAAGCGCATGACGCGGCTTTAGCCTGCCCTTTTGCCTCTGCACAGGCCCAAGTATTGGGTTCCAAGGGCCTTTCGGCCCTTGGCGGGTGGGTGCGGGAGGGCAGAGCCCTCCCGTTTCTGTTATGATGTTTCGTGATCACAGGGAGGTTACCCATGTCCCGCGATATCCTAGGCTGGCGGAGGCTTTTTGGTGTGATGGGGCCATCCACCAACACCGTGGTGCAGCCTGATTATGACATGCTGCGTCCGTCCGGTGTGATGAACCATTATAGCCGCATCTTCACGCCCGATTCCGATGCGGTTTCCAATGAAAGTTTCCGGGCCGGCATTGCCGTGATCAGCGGCAATACGATGGACGCGGTACGGAGTGTGATAACGTGCCATCTAGCAGGCTGCTGAAAAGCCCTCATTGAGCATCGCGATTTTGGCTTGCGCGCATGTTTTCAACGCTGCTTTCGCCTGAATACAACCATTTTCAGTGACCTTTTGGCCCTGGCGGCACGCCCTGGACG
>JADCFN010000096.1 GCA_020249505.1 Roseomonas sp. | reverse complement strand
TGGCGTGGCAGAGCGCTGCGCAAATGCTGTGGTCGCGCTCGTCAAGCAGCGCACTTGCGCGATCGAGATCGAGGTAGCGTTCCAGCGCGGCGATCGCATTCGTATTCTGGCCGCACCAGGCGGCGTAGCCTTCGCTCTCTGGAATGACGTCCGCGAGCGTCAGCGCCTCCTCCTGGCCGGGCACTGCATCATCCAGCGTCGCGTCATGCCGCTCGCGCTTTTCGCGGCGAAAGCGTGCGGCAAGGCGCGCGGCGCGGTGCTGAAAGCAGACCATCGCGAAGGCAGCGAGGCTTCCGCGGGCCGGATCGAAGGATGGCAGGCGGGTGATCAGGTCGAGCAGCAGGTCCTGCTCGATATCCTCTTGCTCATGGCCGGGACGCCCCATGGCGCGGCGCAGGCGGCTCACTTGGGTCTTTGCGATGGGGCTGATGATGTCGAGATCGGCGAGGGAAAGTTGGTTTGCCACTTATGTCGCTCCTGGGGTTTTTCTGTAACGCCAAGAGACAAACACAGCGGGTCGGGGGCGGTATTGGCGGAAAGGGGCAGAAAGGGGAATAAATACCTCGGGGGATTTAATCCCCTAAGTCAGATCAATGCGTTAGGCTGATTTTGGGGCATAAAACAGCAAATCTGCCCGATTTACGCCCCTAGCAGGTCGGGAATCTGGTCCCAAAGCGGGGGCTGTGGATACCGGGGAAAAGGGAACAAGACACGAACAAAGGTATTGACCGTTCACGCAGATGCTTATCATAATAGTCCTATGTCCATCACCGTGAACTACCCCCATCTCCCCCTCTCAGGGGCACCCCGGCCTCTCCCGGCAGAGACCCTTTGGGGCGTCGCTGCCCAGGTGCGCCGCCAGGTCATGGCCGACCAGAAAGGCTTTGCCCTGCCCATCTCTGCCCTGGTCGCGGCAAGCCGCCGCGTCACGGCCAATGGCCGAGCGGTCGCTGTCGCCTGGGAACTGGGCCAACCGGTCCATGACGCCCAGGGCCGGGCTGTCCTTGGCGTTTGCGAGACCGATCCGGAACTTCCGGGGGCGGCGCTGGTCTCCATCAATGGCGTCGTGGTGGCCGGGCGAGATGATCTCGCCATCAGCACTGCCGCGCATGAATTGGGCCATGTCATTTTCGATGTCCCAGCGGCGCTTGGCACGCCGGTGCGGCGCTATCGGTCGGTGACCACTGATCCCGATGCGCTGCTTGATAAGCGGGCGGCCGCGTCGGAGCGCCGGGCCAATGAATTCATGGGCGCGCTGCTCGCGCCGCCAGTGGCTTTGCATTTGCGACTGTTGCTGCATGCGCATGCCGAGCGGCTGCGCACCGTCAATGCGCCGCATCGAGGCAGGCCGGGATCGCGGGTTCTGGCGTCCGACAATCCAACGGAATCGGTTGAAGGCGTGATGGCGGCGCTTGCGATTGATTTTGGCGTTTCGGAACGTTTCATCGCCGTGCGGCTTGATCGCTACGGCTTGGTTCAAGGAGGGGTAGGATGAGTTTCGGGTCGGTCATTCGCAATCGCCGGACTGCGCTTGGCATCAGCTTGAATGACCTTGCGGAGCGGCTGAAAATCTCGCCGGCCTATTGGTCGCGCATAGAAAGAGATCAGGAAAACCCGCCGCGCGATGAACTGATAGAACGCGCTGCTGCCATTCTTGGTGTGCAGATGGACGAACTCTTTGTCGAAGCCCAGCGCCTGCCACCCGACATGCGTGAGGATATGGGGCGGGTTGTGCTGGCCTATCGCCGTCTGCGGTTTATGGGGAAGAGATAGGCGTCATGGGCGTCCGCATCGTCAGGAAGCCATATTACGGAATCGAGGAAGTCTGCCGGCGGTGGGAAATCTCCGAGGCGGATCTGGCTGGCTTTGTGATTGAGCGTGAAATCACGCTTTCAATCGTTGTCGCAAGCCTCCTGGTGGAAATTGGCACGATCGAAGAAGTTGATGATAAAAATTGGTGTTCTATTCCCGAAGAACGGCGGCACCTTTCTGGGGCTTTAGATCTTCACCCTGTAAACGCATGGTCCATTCTCACTGAGGGGTCGCAAGTCATCAACTCTTTTAAGGCAGCCGGCGACGGATACATTAGCATCGAGGGTCGCGAATACGAAAACGGCGAATTACATGTCGTGCGCAGCCAGCTGATTGTGCGTCATGCCGAGTTGGTGCGATTCGAGGCCGCTCAGGATCAAACTGCGGCGCCTGTTGCTGCTGTCGCGCCGGGAGCGCCGGTGGTGCTGAACGGACGCGGCGCACCGGCGAAATACAAATGGGATGATTTCTACTGCGCCTTGGCCGTGATGACCCATGCCGAGGGCATCCCCGAAACCCAGACCGAATTGATCCGCCGCATGATGGACTGGTTTGCCAAGCAGAATCTCTACCCGGATCCGACCACGGTCAAAAGAAAAGTCGCCATCTTTTGGCGTCAGTATCACGAGGCGATTGCCCACAATCCCGCTTGAGTGGGACGGATCGTCGTCTGGGTGGGTAGGGCTAAGTATGAAGCCGGCACCCACCACCCCGAATACCCACCTGCCAGCGCACCTCCGCGAGGTCTGCGACATCCTCGCCCGCGGGCTACTGCGGCTGCGCAGCCGCGCTGCCGCGCCAGAAGCGCCGCCCCCGGTCGATAGCGGAGACATTCGCCTACACTTCCAGGCCCCCCAGCGCCGTTATGCGAACCCCAAGAGAAAGGGAACCGCATGAAACGCACCGCACTAGCCGAGCCAAACCCGCCCGCAATCATTGTCTCGGCCATCCCAAAGCAGGACGTTCCAGCCCGGCTTGCCGCTTTGCCGAGCGCCGATATCCGCGACTTGAAGGAGCAATGGCGCAGCCTCTTTGGCACAGAGCCACCGCCCTATAATCGGCGCTTTCTGGAAAGGCGACTTGGGTATCGCATTCAGGAATTGGCTTATGGTGGCCTGAAGCCGGAAACCATCGCGCGCCTGGAAGCGCTGGGCGAGCAGATTGATGGCGGCAACATCACGCTCCGCCGCATCCGGCAGGATCAGCGCCCGATCGCCGGCACAAGGCTGCTGCGCGAGTATCAGGGCGTCGAGCATGTCGTGACCGTCACGCGCGATGGCTACGAATATCAGGGCCGCCCCTATCAATCGCTCTCCGCCATCGCGCGCGCCATTACCGGCACGCGCTGGAATGGCTGGATGTTCTTTGGCTTGCGAAAGGCCGGCGCATGACCGGCCGCGATCCTGCATCCCCGACGCTCACGCGCAAGCGCCGCTGCGCGGTCTATACGCGCAAATCCACCGATGAGGGCTTGGAGAAGGAATTCAATTCGCTCGACGCGCAGCGCGAATCCTGTGAGGCCTATATCGCCAGCCAACGTTCCGAAGGCTGGGTGCTGGTGCATGATCGCTATGATGATGGCGGCGTTTCCGGTGGCA
>JADCFN010000095.1 GCA_020249505.1 Roseomonas sp. | reverse complement strand
TTGAGGAGGCTTTCGGCTGGGCCAAGACGGTGGCTGGCATGCGCAAGGCGCGCCATCGCGGGCTGCCCAAGGTGGACTGGCAGTTCACTCTGGCGATGGCAGCTTACAATCTGGTGCGCCTGCCGAAGTTGCTGGTGGTGGCAGCATGACGCCCGGAATCCGTCCAGGGCGTGCCGCCAGGGTCAAAAGGTCACTGAAAATGGTTGTATTCAGGCGAAAGCAGCGTTGAAAACATGCGCGCAAGCCAAAATCGCGATGCTCAATGAGGGCTTTTCAGCAGCCTGCTAGGTCGCGCCGAGCCCAGCCAAGCGGAAGTAATGGCCGCCAGCGACGCCCTTGCCACACAGGGGCTGTCTGGATGGCTCGCCCGCATGCAGGGCGACTACTACAGCCGGGGGAAGGTGACGCTCGAACCCCTCCAGCGCATCGGCATTGCGCATGACGCCGACTGGCAAGCAGCCCTGACCGCATTCCAAACAGCGCGCCGCCGATCGATATCTACAGGTACCCAGCAGCGAGGTCCGCACTTCGGCAATTACTCTCGGATTTGTCACGTAAACCATATGGCTTAAGTCAACATGACCGTCATCCGATAAGTCCAGTAACCAAAAGATAGATAGAAAACCGCATTTACGCCCGTAAGGGGCTTCGGCCCATTAGCCAAACGGCCTCCCCTCATCTTTACTCTTGACGAAAGACCCAGGCACCCCGCAACCTTCCCATACCAAAGAAGTACAAGCCGACCGAGATCGGCTCGGTCGGCGGGAAGCGATAACAAAGGCGGTGTCTGGTGGTTCACGCTGCCAGAAACACCCCGGACGTCCATGAGGGAGGACCTGAAGATGAATTGGACCAAGCGATCATTATTAGGGTTGGCGGGCGCCTTTGCCCTTTCCTGGGGGCTCAGCGCCCCGGCAGCGGCGCAGCAGCAGCCGCCCATTCGCATCGGCATTCTGGTTGCCCTGGAAGGCGCCTTTGCAGCGGGCGGGCGCGATGCCGTGCGCAACGTGGAATTGGCACTGCGTCAGGTGAATCATACGGTTGCCGGCCGCCGCATCGAAACCATCGTGGCGCCCACGGATACCCGCCCCGATACGGCCGTGCGCCAGGCGCGCAAGCTGATCGAACAGGATCGCGTGGATTTCATCATTGGCCCGCTTTCCGGTTCGGAAGGTATCGCCATTCGTGACTACGCCAAAACAATCCCCGACCGTACCATCATCAACGGTATTTCCGGTGCCCTGGAAATGACCTGGGTTGACCCCGCGCCGAATGTCTTCCGCTTCAACCTGGACGGCGCGCAATGGGGCAGCGGGCTTGGCACCTATGTGGTGCGCAACAAGGGCTGGCGCCGCATCGCGACCGTTTCGGCGGATTATTCTTTCGGCTACACGAATTTCCTTGGCTTCGCCGTGGATTTCTGCCGCGCCGGCGGCACGATTGTGCAGCGTTTTTGGGTGCCGCTCGGTGCTGCCGATTTCGGCGGCGTGATTGCGCAATTGCCGGATAATGTGGATGCCATCTATCTCGGCATGGGTGGCACGGATGCGATCAACTTCCTCAATCAATGGCAGCAGGCCGGTGCCGGCACGCGCCTGATCGGCGGTACCATCATGGCCGACCAGACCGTGCTTTCCGCCCGCGGTCGCGCCAAGGATGCGCTGATTGGCACGCCCACTTCCGGCCCGCTTGCGGAAGACAATCCCGATCCAGCCTGGCAGAATTACGTGCGGCTCTATCGCGAAGCCTTCCCTGCAAATGAGCGTTTCAATAGCCCATCGCTCTTCGGCGTTGGCTATTTCATCGCGACTTCCGCCGCAATCGCGGGGCTGAACGCGGTGAATGGTGATCTGAGCGATGGCCAGCGTCGGTTCAATGCGGCACTTTCCTCGCTCAAGCTGGCCACGCCACTTGGTGAGGTGAGCCTGAATGAGAACCGTCAGGCGACCGGCACGGTATTCGTGAACGAAGTCGCGGAAGGCCCTGGCGGCACCTTGGTGAACCGCATGGTGGCGCGCGTGGATGGGGTGAACCAGACCCTGGGCATGACCGCCGAGCAGTTCCGTGCGATGGGCCTGCCTTCCCGCACCAACCCTGATTGCCGCGCCTTGGGCGGGGGCTGATCCAAGATGATGGCAGCGTGACTCCAGCGAAACTTTTTTTGCCGGAGTCACGGCTGGCCTTATCGCTTCTGGCCTAAGCCCCATGCCCGCTTCCAGCCGCCACTCCTGCGCGGCTGGAACAAGGATTTGGGGGCTTGTGCCGCGGCCCTGCCTTTCCTAGCGTATCATGATGGAGCAGCCATGACAGAATTCACGCGACGCCATCCGCTTTGGTCGCTGATCATTGTCGTGCTGGTGGCGTTGCTGCTCTGGCTTATTCTTGCGCCATGGACACCGGGTGTGGAAGCGGTGCTGGGGCGCAAGCGCGTTTTTCTCAATGCGATTTTTGGGGGGCTGACGCTTGGCGCGCTGTATTTCCTGGTCGCTTCCGGCTTCACGCTGATTTTCGGACTGATGCGCAATGTCAATCTTGCGCATGGGTCACTTTATTTGCTCGGCGGTTATATCGGCTATGTTGTCTCAAACGTGACAGGCGAATGGTGGATCACGCTGCCGGTAGTCTTCATTGTGGTCGCCTTGCTTGGCCTATTGCTGCAGCACCAGGTGTTTCGCCGCATGGAGGGGCAGGAACTGCGCCAGACCATGGTGACGATTGGCCTTTCGGTGGTGCTGGCTGATCTGATGCTTTGGGTTTGGGGTGGGCAATCCTATACGCTGCAAACCCCGCAATGGCTGACTGGGCCGGCAACCTTGCCGATTGTTGTGGGTACGGATCGCAGCGGCAATCCGGTCTATATGCGCTTTCCGCAGGTACGCATTGCCATCCTGGTCATGGCTATCATCATTGGGGTTGGGATGTGGTTGGTGCTCAATCGTACGCGCCTTGGCATGTTGATCCGTGCGGGCGTTGATGACCGTGAAATGCTGACAGCATCTGGTGTGCGCATCCATCATGTCTTCCTCGCCGTCTTCGGTTTCGGCGCGGGGCTTGCGGGTATCGCGGGCGTTGTTGGGGGCACTTTCCAATCCCTTGCCCCAGGGGAGGATACGCGATTCCTGCTGGCGAGCCTTGTTGTCGTGATTGTGGGCGGCATGGGCTCCATACCCGGGGCGGCGCTTGGCGCACTCATTATCGGGCTGGTTGAACAGATCGGGCTCGTCTATGCGCCAACCTATTCCGTTGTCTTCACCTTCCTGATCATGGCCCTGGTGCTGGCGTTCCGTCCGCAGGGATTGATGGGAAGCCGCCGGTGAAGGGGCCAGCGCCATGGCGGTGAATGAAGCTCCGCGCGCCAATGGCGTGGATGCCCCCTTGGCGGGAAGCGGCTTCGCGCGCGTGTCGGCGGCCTATTGGGCGGTTGGTTTCATCCTGCTGATCATGCCTGTATTCGCGGGTAATTTCTGGCTGTTTCAGATTTTCGGTTGGTCCTTTTGTCTTGGCATCATCGCGCTGTCGCTGATGTTTCTGGCCGGCTATGGCGGCATGGTCAGCCTGGTGCAGATGACCGTTGCGGCATTGGCTGGATATGCGGTCGCCATCCTAGGCACTTCGGGCGTGCAGCAGATCAGCCTTGGCATGCCCTGGTGGCTGTACATTCCTTTGGCAATCATCATTGCGGCAGTTTTCGCAACCCTGGTCGGGGCGCTGGCGGTGCGGACCGAGGGCATCTACACCATCATGATCACGCTGGCGATTGCCAGTGCCTTCTTCTATTTCACACGCCAGAACTACGATATATTCAACGGCTATAATGGCTTCAACTTTGTCGTACCGCCGCGCCTTTTTGGCGTGGACTGGCGTCAGCCAACCGCGTTCTATTACCTGAGCTTGGGCATGGCTGTGCTATGCTATTTGGCCGTTCTTTATGTAGCGCGCTCACCCTTCGGCTTGGCCCTGCAAGGGGTCCGCGATAATCCGCGGCGCATGGCGGCCATGGGCTTCAATGTCACTGCGCATCGCATCGCCGCCTATGCGTTCTCCGGCGTGATCGCCGCGATTGGTGGCATCCTGTTGGTCTGGCAGAATACGCAGGTCGCACCCTTCACCGCGGGCATTCCGGCGGTGATTGATATCCTGATCATCGCCGTGATTGGCGGGCTGCGCCGCCCGATCGGCCCCTTTGTGGGTGCCTTCATCTATGTGCTGCTGAGCACTTTCAGCCCCGATGTGCTTTCAAGCTTTGGTCTTTCAACGGAACGCTTCAAGCTGCTTGTGGGGCTTGGCTTCCTTGCTGTGGTCTTCTTTTCCCCCGATGGCGCCCTGGGACTTTGGGATCGCTGGCGCGAGAGACAGCGCAAGAACCTCGACCCGCTTACTGGCCAGCCCAGAACTGCGGGGACAGCATGAATACACCAGCGCCCAATGCGCCCGTGATCGATCGGATCAGCGCTGCCGGTGCGGGCAATGCGCTGGAATTGCGCGGCGTCACCAAGCTTTTTGGTGCGCTTTCGGCCATTGCAGACATCACCATGACCGTGGAAGCGGGTGAAAGACGGGCAGTGCTCGGCTCCAATGGCGCGGGCAAGACCACCTTGTTCAACTGCGTCACGGGCGATTTCCTGCCGAGTTCCGGTACCATCCGTTTGTTTGGTGAGGATGTGACGGAATTTCCCGCCCATGAACGCATCCGGCGTGGCCTTCGGCGCACCTATCAGATTTCGCTGCTCTTTGGTGGCCTTAGCGTGGCCGATAATGTCTATCTGGCGTGCCGCGGTGTCAGCCGCAATCGGTTTTCCCTGCTGAGACCACGGCGCGGTGATCCTTTGCTGACGCGCAGCGAGGAATTGATCGAAGCGGTGCACCTTGCTGAAGTGCGGCAGAAGCTGGTGAGTGAATTGAGCTATGGTCAGCAGCGCCAGCTTGAAATCGCTCTGGCGCTTGCCGGCGCACCGCGCCTTATTCTGTTTGATGAACCCGCTGCCGGGCTTTCACCGACCGAACGCGCGGAACTCATCGCAATCCTCACCAACATGCCGCCGCATATCGGCTTCATCATCATTGAACATGATATGGATGTCGCGCTGCGTGTCGCCCAGCGCGTGACCATGATGCATAATGGCCGCGTCTTCAAGGAAGGCACGCCTGCGGAGATTGAGGAAGATCCGCAGGTGCAGGAACTCTATCTTGGGGATGGCCGCCATGCGCATGCCTGAGAAAGCGGGTCCTGCCGCGCTTGAGATTCGCGGGTTGAATGTTTTCTACGGTGCGAGCCATGCCTTGCAAGGCGTTGATCTGCGGCTTGTTACCGGGGCGCTTTCCGTTGTTGGTCGGAATGGCATGGGCAAGACAACGCTTTGCAAGGCGATCATGGGCCTGGTGCCGGTTGCTTCCGGTTCCATCAGTTTTCATGGTCAGCCCTTGGTCGGGCGCTCGCCAGCTGATATCGCGCGCGCCGGCATTGGCTATGTGCCGCAGGGCAGACGGCTCTGGCGTTCCCTGACGGTCGAAGAGCATTTGAAGATGGTTGAGCGCAAGGGCGGCGCCTGGACCATTGAGCGGATTTTCTCGACCTTCCCACGCCTTGCTGAACGGCGCGGCAATGGCGGCGCGCAGCTTTCAGGCGGTGAGCAGCAAATGCTCGCCATCAGCCGCGCGCTGCTGATGAACCCGAAGCTCCTGGTGATGGATGAGCCGACCGAGGGTCTGGCGCCAGTCATTGTCGCACAGCTTGAAGAATTGCTGGTACAACTCGCGCAAGATGGCGAGATTGATGTACTGGTCATTGAACAAAATATTGGCGTCGCCTGTGCCATTGCGGATACGGTCGCCATCATGGTGAATGGCCGCGTCAATCGCAGCGCGCCGGCACGCGAATTGGCGGCGGATCGTGAATTGCAGCAGCGCCTTTTGGGCGTTGGCCGCCATGGCCATGAGGATATCCCGGCAGCGCCAGCGCCAAGCGCTGCGTTGATGCCGCAAACAGCGCCCGCGACAATGGGTGGGCCGATCAAGATCTACAACTCAAACCCGACGCCCCCCACGCGCTGGTCGAAACCGGTGCCGGTTGAGGTGCTGGAACGCACAGCGCGTATCCTGACCGCGCAACCGCAAATGAGCGCCGCTGCTGCACAAGCCGAAATTCGTCCGCTTTCCATGCCAGGGGCGGAGGTCATACTGGTCGCCGGCACGCTGGATACCAAAGGGGCTGAGCTGCGCTTCATGCGCGACCAAATCCGGGCCGCTGGCTTGCCTGTCAGGCTTGTTGATCTTTCGACGACGGGCGGCCATTCCGGCGCCGATATTCCGGCCCATCAAATCGCGGCCTTTCATCCGCGCGGCGCGGCGGGCGTCTTTACCGGAGATCGCGGCGCGGCCGTTGCAGGCATGACGGAGGCCTTCAGGCGCTGGATAGAACGGCAAACCGGCATCGCCGGCATTCTTTCCGCTGGCGGTTCGGGCGGTACGGCACTTGTCGCACCTGCGATGCGCGCGCTCCCCATCGGCATACCCAAGCTGATCGTTTCCACTATCGCAAGCGGTGATGTACGCGCCTATGTTGGCGCAGCCGATATCACCATGATGCATTCAGTGGCCGATGTGCAGGGGCTGAACGCCATCACCGAGGATATCCTGGGAAATGCCGCTCAGGCCATGATTGGCATGGTGCAGGCGCGCCGCGCGGCGAAGCCGCGTCAGCCGCAACGCCCAGCTGTCGCGCTTTCCATGTTTGGTGTGACCACGCCTTGCATTCGCCAAATTGCAGGAGCGCTCGGCAAGGAATGGGATTGCCTGATCTTTCACGCCACCGGCATTGGCGGGCAATCCATGGAAAAATTGATTGACTCGCAAAAGGTTGTCGGCGTGATTGACATCACGACGACCGAAATCGCCGATATGCTGTTCGGTGGCATTTTGCCGGCCACGGCAGACCGTTTCGGCGCTGTCATCCGTACGCGCTTGCCCTATATCGGTTCTGTCGGCGCGGTGGATATGGTGAATTTCGGCCCGCCCGAGACCGTGCCGGAGATCTATCGGGGCCGGCAATTCTATCAGCATAATCCGCAGATCACGCTTATGCGCACCACTGCGGCGGAATGCGCTGGAATAGGCCAATGGATCGCAGCGCGATTGAATTTGATGGATGGTCCGGTGCGCTTCTATCTGCCCGAAGGAGGTGTTTCGGCGCTGGATGCACCAGGTCAGGCGTTTCACGATCCTGCCGCACGAGAGGCCTTGTTCCGCGCCATTGAAGCGGCATTCCGCCAAGGCCCCAATCGACAATTGCTGCGCGTGCGCGACCACATCAATGATCCCGCCTTTGCCGCCATGGTGGTTGCGGAATTCCAAAAACTGCTAGGCCCCCCTCGGGTTTCGCGCAGGAAGCAAGGTGCGCCATGACCGGTCGGTCAGAATCACGCAGCGCCATTCTGGAACGCTTTCGCGCCATGATGGCGCGCGGCGAACCGATTATCGGTGGCGGCGCCGGCACCGGGCTTTCTGCGAAATGCGAGGAAGCCGGCGGCATTGACTTGATCGTGATCTACAATTCCGGGCGGTTTAGGATGGCTGGCCGAGGTAGCCTGGCGGGCTTGATGCCCTATGGTGACGCCAATGCCATTGTGATGGATATGGCGGCCGAGGTGCTACCGGTTGTGCGCAGCACCCCGGTCCTTGCCGGTGTGTGCGCGACCGATCCATTCCGACTGATGGATGTTTTTCTGGATCAGGTGAAGCGTGTGGGTTTCGCTGGCGTGCAAAACTTCCCGACCGTTGGCCTGATTGATGGGGTTTTCCGCCAAAATCTGGAGGAAACCGGCATGTCCTATGCGCTGGAAGTAGATATGATTGCGCTGGCGCAGCGCAAGGACCTGCTGACAACGCCCTATGTTTTCAATGAAGCAGACGCGAAGGCCATGGCAAATGCCGGCGCTGACATCATCGTTGTGCATCTTGGGCTGACTACAGGCGGCAGTATCGGCGCAGAAACGGCACTGCGGCTTGCGGATTGCCCACCCATTGTGGATCGCGTCGCGAAGGCAGCCTTGGCAGAGAAACCTGATGCCATCATCCTGGTGCATGGTGGCCCGGTCGCCATGCCGGAAGACGCCGACTTTATCCTGAAGAAATGCATCCATTGCCACGGCTTCTATGGCGCTTCTTCCATGGAACGCCTGCCAGCCGAAATCGCATTGACCGAACAGACCCGCGCCTTCAAGCGCATCACGGGTCGTTGAACAGAAAAGGGGAACGAGCATGACCGGACAAACCATCGGGCAACTCATCCTAACACTCATTCTCCTCATCATCGCGATCGCCATCATCTATTGGGTGATGCAGCGGCTTTATCGGCGATCCACAAAGGAAGTTGCCTTTGTGCGCACTGGTTTTCTTGGAGAGAAAGTGGTCATTGATGGTGGCGCCTTTGTCTGGCCCATCATTCATGACATCACGCCGGTCAATATGAATGTGCTGCCTTTACAGGTCATTCGCTCAAAATCGGAAGCGCTGATTACGCGTGACCGGATGCGGATTGATCTTGAAGCGGAATTCTTTGTTCGCGTAAAATCGGAAAAGCGCGCGGTCGCCATGGCGGCCTCAACGCTTGGTCGCCGCACGCTGGAACCCGAACGGCTGAACGCGCTGCTCTCCGGCAAATTCGAAAGCGCCTTACGGGCCATTGCGGCTGAGATGGATATGGCCGGCATGCATGAAAACCGCGCTGATTACGTGGCGCGCGTTAAGTCTGCAGCGCAGGTTGATCTGGAAAAAAACGGGCTGGAGCTCGAAAGTGTCGCGATCCTGGATATTGACCAGACGAGCCTTGAATTTTTCAACCCATCCAATCGGTTTGATGCGGAAGGCTTGACTGCACTTATTCGTGACATTGAGGAACGTCGTAAACTCCGTAACGATATCGAGCAGGACGCAATGATCCAGATCCGCGCTCGGAATCTCGAAGCGGAGAAACAGGCGCTTGATATCGAACGGGAGAGCGAGTCCGCGCGGCTTGAGCAGGAGCGCGAGATCGAATTCCGTCGGGCACAGCAGCGAGCAGAATTGGCAAAGGAGCGCGCCACCCGCGATACCGAAGCTGAAGAGGCCCAGATCACTGCACGCGAGACCATCGAGAAGGCTCGCATTGCCAATGAACGTGCGATTGCCGAAGCGCGCATCGCCTCAGAACGGGAAGTGCGTGCGCGGGAAATAGCTCGCCAGAAAGCCATTGACTCCGAAGAAATCGCCGCACGTGAGGAGATTGAAAAGGCGCGCATCCTGCAGGAAAGGGCGGTTCGCGAGGCGAGGATTGAAAATGAGCGGGAAACCCAATCACGTGAAATCGCCAAGCAAAAAGCCCTACAGGAGGCGGAAATCGCCGCCCGTGAATCTACGGAGCGCGCCCGCATCGCTCAGGAGAAGGCAGTCGATGAGGCCCGCATCGCGAAGGAGCGCGAGACCCAATCGCTGGAGATTGAGCGTCAGCGCTTGTTGGAACAGGCGGAGATTGTAGCGCGCGAGGAGACCGAAAAGCGGCGCATGGCGCAAACGCTACTGCTGAACCAGACACGTATTGCGGGGGAGGAGAAAGTCCGTAAGCAGGAGATTGAGCGCCAAAAGACGCTTGAAGAGGCCGAAATCCATGCCCGCGAATCGGTCGAAAGGGCACGCATCATCCAAACAGCGGAGGTCAACGAAGCCCGTATCGCCGAAGATCGACGCATCCGGGAACTTGAGATTGAGCGGCAAAAAACGGTCGAGACAGCTGAAATCGCTGCTGCCGAAGCAACTGAGGGTGCGCGTATCGCCCGCGAAAGGCGCCTGGCTGCGGAGAAAATCACCGCTGAGGAAGCGACACGGGCCCGGGAGATCGCGCGTGAACAGGCCATAGAAGCCGCCGAAATCGCGCGGCGTGAAGATGTGGAGAAAGCACGAATCGCTGCTGAACTTGCACTCGAGCAGGAACGCATCGCGAGCCGGCAAAGCCGCGAGGTCACCGATATCGAGCGCGCCCGTATTGTGGAGGCTGCTGAGCAGTCAAAGCTCGTCGCGCTGGCTGCCGAAAGGGCCAAGGCGGCGCAGGCAGACGCAACCGTGCGCCAGGCCCAGATTGTCGCCACACGCGATGTGGAGACAGCCGAGGTTGAGCGCGAACGCGCGGTTGAGGCTGCACGGCTTGAGCGTCGGCGCTCACTGGAGCAGCTTGAAATCTCGCGCGTCCAGGCGCTGCGCGAGGCCGAGATCGAAAGCCGCGAGGATATTGAGCGTGCGCGCATCGCTTCCGAAAGGCAGCTTGATGAAATCCGCATAGATCACGAAACAATTCGCCGCCGGCTTGAAGTTGAGCGCGAAAAGACTGTTGAGACCTATCAGATGGAGAAGGCCATCACCCTGTATCGCAAGTCCCTCGAAGAATCCGCGGCGCGCGCTGAGGCTGAGGCGGCACGTGCACTTGCCGCGATTTCCGAGGAAAAAGTGCTCACCGCACGTGAGACCGAGGCAGCAAACCGCCGTAAATCCGTGGATGTCCTGATGGCAGAAAAAGCCGCCGCGGAAGCGCGCTTGCGGGCCGAAGCCGAGAAGATTCGTGCCGCGGTTGAAGCCGAAGCGCAGAAACTGCTGAATGAGGCAGAGAATATCCTGACCGATGAGGCGCGCCATTCACTCTTCCGGCGCAAGATGCTGGAACATGTGGAAGGTATTGTCGCCGCCAGCGTGAAGCCGCTTGAGAAAATCCAGGATATTCGCATCATGCAGCTTGACGGCGTGACCGGTGGCAGCAGCCGTGAAGGCTCACCAACCGATGAGGTGATCAATTCCGCCCTGCGCTACCGTGTACAGGCGCCGCTGATTGACAGTCTTTTGAGTGATATCGGGATTGAAGGCGGCAGCCTTGCCAAGCAGGGGGGGCTCATGCGGGAGGCTTCCGACATGCAGCGCATTGCCGAAAGTGCGCGTAAATCCGGCAAGGGAGAGCAGAAGTAAATGGCACGGGTCTATATCAGCTCGGTCATTGATGCGCCGGTTGGACGTGTTTGGGAACGCGTACGCGACTTCAACGCGCTGCCGCGTTGGCTGCCGCTGGTGCGCGAAAGTCGCATCGAAAATGGCGAACCTTCGGATCGCGTTGGGTGTGTGCGAGATTTTCGCCTGCAGAATGGCGATAGGCTACGCGAACAGCTTCTGGCGCTTTCCGATTATGATTATTTCTGTACCTATTCCATTCTTGAAAGTCCGATGCCGCTGACAGCCTATATCGCCACGCTGCGCCTGACCCCAATCACGGATGGCGATCGAACTTTTGCTGAATGGTCCGCGGAGTTTGACTGCGCTGCAGAGCTTGCCGAGGAACTGGTGACCAATATCGGCCAGAATGTGTTTCAGGCCGGCTTCACCGCACTAAAGCGTCAGATGGTGGCCTGACATGCCGCGCGTTGTGCGAAGCACCGTGATTGCCGAGCCGGTTGAAACCATCTGGGCCATACTGCGCGACTTCAATGGCCATGATCAGTGGCATCCTGCCGTAGCGGAAAGCGCCATTGAACGTGGTCAGACCGCAGATCGGGTTGGCTGCGTGCGGCGCTTTCGCCTGGCAGATGGTTCCGAATTACGCGAAAAACTGTTGACGCTATCTGACGCAGATATGGCTTTCAGCTACTGCCTATTGGATACGCCGATACCCTTGCTCAATTACGTTGCACACGTGCGGCTTGTGCCAGTGACCGATGGGGATCAGACCTTCTGGCATTGGGAAAGCCGCTTCGATACGCCAAAAGGCCGCGAGGCGGAGTTGACGCGTCTTGTGGGCGAAGAAATTTACAATGGCGGCTTCAATGCCATTCGTGGCCATCTTGCGGAAAGGGTGCGCTGATGGCGGTAACCATCGAAAAGCATGCAACCGTTGGCGATGCGCAACGCGCGCTTGGTGGTGACGCGGTCTATCTCGGCGGTGGTACCATTCTGATGCGCGAAATCAACGCTGGCCTTGTGCAGGGCAGAATCATTCGCAGCACTGACCCTGTACTCAAGCAGATCAGGCAGAGCGGCGATGGTTTTGAGATTGGCGCTGGCGTCACCATGAGTGCGCTTGCAAACCATGCGGAGCTTGCTTTCCTGCACCCAGTGGTGCGCGCCATTGGTGGCCCGCAGATACGCAATATGGCAACCATTGGCGGCAATCTTTTTGCTGAACCACCCTATGGCGATCTGGCGGCAGCCTTGCTTGCTCTTGGGGCGCGCCTTGTCATGGCGGGCGGGCAAGCGCGGCCGATTGAGGAGTTTTTTCGTGATCGGAAGCGGGCAGGTTTGATCACCGCCATTCAGCTGCCCCGCCCGCGCGACAGTAAAAGCTTCGCCTTCCACAAGGTCAGCCGCGTCAAGCCAAAAGGCGTTTCCGTAATGTCGTTCTCAGCGCTTCTGCCGCGCGATGCTGGGCGTTTGCGTGGTGTGCGCATCGCCTGTATCGGCCTCGGCCCCGGGCCATTACGCGCTTTCTCAGCGGAACGCGCACTCGAAGGTCAAGTCTTGGATGCCGCAAGCATTACCCGTGCCGCGCAGCTTGTCACAGATGGCTCGGAACCGCCGACAGATGCCCTTGCCTCTTCCTGGTATCGGCGGGAAGTGGCGGGCGTTCACCTTAAGCGTCTGCTTGAAAGGATGATCTGATATGGCAATGAAGCCAGTCACCTTCATCCTGAATGGAGAGCCCAAGGCAGCTTTTACTGAGGATGGTCAAAATCTTCTCGATATGCTGCGCCGCGGCGTTGGTGATCTTTCACCCAAATATGGCTGCGCGCAGGGCAGTTGTGGGGCATGCACCGTGCTGATCAATGGTGAACCGCAATTGGCCTGTCTTGTTTTGGCAGAGTCGGTAGAGGGTGAAAATCTGGAAACAACGGCAGGGCTCGGTCGTGCAGGACTCCATCCGCTGCAGGAAGCTTTCATGCAGCGCTTTGCCGCGCAATGCGGTTATTGCACCCCTGGGATGCTTATGGCGGCAAAGGCCTTGCTGGATATGATTCCACGCCCGACACGTGATCAGGTGATCGAAGCCATCTCCGGAAATCTTTGCCGCTGCACGGGATATGAGCCGATCATTGCTGCCATCCTTGATGTCGCGGAAGGAAGACAGGCGCCATGAGTGGAACCCTGACCGACCAGCCCATGATAGATTTCCGCAAGGAAATTTTCGCTGATGAGCGTGATGATAATCTGAATGAGATCGGCAAGCCAACCCGGCGTCAGGATATCACGGGCCATGTCACCGGCCGCTCGCCCTTTTACGATGACCATCTTTTTGAAGGGCTGCTGCATATCCGCTGCGTGCGTTCACCCCATCATGCAGCGCGGGTACGGCGCATTGATCTGAGCGCTGCAGAGCGTATGCCGGGCGTTGTGCGTATCCTCACCGGCAAGGATGTGCCGCGAAATCTCAATACACTGCTTTCACTGCTTGATTTCGGCATTGATGATGAACCAGTGCTGTCAACAGACCGCGTGCGCTATCGTGGGGAACCGGTTGCTGCGGTGATCGCGACGTCAGAAGCGCGCGCGCGTGATGCCGTGGCTAAGGTGGTAGTTGAATGGGAACCCTTGCCGCATGTGTTGGATGTTGAGGAGGCAATCAAGCCAGGGGCGCCGGTTGTTCTTGATATCTACCCCAATAATAAATTCATCTATCACGGCAAATATGATCATCAGAAACTGCGCTACGGTGATGTCGAGGCCGCTTTCAGGCAGGCTGACCATGTTGTCGAGGGCCGTTATCAGATGTCGCCGATTGAACAGGCGCCGATTGAAACCTGCGGCGCTATCGCTACACCTGAACAGAATGGGCGCTACGCCTGCTATAGCGCTACCCAGGCGCTTTTCTTTTCACTCGCAGTTTCCTCGAAAGTTTTGGAAATGCCATCAAGCCGTCTGCATTTTATCGGTGGTACGGTAGGTGGTGGCTTTGGTGGCAAGGTGGATAGTATTCATGAGCCGCTTGCCATTCTCGGTGCCATGCTCACCGGGCGCCCCTGCAAATGCATGTGGGACCGTGAGGAGGAAATGCAGGTTGGCGCGCCGCGCGGTGCCGAACGCTGGTATATCAAGGATGGCGTGCTGCGTGATGGGCGCATTATTGCACGCAGCTTCACGGGCTATTTCGATTCAGGTGCCTATACCCGTCTTTCATCCTACGCCATCATCAAGGGTGTTGGGCATTTGCCCGGCCCCTATACGATTCCGAATGTGTCAGCAAATGTTTATTGCGTTTACACCAATCGTACGCCGGCAACAGCGATGCGTGGTTTTGGTATTACCGGCGTGGATTTTGCCATCGAAGCCCATATGGACAAGGTTGCCGATACTGTTGGGCTCAACCCGATTGAACTGCGTATCCTGAATGCCTATCGCGATGGTGACATGAAAGCGCATCGTAGGCTGGCGAAGAATTGTGCCTTGATTGAATGTTGCCAGGTTGTGGCTGAGAAAGCGGGCGTGAAGCTGAGCCCCGCCATGCTGGCTGCTTCCTCTCGTAAGGAGGGTGGGGGCGACAGGGCGCGATTGCCGACAAACACAGCGACAGATCAGGATGGATTGGTGCGCGGTTTCCAAGGTGGCAGCTATGGCCGAAAAGGTGCGAAGCCAGCTTCGCTTCCCGGACTCTCCCAGACCATACAATCAGCCGCGCCCATGCCTGCGCAAACGCCGCCGCCAGCTACAGCACCACAACAGCCGCCGCCACGCGTTGGCAGTATGCGGTTCTCCTCGCTCTCTGGGTTCAGGAGGCGCTGAGCCATGGCACTTCATCGTGGCCGCGGTTTTGCTGCCATCAATTACCCGATCGGCATGAATCTTGGCGGTGATCCCAGCCAGGCACTGATTCATTCCAACCCCGATGGCAAATTCACCGTTGCCCTTTCTGCCATTGATCTTGGCCAGGGCATGAAGTCCGTCACGCGCCAGATCGCGGCGGAAACCTTGGGTGTGCCCGTGACGGATGTTTATGTGGACACCGCCGATAGCGATACGGGCCCGCATGATATGGGCAGTTTTGCCAGCCGCGGCACACATCGCATGGGCAATGCGGTCATCATGGCGGCCAAGGAAGCGCGTGCTGTCATGCTTGAAGCGGCAGCTGAAGAACTTGAGGTGGATGCAGCGGATTTGGTGACGGATGGGCGCGGCAACATCCATGTGCGCGGCGCGCCGGGGAGGTCCATCACCACCATGGCTGCGGCGCAGGCTGCGCAATTCAAGCAGGGGCGCACTATTGCTGGCCGCGGCATTTTTCTCATTCCGCTCAGTGATGTTGATCCTGATACCGGTGAAATGACGCCCGTTTCGACCTTCGCCCATGCAGCCATGCTGGTGGAAGTGGAAGTTGATGATGAAACCGGCGAAGTGACGATTACTGATATGAAATCTGCCTACGAAGTTGGACGCGCCTTGAACCCGCGTCTGGTAGAGCAGCAATTGCGCGGCGGCGCCTGGATGGGCATGAGCCACGCGGCGTGGGAGACGACAGAACCCTATTACCCGGCACGCGATCACGGGCCGGTGGATTTCAACACCTACCTCATGCCTGGCCCCGGCGATTTGGCGCCGCATCACATCAGTGTGCTGGAGCGCCCTGCGGAAGATGGGCCCTATGGCGGCAAGGGGCCTGGCGAGATGTGCGCCAATCCTGTACTACCTGCTGTGGTGAATGCGGTTTATGATGCGATTGGTGTGCGTATAGATGAACTGCCCGTGACACCTGAAAAAGTGCTCCGTGGTCTTCGCGCACAGGGCGGCGCGAAGCCGCGTCGGCGATTATAGTATGGCAATACGGCGCAGCATTGGCGGCATTGACAGTCCAGAGGCGCTGGCGCGCGCGCTGCGTGATGCGCAGTATATCGCTGATGAGGGGCTCGCCACCGCGGCTTACCTTGCGCTCGCTTTGGGAAAACCTTTGCTGCTTGAGGGCGCACCTGGTGTCGGCAAGACCGAAGCAGCAAAGGCGCTTTCCGCAATCCTTGCGCGAGAGCTTGTGCGGCTGCAAGCCTATGAAGGCATCGATGCCGCTGCTGCGATGTATGAATGGAATTTCCCCCGGCAAATGCTGGCCATTCGGCAAGCGGGCGATTCCTACATCAATCTGTATGGTGATGATTTTCTGATTGCGCGCCCCTTGCTTCTGGTACTGCAACGGCCCCGCGAAAGGCTATTGCTGATTGATGAAATTGATCGGTCAGACCATGAGTTTGAGGCTTTCCTGCTTGAATTCCTCTCTGATTTCAGCCTGTCCATCCCGGAACGCGGCACAATACGCGCAAGCGAACCGCCTGTAGTGGTCATGACATCCAATCGCACGCGGGAGTTGCATGAAGCCTTACGGCGGCGCTGCGTTTATCACTGGATTGGCTATCCGGACCCGCAATTGGAAGCGCAGATTGTGATGATGCGCGCATCATCTGTTGCGCGCGACACGGCGCATAGGGTGGTTGCTGCAGTTGGCCGGTTGCGCAAGGAACCGCTGGCAAAGCCGCCTGGCGTTGCTGAAACGGTTGAATGGGCGGAAGCGGCCACCTTGTTGAATGCACAGGGTGCAAGCTGGCCCGCGGCCTTTGCGCGTGCGATTGGCGTCGTGCTGAAGGATCAGGATGACCTAGCCTATATTGCGCCACGGCTTGATGCTGTTCTGAAGGGGGCGGCATGATCCCGCCTGCGCTGACGCCCTTCTTCGCTTTCCCGCAAGCGCTTCGTATGCAGGGCTTTGCGGCAGCGACGGAACAAACGGAAGGTTTCCTTGCTGCTGTCGGGTTGCTGGGGCCGAGGTCAATCCACGATCTGCGCCGCGCCGCCCATGCCGTTTATGGACCGGCGCCGGAACGGATTGAGGATTTCAACGCTGTCTTTGATGCAATCTTTCTTGGCAGGGCGTTCCTTGCACCCGCGGAGGCAGAGGGTGAAGAAGCGCCACATGCCTTTGATGCGGGCGAGATTGAATTGCTGCCGCAGCCTGAAGACGAGACACCCTCTGGCCAAGAGGCGACGGCGCTGGAGAGATTGTCAACGCGTGCAATCAATGTGGTGGATGAGGAGACAGTGCTGCGCGCCTTTGCCCGGGCCTTGCCAGGTGCTGTGCCGCGGAGGCGTTCGCGCCGCCTTCGTGCCGGCAGCGGCGCATTGGCGGATCCGCGCCGTGCCTTCCGCGAATTGCTTCGCCGTGATGGGGAACTCAGCCGATTGCCGCGGCGCCATCGCCTGCAACGCCAGCGACGCGTACTTCTGCTGATTGATGTTTCGGGCAGCATGAAGGCGGGCACGGATGGTGCGCTCAGGCTTGCGCATGCCATGGTGCAATCGCTTGAACGGGCAGAGGTCTTCACTATCGGTACGCGTCTCACGCGCGTGACGCGCGCCTTGCGTTATAGGAATCGCGACCAGGCGATGACACTTGCCGGCGGGCTTGTCGCGGATTGGGATGGCGGCACGCGGCTGGGTGAGGCGTTGGGCACCTTCCTCAACATCCCACGTTTCGCAAGCTTCGTGCGTGGTGCGGTAGTGATCATTCTCTCAGATGGGCTTGAGCGCGGCGGGCCTGAGGCGCTGGTGCAAGCCATGCAGCGGTTGCGTGCTCTCACTTGGCATATTCTGTGGCTGAGCCCCCTGGCGAATACGCCGGGCTATAAACCAGAGACAACCGCCATGTGTGCCATCCTGCCCTATATTGATAACTTGGCCGATGGCAGCAGCGCCATTGCCATTGCACGTTCCTTGGTGGGGTCGGCGCCAATAGCGCGCGCTGGAACAAGCGCATGAGGATCATCGACAGCCATTTTCATGTCTGGCGTCAGGCGGATCTTCCCTGGCTAATGGGACCCATGCAGCCGCGGATTTTTGGTGCCTATGAAGCGATCAGGCGCGATTATCCCATCAGCGAATACCTGGCCGATATTGCCGACACCGGCGTTGAAAAGGCGGTCTATGTCCAGGCAAATTGGCCAAATGACAAGGCAGTGGAGGAAGTTGCCTGGATAGAACGTCTGGCGCTTGAAACCGGCTGGCCGCATGCAAGCATCGCTTATGCCGATATGACGGTTGAGGATATTCGGCCTTTTTTGGACCGTCTTGTACGCCATCCGCGACTGCGCGGCATTCGCCAGCAATTTCATTGGCACCCAAATCCGCAATATCGCTTTGCCCCACATGCGGATCTCTGCCGCGACAGGCAGGTTCAGCGCAATATGGCACGGCTTGCCGATTACGCGCTGACCTTCGATTTGCAGGTGTTTGCTGCACAAATGGCGGGTGCCGCTGAATTGGCGCAAGCCTGCCCGCGCGTAACCTTCGTTTTGCAGCATGCGGGCATGCTGGAAGATCTTTCGGCCAGCGGGCGCGATGATTGGCAAAAGGGCATGGCGGCCTTGGCCGCGTGCCCGAATGTGATGGTGAAGCTTTCCGGCCTTGGCACTTTTCTGCATCGCCTGGATCCGGCGCATATCACCCGGATTTACTTACAAACCCTGCAGCTTTTCGGGCATACGCGCTGCCTTTGGGGTTCGAATTTCCCGATCGAGAAACTCTGGACCGGTTACGCCCCTTTACTTGCGACCCATCGCAGCGCCATGCGCGATCTGGATGAAGCGGCAATACGTGGCCTGTTTTTTGACAATGCCAGCCGGGTCTACCGGCTTTAGGGAGGAATGAGCATGGCTCTCGAAATCAAGCTGCTCGATTACGGCGATATCGAGCTGGAATCGAGCTTTCTGGTTCTCGCGCGGGATTGCGGGCGCATCCGCCGCGTGCCGGTTTATGGCTTTCTGATCATGGGCGGGCGTTATCCGATTGTGGTCGATACCGGCTATCGCGATAACGCCATCATGGAAACGCTTGGCATGCGCGGCCTGCAATTCCACGAAAACATGATCGAACGCCAGCTTGCGCGCTTTGGCGTGAAGCCGGGCGATGTGCGCTATGTTCTGCATACGCACCTGCATATCGATCATGCCGGCAAGGATGATCACTTCCCAATGAATACCACGGTGGTGGTCAATCGCCGGGAATTGGAATGTTCGGTCTCGGGTCTTATGCATCCACAATATCCAAAGCCAGATATCCAGCATCTGATCGAAAGGCTGCATACGCGCCATGCGCTGCGCTTTGAGGATCTGGAGCTTTCAGGACCCGTGGAGATCATGCCCGGCGTTGTGCTGGAAGCGGCCAATGCACATACGGAAGGGTCCATGAATGTCCATGTCGAAACAGCCGAAGGGCGTGCCACGATCTGTGGTGACGTGATCTATGATTTCAATGATCAGATCGTGGAACCGATCTTCCAGGTGAGCCTCCATGAACCGCAGGTCACCGGCAATCACGCAGGATCGAAGCGGGGCGAGAAGGCGGCAATCAAGAAGCTGCTCAACTCCTCAAAATTCCTGCTGCCCGTTCATGACAAGCCTGCCAAGATTGAGCATGGCCAGGTGGTTGGCCGACTTGATCTGCAGGTGCCGGGACCGGTTGCACAGACCGTTGCGCGCCGGGATTGGTTTCCGGTCTGAGGGAGGCTGCCATGGCTCATGTCGCGCTGGATGCAGGCTTCCGCCGACTGATTGATGAACATGCCCCCGTGCTTCAGGTGGGCAGCGGCTTCACCTTCACCGAGGGGCCGATCTGGCACCCGAGCGAACATTATCTGCTTTTCTCGGACATGCCGGCGGATATGCGCCGCCGCCTTGATCGTGCCGGGGTGCGAGAGATTGAGCGGCCATCCAATAAATCAAACGGGCTCACCTATGATGCAGATCTCAATCTGCTGATTTGTGAGCATGCAACCTCATCCGTTGTGCGTGTGCGCCCCAATGGGATGCGAGAGGTATTGGCCAGCCATTATCAGGGGCGAGAATTGAATTCGCCCAATGATCTTTGCGTGAAGTCGGATGGCGCGATCTATTTCACCGATCCCTGGTATGGCCGTATGCCTGTTTATGGCGTTGAACGCCCGCGCCAGCTTGGGTGGCAAGGTGTCTTTCGCATCAGGCCAGGCGCGCAGCCGGGTGAAGAACCTCAGCTTGTCGTGGATCGCTATATTTTCAGCCAACCAAATGGCATTTGCTTTTCGCCCTGCGAGAAATTTCTTTATGTGAATGATACCGAACAAGCGAATATCCGTGTGTTCGATGTCGGTTCGGATGGAATGCTGCGTAATGGGCGCATCTTCGCCTCTGGCCTGCGTGATAGCCTTGCCCCCGGCCTGCCCGATGGCATGAAATGCGATACTGATGGCAATGTCTGGTGCACCGGGCCCGGCGGCATTTGGGTTTATGCGCCGTCCGGCAAGCTGATGGGCAAGGTCGCCATTCCGGAAATGCCAGCCAATCTGCATTGGGGTGGGGCGGATTGGCGCACGCTTTATGTCTGCGCCACCACTTCGGTCTATGCCATTCCCGTCAAAATCGGCCCGCGCTACGAACCCTTCATGGCAGTGCGCCAAACCGCGCGCGAAACTACGCCACAACAGGATGAGGTTTTGCGGCTTGATCCATCGCGCTGCGCGCTGATCATTCAGGATATGCAGAATGATGTGGTGATGGATGGTGGCGCCTTCGCGTCTTCCGGCAGCCCTGATCATTGCCGACAACAAAATGCCATTCCCAACATCGCCCGGCTTGCTGCGCATTGTCGCAGTCGCGGCATTCCGGTGATCCATGTCTGGTTTGTGAGGCGCGCTGATGCCCGCGACATGACCCTGAATGCGCCACTATTTGAAGGTTGCGTGGATGCCAATGCCATGATCGAAGGCACATGGGGCGCGGAACCGGTGCCAGGGCTTGAAGCGCAACCAGGTGATCACATCATCCGCAAGGCCCGCATGAGCGCCTGGGAAGGTACGGCGCTTGAACGCATCCTGAAAGCCG
Source organism: Roseomonas sp. (assembly GCA_020249505.1). Lineage (GTDB taxonomy): Bacteria > Pseudomonadota > Alphaproteobacteria > Acetobacterales > Acetobacteraceae > Neoroseomonas. The sequence continues at coordinate 1,072 of JADCFN010000095.1, read as the reverse complement.
AAGGCCGTGACATCATCATCGAAACCGGCGCATGGACGAATATGAGTATCGAACACACAGCCAGAACTGGCGCCGATAAGGGCTATATCATGGTTATCCCGGAAGATGGCTGTTCCACCATGAATGCGGATTGGCATCGCGCTTCCATTGACTATGCCATGCGCAATGTCGCGATGGTGACTTCGACAGATGAGGTATTGCGCGCACTGGGGTCAGCAATCTGAAGATACTGGGACGTTTGGCTGACACCTTCTCCACTACACAAATAGATGAAGCCTAATCATTCGGGATTGATAAAAATGCGCTTTGTCCTTTGCAATGAGGTACTGCGTCATTTGCCTTTCAATGAACAGGCACAGCTTTCTGCAGCCTTAGGCTATGACGGTTTGGAGGTTGCACCATTCACGCTCCATCCGGATGCACCGCATTGCTTGAGCAAGGCTATGCGCAACGAATTTCGTCGTATGGCTGAAGATGTCGGCCAGCCTATTGCCGGTCTGCATTGGCTTCTCGTTGCTCCTTCTGGGCTTTCCATCACGGAAGCCAGTCTTCATGACAAGACCTGTGATGTCATGCGTGCACTGATTGATCTTGCGGTTGACCTGGGAGCAACTTATCTGGTGCATGGTTCTCCTGCACAGCGTAAGGTAACGTTTCCGGGCGATGCCGAACGCGCTGAAGCCGCATTGAGCAAGGCCGCCCTTCATGCACAATCCGCCGGCCTGATATACCTTCTGGAACCGCTCGATCCGGGCCAGACAAATTGGGCAAGCTCTTTGGCTGAGGCGCTGGATATCGTCGCACGCATCGGCAATCCCGCCTTGTGCAGCATGTTGGATGTAAGCGCCGCCGGGAATGGAGAGGCCGAAGCACCTGACACGCTTCTGCGACGCCACATGGCCAGCGGCCTGATCGCCCATGTGCACCTGAATGATCGCAATCGTCGCGCCCCTGGCCAAGGGCAGGATCAATTCGCCCCAATCCTTCGCGCGCTCGCCGAAACTGGCTATCAGGGAGAGGTGGCTCGGTTTGTTTGAACAGTTCCTGGGCGTCTCCTAAGTGTATTCCTACC
>JADCFN010000094.1 GCA_020249505.1 Roseomonas sp. | reverse complement strand
TGCGCCATGCGCACCGCATTGGGCGACATGTCCAATTCCTCGGTAATGCCGCCGAGGGAGGGGACAAAGTTGCGCGCCCGCGCGCCGGTGGACCAGACCACCTCGACAGTGCGGGCGGCACGATCGACGGTGGCGGGTGCGGTGATGGCGCGGCGGGCGGTGATCGATTGCCCATCGGCGGGAAGTCGATCAGGCAAAGCGGGATCAACCGGCGCGGGATCGCTCCCGCCCGGATCGGTGGTTTCGGTCATGATGGGCCTTATGGTGTTTGGGTGTCTGGCGTTGGCGCTGCTGCCCCGGCCGCCCCGGTTGCGGCGATTTCCACCGCCGCCATTTGCGCCGCGTCCTGCGCGCCACCGGATTTGGCGACGCGGCGCGGATCGGTATCAAGCGAGATGCCCGCCGCATCCAGCGTGGCATTGGCTTCGCGGATCATCTCGACCGCCGAGCGGAAATCATAGCCAAAGGCGCCCGCGGCCTCAGGCTGCGGCACAAAGCCGGCGCGCACCTGGGCAATCAAAGCCGTGGTGTCCTTGAGCGGGTCGATCATCTCATGTGCTGGCGGCACATGCGCGACACCTTTCGGCATGGCATCCGCCCAAAGGCCGAGCAGCGCGCCTTGGGCATGAAAGCGCTCGGCAATTGGCCGCACCAGCATCGGGATCAGCATGCCGTATTGCATCTGTTCGCATAGCCGGCGGAATTCGATCTTGCCGGCGCGGAGGCTCGAGTAATTCGCCTGGGTCAGATCGCCCGAGACCTGGTCGTAGGTAAGTCCCGCACCAACAGCAGCAGCTTCAAGTGAGCGTCGCGCAAAAGCGGTATGCGATCCACCCCCGGAGGGGTTCACCACACTTACGTCACCCTGGCCGCGCCGATACAGGATCATCCCAGGCTCGAAGCTTTCCACCGCGCGGCCTTGCGCATCGCGCAGCAAACCAGAATTCGTATCGCTGGGCTTGGTGAGTGTTTCCTCGCCATCATCGGTGACCACCGCCGCAAGGCAGGCCTCGATCTTGGCCTTCATCAGCAGCGCGGCCTCGTAATCGCCCAGGTCGCGCAGCCGCAGCAGCACGGGCGCGAGCCAGGAGACATCGCGCAACTGCCCAGGGCGACGCTTGCGAAACACATGCAGCACGTCGCGTGCAGGGATGAAATCACTCGCCAGCCGCGCGCCAGGCAGCATCCAGGCACCAGGATGGGTTGGGAATAGCCAATAGCCAATCGGCTCACCAGCCGATCCAAGCGCGATGCCCTGGATGGTCGGGGCGCCATTCACCACGCCATTCCGCGCTGTATCCAGGTGATCGCTTTCCAGCACCTGCAAGCTGAGACCGATCGGGTTCCGCGGCGATGTCGGCACGGTCAGCAGCCGGATGAAGCATTCACCGCTTTCGACGACCGCGCGCATGGCCAGCGCCTGCAGCCCATAAAGATCAAGCTTGTCCTCCGCATCGCAGGCGGTGCTATCCGCCCAGGCCTGCCAGGCATTGCGATGCGCAGTCTCTGGCCAGCGGGTCGTGATGCCCGCACCGACCGCATTGCCCGTCCAGAGATCCACGATGCGCGCGGCATAGGGATCATTACGCACCGCATCGCGCGCGCGGCGTGCAACGCTGGCAGCGGCCATGCCGACCTCGCCATTCGCACTGCCGCCCGAGGGCGACCAGGTCGAGGCACGGTTCTCCTGCGCCGCCGCGTAACCCCGGAGGGCATTCCACGCGGCGCGCAGGTGAAGCTTCATGCGGCGGGGGCCTCAGTCACAGCATCAAGCAACGCGCCGGCGGCGTCGGCAATCGGGCCATGGCAAGCCGCGCGGTCGGCTGCGACCCAGGCGAGGGCGAGGCTTGCTGCCTCGGGAGGCGAGAGTTCCTTCCCCCAAGCGATCTGGCGCAGCCGGGCGAAGGCGCGGAAGGCCTCCTCCGGCACGCCAAGCGCTGCCGCCAGCGTGGCGGGTTGCCAATGCATCTGTTCCATCATGCGTTCCTTGTGAAGCTGGCGAGTGTCACACCCGGCCGCCGCGCAGCGGCATTCTCGGCGCCGTAAAGCGCCGCAATGGCGCGGCCCAATTCATCCAGGCTGCGATATTCCACGGTGCGGCCTTCGAAGGTCACGCGCGTGACGCCACCAGAGAAGGCAGCGACAAGCACGGCGACGCGGCTCCCGGCAGGCTGCGCCAATGCCCAAGCGAGGGTGGCAGGGTCCATGGGTATCTTCCCAGTCTAGAATTGGAGGAATGTCCCCAGTTACTGGGTGGATGCATCGGCCGAGCGAGGGGCTATTCGGTTCATGATTGCGCCTCAGGACCGGAATCATGTAGCCTGGAAACCATGGCGATACCTGATTTTCAAACCCTGATGCTACCTGTACTGCGCCGTCTTGCTGAGCGGCGCCTCAAAAGTCGTGAACTCGTCGACGCAATCTGTGACGATTTCTCTCTTACCGAAGAAGAACGGCTCCAGATGAACCCGTCAGGTAAGCAGGCGACTATTTTCAATAGAATTCATTGGGCGCTGACTTATCTCAATTCCGCGCGCCTGATAACGCGTGTGTCACGCGGTGTTTATGAGGCATCTGAAAGGGGCCACGAGCTGCTGCGACAGCCGCCTTCACGTATCGATATTCCTTTTCTGAAGCAGTATGATGAGTTTCGGGCGTTGCGTCCGAACGACCGTTACTCTGAGACCATCGATTCGGTGACTAGCGCCCCGGTTTCCCAGGCAGACAGCAACTCCTCGGGGACCCCAGATGAGCGCATTTTTAATGCTGTTGCCGATATTGAAGCGGAGCTTCGTGAACGAGTTCTATAAAGAATTCTTGAGTGTCCCCCTGTTTTCTTTGAAAAACTGGTGCTCGATCTACTCCTGGCCATGGGTTATGGCGATGGTCATCAGGCTGGCGAAGTCCGTGGCAGATCGGGTGATGGCGGGATTGATGGTGTCATTCGTGAAGATAAACTTGGCCTTGACCTTATCTACGTCCAAGCCAAACGATACCGAACAGATAATGTCATAGGCCCAGACAAGATTCGTGAATTTTCTGGTGCATTGGATTTTCATGGCGCCAGAAAAGGCGTGTTCATTACAAGCAGCCGATTCTCTCAAGACGCAGAGAGATTTGCGTCTCAGCTTCAAGCAAAGCGCATTGTGTTGGTGGATGGCCCAAAGCTGACCCTCTTGATGCTCCAGCACGGCGTCGGTGTTCGCCCGAAAGGCGATCCCATCATTTTGCGAGAAATAGATCTGAACTACTTTGATCCTGAAGAAGCGGTCTGACCTAGACCACTGGTTTTTTGCTGTTATTGTCCTTTACCCGCCAGCGGCGCGCGAGAGGGCGCGCAGGATCGGCAGGATCTGCGCCCCGCCCGCGCCAAGCGCGATCAGCACGGCAACGATGCCCCATATCGCGCCCTCAATCCGGCGCGTCTGCTTGCGCAGGCCGCAGATTTCCGCGCGCACCGCCGTGTAGCGTTCGGCACAGCGTTCGCCATGCAGCGCCAGATCCTCGCGCTCGCGCGCGTGGAGTTCCCCATTGCTCATGATTTCCTCCCGAAAGTAATCAGCGCAGCCAACCGCCACGCGGCGCAAGCCAACCGGGCCGGCGCATCAGTGGCGGTGTTTCAGGGTTTGGCGCCGCAAGCGGCGCGGCAGTCTGGACGGCTTGGCTCTCCACCGGCGCATTCGCGATGTCCTCACGCAGCCTCAGCCAAAACCGCTCGCCATACCGATCGGCGCCCAGCAACCACAGCGCCGCACGAGCCAGCACCGCGCAATCCAGTGCCTCATTCCGATCCCGCAGCTTCGCCCATTCCTGGCGCACAAAGCCTCGTCGGTCCTTCACCTGATGCAGCTGCTCGGCCACCAGTTGCTTGACCCATTCAACCTCGATCCCCTGCGGCAAATGCACCCAGCCGGGCGGGAATTCCGCTGCCTCGCCACGCCCGAGCCAAAGCCGGCGATAGAGATCAACCTTCCAGGTCGAAACCGACACCGTCCAAAGCTTCAAGCCGCGCCGCAGTTTCCGTCCATCCACCAGCGCATCAACGGGCGTTGGCCCCTGCACCGGCTGCGCGCGGTTCCAACCATCCACACCCTTGGTGGGTGCAATGCGCGGGTCGCGCAGCCGGCGCAGATGGCCATAAACCGCCGCCGTATCGCGTCCGCCCGTATCAACGCAGGCCTTGGCTATGCGTATCGCGCCACCATTCGCCCGCGGCCAATCGCGTGCCAGCAACTCCGCCAAGGCATCCCATGGCGCGCGCTCACGCGGGCTGCCCGCGATGACAATGTGATCGACAAGCCAGGAGGAATAACCCTCAGCCCAGGCCCAGATATCGCATTCCAGCCGGTCATCCTGCACATCGACGCCCGCGGTCAGTACCAACGCATCTTGCGCCACAACACCAAGCCGGAAATCCTCGCGCCGTTCCACCAGGCGTTCCCAATCCGGCGCCTCACCACGATCCTGCCAGGTCTCGCCAAGCACCGTGTTGCGGAAGGTTTTCAGATCCTCGGCCTTACCCTGCGCGGCTTCCCAATCGCGCGCGATCTGTTCCCAGGACAACCAGCCAACCGGCGAATAGAGCGCCGAGATGTGAAAGCCGATGGTATGCGGGTTCTCCGCTGCCGCTGTCGGCCGCCATTCGCCGGCGGCGAGCATCGCGGTCTTGTGGTGTTCCTCAATCGGCGTGTCGCAATCTTCACAATGGTAGCGCACGCTGCGCGGGTCGCCCTTTTCCCAGATCAGGCTTTCGAATTTCAGCCATTGCATCGCGTTGCAGTGTGGACAGGGCAGGAAAAAGCGCCGCTGGTCTGAGGCAGCATATTCCCGTTCAATCCGGCTGCGCCCGGCGATGGTTGGCGTCGAGACAAGAAAGGCTTTCCTGCGCCAGCCGAAGGTGCGCGCCCGGGCCTCGGCCAAGGCAATCGGATCGCCTTCGCCTTCGATGTCGCCGGGATAGGCATCCACCTCATCCAGAAACAAAAACCTCGCCGGCATGGAACGCAGCCCGACCGCGCTATTGGCGCCCGTCAGCACCAGAATGCCGCCGGGGAATTCCTTGGACAGCATGGTATTGCCACTGTCGCGCGCGCGGGCAGGGGCCACGCGTTCCCGCAGTGCGGGCGTTTCCTCCAGTAATGGATCAATGCGCTGGCGCGAGAAGCGCTTGGCTAGTTCCACAGTCGGCTGCACCGTCAGCACCGGGGCTGGGACGTGATGCAGGATATAGCCCAGCCAATTATTGCCTGCCTCGGTCGCGCCCACCTGCGCGCCCTTCATGAATACAATCCGCCGTGCCGGATGCACGGCCGACAGCGCATCCATCACATCACGCAGATAGGGCGTGCGGCTGGTGCGCCAGGGGCCGGGTTCCGAGGATGCTCGGCTGCCAAGGATGCGGTGCTGTTCCGCCCATGCCGAGACAGTGAGCTGTGGCGGCGGGCGTAGCATGGCCCCGGCACGGCGGCGCACATGCTCACGCGTGCGGCTCTCGCTCGCCGCCGATGCCGGGAGGGTCGAAGCGATCGGAAGCCTCCGTCAGAAGCTCGTTGATGTGCTGCTGCAGGATGGTTTGCAGCAGATGGGGCTCGATGCCGAGTTCGGCGGCGATCACGCCCGCCACGCGCGCGGGCCAGTTCAGCAGCGCGTCACGCATGGTGCTGGCGATTTCATCAATCGTCGCATTGGCGGTGGCAACGTCGAGCAGCCTGCCCTTGCTTTCATCAAGTGCCAGGCGCTGGGCCTCAACCTTCAGCGCGAGTTGCGCGACCTTGAGGCGAGCGAAGGGCGTGCCCTCTGCCGCCGCGCTGCCAGCGAGGGTGGAACGCTGCGGGTCTGCGGTATCCAGCAGCCGGGCGCGCGTCTTGGCGATGTCCCATTGGCCATCGGGCTCGCGCGCGATGCGTCCCGTGCGTTCGGCCTTGTGCATGGTGGTATCGCTGACGCCAAGGCGTCGCGCTGCTTCACGCGTGGAGGATGTCAGTTCAGCCATGGCGGCGACCTCCCGCCGCGCGTTGGTGAGGGTTCAGGGTGTGGCGCGGTGCCGCGCTGCGTGGAATGCGGTGAGGGCTGCTTGCCAGTCTGCATCATGGGCGACGCCGATGCGCTGCAGGGGTTCGAGCGTCACTTTCCGCCGGCTGTAGTATTCGCCATGCATGCGTGCGAGCCATCCTGAAAGCCCTTGCGCGGCAAGGGCGTCGCTGGCGGCCATCACTTCCATCTCGCTTGGCTCGGCGCGACCCAGGGAAACGTGCCGCCCATCAGCGCCCAGCACGATCCATCGGGTTTCAGTTTCTGCGTGCATCGTCATTCTCCGTCTTGCGTGACGGACGCTTCGCGCTGTGTTTTGCGCGAGCCAAGGCCATAAAGCGCCAGGGATCCCGATGATCCCTGGGCTTGGCAATCATTCATGCCGCTGTGGCTGCGCAGCTTCATTCGGCTACGCGGTAGACCGTGTAGGATCCTTTGGCGCCCTGCTTGTTCGGGCCGACTTGGCGGATGCGTTCTGCGATCTCCACCGTGATCCCCTGGCGCTTTTTCAGCCCGGCAAAGAACCCGCGCACCGTGTGCTGCGCCCAGCCGGTGGCCTCGGCGATTTGCGCCACCGTCGCGCCTTCAGGGCGGCGGAGCATCGCCAGCACCACTTCCTGCTTCGTGCCTTCGCGCGGCTTGCGTGGCGCGCCCGTGGCGCGTGTGCCGCGTCGTGAGAGCGCGTTGCGCAGCATGTCCATCGCGCGCGTGATCGGGTCTTTATCCGCGTTGGCCGGAGGCGTTTCTTCCCAGGCTGCGAGCAAACGCTCCGCTGCCTCGCGCAGGTTCACGCTTCCCATGTTCGGCGCCTCGGGCGCGGCCTGGGCGGGTTGTTCCACCACCGCGTCGTCCTGCTGCGGCGCGTTGTCTTCGCCGACCTGTGCCGCCGGCTCGGGCGCCACGCGCCCTTCATTTGGGTCGATGCCAATGGCGCGCAGCCCTTCATCCGTCACCTGGATCAGTATCGGCGTGCCATCCGCATCCTTCCGCCACACCATCGCCAATTGATCGCGCGGCGCAGCAACCTCAATCAGCAAGCGGCTTTTGATCAGGCTGTTTACCACTGCGCGGCAGGCAGCGACTGGCAAATGTTTCGGCGCAATCGCGAGCAATTGAGGGTGCTGCGCGCCATGGCTCAATACAATCCGCTGCGTGTCTGAAAGCTTCATCGTCTCGGTCTCCGGTTGTGGGCGCCGACCATCGGCCCCCTACTGCCGGGAGCCCCGCGGGCGGACCCTGCGGGGCAGTGCGGCGCCGCTGCGCGGCGTGTGGCGCGTCAGTCCTGCGCTTCGGCGGCGATGCCCTCGTTGATCACGAAGCCCGTCAGGTAGGGCAGGCCGGCGGGGATGCCTGTCTCGCGGCTGGTGCGTTGCGTGATGCGCCAGCCCATCCATTCCGCGGTGGTCTTCGCGATGGCGTCCTGAAGGCTCGCGCCGTAATGCATCTGGCTATTCACCCCATCCGCGAAGTGGCGCCCGTAGCGGCTGTCGAGGAAGGCGCGGACTGCGTGGGGTTCTGTCTGTGTTGCTTCCAGGATGCTCATGAAAGCGATCGGCCAGGCTTGCTGCGCGTGTTCGCGCATGGTGCCCCAGAAACCCCAGTCTTGGTTTTCGGTGGGAAGGATCGTGCTCATCTGTTTGTCTCCGTCATCGGCGGGGGAAATCCCCTGCGCGTGACAGACCATTCGCGCTGTGATGGGGGCTGAGCCAAGCGAAATAGAGCGTTATTTC
>JADCFN010000093.1 GCA_020249505.1 Roseomonas sp. | reverse complement strand
CCCTTGGCGACTTCGGTCTGCAAATCGCGATGCGTCGCGGCCAGGATGCGCACATCAACGCGAATGGGTGCCGTGCCGCCAAGGCGATCTATTTCGCGTTCCTGGATGGCGCGCAGGATCTTGGCCTGCAGGCGCGGGTCCATTTCGCCAATTTCATCAAGCAGCAGCGTGCCGCCATTGGCCTGTTCGAACTTGCCCTTGCGTGAGGCGACGGCGCCGGAGAAGGCGCCCTTTTCATGGCCAAATAATTCGCTTTCCAGCAGCGCTTCCGGCAGCGCGGCGCAATTCAGCGCAACAAAGGGGCCATTGGCGCGGCGCGATGTGGCGTGCATATGTCGCGCCAGCACTTCCTTGCCCGTCCCGCTTTCCCCCGTGATCAGCACTGAGGCATCGGCGCGCGCGATCTGGGTGGCGCGATCCAAAAGCGCCACCATGGCCGGGTCCTTGACCACGGGCTTGTCAGCCTCACCGGCCACGGTTTGCAGCATCGCGGCAATGAGTTCCGCATCCGGCGGCAGTGGCAGGAATTCCTTGGCGCCGGCGCGAATGGCGCGCACGGCAGCATCAGCATCATTGGGCCGGCCACAGGCAATAACGGGGCAGGCGATGCGTTCTTCCGCCAGGCAGGAAATCAACCAGCCGACATCATGCGTGACATCACAGAGCACCAGATCAGCGCCATCGGCACGCAGCTTCGCAAGCCCGGCTGCCGCCCCTTCGGCGACCGTCAGGCGCGCGCCACGCGCAACCGCAATGCGCGCCGCCTGGCCGAGCTCCGCTTCCAGTGACCCGATGATCAGTACCCGCGCCATATCACCCGCCGCGGTCTGACTTCACGATTTCTGTCATGGTGATGCCAAGGCGATTATCATCCACCATCACCACTTCGCCGCGCGCGACAAGGCGGTTATTGACATAGATATCCACTGCCTCACCCAACCGGCGATCCAGTTCCACCACGGCGCCACGGCCAAGCTTCAGCAACTGGCTGACCTGCATGGTCGCGCGGCCCAGCACAGCGCTGATCTGCACCGGAATATCATAGACAGCATCCAGATCGCGCATGGTGCCGGTTTGCCCCTGCGGGCGCTGATCCTGCGCCGGCGGCGCCATGGCTTCGAAATTATCCGATCCACTCATGTTTTTTGTCCTAAAGCTTTGGGCCTTCCGAAGGCTACCCGGTTTCAGAACCGGGTCAGCACCAGACTACCCTTTTTGTTCATCGGGTTGCAGGTCAAGGCCGGCGGCGCTGAGCGCCTCGGCCACGGCGGCACGGCGCTTGGCAAGATCGAATTCGGCACCACCGCCCTGCCAGGATGCGCGCGCATCGCCCGGGGCGAGCGCCGCATCCGGCACAAGGGTGACGGCAAGATCACCCACCAGGGCGCGCACATCTTCAATCAGTCCCGGCGCAATATGCAAATGCGCCTCCGGCAGGAAGGCCAGGGCGGGGCGTAGCCTTTCGGCGAAATCCGCCACAAGCGCCGCACTTTGCTGCGATGCAAGCCCCGGCAAGGCCGCATCCAGCATGGCAAGCGCCACACGGGCGACACCGCGCCCGGCCTCGGCAGCGATTTCGGCTGAAGCTTCCTGGCTGGCCGTCAGTTGCTTGGCGATAAGCGCAAGACTTTCCGCCGCGCGCTGCGCTACTTCCTGGGTCATGGAAGCGCGGCCGGCGGCGAAGCCATCCTCCCGCGCTGCTGCTGCCACGGCGCGGAGCGTTTCCTCCATGGGGTCAGGCTCAGGCGGTGGAGGCGGCATCCGCGCCGCTTCGGCCCGCGCCGCATCCAGGGCCTCAATCAGCGATGTGGGTGCGAAATCCCGCACCAGCGCCATGCGCGAGACCGGAACAAAGCCATCAGACATCAATACACCATCTCATCCTCACGCCCTTCCTGGAGCGTGATCTGGCCTTGCGCGGCAAGGTCCTTCGCCATCACCACGACAGCGGCCTGCGCTTCATCCACCTCACGCAGCCGGACGGGGCCAAGATTAGCAAGGTCCTCCTTGAACATTTTGCCGGCACGTTCGCTCATGTTCTTCAAGAACAGGTCACGCAAGTTTTCTGACGCACCCTTCAGCGCCAGCAGGAGTTGTTCCTTGGGCACATTGCGGATCAGCACCTGCACGCCCATGCCATCCAGCCGTACAAGATCATCGAAGGTGAACATGAGCGAGCGGATGCGCTCCGCCGCGTCACGGTTGCGTTCTTCCAGCGCGGCCAGGATGCGGCTTTCCGATTGGCGATCCAGGTTATTGAAAATTTCCGCCATCATTTCATGTGCATCACGCCGCTGCGCGCGTGCGAGGTTGGACATGAATTCGGCCTTCAGGGTTTTTTCAACGCCCTCAAGCGCTTCCTTTTGCACGCTTTCCATACGCAACATGCGCATCACCACTTCCATGGCGAAGCTTTCAGGCAGCATGGACAGCACACGCGCCGCATGTTCCGACTTCACCTTGGTCAATACAACAGCCACCGTCTGCGGATATTCGTTCTTCAGGTAATTCGCGAGCACCGCTTCATTCACATTGCCGAGCTTGTCCCACATGGTCCGCCCGGCTGGGCCGCGAATTTCTTCCATGATTTGTGACACACGCTCCCGCGGGAGGGTGCGCAGCAGCATGCGTTCTGTGGTTTCCCAAGTACCGACAAGATTACCGGTCTGACCAATGGATTCCGTGAATTCACGCGCCAAATCCTCAACCGCATTGGCAGGTACCGTGCCAAGGCTTGCCATGGCCTGGGAGATGTCGCGGATTTCATCCTCATGCATCATGGCGAAAAGCTTGGAGGCATGCTCCTCACCCACCGCCAGCATGAAGGTTGCGGCCTTTTGCGGGCCAGTCATTTTGCCGCTCATGCCGGTTCCTCCGGCGGGGCGATCCAGCGTCTAATGACGTTGATCGATTGTTCCGGGTTGCTATCCACCAATTCCTGCAAGCGATTGATGGAAGAAGCGCGCATTTGCCCCTGCACCATGGCAAGCGTGACCATGCCATCCTGATCCGATGAGGGATCACCGGCAACGGCGGGAAGCCCACCACTGCCCGGCAGCGCGGCGGCACCGGCAGCGCCCGCCAAGGCGCCTGTTTGTGAAGGCTTCGCCAGGGTGACTAGTCGGCGCACGGCAGGCCGCCCCAAGAGCAGTATCGCCACCAGCGCGACCAGGGCGAAAAGTGCACTTTCAATGATGCGCGCCACGGTCGAAGAAGTGAAGGCAAAATCAAAAAAGCCTCGTTCGCCACTGTCCACCGGCAAGGGCGGTTCGGCGAACCGCATGGCGACAACTTCAACCCGATCACCGCGCCGTTCGTCAAAGCCCACAGAACTCCGCACCAAGGTTGCGATCCGCGCCAATTCCTCGGCCGAACGCTCACGATATTGCGGCGGACCACTGGCCTGGGGTTCCCAAACGCCATCCACCAGAACGCCAATGCTGATGCGGCGGATAATGGGTTGATCGCGCGTGGTGCTGCGCGTCGTACGCCCGATTTCAAAATTCGTGGTTTCTTCCTGGCGGCTTTCCTGAGTGCTGCCGGGCGTGTTTTCATTGCCTGGCAGGTTATTCTGCACCGTGGTTGGCGCAGGTTCCGTACCGCGAGAGCTTTCCTGCACGCTTTGCTGGCTGCGCGCTACCTGATTGTCTGGGTCAAACCGTTCTTCCGTGATCTGGACACGGTCAAAATCCATATCCACGGTGGCTTCCGCGCGAACACGCCCGGGGCCAAGGCTGCGTTCCAGCATTTCCTCAACCGCGCGGGCCAAGCGCAATTCATGGCCGCGGCGCATTTCTTCCTGGGATGCCGCCGCTGCCGGACCCGATAGCGCCTGCCCACCGCGGGCCAACAATGCGCCGCGGGAGTCAACAATGGAAACATTCTGCGGCCGCAAGCCAGGCACGGCTGTGGATACCAGATGCAGCACCGCCTGGATCGCTTCCCGATCCAGCCGCTGGGCACCCTGCATGGTGAGCATGACTGAGGCTTGTGCATCACCACGCTCACGCGAAAAAGCCTCACGCCGCGGCAACACCAGATGAACGCGCGCGGCGCGCACACCAGACAGGGTCGAAATACTGCGTGCCAATTCGCCTTCCATGGCGCGCACGCGGTTCATATCCTGCTGAAAGGGCGTCGTGGTCAGGCTTTCAGTGCGATCAAAGATTTCGTAGCCGACATTGCCACCGGCTGGCAGGCCTTCTCGCGCCAGCGAAAGCCGTACGCGTCCCACCTGATCATCCGGCACCAATATGCGCGCACCATTGCCTTCCACACGATAGGGGATCTTGGCGCGATCCAATGCCGCGATCACCTGCCCGGCATCGCGTTGTTCCAGGTCAGCATACAGCAGTCCCATCACCGGCTGGCTGGCACGGATGATAAGCCACGAAATCAGCCCCAGAACCAATAGCGCCGTTCCCGAAAGGGCCAGTAGGCGCCACATCCCCAAAGCACGCAATTGAGCGACGAAATTCGCCATCACCCCAACCTTCTTTCCCCGAGCGCTGCTTGAGCCGCAACCCCGTCTCAAGATAAGTGTATAACACAATCGGCAAAAATTTCCTCAAGGGAAATTTGTAACTAAAAAAATAGCGATCTGATGGTAATTTGTGGGTAAGATTTTAACTAATGAGACGTTTGTCGGGAATAGTCGTCCTCATGAAGCCCCGCCCGAGCCGCGGCCGAATTACGGGCGACTTGGGCCCGAGAATGGCAAAGTCGAGGCAAACAAACGCGCAAGCGGACAATTACCAATCCTTAAACCATTGTTTAACAACATTTTCCGGGCCACCAAGTCAATTCATTTGGTAACCCGGGGCAGGGCTGACCTCAGCCCCCCGAGCTGACGCTGCGCAGCCTGTCGAAATTCGCCTGCACTTGGCCCAGCAGCAGCTTCACGTCGGGGCCCACCCGTTCTGCCCCGGTCACCTTACCAATGACGCCGAAGGGCAGCGCTGCGGTCGTCCCGCCGCTTCCAGTCCCTGTCACGCTGACCTTATAGGCGCCATCCGGCATAGAAACACTATCCGAATCCTTGCCATTCCACGACCAAGTTTTGGGCGCGTTACCAAGCTGCACCGTTTCCTGGCGAATGATCCGATTACCGCTACCACGGATGGTGACCAGCGCGGTTTGGGAAGCGCCCGCCGGTGGCAGTTTCAGCGTGCCAACGCCGTCTTGAAGGCTGATCTGTTCAGCCTCCACCTCCACATTGCGGCCAATCAGCGGCGCGCTGGCGGTAAGTTGCGACGCTTGCTCCAGCGTCAGCAGGCGTTGCAAATTCTGGTTCATGGAGATTTGCTGTTCGACCGACGCGAATTGCACCAGCTGATTGGTCATCTGGTTGGTATCCAACGGGTCGGTCGGGCTTTGGTTCTTGATCTGCGTCGTCAGCAGCGTCAGGAAGGTATTGAAATCGCCCGCAAATTTCGGGCTTTGCGCCGTGCTGGTCGCGGCATTGGCGGAAAGGGCGGAAAGGGAAGCGGACATGGTTCGGGTTCCGTTCAGACAGCGATGTCAATAAGGGAGGTGGCATTGCGAAGCGGTGCCGGCAGGTTCGGCATGGCGCCTTCACCTTCCACACCACCGATGGTGAAGGAGGCACGGCGCTGGCCCCGTTCCTCCGCCCCGGCTTGCTGTTGGCGCTGTTGGTCCGAGGCGAGCGAGAAGGACAGCGACCGTGCCATATCACCAAGGCCGGCCTGATTCAGCGCCCGGTCCAACTCGCGCTGGTCGCGCTGCAAAAGGGCCAAGGTTTCGGGCCGCTCCGCCACAATGCGAAGCTGACCCGCTTCCTTGCCCTGGCCGATGCTCACCTCAACCCGGCCGAGTTCACCCGGATCAAGGGCAATGGTCAGCGCCTCATCGCCACGGCCCAGCGCCAGTGAGACCACCACCGGGGCGAGCTGGCGGGCAGGCATGGGTGCGGGCAAGTCACGCGCGGCGGCGCTTGGTAGGGGCCCGTCGGTACTTTGCGGCATGACATCGGTCGGCGCGAAGCCCTGCGGCAGCACCGAAAGGCCTTCCACCCGCGCCTCACCGAATGGCTTGGCGCTGGTGGCCTTGGGCGCTTCAAAACTGGCGAGGCGCCAGCTTGCCTCAGCCGTTTCAGCCGCCATGACAAGCTTCATCTCAACGGCAGATTCTGACTTATTGAAAGCCTCCGACAGAAGCTTATGTGCCTCCATGGGTTTGGCCGCCTCAAGCGCTTCTTGCGCTATTGTGACGGGTGCAGGCTTGGCGGCGCCCGTATTGGCTTGGCCATTTTGGGTTGCCTGGGCGGCCAGGGCCTGTGTTGGGCCCGCCGCCAGGGCATTGGCGAGAACCTGTCCTTGTTCCTGGGCGCTTTCCTGCAGCATGACAGACGCCAAGGCCCGCTGCGTCACATGCGCTTCTGTCTGCACCACGCCGGGTTCGGCTTGCGCTGCGGCACCGCTGGGCAACGCTGCCATACCGGCCTGCGCGGGCATCAGAATAGCCTGCTCTGGCAGCTTGGGCGGGATTTGGATCACCGAGAGGCCCGAAAGCAGCGCGCTGGCTGATGTGTCCTTAGAATCCAGCGGCAGCACTTCGGCGCCCGTTGCGCTTGCGGCGTCACGCGCTGCGGCGGCCTGCATATTTTCCTTTGCCGGCGCCGCCAATTCCGTTGGCGGTTCCGCCACTTCCTTCGCCGGTCCCGCCAATTCCGTTGGCGGTTCCGCCACTTCCTTCGCCGGTCCCGCCAATTCCGTTGGTGGTTCCGCCAATTCCTTTGCCAGTTCCGCCAGGTCTTTCACGCTCTCGGCGGAAGCGGGCCGCACTGCCTGCTGACCCGCCTCCTGCTCCCGCTGATCAAGCTGCGGGCCTTCTGACGGTTTGGCTGCCGGGCCAGAGTGCCGAACAGCTTCGTCTGCGGGGTCCGTTTGAAGGGCATCGCGCAAACGGTCTTGGAAGCCTGCATCATCCCCTTCAGCACTGCGCGCCTTGGCAGCGGCCGCCGAGGTGGCGGGGGCATTGATCTGCGAAACGGAAGCCGGATCCAGCATGAAGATTCCAAACAAGCTAGTTTAAGAGCCCTTCGCCGCCTTCCCCCGAAAGCCAAGACGCCAATGGGGGATCAGGCAAAGTCCCGGTGCAAGGCCAAGCGAGACGCATCATCATCGCCCATCCTCGCTCCGGACGAAGAATGTTCCAGCAATCGGCAGGCCAGAGATTCCGGGCCGGCATGCGGCAGTAATTGCCGCAGACTACGCAATACTTGCCCTATGGCGGCGGTATGCGGCCTGGATTTACCAAGCGGAAGGGCTTTTCCGCTGGCATGGCGCTTGCCTCTGAGCATGTTTGTTAGGTGCTGAACCTTCTCGGCAGGAGAATCCGCCATGTCGCTTTATAGCTCCATGAACACCGCCCTTAGCGGCATGAATGCCCAGTCACGCGCACTCGGGCATATTTCGGACAATGTCGCCAATTCGCAGACCATTGGCTTCAAGCGGACGGATACGAATTTCGTTTCCTATATCTCGGAGAGTAATTCGGACGTGCATCGCCCCGGTACGGTGCTGGCGCGGCCCGACTTCACCAACCAGGTGCAGGGCACGGTTGAGCAGGTGGAAAACCCGCTGGCTATGGCCATTTCCGGCCAAGGTTTCTTCACTGCCGCCCTGCCGGTTGGCACCAATGCCGATGGGTCCAAGAATTTCGACGCTCGTAATTTCTACACGCGCGCCGGGGATTTCAACCGCGACCGTGAGGGCTATCTGGTGAATGGCGCCGGCTATGTGCTGCAGGGCTGGCCGGTCACGGATGATGTCGTGGATAAGACGCAGCTTAGCCCCATTAAGGTCATGGAAGACGTCTTCACCCCTTCGCCGACGCAGGAGCTAAGCTTCACGGGCAATCTGGCCGCTGGTGGTACGACAGCGCAGAGCACCTCCATTCAGGTCATTGATTCGCTCGGGCGGTCCCGCGCGCTCACCCTGACCTTCACGCCCACCGATTCGACGACAGACAATACTTGGTCTCTTTCGATCAACGCGTCTGAGGCAACAACCCCTGCCCTTGGCAGCATTGATGTTCTTTTCGGCAAGGATCCGACAGACAGTACCAAAGATCAGCCGGATGGTACGATCGCCCAATTTTTGAACCCATCCTCTGACGCTATCATCGGAAGCACTGGCACCGCCGCCACTGTGACCTTCAGTGCCGATTTTGGCCAAGGGACGCAGACTATGGTGCTGAACCTTGGAACATTCGGTGTCTCCGGCGGGCTTACGCAATTCGCCTCAACGGGTACGAGCGGGCTGAGCGTGAACAACTTTGAGCAGGATGGCATCCCGATCGGCTCCTTTTCCTCTGTCACCACGCAAAAGAATGGTGACGTCCGGATCAATTACGATAATGGGCAGTCGCGCGTGGTGGCGCGCGTGCCGGTGACGATGTTCAAGGATCCGGACAAGCTTGAACACCTGGATGGTCAGGCCTTCCTCCGTACCACGGAAAGCGGTGAGGCGCGGGTTGTGGAAGCGGGCGAGGATGGCGCTGGGCTGCTTTCGACACGCGCTGTTGAGCGTTCCAATGTGGATATCGCGACCGAGTTTTCGAAGCTGATCCTGGCGCAGCGTGCCTATTCAGCGAATACGCGTATTGTAACCACCGTGGATGATCTGCTGCAGGAAACGCTGAACATGCGGCGCTAAGGCCGCATAATGGAAGATTGAACGGCCATAAGCCATGAGCCTTGATGCCGCCCTGCTGATCGCTCGTTCGGGATTGCTGCATACGCAGCGTGCCCTGTCCAACGCATCAGATAATGTGGCGAATGCAGAAACCGCAGGCTATACTCGCAAGCGCGTTGTCAGTGAGGCAGTTACCGCGGGCGAACAGGGTATGGGCGTGCGCAGCCTTGGCCCGACGCGGGATGTGGATAATGCGTTACTGAATGAATTGAACAAGCGCCGTTCAGCCAAAGCCGCGGCAGAGCTGCGCGAAGGCGTGCTGGCGCTTATTGATCAGGCGCACGGCGATCCAGCGAATGCAGAAGGGCTTGGTGATCTTGTCAGCGAGCTCCGCACCGGCTTCATCGAACTCAGGACAGACCCGGCCCAGGTCGTGAAGCAACAGGCTGTTGTGCTCAATGCAGCGCAGCGTGTCGTTGAGCGTTTCAATGATCTTTCCGAGACCATCGGGCAAGCCCGCCAGGACGTGCATGATGACCTTGTATCAAACGTTGCCGAGGTTAATGCGACGCTGCGGGAAATATCTGTCCTGAAACGCGGCGTGATGGAGCGAACTGGCCTTGGCGCGCCATCAGCTGATATTGAAGACAAGCTTGACCTGGCCGTGGCGCGGCTCGGCGAATTTCTGGAAGTGAAGCCGCTTCGTCAGAACGATGGCAGGTTGGTGCTTCTGGGCGCTGGCGGCATTACCATCCCGACGCCTGAATCAGGCGATGTATTCTCCCTGCAGAATAGCCTGCTTGCGCCGGATAAGTATTATGGCGGCGCCGGCACCATCCCACCGATACTCATGAACGGCGTTGATGTAACGAAGCAAATGGTCGGCGGTAAGATTGGAGAGGCAATCAGCTTGCGCGACCAAACCTTGCCCCGTTACCAGGCGGAACTGGATGTTGCGGCGGCAGAGCTTGCTGATCGGTTTCGGGCGGAAGGCTTGCGGCTGTTTAGCGATTCTGTCGGCACTGTTCCGGACCCGAACCTTCCTTATGCGGGAAGCGCGCAGATTGGCTTTGCCGACAAGATTCAGGTTAATCCTGCCGTGGTTAGCGAAGTCCGGTTGTTACGTGATGGCACGGAAACCATTGGAGGTGGGGCGCCTTTCACCCCCAATCCCGTGGGCGGTCCGGCCGGCTTTGTCACGCTGATTGACCGTATCCTTAACTACAGCTTTGGAGAGACGACGTCCGCCGGAGCCAGCTGGGGCGGCTTTGCCACAAGCGGTCTCGGGCCCGATGGATCGCTTTCGAGCCCTTTCGGATCGCCGCGCATCATTGAGGATTATGTGGGGCTTATCGCCGCCTCGCAAACGGCGGACAGCGCCCAGGCAAAGACGGATCTTGAAACGGCAGAGCAGTTCACGGATGGGCTGGAGGCCCGCTTCAACAGGGAATCGCGGGTGGATGTGGATAGCGAATTGGGTTCCCTGATTCAGTTGCAGAATGCCTATGCGGCCAATGCGCGCGTGATAAGTACGGCACAAAGCATGTGGTCCACTCTTTTTGATTCGGTAAGGTAAGCCATGACCAGCATCAACCTGACTGCTCGGCTAGGGGTAAACGCGTCCCTCTTGCGTGATCGCATTACCACCCTCGGCGAACAGATTTCCACCGGACGAAAGGGAAACACCTATTCAACGATCGGTACGGATGCGCCGAAGGCAATGGATCTGCGGGCGGAGATCGGCCGCCGCGACATCTATGAAAAGACAATTGATCAGACCTTGGGGAAGATCAGGGTTTCCCAGGATGTCCTGGACCGCATCGGAGCGGTAGCGCAAAAATTTTTGGCAAACAGTGCAAAGCTTCTTGGGGCGTCAAGGCCTGAGGAAATTCAGGTTCAGGCCGACCAGGCCGAAGCCGCGATGATTGAGGTGGCGAGCCTATTGAATGAGCAATTTTCGGGCGAATATCTTTTCGGGGGATCTGATTCCCGCAATCCACCCATTCCAAAGCCTCTTGACATTATGAAATCCGGCATGGGTCTTGACATCAAGAATCAAGTTGGCAATCTCGATGCCACAAATGTGGCGGCGGTGACTGCGGCGACCAAGGCCTTGGCGCAATCGGATGTGACAGGCACAACGCCATTTTCCGCCTTTCTTTCCACCGGTATCGGGAAGACTGAACCGCGGGTCAGCATTCTTGGTGGCGATGATAATCGCGTGTCCTATGGTATCCACGCCAATCGCAACGCCGCAGTCGACAGCACCGGTGAGACGACGGGGTCATGGGCCCGCGATCTGCTGCGCGGATTGGCGAGCATTGCCGGCTTGACGCCGGAAAAGAGTCAGCTTGGCGATTCCTATGTTGATTTCGTCACAACGGTCCGCAACGGTTTGGAATCAAGTGTTGATGCATTGGCGCTTGAACGGGGTTCGCTTGGCGTAACCGAAGACCGCTTGCAGAAGATTGTGGACCACCACGAAAGTGTCAGCACAACGCTCAAGCTACAGCTTAGTGACCTTGAAGAAGTGGATATGCCGGAGACCATCACTGCGTTCCAAACCACACAAACCCAATTGGAAGCCTCCTACCGTGCGATCGGCGTCGCGCAGCAATTGAGCCTGACGCGCTTCCTTTAGAGCAAGTCACGTTCAGATGGAATCATCTGAACGTGTGAAAATGCTCGCAAAAACAACGAGGTAGAGCGTGCTGCGTGAACCCACGTGAACGCAGCATGTTATAGCGCATAGACTGGGCGTCCTGTCCTTTCCGTTGAATATCATCGCATCCGGGTGAACCCGATTCTCGGTTCAGGGCCATTTCTGTGTCACGCAAAACTTTGGTTATTGCGATTTCGCCCTACAAGATTTCGGCAATCTGCGCGCGCCACCGGCATAGGTGATTGAAGCCCCTTTACCTTTGTGACAGATGCGTCAAGCTCTTTGCCGCGAGGGGACGAGTAGACACCACCCTTTGTGAAACCCTTGGTCGAAAAAAGGAACTAAATCACTAATTTTTTCTGACGGCAAAATCTACACAAAAAAGATTTTGCCGCATTTCTGAGGGATTTTCGTATTCACCTAAAAGTTAAATGATTAACTCAGAAAAATCCTTTGCGTTTACGTGATTTTTCAGCGATCATTCAGTTTCCTCCATCATGATCAGGTCATTCGCAAGAAGCGGATGCAACCAGACCTTTCCGCCACTTTCACCGGGGCGCAGGTCGCGATTTGGAAGGGGAATACCCCAATGTCGATGAATTCTGTCAATACCAATACCGGGTCCATGGTGGCACTGCAGTCGCTCAACCGGACCTCTGATCAGCTTTCTGTGGTGCAGAAGCGCATTTCTACCGGTTTTCGTGTTGCCGACGCGAAGGATGATGGTGGTGCATTTGCTGTCGCGCAATCTGTTCGTGCCGATGTCGGCGGTCTGACCGCTGCGAATGAACAGCTTGGCGGCACCAAGGGTGTGTTGGAAACCACCTTCGCCGCGCTGGGTAAGGTTTCGGAAAGCATGGTGAAGGTCCGTGAAACGCTGACGCGCCTGGCCGATGGTACGATCAATGACAGTCAGCGCGCGCAGTATGAAGCGCAATACGACGCACTTCGGACGCAGATCGGCAACTTCATTTCGGATGCCACTTACAATAAGCGCACCCTGCTCAATACCGACGCGGGCGCCGGCGGCGGCGACATTACAACCATTCGCAATGAATCCGGTGGCGCCTTCTCGGTGTCGGCCATTGACGGTGCCGGCACGCTTGTGGTGGCGGCGGCGCCGACAGATGCGGCCGGCGCGCAGACCGCATTGGGGGCCGCTGGCAACTTCAAAACTGTCGAATCCGCCATCGCCAATGCCCTGAACCAGTTTGGTTCCGACAGCAACTACATCGATAATCAGATCCGCTACAACAAAGACAAGGTAGACGCTATGGAAGGCGGACTCGGTGCCTTGATTGACGCCGATCTCGCCAAGGAAAGTGCCAAATTGCAGTCACTGCAGATCAGGCAGCAGCTCGGCACGCAGGCGATGTCCATCGCCAATCAGTCTCCGCAGACCCTGCTGAGCCTGTTCCGTTAATTGCTTCGGCGGCCTCGCCCCTGGCGGGGCCGCCTTTTTCTTCGGGAGACAAAAATGTCCACCCTTGTTCTTGAACTTCGCCAAGGCGACATGATGATCGTCAATGGCGCGCCCATCCGCTTCCGTAATCGCGCCCGCATCGAACTCACCGCACGCGCGCGCTTCCTGTTCGGCAAGCAATTGATGACCCCTGACATGGCCAATTCACCGGCCAGGCGCATCTACTTCGCGCTACAGACCGCCTATATCGGTGACCATGATGAGCGGAAGATCGGTCTTGATCTTGCCCGCAGCCTCATCACCGAATTTGAGGAGGCGACCACATCTGAAATGGTCCGAGAACTTCTTGACCGGGCGCTCAAGGCTGCCGAGGGCGACCAATGCTACCACGCGCTGAAACTGGCACGCCGGGTAATGCGTCATGAGGAAGTTGTGCTCGGCCTTAGCCCCGTAGCCTCAGTATCGGTGAGGGAGGATGTGGCATGAACATGATGCATGCTCGCCGCGCCTATCAAATGACGCGGCAGGCAATGGACCCGCGTGAGCAGGAAGCAGATGTCATCCGCCGTGTCACAGGCGCCTTGAAGGCCGCGCTGGAAAAGGATGGCATCGCGCGCGCCCGGGCCATTGCCGATAATAGGCGGCTCTGGATAGCCCTGGATGCGTCCTTGCGTCACCCAGCCAATCAATTACCGCAGGAGACGAAGGTAACCATGATCCAGGTTGGGCGCGCCGTGATGCGGGAAATGGAGAATGCCACACCTGACCTCGCCTTTCTTATTGAAATCAATGAGCAATTGGCCTCAGGGCTACGATAAGGATCAAGACAGCGCTGTTTCGTTTCTTTGCCTTGGCGTGGTATCGGCTTCAGCATGAAAGCCGATGCCATCATCCTTGGAATAGAAAGCAGCTGCGATGAGACCGCCGCTGCCGTGCTGCGTGCGGATGGCACCATTATGGCCGAGGCTGTCTTCAGCCAGTTGAAGGAACACGCGCCCTTTGGCGGTGTGGTGCCAGAAATTGCCGCGCGGGCGCATTTGCAGCATTTGCCCTGCCTGGTCACCAAGGTCATGCAGCAAGCAGGCATCGGTTACGCGGAACTCGATGCCGTGGCGGCCACAGCAGGCCCTGGGTTGATCGGCGGGCTGATCGTCGGCGCTTCCTACGCCAAGGGTGTGGCGCTGGCACATGGTCTGCCTTTTATGGCCATCAACCACTTGGAAGCCCATGCGCTGACAGTCCGCCTGCCCGGGCTGATGCCCGATACGCCACCGGATTTCCCCTATCTTTTGCTGCTGCTCTCGGGCGGGCACTGCCAATGCGTTCTGGTCGAGGGGCTTGGCCATTATAGCCGCCTTGGCAGCACCCTGGATGATGCCGTGGGTGAAGCTTTCGATAAGGCGGCGAAGCTGCTTGGCCTTGCTTGGCCAGGCGGGCCGCATCTGGAACGCCTCGCGACCCAGGGTAATGCCGACGCCATTGCCTTGCCACGCCCCCTGCTTGGGCGTCAGGGGTGCGATTTTTCCTTCTCAGGACTTAAAACGGCAGTGGCGCGCGCGGTGGCGCAGGGACAGACCAGGGCAGAGGATATCGCGGCATCCTTCCAGGCCGCTGTGGCCGCTGTGCTCGCGGATCGTGCTCGGCATGCGTTGGATATGGCGCCGGCGGCAAAGGCGCTGGTCGTCGCGGGGGGTGTTGCCGCCAATGGCGCGGTACGCGGCGCGCTTGCCCGCCTTGCCGAGGCCCGGGGTCTGCCCATGCTGGCGCCGCCGCTCCGCTACTGCACGGATAATGCCGTAATGGTGGCCTGGGCTGGGATTGAACGGCTACGCCATGGAGCGATAGATTCGCTTTCCCATAACCCGCGCCCACGCTGGCCATTAGCAGAAATGACACCGCCGGAGGGAAAAGCGGCCTGAGGCGCTTTCAGCGCTGCTCCGCCCGCCAACGCGCCCAGGGTGAGATATCCGGTAGCCGCTGCGGCGCTGCGGCTGGGCCAGAAAAACGCAGCCCGATTTCGGGCGCCTCAGCCACCGGCGCGCGCAGCGCGAAGCCAAGATCCAACACTTGGCGTGGCAAATCCATCGATCCGGTGATGCGGGCAGAAACCCCGCCCTCCCCCGCCAAACGTACTTCCTGCAACGAAAGCAGTCCGGTGCTGATCTGCCAGCCACCTTCCAGCCGTTCCACCGCCGTTGCGCCCCCAAAAAGGGCGCGGCGTAGTGCCGCCTCTGCTGCCACAGGATCAGCCAGCCCAGCTGCGGCATAGGCATCCCGCAGCGCCACCCCGGCGACGACGCCATCCGCCAGCAGAAAGCGCCCAGAACCTTCCAACGAAGAAATCAGCGCCGATGGCGCATGGCCCGATCCCGCGAGGCGACCCGCCAGTGCAATCCTGCCAGCGGCAAGGTCAAGCGGCAGATCGAAGATCGGGTGCGCGAGTGTTGCGCCGGCAATTTCAAAATCGCCTTCCAGGCGCGGGGGTTGCGCGCTGGCATCCAGAATACCGCGCGCTTCAACCTGGCCACCGGCAAGGGCGGTGCGAAAGCCTTCAAGGCGAAGCCGGCCCGCTTCAAGCGTCAGCGTCGCCTCGGCATTTTCCACGGCGGGCAGGCCCAAAACGGCAATGCGCGTGGCGCTGAGGTTGAAAGCACCATCCAAGGCCATCAGCACCGCCAAGGGCAGCGGTTCCTGATTTCCTGGATCAAGCCCGGGCAAGGCCAGGTTTTCAGCGAGGATGCGCAGCGAGAGATTGGGCCGCGTGCCTGTCATATCCAGGCGTCCTTCGCCGGAAGCCCGAGTTTCGGCCGCAACAAGCGTAAACAAGGGCAGCGTGAAGACGCTGCCTTCCGCTGCGATGCGCGCGATGAGGGAAGCCGAGCCCTCTCCCATCCAGCCAGGCTCTTCTCGGCCAAAAACCTGACCGTAAAGCCGCGCCGCGCTCGGGTGGCGGAAAGTCAGGCTGCCTTCGCCGCGCGTCCTTGGCAGATCGAGCACGCCATTGGCGTCAAGTCTTGCATCCTCAAGCGCGATATCGGCGTTGAATGACATCGCTTCAACCGAACCATTACCCCGGAGACGCAGCGAAACCGGCAGCGCCGCCAGCCCGGCGGGCAGATTGAGCGCTTCACTCAGCAGCGCCGGCAGGGCGCTGGCCATGGGGGCGGCGATTTCAAGCGCAGCATCGGCAAGGCTTGGCACGGCGCCCAAGCTGACGCTGCCGGAAGCCGAAAGGCTGGCGCTGCCCTGGCGCGCCTCTAGCCGTTGCACGGCAAGCCGGCCTGCATCCAGCGTGGCATCGAGCATCAGGCCATCCAGCGCCTGCCCCTGCCATTCAAGCTTGCCCACCGTCAGGCGCAGATTGGCGTCAAAGCCTTGCAGCGCTTCGGTGGCCTTCTGCCAGGTCAGGCTTTCAGACAGCAGCCCATCCAAAGCCAGCGCATCAATTGAAAGGCCAAGCCCAAGCGCGGGCCGCGCACCCAGACGTAGCGCCCCCGCCCCGGCATAGCGCCCGCCATCCAGCAGCAGGGAAAATTCCGGCGCCTCGATAAGGTTGGGTTCCAGCACCAAGCGCCCGCGGCCTTCAAAACGGCGCAGCCTTGCGGGGTCTGGTGCCGCCACCGTAACTCCAAAGGCGGCCAGACTATCGCGCAGGCTGGGGCCGGCGATGCTCAGCGCCAATTCCAGCCTTTCGCCCAGTGTGGCCCCGCGCGCTTCAAGCTCGGCCTCGCCGGGCAAAAGCGCTGCGATATCGGTCAGCGTCATGCGCGCGCCGTCGCGGGCAATGCCGGCCTTGAAGCGGCGCAATTCATGCCCCTGCCAACGCGCGGATTCGGTGGCGATGTCGAGCACGATCGGAAAGGGCCAATCACGCGCGCCGCGCATGGCGGCGATCCAGGGGTCCAGATCCAGCCGGTTCATGGTGACGGCCAAATCCATTTTCGCTTCAGGCGCCAACTGGATTTCCGCCGCAGTGCGGCCGGCGCCGCCATCAAATTCCACGGCCAGATCCGGGGTAACGATCCTATCCTCACTGGCGCGAATGCGGCCTGAGATACGGAAGGGCAGCGCGGGCGCGGGCAGAAAGGCCGAAAGATAAGCGCCGGAAGCTTCAAGCCGCCCTTCATAGCCACCTTCGGCGAGCAGGGCGCCACGTGTGACCAGCGACGCGCCCTGGCCATTCAGGCGCAATTCCAAAGTGCCAATGCCATCATAGCCAGGGCGACCGAGCACGGCCTGGAAGCGCGCCTCGGCCCCTGCGCGCACAAAACTGCCTTCAAGACGCACCGCATCCAAGGGGCCGGGGGCGACAAGGCGCGCAGCGACATTTTCGAAAGCCACTTCGCCCAGCGTCACGCGACTGGCTTCAATCCGCGCGGCGAAATCGGAAAGCCAGGGCGGCGGGCGGAGCGCACCCGCAGCGGGCAGCGGCCAGGGCAGGCGGATATCGGCACCCACCAGCACCAGATCGCGCGGTTCTAACCGGCCAAGGATTAGCGGCAGCAGGCCAAGCTTCAGGCGCAGCGTTTGCGCCTTGACGCCAAGGCCGCCGGCCTCCTGCCCCAGATGCACCTCATCCGCTTCAATCACGGGCTGCGGCAGCAGCACAACACGAAGCGGCCCCTGCAAGGCGACCGGCCGACCAAGCCGTTCCTCGGCCAGCGCTGCCAGGCGGTCGCGCTGGTCTTCCCAGGAAATCAGGCGCGGCCCGACCCAGACCGCCGCAAGCGCGACGCCGAGAAGCAAAAGCGCGAAAAGGCTGCGGCGCGATTTCAGTTTGTTGGCCCCCAGCCACCACCGCCCGGCGTTTCAATGCCGAGCACTTCGCCGGCCGCGAGATGCGCGGAATCGCTGCCACCAAGCCATTGAATGCTGCCATCGGCGCGTTCCACCCATTGCCGGCCGGCCGCGCCATCGGCGCCACCCTGCAAGCCATGCGGCGGGACATTGCGGCGCGATGCCACAATCACCGCTTCCATCGGATGCAGGAAGCGAATGCGTCGGCGTGATCCATCACCACCATGCCAGCGCCCGGCACCGCCAGAGCCGCGCCGGATGGAAAATTCCTCAAGCCGAACCGGATAACGCAATTCCAGAATCTCCGGATCGGTCATGCGCGTATTGGTCATATGGGTTTGCACTGGGCCGGCGCCATTGAAGCCCGGTCCCGCGCCAATGCCGCCGCAGATGGTTTCATAGTATTGGTAGCGCGCATCGCCAAAGAGCAGGTTGTTCATGGTGGCCTGAGCAGAGGCGCAGGCACCAAGGGCGGCGAGCAACGCATTGCAGGTCATTTGACTGACCTCGGTATTGCCGGCCACCACCGCAGCACCCGGGCGTGGCGAGAGGAAAGTCCCCTCCGGGATCACGATTTCCAAAGGCTTCAGGCAACCGTCATTGAGCGGAATATCCTCACCCACCAGGCATCGGAAGCAATAAAGCACCACGGCGCGGCAGACCGCCGATGGCGCGTTGAAATTGCTCGGGCGTTGGGGCCCGGTGCCGGTGAAATCAATCACTGCCTTGCGCGCGGCGCGATCAACGCGGATGGCAACCTTGAGCGGCGCGCCATCATCAATGCTGGTTTCAAAGCGGCCATCGGCCAGTTTTTCCAACACGCGGAGCACGCTTTCTTCGGCATTATCCATCACATGCCGCATATAGGCGCTAACGGTCGCCAGCCCGTAATCCGCCACGGCACGCTGCAATTCCTGCACGCCTTTTTCATTGGACGCGATTTGCGCCTTGATATCGGCCACATTCACATCCGGGCTGCGTGCCGGGTAGCGTGCACCCACCAGCAAAGCGCGAAACTCCGCTTCCCGGAAATGTCCGCCATCCACCAACAGGAAATCATCAATCACCACGCCTTCTTCTTCCAGCGTGCGCGATAGTGGCGGTGTGGATCCAGGTGTCAGGCCACCAATATCGGCGTGATGCCCGCGCGACCCCACAAAGAACAGGATGGATGTGCCCGCCGCATCAAAGACCGGCGTGATCACCGTTACATCCGGCAAATGCGTGCCGCCATTATAGGGATTGTTCAACGCTACCACATCGCCGGGCTTCAGCGTGGCGCCGCGCGTGCGGATCACCGTGCGCACACTCTCCCCCATGGCGCCAAGATGCACCGGCACATGCGGCGCATTGGCAATCAACGCGCCGGTCGCATCGAAAATCGCGCAGGAGAAATCAAGCCTTTCCTTGATATTCACCGAAAGACTGGTGTTTTGCAGCACCGCGCCGGTTTGCTCGGCAATGCTCATGAACAGGTTGTTGAAGAGTTCGAGCATTACCGGATCAGGCCGGTCTGTCGCCAAAACATCAGCGGCACGCGCGCGGGCCGCGATACGGCGCAGTACCAGGTGATTGCGTGCGGTGACTTCCGCTTCCCAGCCGGGTTCGACCACGGTGGTGGCATTGGCTTCGCGCAGCAGCGCCGGCCCCTTGATGCGATCCCCCGCACACAGCGCTTCACGGTCATGCACGGGTGCCGCGTGTTCAGCGCCGCCGGTGAAAAGCGCGATGCTGTCCAAGGGCTCTGGTGCCTCACCGGCCGCGCGCGGCGGCAGCGCGGCTTCGCGCACTTCCTCACCGGGGGCGGTGACTTCCGCGATACAAGCCTCGACAATCACCTGGCGTTCCGGTGTCGCGAAGCCAAAGCGGCGGCGATGTGCTTCCGTGAAGGCGGCCAATACTTCCTGATGCGCGCCAAAGGCAACGGGCAGGAAGGTATCCGTGCCGGCATAGCGCAGATGGAGCCGCCGTGCCGCTTGCAAACGTGCAGGATCGGCACCTTGGCGCGCCAATTCTTCCCGCCCTGCCGCCACCAGCGCTTCAAGCCGCGAGGTCAGATCATTGATGGCATCAGCGGTAAAGGGCGCTTCCACTGCCGCTTCACGGATTACCGCCTGATCCGCGAGGCCCATGCCATAAGCGGAAAGCACGCCGGCAAAGGGGTGGATAAACACCGTTTCCATGCCCAATTCATCCGCGACCAAGCAGGCATGTTGCCCTCCCGCACCGCCGAAGCATTGCAGCGCGAAGCGTGTGGCGTCATGGCCCTTTTGGATCGAAACCTGCTTGATGGCATTGGCCATATTGGCAACCGCGACGCGCAAAAACCCTTCCGCCACGGCACGCGGATCAGGCGCTGGCTTGCCTTGCACCTTGCCGATTTCGGCCGCCAGCGCCGCGAATTTCTCCGCGACAATCGCCGCATCCAAGGGCTGATCACCATGCGGGCCAAAAATCGCCGGGAAATGATGCGGCTGGATCTTGCCCACCATGACATTCGCATCCGTGACCGTGAGCGGCCCGCCGCGCCGATAACAGGCAGGCCCCGGCACCGCACCGGCAGAATCCGGCCCCACGCGGAAACGCGCGCCATCAAAATGCAGAATGGAACCGCCACCGGCGGCAACGGTATTGATCGCCATCATCGGCGCACGCATGCGCACGCCTGCGACTTCGGTTTCAAACGCACGCTCAAAGGCGCCGGCATAAAGCGCGACATCGGTGGAGGTGCCGCCCATGTCAAAACCGATGATGCGTTCAAACCCGCCCATGGCCGCGGTACGCGCCGCGCCAACAATGCCGCCAGCAGGGCCGGAAAGAATCGCATCCTTGCCCTGGAAATGCCCGGCTTCGGTCAAGCCGCCGCTTGATTGCATGAAGTAAAGCCGCACACCGGGCAATTCCGCCGCCACCTGATCCACATAGCGGCGCAGAATGGGCGAGAGATACGCATCCACCACCGTGGTATCCCCGCGCGGCACAATGCGCGGCAGCGGGCTCGCGCGATGGCTGAGCGAGATTTGTGTGAAACCAACTTCCCGCGCAATCGCACCAAGCCGTTCTTCATGCGCCGGATGCGCCCAGGCATGCATCATCAGAATGGCAACGGCGCGGAAGCCTTCACGATGCGCGGCGCGCAACGCCTCACGCGCCGCGGCCTCATCCAAGGGCTCCAATTCCGTGCCATCCACCGCGACACGCCCGCCGATTTCAACAGCGCGTTCATGCAGCAATTCCGGCAGGCGCACATCAAGATCGAACAGGCGCGGGCGCGCCTGATTGCCGATGCGCAGCAGATCAGCAAAGCCGCGATTGACCAGCAGCAGCACACGTTCGCCCTTGCGTTCCAAAAGCGCATTGGTGGCGACCGTGGTGCCCATTTTCACCGCCTCGATCAGCCCCGGCGGAATCGGCGCGCCGGCGGCAAGGCCCAGGCATTGCCGAATGCCGGCAACGGCAGCGTCCTTATAGCGTTCCGGGTTTTCCGACAGCAGCTTTAGCGTGGAAAGCCGCCCGGCCGGATCGCGCGCGACGATATCGGTAAAGGTGCCGCCACGATCAATCCAGAATTGCCAAGCCGACATGCAAAACCCTTGGGTCGAAGGAAGTTGAAGCCAAGGGGTCTAAAACATTATGCGGCCAAGCGAAATCGGGTCAGAGCCCCGCATCGGCAGGCACCAGCACCTGCCCAGCCTCATCCACCCGCGCTGCCACGGCTTCCAAAGCCTCCCCGTAACAGGGGCCGGAGACGCATTCGCCCGATTCAATCTCAAACCGCGCGCCATGGGCGGAACAGAGGATGTGCTGGCGCTTGGCATCCAGAAAGCGATCCGGCACGGGATCAAGCGGCAGGCCGATATGCGGGCAGGAATTCACATAGACCCAAACCGCGCTGCCACGCCGCACCGCGAATAACCCCATGAAGGCGCCCGGCGCGGCCGGAAAGCCTTTTGATCCGCCATCGGGGATATCCTCAAGCGCGCAAAGCGCGCGTTCTGGCTTGCTCATTTGCCGGCCCAGCCGCCCATGCGGGCGATGATATCCCAATGCTCCGGCGCAATCGGCATCACGGAAAGCCTTGATTGGCGGATCAAAGCCACCTCGGCCAGCGCCGGTTCGGCCTTGATGGCCGCCAGCCCCACGGGCTTTGGCATGGGCGCGACCGCGCGCATATCCACACAAACCCAGGATGAGCCTTCCTCGGCGGTCGGGTCGGGATAGGCTTCGCGCGCGACTTCGACGACGCCCACAACCTCCTTCCCGATATTGGAATGGTAGAAAAAGGCCAAATCGCCCTTTTTCATCGCCATCAGGTTCTTTTTGGCGAGGTGATTGCGCACGCCCGTCCAGGGCTCCACGCCATTGGCGACCTGCTGGTCCCAGGAAAAGGCATCGGGTTCGGATTTCACCAGCCAGCGGGAAGCGGGCGCTTTGGTCCTGGCAGCTGGCATGGCGTTCCTCTATCCCCCGGCGCCGGATCGGGGCGCCTGACAAGCAGGTAACGCCAGACGCCTTGGGCTTCAATAAGCCAAGGTCGGGTTTTCGAAGCGGGGGGACTCCCTTGGCGAAGCACCGCCCCCCATGTGAAGCTGGCAAGGAGGCAGGCGGGTGATTCCACCCGCCGGATATGTAGGCTAGTCTGACCATGTGGACGCCAGAATGACAGCTAAAGCTGACAGCAGCCCGAGCGGTGCCTCCCCTGGCGCGCGTTCGCTGCACCGCTTTGCCAATCCCGGACGCTTCCTGCGCGCCTCGGCCAGGGTGCAGGTTTGGCTATGGGTAGCAGCGGCTTTGGTGCTGGGTGCGGGGCTGGTCTGGGGCTTGTTTTTGTCTCCGGCGGATTGGCAGCAGGGCCAAACCGTACGCATCATGTATGTGCATGTCCCGATGGCCTGGCTTGCCATGGGTGGCTACACCGCGCTGGCGGCGGCTTCCATCATGTCGCTGATCTGGCGCCATCCCTTGGCTGATCTTTTTGCGCGCGAATTATCGCCGGTGGGTGCGCTGGTAACGGCGCTCTGTTTGGCGACTGGCAGCCTTTGGGGGCGGCCGATGTGGGGCACCTGGTGGGTTTGGGATGCGCGGCTGACTTCCGTTTTGGTGCTGTTCTTCCTGTGGTTGGGCCATGCGGCGCTGACGCGCGCCTTTGAAGACCAGGAACGTGGCGCACGGGTTGGTGCGATCCTGGCGCTGGTGGGCATTGTGAATATTCCAATCGTGAAATTCAGCGTGGATTGGTGGAATACGCTGCATCAGCCGGCTTCCGTCACGCGCTTTGATGCGCCGGGTATGCATGTGGATATCCTCTATCCGCTGCTGACCTGTGCGCTTGGCTTTTCGTTGCTGTTCGGTGCGGTAGTGCTGGCGCGCACGCGCGCTGCGGTGATGGAACGGCGCATCCGCGCCCTGCAATTGGCCCGCGCGCGGCGTGAGGAGGCTTTGGGCGCATGAGCCATACCTTCTTCATCGCCGCTTCCTATGCGCTGGTCGCTATTGGTTTCGGCGCCTTGGTTTTGGATGCAGCGCGCCGGCACGCTGCCGCCAAGCGCTTGCTGGCGGAACTGGACCCGCGCGGAGATCGGCCATGACTCGCAAAAAGCGCCGGCTTTACATTCTGCTGCTCTGCGGCCTTGGGCTTGGCAGCGCGACCGCGCTGACGCTGACGGCGTTTCAGGACAATTTGGTGTTTTTCCGTTCGCCGTCGGACATTGTTCACGAAGCGCCGCCCGCCAATCGCGCCTTTCGCCTGGGCGGGCTGGTGGAAGCCGGCAGCCTGGAACGCGGCACCGGCGCGGATGGCAGGCCCACCGCCAATTTTCGCGTGACCGATGGGGCGCATACCATTCGCGTCTCCTATGCCGGCGTGCTGCCGGATTTGTTCCGTGAAGGCCAGGGCGTGGTGACGCTTGGCATGATGCAGCCCGATGGGGTTTTCCGCGCGCGCGAAGTGCTGGCGCGGCATGATGAAACCTATATGCCGCCGGAAGTGGCTGATGCGCTGAAGCGCGCCGGCCATTGGAACCCGGCGGAAGGTGCGCCACCGCCACCCGCGGAATGGAACACCGCACCAAGGAGAGGCGGATGATCGGGGAACTTGGCCATTTCGCATTGGCGCTTGGCTGCATTCTGGCCTTGGCACAATCGGTCCTGCCATTGGTTGGCGCGCATCGGGCGGATGCGCGGCTGATGGCGTTGGCGGCACCCTTGGCGGTGGCGCAGCTGATTGCAATTGCCGCGGCTTTCGCCGCGCTGCTTTGGGCCTTTGCGGTCAATGACACGACGGTTTCGAATGTGGTGCTGAACAGCCATTCGGCGAAGCCGCTGCTTTATAAATTCTCAGGCGCCTGGGGCAATCATGAAGGGTCCATGGTGCTTTGGGTGCTGACGCTCGCCCTTTGCGGTGGTGCGGTTGCTGCTTTCGGGCGCGATTTGCCGAGTGCCTTGCAGGCGCGTGTGCTTGGAGTGCTGGGGCTGATCGCCGCCGGATTTCTTGGCTTCATCATTTTCACCTCCAACCCGTTTGAGCGTGTTTGGCCGCCGCCCATGGATGGGCAGGGGCTCAATCCCTTGCTGCAGGATCTTGGCCTCGCCTTGCATCCGCCCATGCTTTACCTGGGTTATGTCGGCTATGCGGTGACTTTTGCCTTTGCGGTGGCGGCGCTGCTGGAAGGGCGTGTGGATGCGGCTTGGGGGCGTTGGGTGCGGCCCTGGTCGCTCGCGGCCTGGTCGTTCCTCACGCTTGGCATCGCGCTTGGGTCCTGGTGGGCTTATTATGAGCTCGGCTGGGGTGGCTATTGGTTCTGGGATCCGGTGGAAAATGCCTCGCTGCTGCCCTGGCTGATTGGTGCGGCGCTGCTGCATTGCGCGATTGTCGTTGAAAAACGCGAAAGCCTGAAAATCTGGACCGTGCTGCTGGCGATTTTGGCCTTTGCCATGTCCTTGCTTGGCACCTTCCTGGTGCGCTCAGGCGTGTTGAATTCGGTGCATGCTTTCGCCAATGATCCGGCGCGCGGCGTTTTTATCCTGGGGCTGCTGATGGCCTATGTGGCGGGGGCTTTGGCGTTGTTCGCCTGGCGCGCGCCGCGGCTGGGCGGCACCGGCGTTTTTGCGCCGATTTCGCGTGAAGGTGCGCTGGTGCTGAATAATCTGCTGCTGTGTTCCATTACCGCCGTGGTGTTGGTGGGCACGCTTTGGCCGATGTTCGCCGATATCCTGTTCGGTGCGAAAATCTCGGTGGGGGCGCCCTTCTTCAATGCGGCGACAGCGCCGCTGGCGATCCCGCTGGTGGCAGCCATGGCGGTGGGGCCGCTGCTCGCTTGGAAGCGCGCTGATCTGGCGGGCGCCTTGCAGCGGCTTTGGTGGGTTGGGTTGCTGGCGGTGGCCGCAGCTTTCCTGACGCTATTGATCGCGGGCTATCATGTCTGGCCGGCGCTTGGCTTTGCCGCGGCCGCCTGGCTGATTGCCGGGGCGGCCGCGGATATTCTGGACCGAATCGCAGCCTTCCGCCGGCCATCTCAGGCCTGGAATCGGGCTCGCGGGCTGCCGCGCGCTGCCTGGGGCGGCGCGATTGCGCATGCCGGCATGGGCGTGATGTTTGCGGGCCTTGCGGGCATGGGTCTTGCCACCGATGCGCTGGTGGAACTCAAGCCCGGCCAATCAACGCGGCTGGCAGGCTATGAATGGCGGCTTGAGAGCATTCGCGATGTGCAGGGACCGAATTGGACATCGCGCCGCGCCACCATCACCGTGCTGGCGGATGGGCAGGTGGTGACGGTCCTGACGCCGGAAAAACGCTTCTTCCCGGTGGCGCGCATGCACACCACCGAAGCGGCGATCCATACCAATACGCTGCGCGATCTTTACGCGGTGCTGGGTGATGAGCGTGATGGCGGCGGCGTGGTGCGGCTGCATCATAACCCGCTTGCGCCCTGGATCTGGTTCGGCGCGGGCATCATGGCGCTTGGTGGCGGGCTATCGCTTTCTGACCGCCGCATCAGGGTTTCCGCGCCCTCCCGCAAGGCCGCACCCGCCCCGGCATGAGTGACGCAGCTTCCCCCAAGCGTCCGCGGCGCTGGATGCTCTATGCGCCGCTGGGTATCGCCGCGGCGGCAGGCGTTGGCTTTTACGCCATGCTGCAGGGCTTGCAGGATGGCAGCTATAATCCACGCGGTGTGCCTTCCGTGCTCCTTGGCAAGCAAGCACCTGATTTCAGCCTGCCAGAACTGGAAGGCGTTGGGTTGCCCGCGCTGGCGGCCGCCGATTTGCGCGGTCCCTTGCCGGGGCCCGTTTTGGTCAATTTCTGGGCTTCCTGGTGCGCGCCCTGCATCATTGAACACCCGCAACTGATGCGCCTTTCGCGCGAAGGTGTTGCGGTTTACGGCATCAATTACAAGGATCGCGTGGCGGAAGCCGGCGCCTTCCTCAGGCGGCACGGCAATCCCTATCGCCGCCTCGGGCGCGATGAACCTGGGCGCACCGCGATTGATTGGGGCGTCTATGGCGTGCCGGAGACCTATTTGCTCGACCGCCAAGGCATGATCCGCTGGCGCTGGGCCGGCCCCATCACCGCCGATACGCTGGAAAATGAATTACGCCCCTTGCTCCGGAGATATGCGTGACGCGCTGGGTTTTCTTCTGCCTGCTGCTGGCGCTGCCCGCCTGGGGCGCCGTGGGCGATCCGAATGAAAGGCTGGCCGATCCCGCCAAGGAAGCCCTGGCGCGGGAGATCGGGCGCGAATTGCGCTGCCTGGTCTGTCAAAACCAATCCATTGAAGACAGTGATGCGCAATTGGCGCGCGATCTGCGCCGGCTGGTGCGTGAACGTGTCGCGGCCGGCGAAGATCAGACCGCGGTCATTCGCTTTGTGCATGAGCGTTACGGCGATTTCGTGCTGCTGCGCCCGCCTGTGACGGCGGCGACCATGCTGCTTTGGGCCACGCCTGTATTGGCCTTGGGCGGCGGCATTGCCGTAATCATTTTCCGCCGCCGCCGCGCCATGGCCGAAGCGGCAGCCCTTTCGCCCGACGAAGCCAGGCGCCTGGCTGAACTTGATCGCGGCGCGGCATGATCTGGATTGCATTATTGCTGCTGGCTTTGGCCACGATGGTGCCGCTGGTGGCCATGCTGTTCCGCCCTGTGGTGACGCGGGGTAGGCGAGAAGCTGACTTGGCGCTCTATCGCGCGCAATTGGCGGAGCTTGACCGCGAAGCCGCTGCCGGCCGGCTGGAAGGCGATGCGCTCCGCGCCGCGCAGGTGGAGGTGCAGCGCCGGCTATTGCAGGCGCCGGCGGAAGCAGCACCTGCCACGCGCGGCCGTGCGCTTGGCTTCCTGCCGCTGGTCTTCTTGATTCCTGCAGCCGGGCTTGGGCTTTATCTGGTGCAGGGCACGCCGGATATGCCTTCCGCCCCGCATCGCGAAAGGGCGGAAATCGCCGCGCGGGATGATGCGCTGTTGAACAGGCTGCGCGAAAGGCTGGCCGGGCTTGACCCAATGAGCGATGCGGCACGGCAGGGTTTTGTCATGCTGGGTAATGCGGAACGCAGCCGCGGCAATGCCGATGCGGCGGCCGAGGCTTGGCGCCGCGCCCTGGCATCGCGCTTTGATGTGGAATTGGCGGGCGATCTGGTGGAAATGGAAATTGGCCGCGGCGAATTCGTCGCTGCCGGCCCCATTCTGCTGCGCGCCCTGACTGAGGCACCGCAGGAGCCCAAGCTGCGTTTCCTGCTGGGTGTGGTGGAAGCTGAGGCCGGCCACCCTGAACGTGCGCGCGCAACCTGGCGCGCGCTTTTGGCCGATAGTCCAGCCGATGCGCCTTGGCGCGCGCTGGTGGAGCGGCGTTTGGGGGCTTTGCCCTAGTGAAATGGTCGCTGCTGTCGGTTGCCCATAACAGCGTGAATCGGCCCACCAAATAAAGGGCTAGTGGTGCGCGAGCGCCGTTTTGGATCGGGAAAGTTTGGCATGAATCGCACCACTAGCAGGCTGCTGAAAAGCCCTCATTGAGCATCGCGATTTTGGCTTGCGCGCATGTTTTCAACGCTGCTTTCGCCTGAATACAACCATTTTCAGTGACCTTTTGGCCCTGGCGGCACGCCCT
>JADCFN010000092.1 GCA_020249505.1 Roseomonas sp. | reverse complement strand
TTAGCGGCCATGGTTATTTCCTCCATTGCGCCGCCCCCAGCGGCGATTGGCTTCGTTGGTGATGGCTTGGCGCAGCCATGGATCGGTGATGTCATCCACCACGATGCTGGCCACGCCATGCCGGTGCCAGGCGGCCGCGCGCATGGCGTTCAATTCGGTATCGTTGGTTGTGCTGCGCAGGCGCGTGAGTGGGCTCTGCGCGAGCATCGGTGCACCGTGGAGGAGGCTCATGCCCGCCCTCCCTCTGCGTCGGTGGCCCAGAGCAGCAGGGCCAGTGCATCGGCCTCGTTGTCATCCGCCGGCACAAAGCCACGGGCACGCATGGCAGCGATCATGGCCGCCTTGTCGGCGTTGCCCTTGCCGGTCGCGTAGCGCTTGATCGTACCGACCGGGACGCCCTGGTAGGCGATGGCGCGTTCCTCGCACCACGCCGAAAGATGGGCCAGAAAGCCACCGTAAAGGTGCGCGGCGTCAGTGCCCGCATGGGCGCGTACTTCTTCGAACGCGATTTGAGACAATTCGCCGGCGAGGTGTGTGACCTCGGTCAGCCATGCGCGAAAGCGCAAAAACCGCATGCCACCGCCTTCGAAGCGGCTGGGCCGAAAGGTCATTGTGCCTGAGGTGATGGCGCCGGTACCTGAGCGCAACGCCCAACCTGTGGTGGTGCCGAGGTCCAGCGCCAGGACAGCCCGTCGCGGTGCGGTGCCGACCTCGCAGTTGGAAATGATGGGCGGCCTGCTTGCCAGCGCCGCGGACATGGGGAGAGTCGAGAGTTCCATGATTGTCTCCTGATGGGGATGGTTGTGGTGAGGGCGGCGGCGGTGGGGTTCTTGGCGGAGCACACCGTCGCTGCCCGGCTTTGAGGATCGGCCCGCGCGTGGCGGCCCGATGGCCGGCGGCCTGTGCGCCATGCTGGTCATGCCAGCGCGCTGTCCCAACCTGTCCCAACCTCTGGAAGGTTGGGACAGCAGTTTTCTAAATAAAATCAGTCGGTTGGGGGTTTCTGTCCCAACGTCCCAACCTGCCCGACCTCTCCCTAAATACATATAGGGTATGTATTTTCCCCCCATCCCAATCTCTGCTGAATAAGTTTTAACCCCCGTTGGGACGGTTGGGAGGTTGGGACAGATTGCAGAAACACGTGATGCTGTAGGCAAAGTTTCATGTCCCAACCTCGCGTCGGAGGTTGGGACATGGCAGCGAGGTTGGGACAGAAATGCGGGGGCGATCATCACGATCTTCCCCCTGCCTGTGGCGCCCGGTAACGCCATTCGCGGGAAACGTCCTCGTTTGAGGAATTGATCGCCCGGTAGCGTTCCCATTTTTTGGCCTTCAAAAGGCTCGAGACACGCATCTGATCAGCGCGGGTCCATTTCGCCGGCTCGATGCGCAATGCCTGCTCCAGCACCTCACCCACAGAGACATCCCTCAAGGGCTCCTGGCGCGGCACGTAGTGATCCTGCCAGTTCTCGTAGGTGCTATTGCCGACATTGACGCTGCGGCGTTCTGAGCTCAGCCAGCGCTCAATCAGCGCATCCCAGGCGTCGGGCTCGTAGCGGGCTTCCTGTTCGACGGCGACGGCGCCAACGAGATTGCGGTCCTCAAGCCACCAGGGTGCGCCTTCATTGAAACGATGAACCGCCTCCGCCCAGAGCTGGTCACGGTCACGCTGCAAGGCATCAAGGTCAATCTCACCGCAACGGATCGGCCAAAAGCGCCGGTTGCCGGTTTCATCGCGCAGGTAAGTGTCGGGATTGACGCTTCCGGCAAACACGCATTGGCGCGGCACAGTGACCACATAGCGTTCATAGGGCGGGCGATACCGATCTGAGGTACGCGTCAGAAACGCCTTGATGCGTGAGACCTCGGCCCGGCCGATCGCGTCAAGCTCGGCCATTTCGATGATCCATACGCCGCGCATTTGCTGCGCCGCGTCCTTGGACCCGATCTCGGCTAATTCATCCGTAAACCAGGCATCGGAGGCGAGCAGCTTCAGCGCGGTTGATTTCCGGATACCTTGGGGTCCCTCCAGGATCAGCATGTGATCGGCCTTGCAGCCTGGTTGCATGATCCGTGCGACGGCTGAAATCATCCAGAGCGAGGCTATGGCCCTATTCAGCGGCGTATCCTTGGCGCCGAGATAGGTGACCGCCAAGGCGTTCAGCCGGGGCGTTCCATCCCAGCTGAGCGCCGTGAGATAATCCCGGACGGGGTGGATGCGGATATTGCGGCCAACGGCGATGACGCTGCGGCCAACGACTGAGGGCGTCACGTTGATCTCGTGCCTTTGCAGCCATTCGGCGCAGCGGACATCGTCGGCTTCGCCCCAAGGTCGGGGTAGCGGCGCTTGATCACCCTCCCAGGGCAATGGACGTGTCACCACGATTTCCTGTGCGAATTCGTCGAGCACGAGCGCTTTCGCGAAGGCCGGATCGAGGGAGAGTGCCGTGATCACATTGGCTTCGTTGCGTTCCGGCGTGCCGCCCGCATCGAGGCGTAGCAGGGCCGCCCAACGTGGACGGGGTAGCGCTTGATTAACATCGCCGGTTGTATTCAAGCGGCGACGGAGTTCGCCCAGCTGCTTTTCCAGAATGGCAACGGCAATGCCGGTCCTGGTTTTGATCTCATTCAACACTTGGCGTTCGGGCAGCGGCTCGAGCCGAAGGGTCACCAGCTTGCCCAAAAGCCGCGAAAGGGGCTCCATCTCGGGCGGCTTGGTAAGCGTCGCGGCTGCGGCCAGCAGGTCTTCAAGCGGGGCTGCGTCTGCAGCGTCCTGGTTCGCTGACGCAGTACGCCATGGCGGTGCAGCCGGTGGTGCGGGCGGTGCTTTTACTGCCTGCTCATAATCCTCGGCCTTGGCGCCGCGCAGCAAGTCGTCATTGAAGTCGTCGCCGTGCAAGGGCGCGATAATGCGTGATGGGATATCCGCAATATTCAGCTGATCAGCGAGTGTCGCCGCCGCCTGCATGCCAGGCAGCCCAGCATCGGCAAAGATGGTGACATGGGTCGTGGCACTCGGCCATTGCCAGCGGCGCAAGCCATCGGCAGATAGCGCCGCCATGGTCGGGACGGAAAATATCGCCTGTGCCGAAAGCGCGGTTTCAATTCCCTCAGCAACGCCGATACGACCATCCTGTGGAAAAGGCGCAAGCCGCACGGCACCGCCAGCCACCGGGCCAAGCATCTTTTTGCCGGGTGGTGCCTTTGCGGATCCGTCATCGAGCAGAAACGTACGATGGATGCCAC
The DNA here is from genome assembly GCA_020249505.1 of Roseomonas sp. Classification (GTDB taxonomy): domain Bacteria; phylum Pseudomonadota; class Alphaproteobacteria; order Acetobacterales; family Acetobacteraceae; genus Neoroseomonas. The sequence continues at coordinate 7,169 of JADCFN010000092.1, read as the reverse complement.
CCGTGGGCCCACCGTCACCCTTGCGCACCAAGCCCACTATACCGGCCCAGCCACGCTTGGTCTCGAAATCAGGCAGATCCGGGTGAAATTCCAAATCTGCCGTATCCGGAACATCCAGCCCGCGACTGCGCAGGTAATTCTCCGCGAGACTGCCCGCGAGCGGCTGGCAGCCCTCCAGCAGCCTTGCGACTTCATGGCTATGATCGGGCCGTGTTTCGCGCGCACGAGGAGCAGGCGCCAGCTGTTCCATGTGCGCCAACCGTGCCGCTTCGGTGAAAAGGTTTGCATCACTGAGGCCTGTGCCATGGTGCACCATGTCGATCGGTCCTGCGCTTTCGCCGGTAGCGTGATCAAAACCCCACCCCGCAAAGCGCCCTTCAAGATGGAGCACGCATGATCCTTCGCCCCGCGGTGCGCGGCCCGAGAGATCGGCACAACGCATTGTCCGGCCGTCCGGCATGCGCCGGGCATTTGGAAACAAGGCTGGCATCCATTCCTTGGCGCGATCAGCAAGCCGGTGGCGTATTTCCGCCAGATCGTGGCGTGGCGCGGCCGCGGGCCAGGCGTCATTAAGATCGATCTGGCCCGCTTCGGTTGGGTGATGGGTCTGGCTCATGCGACGATCACAAGCCCCCATTCAGCACGAGTGATGGCGGTATAAAGCCATCGGCTGCGATCATCTCGCGTTTTGCCAAGACCATCATCCCAGACCAGTGCTGTCGGAAACTGCGAACCTTGCGCCTTATGACCCGTGATCGCCCAGCCGAAGGTCGCCTCGGTCAAGCCCCTCTTGATCTTCCAATCACGATCATGGCGGTGCTTGTCGAACGCATAGTGATCCTCGAAGTGGCCTTTATAGATGCGCAACCGAGCACGGCTTCCATCTTCCTGCGGCGCGCCGATGCGATTGCCGTCCTCGTCAGTCACGACCGCCGAGAAGTAATGGGTGGCTTCATCGACAACGTCCGAGAGCGTTAGAAACATCCCATTGATAAGGCCGATGTCGTTCTGATTTTTCAGACAGATGATCTTTTCATCAGGGCCACTGGGCAGCCAGCCTGCATGGCCGAATCCCGCAGCGCGACGCATGACATTGTTCAACTGCAGCCGTGTCGCATTCATGCCGCAGATTACCTGACCACCGCGCAGCGCCTGGTCAGGCGAGACATCCTGCTTGCGCATTTTCCAGACGTAATCATCATACCGGCCAAAGCCAATCGGCTCGCCCTGCCGCGCCATGGTAGCCAGACGAATGATGGCACTTTCGGCTGCCTGGCGGTGGATTTCGGTGAGCATGATATCTGGGTCGTCTTTGGTGAAGGCACCTTCACTATTGATAGGTGGCAATTGACCGGGATCGCCCAGCACCAGGATCGGCTTGCCAAAGCTCATCAAGTCGCGTGCCATTTCCTCGCCAACCATTGATACCTCATCAAGAACAATAAGTTCGGCAAAGGCAGCATCGCTTTTGGGGTTCAGCGCAAAGCGCGGATGCTTCATCTCTGCGACGCCATGGCGCATGGACTGAATCGTAGATTCTGCAATGGTGCGCTCGAAGCCCGAAAGGTGCTTCACACCGGCAATTGCTTCCTCAATCTTCTTTTCGGCTTCCTCGACCTCGTCGTCGGTGGCCTCGATGACGCTGTAGATCAGGCTATGGATGGTGCGTGCCGGGGTGCCTTTGCGACGGAGAACCAATGCAGCCTTGCCGGTGAATGTCGCCGTGACCACGCCAGGGATGCAATTCTCGCTATTCTCGCCGGCTTGGTGCTGTTCTAGCTCAAGCTCTTCGAGCGCGAATTTCAGGACGGTGGATTTCCCCGTTCCAGCATAACCAAACAGGCGAAACACCTGTTGATTCTTTGTGCCGTGCCTGAACCATTCCTTGATGGCTGCAATGGCGCGATACTGGGTGTTTGAGGGCGTGATAGTGGTCATGCGTGTCTCTCCCAACAGCGGGCCGCGTAGGGGCAGACGCGGCAGAGGTAGAAATCGGCTTGTGCGGCGATGCGGGGCGGCAATTCGCGGGCCTCGGCGGCGCGAAGGACATCAACCGCGCGATCGGACAGTCGCTGTGCCTCGGCGGCGTCAAAGGGCACAGCCTCATGATGCAGGGCCAGGCTGTCGCGGTTCACGGCGGTGAGGAGTGCGACCTCCAATTCGAAATACGCCATGTAAAGCTGCACCTGCGCGAAATAGATCGGCTTTGATTGGCGCAGCCCGTGCTTGACCAGATCGGTCCAGGATTTCTGGCCAAGCGCTTTTGATTCCCAGAGCGCCGGCCAGCGAATGCCGATATCGGGCCCGGCAACGATCACACCATCGGCATGGCCACGCAGCTTGCCGCCGGCGGCGGTAAAGCCGAATTGCGTGCCCTCGGCGTTACGATCACGGAGGTCAAAGCCCGCCTGACGCAGCCAGCGAATGGCGAGCGCCTCTATCTGATGCCCGGCATCAAAGATGCGTAGAATGCCAGCGGGGAAATCCCGCCCGGTATCCTTGGGCGTATGCGTCACCTCATAGACAAGCTTGCGCGCGCATTCCTCGCCAATGCGGCTGCCACCCAGATAATCGCGTGGGGACTGACGCTGGTTGCGCGCGGTGATGGCCGCATCGATATGGGCATTGACGCGCGCGGTGGTATCGGCGCGGCCATCGGCGGCAATGCCATAGATCAGGCCTGAGTGGTGGTTCAGATCGAGCATCTTTACCTCAAAAAGGAATCGGGTCTGAAAGGGGATCGCGCTCAGAGACGTTGCGTTGCATGGCGACTTGAAACCCATCCACGCAGGCTTCGATGATGCGATCGATCTCTGCCGCGCTGCGGTCATGAAAGGCGACGAGTAGGCCAAGTTCCTGCAGCACCTCTGCCAGCGGTCGGCGCGCGGCCTTGATGGCGGCTTCCTCCAAGGGGGTCTTGTCGATCATGCCGCCCATCCGCCGCGCGAGCGCGCTGCCCGCTTTTGAACAGGCCATGCTGCAAAAGCGGTAATGCGGAAATTCGCCAATGCGCAGTTGGTGAATGTAGCCAAAGCCCCGTGCCTCACGTGCGCAGAGCGCGCAGGTAAGGCGCAGCACCTGATCCTCGGGCGTGCAGCCTGGCAGTGCTGTTGGGGGCTTGGCCGCGACGCGCGGTGTTGCGCGGCGCGACCAGCGGCGGGGTGGCATGGGCGCATTACCCGTTCAGCCAGGCAGGGCCGCCACTGGCAAAGGCCGGGCTTGCGGCGGGCGGTGGCGCCGGTTGTGCGGCAGGCGCGGGTTGTGCGGGCGCTGCCCAGGCAGGCGCCTGTTCGGGCGCGGCTGCGGGAATGGGCGCGGGTTGTGTGCCCCATGCCGGTGCGGCAGCGGCTGGCACGCTGGCCGTCGCACGCGGCGGTCGCGGCGTTGGCGCGGCTGGCACGCTCTCACCGGCCATGACCTTGGTGTATTCGGGATCGCTCGCGAGCAGCACCCGATCGATCTTGTTGGTCTCGGAATAGCGGGCATCGCTTGCGGGCTCGACACGCAGCTTGGCGCCAAAGGTAATGCCATGCAGGTCGGACAGCCCGCGCAGCATGCGCTTGCCGCGTGCCACTTCGCTCATATCCTGCGGATCCAGGCCCAAGGCGCTGTCGATCATGGCGCGGAACATGCCCTTGGAGATCTTCCAGCCGATCGAGACGCCATTGTCGTCGAGCTTGCCGCCCATCACGGTGAAGGTCTGCCAGAATTTGCGCCGTGCCAGCGGGCCATCGGTGATGGTGAATTCGCAATCGAGCATGCGCACATCGCTGCTGGGCGATTTCGCGCCCTTGAGCAGTCCGCGATCTGCTTCGCCAAGGCCATCCAGCCCACCGCGGCGGATCTGCATGGAGATTTTGACAAAGCTGCCATCTGGCAAGATGTCCGTATTGCGCGGCAATTCCGCATCATTCATGTCAAGCATGGGTGCTTCCTTTCGGCTCAAGCGGTTGCAGTGGGGGTGGTGTTGATTTTGTGGAGCAGGGCCGCGAGATCGGCGGGCTCGGTTTCATCCAGCCGGCCGGAGCGATCCTTCGCGGGCAGGCCGAAGCTATTGCCGGCACGGCAGACCAAGCGCCGCTCGCTGCCGCGTTCGGGGTCGTGGCGCCAGGCATCGCCCTCGCGCTGAAACAAGCCCATGGAGACGACCTGATCGACAATGCCCGGCAATTCGCGCGCGGCTTTGCCGCCTTCCATTTGCGGTTGCCAGGTGACGCGGCCGAATTCATCGGTGACGCGTTCCAGAATGCCGACCATGATGGTGGTCTTGCCCGGCGCGTGTTGCAGGTGCTTCAGCAGCCCGATCACTTCCCGCGCCAGCAAGCCATAGGCGCCGCGCGTGTCGGGTTTGCCGGTCTTTTCGGAAAACGCCTCGGGCCGCGTCTTTGCCCAGGCCATGGCTTGGCGCGTCAGATCGGTGATGCTGTCCAGAAAGACGATGGACTTGCCGGCGATCAGGCGCACCAGATCGGGATGCGCGGTGGCGAGGTGCTGGTAATGCGCCTCGGAGAAAAACCCATTCGGATCGGCGGCCGGGTTCACGCCGCCAATCAGGCAGGCAATGGCGATCGCATCGTCAAAGCGGCGAATGGGGATGCTGTCGCCCCGCCAATCCTGGACGGATTTCAGACCGGCTTCGAGGTCGATGCAGATCGTCTCGGCAGCAGGCAGTGTTTTGAGCTGCGATGTCTTGCCGACACCACTTGGGCCAAACAGCGCCAGCGTGGTTTTATTGGCCGCGCGCGAAAGTCGCTCATCGGCCGTGACAATGCGCAATGCCATCAGTTTGATCCTTCGCTGCTGGGGTTGGGGCCGGCCAATGCTCTGCCATCGCGCTGCGCGCTTTCGCTGAGCAGGGTCAGGCGATAGGTCGGGCGGCCGGTCTGCACGGTGCGTGCCGGTTCGAAAGCTTTGCGGATACGCTCGGGCCAGGCGGTATAGGCGCGCTCGGGAACCTTGAAGGCGATCTCGAGGTAGTCGAGCGGGTTCTCACCGCCAGTGCGGATTTCCTCTGCCAGCCGCGTAAGCTTTTCCTGATCCCATTCGACTTTTTTTGACAATTCGGCGGTGACTTCCACCGGGCCATCCTGAAAGCGCACCGTACCGGTGTCCTTGCCGGCCATGCCGCGTGCCGCGATGGCGCGCTGCTGGTAGCGAAGGGCAATCGCACTTTCGATCCAGGCCTGCATGCGCTTGGCTGCATCCGCCGCCTCGCGAGCATCGGATTGCAGCAGAGCCAAGTGTTCCGCCGGCAGGGCGACGATATCGCCGAGTGGCATGAGGCGGATTGCCTCAAGCGTGGGGCGGTTGGAGAGCGCGTGCATCAGGCGATCCCCCGCTGCAGCTTTTGCAGCAGCGCGGCGGAGGCCATGCCGCGGCTATTCGTGCTGCGCGGACGCACCACCAGGATATAGGCGAAGCATTCCGTATCCATGCGGCGCTGCAGCAGGTGGCAGAGCCCTGCCTCAGCCATAGCAAAGGCACGGCGGGCGACCAGTTCCAATTCGTCACGGCGTTCGGGCAGAAGCTTTGTCGCAACCTTGTCCCGATCACGCGCCAGCATGCCGATGTGATAGGTGATGGCATCACCGGCGGTCGCATCGGCAAAGCGGTCGCAGAGGGCGTTTTCGTCCAGAACAAGATCAAGCAGTGCTGCCAGATCAGCCGCGTCAGCGAGCGACGCTTGATCTGGATTTTGCGGGAGCATCATGTGGTCCTCCGTGATGATGTGGGTCTCACTGAGTAATTACGTATTCGCGCACCAAAAATTCTCACGACCTCAAAGACACACGCGCGGCGCGGTGTGTGGTGCGCGTTGCGCATGGCGATGCACCCATGATGCGCAGCCAGCAGCGCAGTTCCTGCAGTTCGCGATAGAAGGTGGCGGTGGAGACATTGCTCGCCGCGCGCGTTGCCGCGATGTCGCGATGCGTAAAGATGCTGCGCAGTAATGCGCGCTGTGCTTCGGGCATTTCATCTGCCGCGCGCGTCATGGCGAGATGCGCTTCCGGATCATGCGCCGGTGCGGCAAGGCTGCGCAGGATCCCGGCGGCCTCCTTGCTGTCCAGCGAGATGGAGGGCGGGGCACTTGGGCGGCGCGCCTGATCGGCGATGGCTCGCCGTGCGATGATGGTGACAAAGCCGCCCCAGGAACCGCGCGCCGGGTCGAAATGGCTGCTGGCCTGAAGCAGGGCGAGCAGGATGTCCTGGATCAGGTCATCCCGGTCGGCGGCGGCGATTCGGCGATTCCGCGCTGCCTTGGCGGCGCAAATCCGGGCCAGTTTCAGGGCGTCTTGAAGCTGACTTTTCTCCCATTTCTGAGGCAGTTCGGGGGTGATGTTCGGTTGCCTGTTCATGTTGCGACCTCTCGCGCTTGGCTGATTTCGATGGGCCAAGGCGAGCGGAGACGCCGGGGGTGCGACTAGTGCAAGGGGGTGCAAAAGGGGTGCGTCGAAGCGCATTTTTGCGCGATGCACCCCCATATGGATCAATGGCTTAGATAGGAAAAACAGGGGGTGCAGGGGGTCAGACCCGTGCAGGCATTGCACCCCCTATTGCACCCCCCACTGCACCCCTCAGCGCCGGTCAGATTGGGGCTGGACTCTTGGGGTGGGGAGAACATAAAGTGAACATACGATTTCCTATCCCAGAATAAGCCAGGGACCTTGTTCCTATGCCGATCGTCATTGCCTACGCCTCAGAAGCAGCCCTGAACCCCAGGCTGGACCGGGCTGCGCCCGCAATCCGCACCGTGGCCGCCCAGGTACGCCGGCAAATCCCGCTCGCCCCAGGGGAGATCGCCCTTTCCCTGCCGGCGTTGGTCGAAGCCTGCCGCCGTATCGAAGTGAATGGCCGCTGCCTGGCGGTTTCCTGGGAATTGGATCGCGCGCTCAGTGATGAGGCTGGCCAGGATGTTCTTGGCCTATGCGACATCGATGCTGATGAACCTGGCTGGGCCTATCTCGCGATCAATGGCGTCATGACAGCCCATCGCCCTGATTTGGCGTTCAGCACGGCCGCGCATGAATTGGGCCATTTGCTGTTCGACGTGCCGGCGGCGCTGGAGCGTGGTGAACATGGCTATCGCGCCGTGGCGCAATCGGCGCGTGCGCTTGATCGTGCAGGGCGCGGCGCTGAGGCGCGTGCCAATGAATTCATGGGTGCATTGC
>JADCFN010000091.1 GCA_020249505.1 Roseomonas sp. | reverse complement strand
GCCACCTTCGCCTTGAAGGCAGGGCTGTGGTTCCGGCGGGGTCGTCTCGTCATGGTGTCTCCTGTTCACGGCTTCATGCCGCAGTCAGGCAGAAAATCCACTTATCCCAGATGTGCAGATTCCCCGAGCCAGCTCTGACGCCCACGCGGCATGGGTTGTTCAACTCTGCTTTAAAATCATCTAAACTCGCCCTCCGAAAAAAGGGGAGGAGATCATGAGGCACACTCTATCACGCCGCGGGGCGCTTGGCTTGGCGCTGGCCGGCGCAGCATCCCCCGCCTTTGCGCAGCAGCCCGGCTTCCCCTCGCGGGCGGTCACCATCATCGTGCCCTTCCCGCCCGGCGGCGCAACCGATCTGATCGCGCGCCCCTATGGCGCCGCCATGCAGCGGCATTGGAACCAATCGGTCGTGCTGCAAAACCGGGGCGGTGCCGGTGGTGCGCTTGGCATGAATGCCGGCGCCACGGCGCGGCCCGATGGCTATACCGGCGTGATCGCGCATGTGTCCTATTCCTCGATCCCGGCGGCGGACGCGCTATTCCAGCGCCCAGCTTCCTTTGAACGCGCAAGCCTTGCACCGATTGCCCTGCTGACCGCTGACCCCCTGATCATTGTGGTCAAGGCGGATTCACCCTGGCGGAGCTTCCAGGACTTTGCCGAGGATGCGCGGCGTCGGCCCGGGCAGATCGCTTACGGTTCTTCCGGCCCCTATAGCGCGGTGCATCTGCCATTTGAGATGTTGGCCCATGCCGGCGGCTTCCGGCTGAACCATGTGCCCTATTCCGGCGGCGGCCCCGCCATTACCGCTGTGCTGGGCGGGCATGTCGCAGCAACAGCCAGCACGGCGGCGGTGATGGCGCCGCAGATTCGCTCTGGCGCCATGCGCGCCTTGGTCAATACGGGCGCGCGCCGTGTGGCCTTATTGCCTGATGTGCCCACGGCTTTGGAACTTGGGCTTGCTGAGGTGGAGTTTTATCTGTGGGTCGGTATCTTCGGCCAGCCTGCGACACCGGCGGCAGAACGCGAAGCCTGGCGCCAAGCAACTGCGGCAGTCGCGAAAGACCCTGAAATGCTGCGCCAACTTGAAGCGGCGGGGCTGGAATTGGATCACCGCGACGGTCGCGCCTTCCAGGATTTTCTGGATGCCGATTTCAAGCGCGTGGAGGCGGCAGTGAATCGGATCGGTCGGGTGGAATAGTGCCGTGGACTGGCTCACCAGACCCTCTCGACCAAAACCTGCCAGAGTGGTTTCCTGCCTGAAATGCGAAGATAGGAAACCATGAAAGCCATTCGCCGCCGCAGCGCCCTGCTTGGTGCATCAGCACTATTCATGGGCGCGCCCGCCTTGGCGCAGAATTTTCCGCTGCGTCAGGTGCGCGTTGTGGTTGGCTTCGCGCCAGGCGGCGCGAATGACATCATGGCGCGTCTGGTCGCGGGCAAGCTGAATGAACGCCTGCCAGGCACCAGCTTCATTGTTGAAAATCGCCCTGGCGCAGCCACCTTGGTCGCGGCTGATCAGGTGGCGCGCGCCGCACCCGATGGTGCGACGCTGATGTATACGTCCAATTCCACCATCATCTCGCCCTTGGTGAATAGGGGTTCCACCTTCGAACCCATGCGCGATTTCGCGCCGATTGTGCTGGCGCAGGAAGCGCCGATGCTGCTGCTGGTCCGCCCCGATAGCCCCATCCGCACCGTCGCGCAGATGATTGAAGCCGCGCGCCGCGCGCCTGGGCGCCTGACAGTCTCCCATCCTGGCACGGGGGCCATCAATCATTTGACGATGACGCTTTTCCAGCGCGAAACGGGCACGGAATTCACCCTGGTGCCCTATACAGGCAACGCGCCTGCATTGACGGCCCTGGTGCGCGGCGATGTGGATTTGGCCCATGACAGCACGCTATCCGCCCGCAGCTTTGTCGATTCCGGTCAGTTGCGCCCCATCGCTGTCAGCAGCGCACAGCGCCTTGCGATCATGCCAGAAGTACCAACCTTTGCCGAAACCGTACCCGGGCATGCGCTGATGTTCTGGGGCGGGTTTTTCGCGCCGCGCGCCACACCCGCGCCCTTGCTGGACCGGATCCATGCCGAGGTTTCCGAAGCGCTGCGCCAGCCCGAGGTTATTGCGCGGGTTCACCAACTCGGCGCCGAGCCTGGCAAGATCAGCCGCGCCGCCTTCGCGCAAATGGTGGCGGAGGAATGGGAACGTTGGAGCACGGTGGTCCGCGCGGCAGGCATCCGGGCTGAATAGCCGCGGCATTGAGAGTGCTGCCAAAAAATTCGGCAAATTGCGCGCCGCATGAGCTATCTTGATCCGCGGCGCGGGTCATTCCGCCCAAAATCACGGCACAAGCCTTGCTACCCCGGACTTGGATCAGTGTTTTGCGCTGAACAACCGGGAGATGTCTCATGGCCTTTCACTCTCGCCCCCCTGCGCGCAGCCTTGCCGCCTGCGGCTGTGGCTCCACCCATGCATCCGGCTTTGCCTGTGATGCCGAGCCGGTTGATGGCACCGGGGCCTATGGGGAAGTCGCGCAGGAAGCGGTGTTGCGCGCGGCCTTTCCGCAGGCCGCCACGCGCCGCGCCCTGATCAATACGCTTGGCACCGGCACGCTGTTTGCCGCGCTTGATAGCTTCTTTCCGCTGGCCCGTGCGCGTGAGGCCTTGGCGCAGGGCGGTGGAGCCCCGGAAAAGCGCGACCTCAAGATCGGGTTCATCCCCATCACCTGCGCCACACCCATCATCATGGCCGATCCCATGGGCTTCTACAGGCGCAACGGCCTGAATGTGGAGGTGATCCGTACCGCTGGCTGGGCCGTGATCCGCGATAAATCCATCGCGCGCGAATATGACGCTTCGCATATGCTCTCCCCCATGCCGCTGGCGATGTCGCTTGGTGTTGGCGTGGCGCAGCCCGTGCCTTGGGCGGTGGCGGCGATTGAAAACACCAATGGCCAGGCGATTACGCTCGCCAATAAGCACAAGGAAAAGCGCGACCCCAAGGATTGGCGCGGCTTCCGCTTCGCCGTGCCGTTTGATTTTTCGATGCATAATTATCTGCTGCGCGCCTATGTCGCCGAAGCCGGGCTTGATCCGGACCGCGACATCCAAATCCGCTCGGTTCCGCCGCCTGAAATGGTCGCCAATCTGCGCGCCGATAACATTGACGGCTTCCTTGGCCCGGATCCCTTCAACCAGCGCGCGGTGTTTGATGGTGTCGGCTTCATTCATGTGCTGACCAAGGAATTCTGGGATGGTCACCCCTGCTGCGCCTTTGCCGTGCCGCGCGGCATGATGACCGAAACGCCCAATACCTTCGCCGCGCTGATGCGTTCCATTGTTGAAGCCACGGCCTATGCTTCCAGGGCTGAAAACCGGCGCGAAGTGGCGCAGGCAATTTCTGGGCAGAATTACCTCAACCAGCCGCCCACCGTGGTGGAACAGGTGCTGACCGGCACCTTCGCCGATGGGCTTGGCCGCGTGCAGCGCGTGCCGGACCGGATCAATTTCGATCCCTTCCCCTGGCATTCCATGGCGGTGTGGATTCTGACGCAAATGAAGCGCTGGGGACAAATCCGCGGTGATGTGGATTATGCGGGCGTCGCGCAGCAGGTGTTCCTGGCCACCGATGCCGCGAAAGCCATGCGTGAGCTTGGCATGACCGTGCCGGCGAGTGCTTCGCGCACCCATCGCATCTTCGGGCGCGATTTCGATCCCGCGCAGCCCGAAGCCTATCTGAACAGCTTCGCCATTCGTCGTTCGTAATGACTGCCAGCGTATCCTTCTGGCGGTCAGCCGGGCTTTCCCTGCTGATCCTGGTGATCTTCCTGGGCGCCTGGGAAATCGCTGTCATGCCCAAGGCGGGCGGCGGCGGCCCTGCGCTTGACCCTGAATATGCCGCGCTGCTCGGCCAGGCGGCGGCGCAGGGCGGCACCACGCCCATGCCGGGGCCAAGCGCCATCGGCAAGCGGCTTTTGGAATTGCTGGCCGATCCCTTTTATGTGCGCGGGCCGAATGACCAGGGCATTGGCGTACAAATCGCCTATTCGCTGCTGCGTGTTGGTGCCGGCTTCGGGCTTGCCGCCATTGTCGCCATTCCGCTTGGCTTCGTCATTGGCATGTCGCCTTTGTTGAATGCGGCGCTCAATCCCTTCATTCAGGTGCTGCGCCCGGTCTCACCGCTCGCCTGGATGCCGCTGGCGCTTTATTCCATCAAGGATAGCGCGATTTCAGCGGTTTTTGTGATTTTCATCTGCTCCATCTGGCCCATGCTGCTGAATACGGCCTTTGGCGTCGCCTCCGTGCGGCGCGAATGGTTGAATGTGGCGCGCACCTTGGAAGCAGGGCGCTGGCGCACCGCCATTCGCGTGATCTTGCCAGCCGCAGCGCCCACCATTGTGACCGGCATGCGCATTTCTATTGGCATTGCCTGGCTCGTGATTGTCGCAGCCGAGATGTTGGTTGGCGGCACCGGCATTGGCTATTGGGTGTGGAACCAGTGGAATAATCTTTCCATTGCCGATATTGTGATTGCCATTCTCATGATTGGGCTGGTGGGGCTTGCGCTTGACCGCCTGCTCGGGCTTGGCGCGCGTGCCGTGGCCTGGCGGGAGTAAAGCCATGAAAGCTTATGTTTCCATTGAAGGTGTTGCGCGCCGCTATGGCCCGACCACTATTTTCCAGGATGTCTGGTTCGGCATTGCGCGCGGAGAATTCGTCTGCCTGGTTGGGCATTCGGGCTGCGGCAAGACCACCATTCTGAATATCCTGGCTGGGCTTGAAGCGCCCGATGATGGCGCGGTGATTGTGGATGGCCAGGCCATCACCGGCCCATCGCTCGATCGCGCCGTGGTGTTTCAGGGCCATGCGCTGATGCCTTGGATGACGGCGGCCGGCAATGTCGCCTTCGCCATTTCCTGCCGCCATCGCGATTGGTCACGCGCTGCCTGCGATGCCGCTGCGCGTGAAGCCCTGAAGCGTGTTGGCCTGGACCAGGCCGCGGACCGGAAGCCGGCAGAGCTTTCCGGCGGCATGAAGCAGCGCGTTGGCATTGCCCGCGCACTCGCCATCAATCCGAAAATGCTGCTGATGGATGAACCCTTCTCAGCGCTTGATGCCCTCACACGCGGCGCGCTTCAGGATGAGGTTGCGCGCCTGGTCGCTGAATCCGAGCAAACCGGCTTCATGATCACGCATGATGTGGATGAGGCAATCTTGCTCGCGGATCGCATTCTGCTCATGTCCAATGGGCCGGAGGCACGCATTGCTGAGGTTGTGTTGAACACACTGCCCAAGCCCCGCACGCGGGCCAATCTGCACCACATGCCGGGCTATCATGCGCTGCGTGATCATATCCTTGATTTCCTGATCGCGCGGTCACGCGCCTTCAAGGCCGATGCGCCGCCGGCTGGCTGGTCTGCCCGCGCCGTGCCGGAAGTCAGCCCTGCCCTTTCCCCACCGCCGCTTGCGGCGGAGTGATCCTTCCCAAACCAAAGCTGGAGAAACGCGATGACGCGCGCCCAACTCACTGAAAAAATCCTCGACATCAAGCGCGAGAAAGGCTGGACCTGGAAATATATCTGCGAGGAAATCGGCGGCATGTCGCCAACCCTTGTGGTTGGTGCGCTGCTTGGGCAGATGAAGCTTGTGAAGCCGCTGGCCGCCAAGGCGGCGAAGCTCTTTGGCCTATCTGAGGTTGAACAGCGCATGCTGAATGAAGTGCCCTATCGCGGCACGCAAATGCCGCCCACGGACCCGCTGATCTATCGCTTCTATGAAATGGTGATGGTGAATGGCCCGGCCTGGAAGGCGCTGATTGAGGAAGAATTCGGCGATGGCATCATGTCCGCCATTGATTTTGATTTCGATTTCGAACGGGTCGCGAACCCCAAGGGTGATCGCGTGAAGATCACCATGTCCGGCAAATTCCTGCCCTATAAGTATTACGGCAATGAGCAGGGCATCCCGGATTACGGCTTCAAGGAAGAATAAGCCCCGTTTGCCGAAGCGCCATTTTGTCCTAGACGTCCCGCGAACAGACGGAGGCTCTCATGGCGCAGGATTTGACGGTTGGCATTGCAGGCTTGGGCGCGATTGGGCTCCATTTGGCGCGCGCCTTGGACAAGGGCGTGCCGGGGCTCAAGCTGGCCGCGGCCTCCGCGCGGGATCACGCCAAGGCAGCCGCGAATGTGGCGGGGTTCAAGCACCCGCCGCGCATTGTCTCCAACGCGGAACTCGCCGCCTGCGATATCGTGGTGGAAGCCGCACCGGCTTCGGTGTTTGAGGAAATCGCCACCGCCGCCATCGAAGCCGGGCGGATTTTCGTGCCCTCTTCGGTCGGTGCGCTGCTGCCGCGCATGCATCTGGTGGAACGGGCGCGGGCCACGGGGGCGCGCATCATCGTGCCCACCGGCGCTTTGCTTGGCCTGGATGCCGTGCGCGCGGCGGCTGAAGGTGATGTGGAAAGTGTCACTATCGAAACCCGCAAGCCCCCCCGTGGCTTGGCCGGGGCGCCTTATCTTGAGAAGAACAAGATTGACGTCGGCGCCATCACCAGCGCGACCCGTGTGTTTAAGGGCAATGCCTTTGATGCCGCCCAGGGCTTCCCGGCCAATGTGAATGTCGCCGCCGCGCTCGCCTTGGCCGGCATTGGGCCGGAACGCACCATGGTGGAAATCTGGGCCGACCCTGCCGTGACCCGGAACACCCACACCATCCGCGTTGAAGCCGCCACCGTGCGGCTCACCATGACGATTGAAAACGTGCCGTCCGAGGAAAACCCCCGCACCGGCAAGATCACGCCGCTGTCCATCCTGGCTTGCCTGAGGGGCCTGACTTCCACACTGAAGGTCGGCAGCTAACAAGGCTGGCTTTCCGGCGCGGCGCAAAACGGGCAGCATCCTCCAAAACCTTGAGGAACGCTGCCCATGAAACTTACCCGCCGTTCTGCCCTTGCCCTGCCGGCCCTGGCCCTGCTGCCCCGCCCAGCGCTGGCTGCCTTCCCTGATCGGCCGGTGCGCATCATCGTGCCTTTCGCTGCTGGAACCTCCTCAGATTTTCAGGCGCGCATGATTGGCGAACGCATGGCGCCCGTGCTGCGTCAGCCCGTCATTGTCGAAAACCGCGCCGGCGCGGGTGGCGTGGTGGGCGCTGATGCGGTCGCGAAGGCCTCACCCGATGGCTATACGCTGCTGCTGGGCTCGAACGGGCCGCTTACCAACGCGCCCGTGCTGCAAGCGCGCCTGCCCTATGATCCAGATCGCGATTTCGCGGCGGTCGCCATGATCAGCCGCAGCCCCGTGACGCTTTCCGTGCGCGCCGATAGCCCCTTCCGGACGGTGGCGGATGTGGTGGCGGCGGCCCGCGCCAAGCCGGGCGACCTGAGTATCGGTTCCTCCGGCCAGGGCAGCGCCACGCATTTCCTGATTGAACAGGTCATGGCCGCGGCCGGGATCAACCTGACCCATGTGCCCTATCGCGGATCGAGCCAATCCGTGCCTGATCTGATCGCCGGCAATATCCCGCTGGTGATGGCGGAAATCTCGACCATCCTGCCCCTTTGGCAATCGGGGCGGGCGCGTATCCTGGCCATGTCTTCGGCCGGGCGGATGCCGATTGCGCCCGAAATCCCGACCCTGATCGAACAGGGGCTGAACCTGACGGGTGGGTCCTGGGCCGGGCTGGTCACCGCCGCCGGCGCGCCGCCCGAAGCCGTGGCGACGTTATCCGCCGCCGTGCAGGCAGGGCTTCGGGAGCCCGCCTATCGGGCCCGCCAGGCCGAACTTGGCGCCGAGATTGTCGCCGAGGCCGAACAGAACCCAGCCGGCTTCGCCGCCTGGCTCAGGCGCGAAAGGGCGGAAATCCGCACCATTGCGGATCGGGCAGGGATCAAGCCGGAATAGCGCAGGGGAATCGCTTGAAAGGCTCACTGCTGAGTTCTGAATAATAATGCTTTCAGATAATCTGTGTTCATGGCGGCTTTTTTTTTCTGACTTTAAGGCTGTGTTTGTCGTCTGCGTTGCGTATCATGTTCATAGCCATGTGTTGGATGATGGCCATGTTTTGGGGTCCGCTGCCTGTTCTCAGGCGCGCCAGATCGTCGTGAAAGACGACGTCGAGCACCCAATGCAGGCGATTTTCGATGCCCCAATGGCTTCGCTCGGCTGCGGCGAAGACTTTGGCATCGAGCCTTGCGGAGGAAAGGTACAAGCGCCTTTCCTGCTCGATACGACCGCTGCGTTCGGTCCTGCTCTCAACCATGGCAATCATGGCCAGCTTTGGGAAGCGGGGCCCGTCGGTGTAGCGCCGATCTGAGAACAGCAAATCAACATCGTGGCAGACAAGGTGGCGCCGTTGTTCAAGCCTGCCGTGATCGGCATCG
>JADCFN010000090.1 GCA_020249505.1 Roseomonas sp. | reverse complement strand
GCGGCGCGGACCCGGATGTGGATCAGAAAATCCGCGCAGCCATCACCATCGCAACAAGGCAGGCGCAGGCGGAAATGCTGGATGCGGTGAACCGTGGCGGGAATGCCGCCAAGATCATGGGCCGCCGCTGATGCCCGTGCTGACCTTCCCCACCATCCGGCGCCCATCTGAAGCCGCTGAAAAGCTGATCGGCCTGACGCAGACGCATGAAAGCCCGTTTGACGGCACCATGCAAACGCTGGAAATGCCGGGCGCGCGCTGGGAATTCACCGTCACCTGGCAGACCCTTTCGCCAGATGACCGGCGCGAGCTATCCGCCTTTCTGGCGCGGCTGCGTGGCCGGGCCGGGCGCTTCACCTATGGGCCCATCTGGTCGCCGCGCCGCGCCACGGGTGGCGGTGTGCCGGTGATCAATGGCGCCGGGCAATCCGGCGAAGTGCTTTCAACATCGGGCTGGACGCCGAGCGTGCAGGTGATGCGCGCGGGCGATTGGCTTTCCTATGTGGATTTGGGCGGCAGGCAGCGCTTGCATCAGGTGGTGGCGGATGCCTCGGCCAATGTTTCCGGCATTGCGGCACTCACCATCAGCCCGCCCATCCGCCGTGCGGGCAGCAATGGCGCCGCGGTGGAAATCGCCGCGCCCATCGGCGCCTTCATGCTGCCACAGGATGAAGCGCCCAGCCTGAATATCCGCCCGCCTAGCCTGGGCCAGGTAACCATCACCATGCGGGAAGCGCTGATATGACACGCGGGCTTTCGGTCGCCCAGCAAGCCGCCGCCAGCGCCGAACAGGTGGCGCGCACGGTGGCGGTTGAATTGGATTTCCCGGATGGCTTCGCGCGCTTTCATGGCGGGCATGACAGCATCAGCATCGGCGGCAATGCCTATTTGGGTGTGGGCCAGCTTGGCAGCATAAGCGTGGCGGAAGAAAGCGCGGAACTGCGCGCCTATGGCCTTGTGGTGAAGCTTTCTGGCGTGCCGCGTGATGCGGTGGCGTATGCGCTGGGCCAAGCCTATCAGGGCCGGAAGGGTACGGTTTGGGAAGTGCAGCTTGACCCTGCGACCTTCCAGGTCATCGGCACGCCTTTGGTGGTGTTCCGTGGCCGGATGGATCAGCTTGACATTGCCTTGGGTGCGCAGGCCAGCGTGACCTGCCGGCTGGAAAACAGGCTGGCGGATTGGGACCGCCCGCGCATTCTGCGCTTCACGGATGATGAACAGCGCCGGCGTGATCCCGCCGATGGCAGCTTTCGGTTCCTGCCCGCCACCACGGAAAAGGAAATCATCTGGCCATCGCGGAGCTTCACGGGATGATCCGCGCTACCCGCTTGCCCGAATGGCCCGAAAGGCTTGCCGCCTTCATCGAAGCGCGGCGCGATATGCCGTTTGATTGGGCGGTGAATGATTGCTGCGTTCTGGCGGCGGACGCGGTGCTGGCGATGACGGGGCGGGATTTCCTGGCCGATTATCGTGGCCGCTACGTGAATGAAGCGCAGGCTGAAGCGCTGATGGGTGAAGGTGGCATCACTGCCTTCCTGCCGCGCGTGATGGCTGCCTTCGGTGCCCCGGAATTGCCGCCGGCTGAAGCGCAGCGTGGCGATGTGGCGCTGATTGGGCTTGAGAATCAGCTTGTGTGCGGTGTGGTGACCGGCCCGCATATTGCAGCCCCTGGCGCGCGTGGCCTGGCCTTTGTGCCGCTGCGCCGCGCCACCATGGCTTGGGGGGTGTAGCCATGGCGCGGATTGTTGTTGCGGTGGTGGCGGCTATCGCCACGGCAGTCGCCGCATATTATCTTGGTCCGGCCGGTGCGGGGTTGCACCCAGTTTTTGTGGCCATCATCAGTTCCGTAATCGGCGCCACGGTGGCGTATGCCGGAAACACCATTGTCAATAGCCTCGAAGGCAGGCCGCGCCGCCCGACGTTGGAACAGAATTCAGCCGACGCAAAGCGCCTTGTGCGCGGCAGTTCCGAACCACGCCGCATCATTTACGGCCGCGCCCGGGTATCCGGCCCACTGATCTATGCCGCCAGCTATGGATCGCAGAAGGAATGGATAATGCTGGTGATCCCGCTGGCGGATCACACCTGCCAAAGCATAGATGCTGTCTGGCTTGGTGAAACGCGCATCGCGGCTTCAGAGATTGACGGAAATGGCTTGGTTAATACCGGGCGCTTCGCCAATAATGTGTATATCAAGCGCTACCTTGGCACGCAGACCAGCGCCGATGCGGATTTGGTGGCCAATAGCCCGGATGGCTGGACCGCCGCCGATAGACTGACGGGCGTCACCTACATCTATCTGCGCATGCGCTTCAATGCCGATCTGTTCCCCTATGGCATTCCCAACATCAGCGCGGAAGTCACCGGCAAAAGCGCCATTCTGGACCCGCGCACCAGCACCACGGCTTATGCGAATAATTGGGCGCTTTGCATTCTAGACTATCTGAAGGCCGAATACGGCCTGGCCGCGACAGATGATGAAATAGACCTGCCAAGCTTCATCGCGGCTGCCAACCTTGCCGATGAAGCAGTGCCGCTGAACCAGGCCGGCACGGAAACGCAAAGGCGCTACACGCTGGATGGAAGCTTCACGCTGGATGAAGCGCCGATCGACATCATCGAAAAAATGCTGGCGCCCGGCGGC
>JADCFN010000009.1 GCA_020249505.1 Roseomonas sp. | reverse complement strand
GGCACGGCAAATTCACTGGCCATTTCATTCTCCTTCAAAAAGCGCGGTAGGGCTTCCTACAATGTCCAGCCGCCGTCAATCACAAGGGCCTGGCCGGTGACGAAAGCGGCCTCGTCCGAGGCCAGATAAAGCACCAAAGCGGCCATTTCCTCGGCCGTGGCCAGCCGGCCCATGGCCTGGCGCGCGACAAAGGCAGCGCGGGCGGCCTCTACCGACCCGGCGGCGGCGGCATTGGCGGCGATTCGGTCGTGAAGGGAAGGTGTATCCACCGTGCCGGGACACAGGCAATTGCAGCGAATGCCCTGGCTGACATACTCGGTCGCAATGGATTTCGTGAGGCCGACAACGGCCGCCTTGGTGGTGCCGTACAAAAAGCGATTGGGCGCACCTTTGATGGATGAACAGGCGGAAGACATGTTCACAATGCTGCCGCGGCGGCGTTCCAGCATGCCGGGGATGAAGGCCTGCGCCACCTTCCACATGGCGCGCACATTCAGCGCGAAGCCGAAATCCCATTCCTGATCCGTACAGGTCAGGATGGTGTTTTGGTGCACAAAGCCCGCGCAATTGAACAGGATATCAACGGGGCCCGCGGCCTTGGCGGCAGCGGCGATGGCAGCATCATCCAGCACATCCAGCACGGCGGTGGTGATACCAGGGGCCGTGAGGCTGGCAAGCAATGCCGCATCACGATCTGTTGCCACCACCCGCGCGCCCTCAGCCGCCATGGCAAGCGCGGTGGCGCGGCCAATGCCCTGGCCTGCTGCGGTGACGAAACAAAGCTTGCCCGCCAATCTGTCCGCCATCATGTGTTTCCTTCCCTTGGCGCGCGGCTATCGCGCGCTTCAATCCTGCGCCATGACTTTCACATAGCTGCCCGGCGCATCCTCAATGGCGTTTTTCGGCTGCCGCGCGGGTACTTGCGCGGGGTCCTGCCCGCTCACCCAGCGCTGCCAATCCGGCCACCAGGAACCTGCCAATTCAGTTGAACTCGCCAACCAGGCTTCAGGGTCCGCCGGCAATTCCGTATTTACCCAATGGCTGTATTTGCCTGCATCTGGCGGATTGACCACGCCCGCAATATGGCCGGACGCCGCCAGCACAAACCGGATATCGCCCGCATAGGTTTGCGTCGCGCGATAGGTGGAAGCCCAGGGCGCGATATGATCTTCCCGTGTTGAGAGAATATAGGTCGGCAGCTTGATCTTCCTGAGGTCCAGCTTGACGCCGAGCAATTCAATCCCGCCCGGCTTGATCAGATCATTCTGCTGATACATGCGGCGCAAATAGAAGGAATGCATGCGCGCCGGCATGCGCGTTGAATCATCATTCCAATAGAGCAAATCAAACGGGAAGGGGTCCTGCCCCAGAAGGTAGTTGTTCACGACAAAGGACCAGATCAGGTCATTGGCGCGCAGCATATTGAAGGTGGTCGCCATTTCGCGGCCTTCCAGAAAGCCGCGCTTTTGCATTTTCGCTTCCAGCGCCTTCAATTGTTCCTCATCAATGAAAACGCCAAGTTCCCCCGCTTCGGTGAAATCCACCATGGTGGTGAAGAAGGTCGCGGATTTGATGCGTGTATCGCGCTTGACCGCCATATGCGCGAGTGTGGCTGATAGCAGCGTGCCCCCCAGGCAATAGCCAATCGCATTCACCGCCTTCTCGCCGGTCGCTTTTTCAATCGCATCCAGCGCCGCATAGGGGCCTTCCAGCATGTAATCCTCAAAGCCCTTTTCAGCGAGCTTTGCATCCGGATTGACCCAGGAAACCACGAAAACCGTATGCCCCTGATCCACTGCCCAGCGGATAAAGGAATTCTTCGGGCGCAGATCGAGAATATAATATTTGTTGATCCAGGGCGGCAGGATCAGCAGTGGCCGCTTCAGCACTTTTTCAGTTGTGGGCGAATACTGGATCAATTGCATCAGATCATTCTGATAGATGACCTTTCCGGGCGTGACGGCGATATTCTCACCTACCTTGAACTTGCTCTCATCCGTCATGCGGATGCGGAGGTTGCCCTGGCCGCGCTCCAGATCCGTCAGCAGGTTTGAAAGCCCCTTCAGCAGATTCTCGCCACCGGTTTCCGCGGTGCGGCGCAGCACTTCCGGATTGGTCAGGGCAAAATTCGTGGGGCTCATCGCATCCACGAATTGGCGCGTGTAAAAATCCACCTTCTGCGCGGTTTTTTCATCCATGCCTTCCGCGTCATGCACCAGCCCCTGCATGTAGCGGGCAGAGAGCAGATAGCTTTGCCGGATGAAGTCAAACACCTCATTTTGGCGCCAGGCGTCATCCTTGAAGCGCTTATCCTTTTGGTCTTCGGCAATCACGGCCGGCGCGGGCTCACCCATCATGCGGCGTGCCGTATGCTGCCAAAGCGTCAGATAATCCTGCCAAAAGCCGATCTGCGCCTGCATCAGCTTGGCCGGATTGGTCATCAGGCGCGTGGTCATATCCAGGAAGGCATTGCCGATGTGCATCGGGTCGGCCTCACCGGGTTGATCCGCATGGCGCTTCAGGAAATCCGCGACGATGCGCTGGCTGCGTTCCGCCACATCAGCCATGGTGCGGCTGACCAGCGCCGGGTCTGGCAGGCGGAAAGAGGGGTTGTCGCTCTCGGCCATCGTGGCTTCCTGGTGAGTTTCTGCCGGACGCTTCGCGCCGCGCCCGTTTCAGGCTAACCCCTTTAGCAGGAAGGGGCGCATGAGCGAGCATCGCGAGACATCCGGTACCGAAGTTCAACCTAAGTGGCGAAGCAGGGCCAATCAAGCACAGCTTTGCGCGCTGCTGGGGCTGATGCTTGCCGGCTGCCAGACGGAACCGGGCCAGAAGGTGGCAAAATTCTGGGACCGCGCCTGGGGGCCGGCGACAGAAGGCCGCCCAGCGCCCCCCAATGCTGATGCTCCCTTTCCAAACCTGGGCACCGTGCCGCCCCGGCCGGAAACCCCGGATATGGCAACGCGTGAGGCTTTGGCCGCCGGGTTGGTGCAGCAGAGGGAAGCAAGCCGCGAACCCCTCGGCGCCCTACCAGGGGGCGCCCCGCGCGGCGCCCCGCCACCGCCCGCCTTGGCCCCGGCTTTGGCGGGCATGGCCATCCCGCCGCCGGCCATCGCCGCGCCTGCCGCACCAAGCGCGCCGCAACAGGCAGCCCCGTCAGCAGTGGCCGCGCCGGAACCGGCCGGCATTCCTGCCCCGCCCGTGATCGCCCCCGCCGGCATTCCCGCCCCGCCCGCGCTGGCCCCGGCCGGCCCCCCGCCGCCACCTGTTTTGCGTGATGCGCCTCGCCGACCGTAACGCGCTGGTCTATAAGCAGCGCCCGAAAACATCGAGACTGAAGCCATGACCGAGGATTTCCACCGTATCCGGCGCCTGCCGCCCTATGTCTTTGCTGAGGTGAATGCCGCCAAGGCCAAGGCGCGCGCGGCGGCTGAGGATATTGTTGACCTTGGCATGGGCAATCCCGATACGCCGACACCACCGCATATTGTGGCGAAGCTGATCGAAGCCGTGCAGGACCCGCGCACGCATCGCTATTCAATGTCCAAGGGTATTCCGGGGCTGCGCAAGGCTTTGGCTGGCTACTACGACCGGCGCTTTGGCGTGAAGCTTGATCCTGAAACGGAAGTGGTGGCGACCCTTGGTTCGAAGGAAGGGCTTGCGAATTTGGCGCAGGCCATCTCAAGCCCGGGCGACACCATTCTGGTGCCCAATCCTTCCTATCCCATCCATCAATTCGGCTTCATCATTGCCGGCGCTTCGGTGCGCAGCATTCCCTATACGCCCGATGATGCGATGCTGGCCGCGATTGACCGCGCCGTGCGCCATTCCGTGCCCAAACCGAATGCGGTGATTGTCAATTTCCCATCCAACCCCACCGCGTTGACGGCGCCGATTGAATTCTACCGCGAATTGGTCGCGCTCTGCCGTCGGCATGAATTGTTCATCCTATCCGATCTTGCCTATGCCGAGCTTTATTTCGGCGACACGCCGCCGCCTTCCGTTTTGGAAGTGGCAGGGGCGAAGGACATCACGGTGGAATTCACCTCCATGTCCAAGACCTACAATATGCCTGGCTGGCGCATGGGTTTTGCGGCGGGCAATCCGCGCCTGATCGCGGCTTTGGCGCGCGTCAAATCCTATCTGGATTATGGCGCCTTCACGCCTATCCAGGTGGCGGCGACCGCTGCGCTGAATGGCCCGCAGGATTGCATTGAGGACATGCGCGTTTTGTACAAGGAACGCCGCGAAGTGCTGGTGAAGGGCCTGCATGCCGCAGGTTGGGATGTGCCCTCGCCTGAGGCTTCCATGTTCCTGTGGGCGCCAATCCCCGAGCGTTTCCGGCATTTGGGCTCGGTCGGGTTTTCCAAGTTGCTGCTGGAAAAGGCGAAGGTCGCGGTGGCACCTGGCCTTGGCTTTGGTGAGCATGGTGATGAACATGTGCGGATTGCGCTGGTGGAAAATAGCCACCGCATCCGCCAGGCTTTGCGTGGCATCAAGACTTTCCTCGGTGGCGATAACGCCGCGCCGCAGGATGCTGCTTCTGATATGGTGAATGCATGACCCGCCCCCTTGCGATTGCGGTTGCCGGCCTTGGAACGGTTGGCGCCGGCGTGGTGAAATTGCTGCGCGCGAATGCCGATATCATTGCCGCGCGTGCCGGCCGGCCGATTGCCATCACCGCGGTTTCCGCGCGCGAACGCAACCGGGATCGCGGCATCAGCCTTTCGGGGCTGCGCTGGTATGAAGACCCCGTTGCACTTGCCGCCGATCCGCAAGTGGATGTGGTGGTGGAATGCATCGGCGGTTCGGAAGGCCCGGCGCGTGCCCTGGTGCAGGCAGCGATTGCCGCCGGCAAGCATGTGGTGACAGCGAATAAGGCGCTACTCGCCGTGCATGGCGCGGCTTTGGCACAAGCCTCTGAAGCGCGCGGTGTGGCGCTGGCCTTTGAAGCGGCGGTGGCGGGCGGCATTCCCGCGATCAAGGCGTTGCGCGAAGGCTTGGCCGCCAATCGCATACAGCGCGTTGCCGGTATTCTGAACGGCACCTGCAATTACATCCTGACCGTGATGCGCGAACAAAAGCGCGAATTCGCCGAAGTGCTGGCCGAGGCACAGAAGCTTGGCTATGCGGAAGCCGATCCATCCTTCGATATTGATGGCATTGATGCTGCGCATAAGCTTGCGATCCTGGCCGCGCTTGCCTTTGGCCGGCCAGTGGATTTCAGCGCGGTGCATGTGGAAGGCATTCGTGAGGTCTCGGCACTTGATATCGCGCTTGCCGAAGAACTTGGCTATCGCATCAAGCTGCTTGGCATTGCGCGGCGCGAAGAAGGCGGGATTTCAACGCGCGTGCATCCCTGCATGGTGCCGATCTCAGCCCCCATCGCGCGGGTGGATGGCGTCTTCAATGCCGTGGTGGCCGAGGGTGATTTCGTCGGCCGCGTGATGATGGAAGGCCGCGGCGCCGGGGAAGGGCCAACAGCCTCAGCCGTGGTGGCCGATGTGATTGACATTGCCCGCGGGCGCTTCACGCCGGTGTGGGGCGCGGAAGCCGCCGCTTTGAAGCCCGAGCCTTCCTTCCCGATGGATCGCCATACGGGCGCTTATTACCTCCGCCTGATGGTGGTGGATCGCCCCGGTGTGATTGCTGATGTGACGGGCGTTTTGCGCGATCATGCGATCAGCCTTGAATCCATGCTGCAACGTGGCCGCGCGCCAGGTGAGGCCGTGCCCGTGGTGCTGACCACGCACGAGACGAGCGAGGCTTCCGTCCGTGCCGCACTCAAGCGCATTGCTGAATTGAATACCGTGATGGAAAAGCCAGCGCTGATCAGGATTGAGGCGTTATAGGCACCCCGCCGCCCGTGCCCTGGCGCGCACCAGCGCCAGCACGGTGCGGGATATCGGCGCGGCCTCACCCACCCAATCGGCCAATTCCACCACGGCGCCGAGCAGCGCCTCAATCTCCATCGGCCGACCGCGTTCCAGGTCTTGCAGCATGGAGGTTTTATGCGCCCCAACCTCCGCCGCGCCGGCAATGCGCTTATCCACATCAATCGCAAAGCGCACGCCAAGCGCTTCCGCCACGCGCTGGCCTTCCAGCATCATGGCGCGAGCCACACCGCGCTGACCCTCATCGCCTGTCAGCACATCAAGTGTGGCGGTGGTGAGTGCCGAGATCGGGTTGAAGGCCATATTGCCCCAAAGCTTCACCCAAAGCTCATCACGGATTTTGGGACGCACCGGTGCCTTGAAGCCGGCGGCGATCAGCGCTTCAGATAGCGCCTGCGCGCGCGGGCTGCGGCTGCCATTGGGCTCACCCAGGCTGAAACGATCACCATAGCTGTGGTCAATCACGCCAGGCGCAGTCACCTCGGCCGCCGGATAGACAATGCAGCCAATGGCGCGTGATGGCGGCAGTAGCGCGGAAACCTGACCATCCGGGTCAACGCTTTGCACAATGCGCCCTTCATAGGCGCCGGTAAGGCCGTGGAAATACCACCAGGGAATGCCATTCACCGCACTTACAATCGCCGTATCGGGGCCAAGCAAGGGCTGCATTTGCTTGGCCGCTGAGGGCAGGGAATGCGCCTTCAGCGTCACCAACACATAATCCTGCGGGCCGGCTTCCGCAGCACTTTCGACACAGCGCGGATGGACGATTTGCTCTGTGCCTTCGCTGATCAACTTTACGCCGTTTTCGCGCATCGCAGCCAGATGCGGGCCGCGCGCGATGAAGGTGACATCCACATCACCCTTGGCGGCCAGCTTGACGCCCATCAGCCCACCAATGGCGCCGGCACCGAAGATGCAGATTTTCATGCGCGTCACCCCGAAAGCCCAAGCTTTTCCGCAAGCCCAATGCGCATCAGCTTGCCCGTCGCACCCTTCGGGATTTCCGGCAGAAACACAACCTTGCGCGGCACCTTGAAATCCGCGAGCTGCTGCGCAGCGAAATCACGCAATTCGCGTTCGGTGCAGGCCGCCCCTTCGCGCAGCACCACGGCGGCGGCGACTTCCTCACCAAGCTTCGCATGCGGCATGGCGAAGGTCAGCGCCTGCGCGACCGCAGGGTGGGCAGAAAGCACGCCATCCACTTCCAAGGGGCTCACTTTCTCGCCACCGCGATTGATCAATTCTTTCAAGCGGCCCGTAAGCGTCAGATAACCTTCCGCATCAAAGGCACCCTGATCGCCGGTGCGGAACCAGCCATTGGTGAAAGCCTTGGCATTGGCGTCCGGATTGGCCTCATAGCCCGCGGTCACATTGGGGCCGCGGATCACGACCTCACCAATCTCGCCCTGCGGCAGGATGGTGCCGTCATCATCCATGATCGCGACTTCCGGCCCCGCAGCACGGCCCACAGAGCCAGGCTTGCGCGGCCCGGCCAGCGGGTTGGACGCCATCTGATGCGATGCCTCGGTCATGCCATAGCTTTCCACCAGCGGGCAGCCAAATACCGCTTCCAATTGCTCCATCACCGGCCCGGGCAAAGATGCCGAGGATGAACGAATGAAGCGGAGCTTCGCGCGTGCAATGATCTCCGCATTACGGTCAGCACGCGTCAGGATGGTTTGGTGCATGGTCGGCACCGCCGTGTACCAGCTTGGCCGTTCCTCATCCAACAGGCGGAAGAAACGCAGCGCATCGAAGCCCGGCGTGCAAATCACCGCGCCGCCTGCGCCGAGGGAAGAAAGCACCGCCGCGATCAGGCCATGGATATGAAACAGCGGCATGATGTTCAAACAGGCATCGGCTGGCGAAAGCGAAAGTGTGGCGCCAATATGCTTGGCCGAGGCGCAGATATTCGCCTGCGACAGGGGCACAATCTTGGGCCGCGCCGTGGTGCCGGAGGTATGCAGCACGAGTGCGATATCACCAGCCTCTGCCGCGCCCGGCTGTGCCGCTTTCGCGGGGCTGCCGCCTTCGAGCGTAAAGCTGCCCGCGTTTTCGCCCGGCACCAATTCCAACACGGCAACGCCAAGCTTCGCCGCGACATCGCGCGCTTCGGTGGCGACACCCTTTTGCACTACCAGCGCCTTGGCCTTCAGATCGGTCAGATAAAAATTGAATTCTTCGGCGCGATAGGCAGGGTTCAGCGGTGCGGTGGTCGCACCTGCGCCAATCGCGATGAAAGCAGCGGCCATTTCCGGGCCATTCGGCAGCACAATCGCGACACGATCATTGCGGCCAATGCCAATACCATTCAGCCTTGCAATGGTGGCCGTGGCCAGGTCACGCAGCCCCGCATAGGAAAGCGCCGGGCGGCCCGGCGCGCGGATGGCCGGCGCGGCAGCGGCGCCATTGGCCAGAAGGGCATTCAGGGTTGCGTTCACGCGTCTCTCCTCGGCGTTTCCCGAGGCGATATTATGTACGAAAACGCGGCCCCGTCAGCCCCCAGCGAGCGTCTGATCCGCGGAGGCTGAAGGCCGGAGCGGTGAATCAGCCGCTCCAAACCAAACGAGCGTCTGATCCGCGGAGGCTGAAGGCCGGAGCGGTGAATCAGCCGCGCAAAACCAAGCTATCGCCTGATCCCTCAGGCGGGATCAGGCGATAGCGATACGCGGTGCCGCCCCGCAAGCTGCACGTAATTCTTCGCTGTGCGGTCAAACCCGGCGCGCTGTTCTTCGGTGAGTACCCGCACAAGCTTGGCGGGATTGCCCATCCAAAGCTCCATGGCGCCGATGCGCTTGCCGGGCGGCAGCACGGAACCGGCGGCAATCACGCCGCCTTCTTCAATCACCGCGCCGTCCAGCACGGTCGCCCCCATGCCGACAAAGGCGCGGTCCATCAACGTGCAGGCATGCACAATAGCGGCATGGCCCACGGTGACATCATCGCTGATGATGGTGGGCTCGCGCCCGGCATTCACATGCACAATGGTGCCATCCTGGATATTCACGCGCTTGCCGATGGTGATGAAGTTGGAATCACCGCGCAGCACGCAATGATACCAGATATTGGATTGCTCCCCGATCGTGACATTGCCGATCACGGCGGCGGTGGGCGCGATGAAGGCGCTGTCATGAACCGTGGGCCAGATGCCTTCAAACACATAAAGCGGGCCGCGATTGGTGGGTTGCTGCATATCCATGATCCTGCCCCTTACGCCGCCTTCGGCAGATCGGCCGAAACTGGCACGCCCAGCATCAGGCCAAGGTTTTGCACCGCCGCCCCCGAAGCGCCCTTGCCGAGATTATCGTAACGCGCGACCAGCACGGCCTGGCCGCGCTTTTCATTGCCATAGACACGGATTTCAAGACCATTGGTGCCATTCAGCGCCTGCGGTTCCAGCTTGCCGCCGGCTTCCGCTGACACCACGCGCACCACATCACTGCCGGCATAGCGCTTGATCAACAGCGCCTCCAGATCGGCAGGCTTCACATTGCCCTTCAACAGATCAAGATGCAGCGGAATGGAATCGATCATGCCTTGCGCGTAATCCGCGACTGACGGCACGAAAATAGGCCGGCGCGTGAGGCCGGTATATTTCTGCATCTCGGCAACATGCTTGTGTTCCAAGGCAAGGCCGTAAAGCTCAAAATCCGGCGCGGTGCGGGCTTCATAAGCCGCGATCATGGATTTGCCGCCGCCGGAATAGCCGGAAACCGCATTCACGGTCACCGGGAAATCCGCCGCCATGATCCCGGCATCAATCAAGGGGCGCAGCATCAGAATGGCGCCGGTTGGGTAGCAGCCGGGGTTTGAGACACACTTCGCCGCCGCAATCGCGCTGGCCTGCTCGGGTGAGAGTTCCGCGAGCCCATAGACCCAATCCGGATCAACCCGATGCGCGGTGGAAGCATCCAGGAGCTTCGGCGCCTGCGGGCCGAGCGAAGCGGCAAGTGCAGCACTTTCCTTCGCCGCATCATCCGGCAGGCACAGGATCACGAGGTCAACACTGTCCATCATCTCACGGCGCGCGTTGGCATCCTTGCGGTGCTCCGCCGCGATGGAGCGCAATTCAACATGCGGATTGGCGGCAATACGGTCACGGATTTGCAGGCCCGTGGTGCCGGCTTCGCCATCAATGAAAATCTTCGCAGTCTTGGCCATGGTATTTCTCCTCTAGAGCATTTTCGAGCCAAGTGATTTCACTTGGCGACTCGGAAAATGCGACCCACAAAAGTCTTAGTGTGTGTCACGTGAACGAATGAGAACGGGACACACACTATTTGCCGCATTGCGGCGCGAATGGTTCAGAAATGCAAGAGGGGCGGACCCTTGCGGACCCGCCCCTTTGATGAAGGTTCCAAGACGGAACCGGCGCGCGACGCCGGTCCGCTGGCGTCAGCGCTTTGAGAACTGGAAGGAACGTCGTGCCTTCGGGCGCCCGTACTTCTTGCGTTCCACCACGCGCGGGTCGCGCGTCAGGAAGCCCGCCTTTTTCAGGATGGAGCGCAGATCCGGTTCATAATTGCAAAGCGCGCGGCTGATGCCATGGCGCACCGCACCGGCCTGGCCGGACAAGCCACCGCCGACGACCGAGCAGATGACATCGAACTGTTGATAGCGATCCGCCACCAGGAAGGGCTGGGTGATCAGCATGCGCAGCACCGGGCGCGCGAAATACTTCGCTGCCGGATTGTCATTGATGGTGATCTGGCCCTTGCCCGGCTTGATCCAAACGCGGGCAACCGCGTCCTTCCGCCGGCCAGTCGCATAGGAACGGCCCTGCGCATCGCGCTTCGGTTCCCGCTTGATCGCCGCTTCCGCCGCTGCGGCGGGGGTGCCGGCCACAATTTCCTTGAGGTCCGCGAGGGTCTTGGTTTCGCCGCTCATAGCCTCAGCCCGCCTTCTTCACTGCGAGGGAATTCTTACGGTTCAGCGCCGCCACATCCAGGGCAGCAGGCTGCTGGCCGGCATGCGGGTGTTCGGCCCCGGCATAGACATGCAGGTTGCGCATTTGCGCGCGGCCAAGCGGGCCACGGGTGATCATGCGCTCAACCGCCTTTTCAATCACACGCTCGGGGAAGCGGCCTTCCATCCGTTCACGGATGGTGCGGCCCTTAATGCCGCCCGGATAGCCGGTGTGCCAGTAGAACACGCTCTGTTCCGCCTTGGCGCCGGTGACGCGCACCTTCTTCGCATTGATGATGACAACATGGTCACCGCAATCCACATGAGGGGTGAATTGAGGCTTGTGCTTGCCGCGAAGGCGATTGGCGACCAGGGTTGCAAGACGGCCGAGCACGAGCCCATCCGCATCAATCAACACCCAGTTCTTCTTCACCTCCGCCGGCTTCAGCGAGCGGGTTTGCGTGGAAATCATGGTGGTTCCGAATAAACCTATTGAAAGGAAGCGGGCTTATCCGGGCAGGGGCGCCAAAAGTCAAGCGCAAAGCGCGATTTTGTCTTGTGGTATCAGGTTACCGCATCCGCAGATGGCCCTACCCTTGCGCGGCCTGGGGTGCTTAATCTGCCAGCCACCGGCAACCCTTTCGGAAGACCCGCCCGCATGAGCGACAAACCCCATGGCCTTGGCCGCAATACCTCCAATTACGGGGATCGCGATTTCGCCCTGTACCTCCGGCGGTCCTTCGCCAAATCCATGGGCTATTCGCAGCGCATGCTGGACAAGCCCGTGGTTGGCATTGCCGATACCGCGAGCGATTACAATAATTGCCACCGCACCGTGCCGGAGCTGATCGAAGCCGTGCGCCGTGGTGTGCTGTCTGAAGGCGCGCTGCCGCTGGGCTTCCCGACCGTCAGCCTGTGCGAACCGTCGCTCAGCCCCTGTTCCATGCATTATCGCAACCTGATGGCGCTGGATACGGAAGCGATGCTTTCCGCCCAGCCGATGGATGCGGCGGTGCTGGTGGGCGGCTGCGACAAGACCGTCCCGGCGCAGCTGATGGCGGCGATTTCCGCCGATATTCCTGCGGTGATGCTCGTCACCGGCCCCATGCTGGCGCAGGCTTTTGAAGGGGAAAGGCTTTCCGCCTGCACCGATTGCCGGCGCTATTGGGCGCGTTATCGCGCTGGCGAAGTGACTGCGGAGCGGATCGGCGAATTGGAAGGCAAGCTTGCCACAACCGCCGGCACCTGCGGCGTGATGGGCACGGCTTCCACCATGGCCTGCATCGCCGCGACGCTTGGCTTCATGCCTTTGGCCGGCGCCAGCGCGCCCGCCGTGCATGCGGACCGTTTGCGCATTGCCGAAGAAGCCGGCGCGCAAGCCGTGCGACTGATCAAGAACCCAATCCGCCCAAGCCAGATGATGACACAGGCCAATCTGGACAATGCGACGCGCGTGCTGCTGGCGCTTGGTGGTTCCACCAATGCGGTGGTGCATATGGCCGCTATTGCCGGCCGCGCGGGGCTTTCGCTCGATCTCAAGCGGTTGGATGCGCTGTCCGAGGAAACGCCGGTGCTGGTGGACCTCAAGCCGACTGGCGAAGGCTATATGGAAGATTTCCACGCGGCTGGCGGCATGCGCGCTCTGCTGTGGGAATTGCGCGATTTGCTTGACCTGACAACGATTGATCTGGATGGCGTGAGCCTCGCGGATCGTATCGGCGATGGCAGCCATTTCGTGGACCGGCGCATCATTCGCGCTTTTGCCGAACCTGTCTCCCCGGTTGGTGGCTTGGTCGCGCTGTTTGGGTCGCTTGCGCCAGAAGGGGCGATTTTGAAGCGCAGCGCCGCCACACCCGCGCTATTCGAAACCGAAGCGCGCTGCATGGTGTTTGATGGGTTGGAGGATTTGGCCAACCGCATTGACGACCCAGAATTGGATGTGACGCCGCAGGATATTCTGGTGCTGAAACATGTGGGCCCGCGTTCGCCTTCCGGCATGCCGGAAGCGGGCTATCTGCCGATCCCGAAAAAGCTCGCCCGCGCCGGCGTGAAGGACATGGTGCGCATGAGCGATTGCCGCATGTCCGGCACCGCCTTTGGCACGATTGTGCTGCACATCGCGCCCGAAGCGGCGGTGGGTGGGCCGCTGGCTTTGGTGCAAACGGGTGATCGCATCCGGCTTTCGGTAAAGGATCGCAAACTTGATCTGCTGGTGGCGGAAGATGAAATGGCCCGCCGCCGCGCCGCCTGGCAGCCCGCCCCGGCGCCCAAGCGAGGCTGGGACAAGCTGGTTTATGACCAGGTGACGCAGGCACCGCTTGGCGCTGACCTGGCCTTCCTGCGCGCGGCACCTTGATTGCGCTGATTGGCGCTTCGGGGCGGAGCGGCGCGGCACTCGCCCGCGCGCTGCTGGCTGAAGGCACGCCCTTCACACCCGTGGTGCGCGATGCGGCGAAATGGGCCGCCCTCGGCCTGCCGCTTGCGCCGCGTATCGCTGATCTGGCCGATCCCGCCGCGCTGCGCGCCGCGCTTGAGGGTGCCTCGCTTGTCATCAGCACCGCCCATGCGCGCCACGCGCCTGCCATTCTAAAGGCCGCGCCGATTGAGGCGCGTTTTGTGCTGATGGGCTCCACAAGGCGCTATTCGCGCTGGGCGGATGCGCATGGCGATGGCGTGCGCGCGGGGGAGGCTGCCTTCCTCGCCAGTGGGCGCGCCGGCGTCATGCTGCACCCGACCATGGTCTATGGCGCCCAAGGCGAAGATAATGTCCAGCGCCTGGCAGCACTATTGCGCCGCCTGCCTTTTGCGCCCCTGCCCGACGGGGGGCGGTCTTTGGTGCAGCCGATCCATCAAAGCGCTGTGACCCGCGCCTTACTTGCCGCCGCGCGCCATCCCTGGACGGGGCCAGAGGCGATGGTGATCGCGGGGCCGGAACCCATGCCGTATCGCGATTTCCTTGCGGCCGTGGTGCGCGCTGCGGGGCTTGGCACGCGCCCGGTGCTGCCGCTGCCGCTTGGGTTGCTGCGCGGCTTGGCCTGGCTGACGCGCATCATCCCAGGCTTGCCTGCGATTGGCGCAGATGAAATTCGCCGCTTGACGGAAGACAAGGCTTTCGACATTGCGCCCATGCGCGATATTCTTGGCGTTACGCCCATCCCGCTGGAACAAGGGCTGGCGCTGACCTTCGCGCCGCGCGTACGGCGTAGGCGCCGCGCGCTGACCTGGGGACTGCTGCTACTGGCCCTGTACTCGGTTACTACCTGCGTCGGCACCATGCTGGTTAGTAACCAGCCTCCCTTCTTTGTTCTCCTCGGCATGGCGAAAGTCGGCGTTTTCATGGAGTTCCACGACCGCGACCTGCCATTGCCCGCCTTCTTCCAGGGGGATGACACACGAGATCGAGTACCGTGCTTTCGCGATGGCGCGCCGGACCCCGAACTGCCGGGTAACCGCCACTGCCACCCTGGAATCCACGCTGCCGAAGGTTCGCACTCCCACACAGACATGCTGTTTTGGTGGTCAAAGGCGCGCATGACCGGTGTTGTCATGCCCACCTCCCTACTGGAGTCTGGCTTCGTCGGCCGCCGGCTGATCCCATACATAGAGGAGCCCTGCCGCGCCGTGCGCGACTTCGACACGGTCGTCATGCCTCACCAGCGCGCTCGGGAGGAGGCGCGGCGGGCTGTGATGGGCGGCCCAGTGTGGGGCGACCGTGTTGTCGGCGGCTGGATCGGGCAAGAGATTGGGCGCATACGAGTCGGCTTTGACTGCGACGGCGATGGTCGGCCGCGGCCTGAATTTCGTAAGGAGTGGATGGCGACGACCTTTCGGATGCATCTCTATGATCTGCGCGGGAAGACCGTCTCGACCATCCAATTCACGCCTGGCTGGGCGCAGGACGCTGTCGGGATGAGCCGGCTACCGCGCCAGTTCCCGCCAGCCGCACCACTTGACCCTCCCAGTCCGCGCAGCCATTCAAGCCCCTGACAAGAAAGCTAGCCCCATGCCCATCATCAACCGCATTGCCGAATTCCACCCGGAAATGACCGCCTGGCGGCGCGATTTTCATGAACACCCCGAATTGGGGCTTGAGGAGGTGCGCACTTCCGGCATCATCGCCGAAAAGCTGCATGAGTTTGGTTGTGATGAGGTCATCACCGGCATCGCCAAGACTGGTGTTGTGGGTGTGATCCGTGGCCGTGTGGATAATGGCCGCGCCATTGGGCTGCGTGCCGATATTGATGCGCTGCCGATTCTGGAAGAAACCGGACTGCCCTATGCTTCCAAAATTCCGGGCAAGATGCATGCCTGCGGCCATGATGGGCATACCACCATGCTGCTGGGTGCGGCGAAGTATCTTGCCGAGACCCGCAATTTCGATGGTACCGTCTATGTGATTTTCCAGCCGGCAGAAGAAAATCTGGCGGGCGGCGAATTGATGGTGAAGGAAGGGCTGTTTACGCGCTTCCCGATGGAACGCGTATTCGGCATGCATAATTGGCCGGGTGCGCCGGAAGGCACTTTCCTCTGGCGCGAAGGCCCGGTGATGGCGGCGGTCGCCAATCTTGAAGTGAACATCACTGGCAAAGGCGCCCATGGCGCCATGCCGCATAATGGCACGGACCCGATTGTGGTGGCCGCCGCCATTGTTCAGGCGCTGCAATCCATCGTCGCACGCAATGTGGAACCGGTGGAAGCGGGCGTCATCACCATCGGCCATATCACCGGCGGGCATACCTTCAACGTGATCCCCGAGACCGTGCGCATGCTGGGCACCGCGCGCTGGTTCGCGCCGGAGATTGGGGATTTGCTCGAACGCCGCTTCAAGGAAACCGTAACGGGCATCGCCGCCGCGATGGGCGCGACTGCCACCGCCGAATTCGCCCGCGCCTATCCAGCGACGATCAATGAGGTGGAAAGCGTGCATCTGGCCGCCAAGGCCGCGCGCGCCGTGCAGGGTGAAGCGCGCGTATTACCCATGGCGAAACCCACCATGGGCGGCGAAGACTTCTCCTTCATGCTCAATGCCAAGCCAGGCGCCTATCTGATGCTGGGCGGCGGGCGCGGGCCGGATGACGCGCAGGTGCATCACCCGCTTTATGATTTCAACGACAATATTCTGCCCGTCGGCGCATCCTATTGGGCGACACTGACGGAGCAGTTACTGCCGCGCGGCTGAAATTACGCGAGCGCGCTTTCCGTCACATCCTCAGCAACCAGCCCGGCAAAACCGGGCGTGCGTTTGATGGCGCCCGCGGAGAGCATGCCGCGTTCCAATTGCGCGAGCGCTTCCGGCGGGAAGCGCGGCGTCTCAGTCCAGAGTTTCACGGATTTATAGCGGGCAATGGCGCGCGCCATCAGCGCGTGATCACCGCCTTCAAAGTAAGGCGCAATGCAGGCAACGACTTCTGCCGACGATGCTGCAGTAAACCATGTGAGCGTGCGCGCCAACCCGCGCACCATCGCTTCCATCGCCGCGCGCTTGGCAGCAATGACATCGGTGCGCGCATAAAAGGCAGTGTAGGAAGTGGGGCCGCGGCTTGCTTGCGCATGCCAGACATGGCCGGTGCCCGCAGCCTCCATCTGGCTTACCAAAGGCTCAAAAAGCTGCGCGGCATCCAGCGTGCCGGCGGCAACAGCGGCGGCATTGGCGGGCATGGTCTGGTCCGTGACGCGCTTGATTGCAGCCGGATCAATTCCAGCCGTGCGGATATCATCCTGCAAGGTCCACCAGGGTGTGGGCACTTCGCTGACGGTGCCAAGCGTCATGCCCGCCAAATCGCGCAGCTTGAAGCCAGGATTGGGCTGGCGCCCCACCAGGAAAAACGGATCACCCATCACCACCGCGCCAAATAGCCGCAAGGGGCAGGCGGGATCGGCATCATGCGCCAGCAACAGGCGCATCGGCCCGCCCCAGGCGAGGTCAGCCGTACCATCCAATACGGAATCCTTCGCAAGTGACGGCACCGCACCTGGCAGCAGCGTGACCTCCACGCCCTCCGCCGCGTAATCGCCGCGCGCCAAGGCCGCATAAAACGGTGCGTAAAACAGCGCGCGGAAGGGCTCCTGAACCTTGAGCCGATGCATGGCCATCAGGCTTCAGCCGCGCCCTTCGAAGGGCATCTTTGTGGCCTTGATGGTCATGGTGAAGATATTCGCCTCCAGCGGCAGATTGGCCATATGCAGAATGGCATTACCGACATGCGTGGCATCCATGGTGGGTTCCACCGCAATGCTGCCATCGGCCTGCTTCACGCCGCGTGTCATGCGCTGCGTCATCGGCGTTGCGGCATTGCCGATATCAATCTGCCCCGCGCAAATATCGTATTTGCGACCATCGAGCATGAGGGATTTGGTCAGCCCCGTAATGGAATGCTTGGTGGCGGTATAGGGCGCGCTATCGGGGCGCGGCGTATGCGCGCTGATGGACCCGTTGTTGATGATTCGTCCGCCCTGCGGCTTCTGATCCTTCATGATGCGGAATGCGGCCTGCGCGCATAAAAAGCATCCGGTCAGATTCACGCCGACAACGCGGGTCCAATCCTCATAGGTCAGGTCTTCGAAGGGCATGCCGGGCACATTGGTGCCGGCATTATTGAACAGCATATCAAGCCGGTCGTAGCGCTGCTTCACGGTTGCAAAAAGCGCATCCACCGCGGCGGGGTCGGACACATCGGAAGGCACGCAAAGCGCGCGTGATCCCGCCGCACCAGCAAGGGTCACGGTTTCCTGCAAGGCATCGGCGCGGCGTCCCGCCAGCACCACATGCCAACCACCCCCCAGCAGCGCCAAAGCCGCCGCGCGGCCCACGCCGCTGCCAGCCCCAGTGACGACGGCGATCTTGCCCTCTGTGCTCATGTCCAATCTTTCTCCCATCAGGTTGGGTGAAGCTTGCAGCGCCCTGCGCGCGCTGGCAATGCGCTGGCCCTAATAAGTCGCGCGCCCGCCCGATATGTCGAACACTGCGCTGGTGGAAAAGGAACACGCCTCGGATGCCAGCCAGCAGACAAGCTCCGCGATTTCCTCCACCTGCACAAAGCGATCCATCGGGATCTTGGACCGCATCCAGGCGATTTGCTGCGCGGTCATTTGCTTGAAGATATCGGTCTCGGCCGCTGCCGGCGTGACACAATTCGCCAAAACGCCACTGCCGGCCAATTCCTTGCCGAGCGATTTGGTCAGCCCAATCAGCCCCGCCTTGGAAGCGCTGTAATGCGATGCATTCGGATTGCCTTCCTTGCCCGCGATGGAAGCGATATTCACCACGCGCCCATAGCCCGCCGCGCGCATATGCGGCACCACGGCGCGGGAAACGATGAAGGGGGCCACCAGATTGACCTCAATCACGCGCCGCCATTCCGCGACAGGCAATTCCCACACCGGCGCATTGCCGCCGGTAATGCCGGCATTATTGACCAGAATATCCAACCGCCCATGGGTGGAAATGGTTGCTCGCGTCGCGGTTTCCACCGCCGCCGCATCGGTCAGGTCCAGGATATGGGTGCTGACCTTGGCGTGACCCAAGCGCGCGGCGGCGGCCTTGGAAGCAGCCTCATCCATATCCCAAATGGCGATGGCAGCCCCCCGGCTGGCGGCCAGTTCCGCCACCGCTAGCCCAATGCCGCGCGCCGCCCCGGTGATTACCGCAACCCGGCCGACCAGATCAGTTTTCGCCATGTCATTCCCTCCGTTTCCGGGAGTTTTGACGAGAAAATCACCCCTGGAAAGGGGCCTTCCCGCGCGCTGAAATGCCTGCCTATAGTCATGCCAGCCGGTGCACGAAGCCGGTAAAAAACGGGAGAAACGTCATGAATCGTAGGCAATTGCTTGGGGCAACCCTGGCTGCCGCTGGCCTAGCCGCGCCGGCGGTGGCGCGCGCACAACAGGCCATCACCCTGAATGGCGCGGTGCAGTTCAATGATGAGCACGTCTTCACCCGCGCCCTGGTGCGCTTTGAAGAACTCGTGAAGCGCTACTACACTGCGGGCCCGGTGAATTTCGTGCTGCACAAGAATAGCAGCCTGGGGCTGGAAAAGCAGTATTTCGAATACATGTCGGCTGGCCGCGGTGCGGTGGATTACGGCATTGTCTCGCCCGCACATATGTCCACCTTCAGCCGCGCCGCCCCCTTTGTGGATGCGCCCTTCCTGTTCCGCGACCTGAAGCATTGGAACCAGGTCCTGGATCAAAACCTTTTCGCGCCCGTGGCGGATGAGGTGGAACGCCGCGCCCGTGTGATGCTGATTGGCTATGCCGGCGGCGGTGTGCGCAATATCTTCGCCAATCGTCGCATCACCAATATGGCGGAACTGCGGGGGCTCAAGGTGCGCGTGCAGGGCGCGCCAATCTGGTCGCGCACCTTCCAGGCGGCCGGCATGGCGCCGACCGTGATTGCCTATAATGAAATTTACAACGGCATTCAGAACAACGTGATCGAAGCCGGTGAGAATGAGGCTGCGGGCGTGGAGGCGATGCGCTTCTTTGAAGTGGCACCGAACCTGATCATGACCGAACACGCCATCACCATCCGCCCGATCTGTTTTTCGAGCCAAACGCTTTCCCGCCTGCCGCCCGCCTTGCAGGAGGCGATCAAGCGCGCAGGCCGTGAAGCCGGCGCCTTTGGGCGTGAAGCGGAAAGCAGTGAGGATGGGCAGAAGCTGACCGCGCTGGAAAGCGCCGGCCGGCTGCGGCGGATTCCCTTCACCGATCGTGCTGCGCTGAAGCGGGCGGTTGATCCGGTGATGGAAGCCTATGCCAAGGAAGTGGGCGCGGAAAGCATCTTTGCCCGCATCAATGCGCTGACGTCGTAAGCGATATCGCCTTCCAGCGGCGATGCGCTGCTGGAAGGCGGTTGCAAAAATCAAGAAACGACAGGCTTCAGGTCACAAGGGGGCATCATGCGCGAGATGAGGTTCCGCCACGCCGTGCAGCGAATCGCTGATTTCTATGGCCGGTTTCTGTCGGTAATGCTGGCACTTTGCGTCTTCATCCTGATCTTCCCGGTGGCCTTGCAGATTTTCGCGCGCTTCACGGATTTCCTGCCGCATTACATCTGGACCGAGGAAATGGCGCGTTTTCTGCTGATCTGGACCATCATGATCGGCGCCATGGTGGGGTTGAAGGAAGGCATTCATTTCAATGTGGATCTTTGGCCTGATTTGAAAGGCCGCGCTCGCGCTGCGCTTGATCTGGTGACGGGTATTTTCGTACTGGCCTTCTCGGCCGCCTTTTTCTGGTATGGCATCGAATTCGTGGATTTCGCCTGGTTTCGCATCAGTGAATTGGCAGAATTGCCACTTTGGCTGATCCATCTTGCCTGGCCCATTCTGGGGTTTTCCTGGCTGATTTTCGGCGGCCTCAAATTCTATGATGATCTGACCACGCTATTCAGGGGCGAAGCGACATGATGGGCGGCAATGTATTGGCGCCGGGTGAAGCCGCCTGGATCCTGTTTGGCGGGTTCTTTGCGCTGCTCGCCTTGCGGGTGCCGGTGGCTGTGGCGCTTGGCATGGCCTGCCTGCCGGTGATGCTGATTGAACCGCGCCTTGGTGCCATGACGCTGATGCAGGAAACCTTTAACGCCTATAATTCCTTCATCCTGCTGGCAGTGCCCTTCTTCTTGCTGACCGCCAATCTGATGAATGTGGGCGGCATTACGGACAGGCTGGTGCGGCTATCGCGCGCCTTGGTCGGGCATTTTCCGGGCGGGCTTGCGCAGATCAATGTTGTGCTTTCGATCTTTTTCGCGGGCATCAGCGGCAGCAGCACGGCGGACGCCGCATCGCAATCCAAGATCTTCATCGAAGCGCAGCGGCGCGAAGGCTATGATGATAGTTTCTCGGTCGCCATCACGGCGGTTTCCGCCGTGCTCGCCGTCATTATTCCGCCTTCCATTCTGATGATTGTCTGGGGCGGTGTGCTCACGGTTTCGATCGGTGCGTTATTCCTCGCAGGCGTCATTCCGGGCTTGCTGATTGGCCTTGTGCAAATGGCCACCGTGCATGCCTATGCGAAGCGGCGCGGCTACCCAACCTACCCGCGCGCGAGCCTCAAGGAAGTCGGTTTCGCCACCTGGATTTCCCTGCCCGCGCTGATGACGCCCTTCATCATTATTGGCGGCAAGATTTTCGGCTGGTTCACCGCCACCGAAAGTGCCTGCATCGCCGTGCTTTATGCCGGGGTACTTTCGCTGGTTGTTTACCGAGAGATGGATTTGAAGGGTCTTTACGGCGCACTTGGTGAAACCGGAAGGCTGGCGGCGGTGGCGCTGTTTTGTGTTGGTACCGCTTCGGCCTTTGGCTGGTTACTCGCCTATTACAAGATCCCGGAAGCCATCCTGGCCGGCGTTTCCGCTTGGGGCATGGGCAAGATCATGACAGGATTCTTCATCGCCGGCGTCTTCCTGGTGGTGGGCTGCTTTCTAGATGCCATTCCGGCCATCATCATTGTCGGCGCCATTCTGCAACCGCTTGCAATGGAAGTTGGCATTCATCCCGTGCATTTTGCGATGATCGGGATTGTGAGCCTCGCCTTCGGCCTTGTCACACCGCCTTATGGCTTATGTCTGATGATTGCCTGCCATGTGGCGGGCTTGAAGATGGGGGCCGTCATCAAGGATACCATCATCATGTTGCTGCCCATGTTGGCTGTGCTGGGTTTGGTCATCATGTGGCCGGATGTGTCTTTGATTCTGCCGCGGCTGATTTCGCCTGAATTCCTGCAATAAACCGCCACCATCACCCTGTAATGCGCGCCGCAAAGCCGCCCAGGAACACGGCGATGCCAAGATCAAGCGCGACAAACCCGGCTGCGCCCAACGCGCTGAGGCGCAGCGCATGGCGTGCTACAAACCATTCCAGCCAAAGCGCGTAAAACAGCGCCAATAACCCACCAAGGTCGAGCAAACCGCCCTTGCCCATGAGCAAACCCGGCAGGCTCAGCAGCGCGAGTGCAAGATATTGCACCACGGCAGACCAATTCCAGGCCGCAATGAAACGCGGCCAGCGATCTGCGACGCCAAGCGCCTTGGCCAGGGACAGTGACGCCAAGGCAAACCCTGCCCAGGAAGCGGCGAATAGCAGCAAATCCACAAAAAGCGAGAGCACTACATCAGCGGGCGCGCTGGTCTGATCCTTGAAGAACAGGAAAATCGGCAGGCAAATCGCCGCCGCGCGAAAGGAATAGGCCGCAACGGGCAGCGTATTTTCAAAGGCGGCCAGCCCCATCGCACGCCCGCGCGCCAGCATAAGCGCGCCGGCCAGCGCGCGCGCCACGCCGCCTTGGGGCGCGTTGCTCAGCCGACCAGCTCCTCAAGCGCCATGCGATAAAGCGTGGCCAGATCACGCAACTCATCAATCGGCGCGCATTCATCCACCTTATGCATGGTGGCGCCAACCGCGCCCAATTCCGCAACGGGGCAATAGCGCGTGATGAAACGCGCGTCCGAAGTGCCACCGCCCGTATCAAGCCTGGCTTGCGCGCCCGTCGCGCGTTCAATGGCGCGTTGCAGCCCGGCCACGAATGGCCCCGGTTCGGTCAGGAAGCTTTCACCGGAAACGGTCACGGTCAGATCGTGATTGGGCGCTTCTTCTTCCAGCACGGCACGAATGCGCTGGGTCAACCCACTGCTGCGGTGCAGATCATTAAAGCGGATATTCAAAAACGCCTTGGCCGCGGCTGGGATCACATTGGAAGCACTATTGCCGACATCAAAACCCGTCACTTGTAGCGTGCTTGGCTGGAACCAATCACTGCCATTATCCAAAGCCTCAGCGGTCAGCCTATTCAGCACCCGCACCAGCCGATGCACCGGGTTATCAGCGCGTTCCGGATAGGCAGAATGGCCCTGAATACCGTGAACCGTGATATGCGCGGTCATGGACCCACGGCGGCCGATTTTC
Organism: Roseomonas sp.; assembly: GCA_020249505.1. GTDB lineage: Bacteria > Pseudomonadota > Alphaproteobacteria > Acetobacterales > Acetobacteraceae > Neoroseomonas. The sequence continues at coordinate 78,095 of JADCFN010000009.1, read as the reverse complement.
AGCGTATCGCCAAGCGTCACCTTGGAAGTGGGCTCCCCCACCAGCGCCATATCGGGGATCTGATCATGATCCGCCATCCATTCCAGCACCTTGGCGGTGCCATTGATGGAAGGCCCTTCCTCATCGCCCGTAATCAGCAGGCTAATGCTGCCCTGATGATCTGGCCGTAGCGCGAGGAAATCAGTCAGCCCCGCTACAAAAGCCGCTATGCTGCCCTTCATGTCGCAAGCGCCGCGGCCATAGACCATGCCATTGGCGATTTCCGCCCCGAAGGGATCATGCTGCCAGCCAGCCCGATCACCGACCGGCACCACATCCGTATGCCCCGCATAGCAAAAATGCGGCCCATGCCGCCCGCGCCGCGCGAATAGATTATCAACTTCCGCGAATTTCAGCCGCGTGCAGGTGAAGCCAAGCGGCGTCAGCGCTGCTTCCAGCACGCCAAGCGCGCCGCCTTCTTCCGGCGTGACGGAAGGGCAGCGGATCAGCGCCTGCAGCAGGGGAAGCGGATCAGTCACGCAGCAATTCGTTGATTGCGGTCTTCGCGCGGGTTTGCGCATCCACACGCTTCACAATCACCGCGCAATAAAGCGAAGGCCCAGGCGAGCCATCCGGCAGCGGCTTGCCCGGCAAGGAACCTGGCACCACCACGGAATAGGAAGGCACACGGCCCATGAAGATCTCACCGGTCGTGCGGTCAACAATCTTGGTGGTGGCGCTGATGAAAACACCCATGGAAAGCACTGAACCGCGCTCAACAATCACGCCTTCCACCACTTCGGACCGCGCGCCGATGAAGCAATCATCTTCGATCACCACCGGGTTTGCCTGCAACGGTTCCAAGACACCGCCAATGCCAACGCCGCCCGAAAGATGCACATTCTTGCCAATTTGCGCACAGGAACCAACGGTGGCCCAGGTATCCACCATGGTGTTTTCCTCAACCCGCGCGCCAAGATTCACGAAGGATGGCATCAGCACCACATTGCGTGCGATATAGGCGGAACGGCGCACTACCGCACCCGGCACTACACGGAAACCGGCTTCGCGGAAGCGATTCTCACCCCAGCCTTCGAATTTCAACGGCACCTTGTCATAAGCGCCGGTCGAAATTTCCATCGGTGCGGAATCGGCCAGGCGGAAGGACATCAGCACCGCCTGCTTCAACCATTGATTGACCTTCCAGCCGCCATTCCCATCGGGTTCGGCCACACGGGCCTGACCGGAATCGAGCATTTCCAAGGCTTCTTCAACCGATGCGCGATCAGCCCCCGTGGTCGTGGGGGAAAGCTGGTCGCGCCTGGCCCAAAGCGCTTCGATGCGGGCCTGAAGAGCAGTCATGTTCATGAGGCGGGTTCCTTCGGCAAACTTGTCTTTCCTTGCGGCGGGGCGGGGGCGCTGTCAACGCTCCGCAGTAACGAAAGATTAGGGGGCCATGGGGAATATGCAGCCATGCCTGACCGCCGCCGAAGCAGTGAGATTGCCGTTACTACGTCGCCCGCAGTTGCCTCCTCCGGTGTTGAGGTGGCGGCATGAGTGGCACGGTTGAGAATATGCTGCGCCTCGCGCGGGAGAGCGATACCGCGACCCGGGCCATGTTGGCGCGCAATGCGACCACGCCGCATGAGGTGCTGGCCTTTCTTTCGCAGGATGAGGAACCGCGCGTCAGGGCCAGCGTGATTGCAAACGCCAAGGCACCTTTTTCCGTCTTGCAGACATTGACGGAAGATGAGAGCGCAGCCGTGCGTGAAGCCTTGGCAAAGCGGGTCGCCGATATTCTGCCCAGCCTTACCTCCTCAAGCCATGATCGCCTGGCGCAGGTAGCGCAGCCGATTCTCTTGAAGCTGGCGGAAGACGCCGTGGCCCAAATCCGCTTTATCATTGCGGATGCCATCAAGAATCTCTCGACCGTGCCGCGTGACGCAGTGCTACGCTTGGCCATGGATACGGAAATTCGCGTCGCCGAACCCGTCATTCGCCTTTCGCCCATCCTGACCGAGCAAGATTTGCTGGTACTGGTGGCTTCGCCACCAACGACCGCAACGCTGCAAGCGGTCGCGCGCCGCAATGGGATTGGGGAAGCCGTGACGGATGCGCTGATCGCCCAAGGTGACCGGCTTGCCATCGGCCTGATGCTCGAAAACACCAGCGCGAAGATTCGTGCCATGAGCATGGAAGATGTCCTGAACCGGGCGCGGTTCAATCCGGAATGGTTCCCAAGCCTGATGGCGCGGCCTGGGCTAACGCCGGATACTGCCATTCGGCTTGCTGGCGTGGTGGCCGATACCCTGTTACGGCCCCTGATGCAGCGTCAGGATGTGGACCCGGCGCTGCTGTTTCGTATTCGCCAATGTGTGGCGGATCGCCTGGGCTTGCCGCAGCCCAATCTGCCCGCCGGTATGAGCAGCCGCCAGATTGACCCAGTCAGCAAGGGCTTTCCGGCGAAATCCATGGTCTGGCGCACGGATAATAACGGGCCGAGATTTTAGCTGCTGCCCATTACGGTCGGATCAGCGTGCCCGCGCCACCATCGGTGAACAACTCGCGCAGCACGGCATGCGGCACGCGTCCATCCAGGATAACTGCGCCCTTCACGCCGCGTTCCACGGCGTAGATGCAGGTTTCCACCTTCGGGATCATGCCGCCGGAAATCCAGCCATCGGCGATGCCTTTCTTGACCTCAGCCACTGTCATTTCCGGGATGAAATTACCATCCGGCCCCAGCACGCCGCGCACATCGGTCAGCATCAATAGCCGCTCAGCGGAAAGCGCGCCGGCAATGGCACCCGCCACCGTATCGGCATTGATGTTATAGGTCTGGCCGTCCGCACCCGCGCCAACGGGGGCCACCACGGGCACGATATCCGCGCCAATCATCAATTCCAGTACGCGCGGATTGATCGATTCCGGCTCCCCCACAAAGCCAAGATCAAGCACTTTTTCGATATTGCTGTCCGGGTCGCGATAGGTGCGCGTGAGCTTGCGTGCCCGCACCAACCCACCATCCTTGCCGGAAATCCCAACCGCCATCACGCCAGCGCGGGTGATCGCTTCTGCCACTTGTTTATTCACCGGCCCGGCGAGGACCATTTCCACCACATCCAGCATGGCGGCATCGGTCACGCGCAGCCCCTGCACAAAGGTGGATTTCACATCCAGCCGCTTCAGCATGGCATTGATCTGCGGCCCGCCGCCATGCACCACCACAGGGTTCACGCCCACCTGTTCCAGCAGCGCGATATCGCGGCCAAAGCGGAGCGCGGTTTCCTCTTCCCCCATGGCGTGGCCGCCATATTTCACCACGACGATTTGATCATCATAGCGCTTCAGGAAGGGCAGGGCCCCTGCCAGGATTTCCATCTGGTCCTGGGCGGTATCAGTCATGAAAGGCGATCCTGTAATTTTGCAATGGCGTGTAGGGGGCGGTGGCGGGAAGGGTCAAGATGCTGGCGGATGGCTCGCCTTTTTCTCCCAGCCACGAGCGGTTTGCTGCCAATAGGTCAGGCTATGCCCGGCTTCCTTGGCGGCCACCCAGCGCGCCCGCGCTGCGGCGACTGCCGCTTCATCACCGCCATCGAAAAGATCGAGCACGCGATCATATTCGGCAAGCCGCGCAGAGGCCGCGCCATCCACCAGCACCAGAAAGCGTGCGCCATTGGCGGGCGGGATATCCTGATCGGCAATCAATAGGGGCTGCGCTGCGTCATGCTCTCCGCCGGCCAGGCCATGCGGCAGCCAGGGCGGATCGGCGGGCAGCCAAAGCGCCGCATCCAGGGCGCGCGCGCGCTCCGCATCACCGCACAGGACGAAGCCGCGCCCACCCGCATCCAGCACGCGGCCCAAAAGCTTGGGCAGCGCTTCCTGCAATTTGCTGCGCGTCAGGTGATAAAAGCCGATCTCGGTCATGCGTCGCGTTCAAAGCGCAGGGCAACCAAACGATCCAGCAGGCGCACACCAAAACCGCTTGGCCCTTTCGGCCCTAGCGCAGCTGCTTCTTCACGCGCTTCAACCCCCGCAATGTCCAGATGCGCCCAGGCGCCGCTGCCGGCGAATTCTCGCAGAAAGGCCGCCGCGTGGCAGGCATCGGACAGGAAGCGCCCACCCCAGGCGCCGCTGCCCGCCGGCGCGCATTGGCGCAGATCGGCGATGTCGCTTTTCAGAACCTCCCTGTGCTCATCATCAATCGGCATGGGCCAAAGCCGCTCGGTCACGTCTTCCCCCGCTGCCATCAGCGCGGCGGTGAGTGCCTCATCATTGCCGAAAACCCCGGCGCGTTGATGGCCAAGGGCGGTGATGATGCTGCCTGTCAGCGTCGCCAGATCAATCATGGCACGCGGGCGGAAACGCTGAGCGGTATAGGAAAGCGCATCAGCCAAAATCAGCCTTCCTTCCGCATCCGTATCCAATACCTCAATCGTCTTGCCGCTATGGGTGCGCAGAATATCACCGGGCCGATAGGAAGCCGCGCCGATGGCGTTTTCCGCCAGCGCCAAAACGGCGACCGCCGGTGCGGGAGATTGCCGCAACGCCAGTGTCAGCATCGCGCCTGCTGCCGCCGCCGCGCCTGCCATATCGCCGCGCATTTCTTCCATGCCGGCAGCGGGCTTGATGGAAATGCCGCCGGTGTCAAAGCAAATCCCCTTGCCGACAAAGGCAATCGGCGCGGCTTTAAGCTTGCCTGGCCAGCGCAGCACAACAAGGCGAGGTCCATGTTCCGCCCCGCCGCCCACGGCGCATAGCGCGCCCATGCCAAGCGCGGCCAGGCGCTTGCCTTCCAAGACCTCGACCTTCAGGCCGACCTCGCGCAAGCTGCGCAGCCTTTCGGCGAAGCTTGCGGGATTCAGCCGATTGCCCGGTTCCGCCACCAAATCGCGCGCGTAAAGCGTGCCGCGCAGCGCTGCTTCAGCGTGCTTCCAGGCGGCTTCCACTTTTGCTGGTGCAGCCACTGCCAGCGTTACCTGCGCGGGCGGTGTATCCTTATCCTTGCTGGCATCACGCAGCGCATTGAAGCGCCAGGCATTCAGCAGCGCGCCTGCCGCGAAACCCGCTGCCTGTTCCTGTGCGGCGCCATCGGCCAGCAATACCGCATGCGCGCGGCCCGCCGCCGCCGCCATGCCAGCGCCGCCGCCTGCTTCCCAATCGCTGATTGCCTCACCGCCACCAATCCCGGCAAGGATGGTGAAGCCATGGGCGCCTGGAACCGCCAAAACCTCTCCGGCCTTGGCCTTGAAGCGCGCGGCTTTCACGGCGGCGGCAAGCGCCACATCCTCAGGCACGCTGCCAAGCCGCACTGGCAGGATCAGCGCGCTATCGCCACCGCGCGCCTTGTGGCGGCGCAGCGCGTCAGAGCTTCGTTGCAAGATCAATTTTACCATGGGCACAAAAGCGACGCAGCTTCAGCCTTCGTAATGATCCGCCACCATGCGATCCAGCATGCGCACGCCATAAGCGGTCGCCCCCTTCGGCACGGTTGGCGCATCCTTGGAAGACCAGGCCGTGCCCGCGATATCCAAATGCGCCCAAGGCTTGCCATTGACAAAGCGCTGGATGAATTGCGCCGCCGTGATGGACCCGCCCGGCCGCCCGCCGACATTCTTCATATCGGCAATGTCGGATTTGATCTGCTTGTCATAGGCATCACCCAGCGGCATGCGCCAAGCTTTCTCACCCACCGCGCTGCCCGCTTCCTTCACATGGGTCGCGAGCGTGTCGTCATTGCTGAAAAGCCCTGCGCGTTCATGGCCAAGCGCGATGATGATAGCACCCGTGAGTGTCGCCAAATCCACCATGAAGCGCGGGTCATATTCTTCCTGGCAATACCACATCACATCCGCCAACACCAAACGTCCTTCCGCATCGGTATTGATTACCTCCACGGTTTGGCCGGAATAGGATTTCACCACATCGCCCGGGCGCTGCGCGGTGGCGGATGGCATGTTTTCCACCAGGCCCACCATGCCAATCACATCCGCCTTGGCCTTGCGCCCCGCGAGTGCAGCCATCAGCCCAATCACCGTGCCTGCGCCGGCCATATCCCATTTCATGTCTTCCATCCCGCCCGCCGGCTTGATGGAAATGCCGCCCGTGTCGAAGGTCACACCCTTGCCGATGAAAGCAAGCGGCTTTTGCTTCTTGCCCTTGGGCGCGCCCATCCATTTCATGGTCACCATGCGCGGTTCCTGCGCGCTGCCCTGCGCCACACCCAATAGCGCACCAAAGCCAAGACGCTTCATTTCGCGCGGGCCCATGATTTCCACGACGACGCCAAGCTTTTCCAAAGCCTTGCAGCGTTCCGCCATTTCAGCCGGCGTCAGCACATTGGGCGGTTCGGACACCAGATCGCGCGTCAGGAACACACCATCCGCGATGGCCTGCATCGGCGCGAAGGCGGCCTTGGCCTTGGTGGGTTCCGCAGCCGCCACGGCAATGCGTTCCAGCTTTGGCTTGTCTTCTTCCTTTTCCGTGGTGCGGTAGCGATCAAAGCGATAGCTGCGCAGCCGCGCGCCCATGGCAGCGCTTGCGGCAAGTGCCGGCGTCAGCCCATCCGCAGCCATCACCGCGTCCCGTTCCTGCTGCACGGCAACCAGCGCGCTGCCGCCAGCATTCTCGGCACCCTGCGCATCAAGCGCATCTGCCTTGCCAAGACCGATGGCGACAATTTTCGCCAAACCCGCACCCGGCGCCCACAGCGTGCAGGACTGGCCCTTGGCGCCCTTGAACTTCGCCGCTTCCAAGCCGCGCCCAACGGCGCCGCCGGTTGCTTCCTCGGCCGCCTTGGCCAGGCCCGAAAGCGCCGCTCCTTCCGCCAGCAATAGAACAAGAGCGCCGCTGCGCGGCAGGCTGGGCTTCACGAAGGTGATATCGGGCATGGCGGGGCTCCTTGGGGGCAAAACAATCTCGTGGCACCTTAACAGAGGCATCGCCGCCAAAACAGGGCTTGCAGCGGGGCGCCCATGCGGCCAAAGCAGAAGCATGAAAAATGATGCGCTGCTGGCGCTTGCCAGTGATCTCGTCGCCAAGGCGGCTTCGGCCATTATGGCGATCAAGGCCGCGGGCTTCGCCGTTGAACGGAAATCCGACCATTCCCCGGTGACCGAGGCTGATCGCATCGCCGAAGCGCTGATTGTGGAAGGGCTGCGCGCCGCCACCCCGGACATTCCCGTGATAGCGGAGGAAGAAGTCGCCGCCGGCACCGCGCCCGCCCATGCCGAGCGTTTCTGGCTGGTGGACCCGCTCGATGGCACGCGGGAATTCGCGGCCGGGCGCAATAATTTCGCGGTGAATATCGGCCTGGTGGAAGCCGGGCGCGCGGTTCTGGGCGCGGTGGCGCTGCCGGCATCCGGTGAAATCTTTTGGGGCCGGGTTGGCCTTGGTGCTTGGAAGCGCGACGCCGCCGGCACCCGCGAAATCCATGCCCGCACACCGCCCGATACGGGTTTGATCGTGATGGGCAGCCACCATTACGCCGATGACCCGCGCATGGGCCGCTTCCTTGAAGGCCGGCATGTTGCGCGCGTGGTGAATATCGGTTCGGCCGAGAAATTCTGTCGTCTGGCGGAAGGCAGCGCCGATCTCTACCCACGCTTTGGCCGCACCATGGAATGGGATACCGCCGCCCCTCAGGCGGTGGTGGAAGCCGCCGGCGGGCGCGTGCTGGTGTTGGAAACCCGCGCGCCCTTGCTCTACGCCAAGCCAGGCTTTGAAAATCCGGGCTTTGTCTGCGAGGGCCTGCCGGGATGACACGCCGGCTTGGGGCGGATCAGGTCGCGGAAGCGGCGCGCTTGCTGCGTGCAGGTGAACTCGTCGCCTTCCCGACCGAGACGGTCTATGGGCTTGGCGCCGATGCGCGCAATGGCCGCGCGGTTGCGGCAGTGTTTGAAGCCAAGGGGCGGCCGCATTTCAACCCGCTGATCTGCCATTTCCCTGATACCGAAAGCGCCTTCGTTGAGGTAATCGCCGATGACCGCGCGCGCGCCTTGGCCGCCGCCTTCTGGCCCGGGCCACTGACCTTGGTGCTGCCGCGCCGAACAGAATGCCGCATTGACCTGCTGGCCGGGGCAGGGCTGGATACGCTTGCGGTGCGCGTGCCGGCGCATCCGCTGGCGTTGGAATTGCTGCGCGCGGCGGCGATTCCGGTGGCGGGGCCTTCGGCCAATCGCTCCGGCGCGGTCAGCCCCACCACGGCGGATCACGTGCTGGAAGGGCTTTCGGGGCGCATCGCCGCCGTTTTGGATGGCGGGGCCTGCGCGGTTGGTGTGGAAAGCACCGTGCTGGATGTGGCAATGGGCGGTGCCGCTTTGCTCCGCCCCGGTGGCGTGCCGGTGGAAGCGATTGAAGCGGTGATCGGCAAGGTATCCCGCCCCTTGCCGCTCAGCGCTGCCGAGAAAACCCGCACGCTTCGTAGCCCTGGCATGATGCTGTCCCATTACGCGCCCAACCTGCCGGTGCGGCTTGGCGCGACGGTTGTGGCGGCGAATGAGGCGCTTTTGGCCTTTGGCCCCGCTTTGCCCGGGGCAGGGCTGGTTTGGCAGCTTTCTGAGGCCGGCGATCTGCGCGAAGCCGCCGCGCGGCTTTTCGCGGGGCTGCGTTTTCTGGATGCCGAGGGCGGCCAGCGCGGATTTGCCCGGATTGCCGCCATGCCGATCCCGGAAAGCGGACTGGGCGCCGCCATCAATGACCGTCTGGCGCGGGCGGCGGCACCCCGCTCTTGAGCCTTTATGCAACATTTCGCGCGTAAACCACTTATCCACCACAAAAAACATTTGACTGTGATTTTGGAACTTAACTAGAACATCGACTCAGTTGCCGGTTTGTTCGCCCCGATTCGCGAGGGTTCCCGGCCCGGGAGGTTTGGATGCTAACGCGCAAGCAGCACGAATTGCTGATGTTCATTGACAAGCACCTGCGTGAGACCGGTTTTTCCCCTTCCTTTGAAGAAATGAAGGAAGCGCTCAATCTGCGCTCCAAATCGGGCATTCATCGCCTGATCACTGCCCTGGAAGATCGCGGGTTCTTGCGCCGCCGCGCACACCGCGCCCGTGCCTTGGAAGTGATGCGCCTGCCCGAAGCCATGACGCCCAAGGTGAAGGAAACGGCACCGAAGCCCGAAGCGCCGAACTTCGCGCCCAATGTCATTCGCGGCAATTTCGCCAATAACCTGCCGGCTAGCGCCGCGCGCGTGGCCGCCGAAGCCGCTGCGGTCCATTTGCCGCTTTATGGCCGCATCGCCGCCGGCCTGCCCATCGAAGCGCTGCGCGACAATGGCGCGAGTGTGGAAGTGCCGCTCGCCTTGCTCGGCAATGGCGAACATTACGCTTTGGAAGTCGCCGGTGATTCCATGGAGGAAGCCGGCATCATGGATGGCGATACCGTCATCATCTGCCGCACCGATACGGCCGAAAACGGCACCATCGTCGTCGCTTTGGTGGATGAGAATGAGGTCACGCTGAAGCGGCTGCGCCGACGTGGCAATTCCATCGCGCTCGAGCCCGCCAATGCGCGGCATGAAACCCGCATTTTTGGCCCGGATCGCGTACGCGTGCAGGGCAAGCTGGTGGGCTTGCTGCGGCGGTATTGAGCAGGCGCGGGGGATACCCGCGCCCACACGCCTTTAGTCCACCTTCACCACCAGCTTGCCGAAATTCTCGCCCTTCAGCAGGCCGATGAAAGCCTTGGGCGCATTCGCCAGGCCCTGCACCACATCTTCCCGCCAGCGCAGCTTGCCTTCCTTGATCCAGCCCAGCATCTCCGCGCGGAATTGCGGATAGCGCGCCCAGCCCGTGTCACTCACGATAAAGCCCTGGATGCGCAGGCGCTTGCGCACCACGGGCCCAAGATTGGGGCCGGGCGGCGCACCGGCGGCATCCGCGCCAGGGGATTCATTATATTGCGCGATCATGCCGCACATCACCATGCGGCCGAAATCCTTGAAGCGCGGGAAAACCGCCGCCTGCACCGCGCCGCCCACATTCTCCCAATAGACATCAATGCCCTCAGGCACCGCCGCGTCCAATTGCGCGTTGAGATCGCCGCGATGATCAAGGCAGGCGTCAAAGCCAAGCTCCTTCACCACGAAGTCGCATTTCTTCGCACCCCCGGCGATGCCGATCACCTTGCAGCCCCTGATCTTGGCAATCTGCCCGGCCACCTGGCCAACAGCGCCAGAGGCCGCGCTGATCACCACGGTTTCCCCCGCCTTGGGCTGGCCGATATCGGCAAGCCCCGTCCAGGCCGTCAGCCCCGGCATGCCCAGCACGCCAAGGCTTGAGGAGATCGGCGGATCGGCTTCCGGCACTTTGAACAGGCGTTCCGGCCCCACCACGGAAAAGCGCTGCCAGCCAAAGCCGCCGAGCACTGTTTCTCCCGGCTTGAAATCCGGATGGCGGGAAGCGAGCACCACGCCGGCGGTCTGGCCTTCCATCACCGCGCCGAGCGCCACGGGCTTGGCGTAGCTTTTCACATCCGCCATGCGCCCGCGCATATAGGGGTCGAGTGACAAGTACTGCGCGCGCACCAGCACTTGCCCTTCGCCGGGCTCAGGCACGGCAGTTTCGACAATGTCGAAATCCTCGGGCACCGGGGCGCCGACGGGGCGGCGCTTCAACAGGATTTGCAGATTGCTCTCGGCCATGGGGGTCTCCTTCAATGCCTGTTCTTGCACGGCCAGCGGGGATGCGAAAATAGGGCGCTGACAAGGGCGGCCTTCTGACGCAGTCTCCGCCGTTTGAATTTGGAGAATAAACATGCCCCTGCCCGAAACCGAGACCCTGCAACTCGAAAGCCCGGAACCGCATATCCAGATCGTGCGCCTCAATCGCCCGGAGGTCTCCAACGCCTTCAACACGCAAATGGGGCGTGATCTGCACACGGTTTGGTCCGCGCTGATCGCAGAGCCCGGCGATATCCGCTGCGTCATCCTGACCGCGACCGGCGGGCGCGCCTTTTGTGCGGGCGGTGACCTCAAGGAACGCAAGGGCATGACGGATGCCGCCTGGCGCCATCAGCATGAGATTTTTGAGCGTGCCTTTTGGACCATGCTTGATTGCCAAATCCCGATCATCGCCGCGGTGAATGGCCATGCCTATGCCGGCGGGCTGGAATTGGTGCTGGCGTCAGACTTTGCCTATGGCGTGACGGGCACGCGCTTTGCGCTGACGGAAGTGACGATTGGCATCATGCCAGGTGCCGGCGGCACGCAAACCCTGCCGCGCATTGTCGGCGAAAGGCGCGCCAAGGAAATCATTCTGACCGGCAAGCCCTTCACGGCAGAACAGGCTTTGGAATGGGGCATTCTGAACCGCGTCTGCGCGCCGGAGGAGGTGTTGCCCGCCGCGCTTGAAACCGCGCGCGTGATCGCCGGCAATGCTCCGCTTTCCATCCGCCAGGCCAAGCGTTCCATGCATTTCGGCTTGCAGATGGATTTAAGAAGTGCGCTGCGGTTTGAAGTGGAATGCTACAATCAATTGGTCGGCACGGAAGACCGGCAGGAGGGCATTTTGTCCTTCAATGAAAAGCGCAAGCCGGTGTTCAAGGGAAGATGAAACGCAAAAGGCCCGCGCCAGTCTCCCGGCGTGGGCCTTGCAGCAATTTTGAATCACTCACCCAGCGTAGATGAAATCCAGCTCTTCAACTGACCCTTCGGCAGCGCCCCCACCTTGGTATCCAAAGGCTTGCCATCCTTGAACAGGATCATGGTGGGAATACCGCGCACCGCATATTCATTCGGCGTCATCGGGTTCTCATCAATATTCACCTTGGCGATGGTGAGCTTGCCGGCATATTCCGCCGCAATCTCATCCAGGATCGGCCCTACCATGCGGCAGGGGCCGCACCATTCAGCCCAGAAATCCACCAGCACCGCGCCGCTGGAATCGAGCACATCGGTCTTGAAGCTCTCATCAGATACGGCCTTGGTCAGATCACCCATGGGGGTCTCCATCGAATCGCGGGCGGCGGAATGCGCTGCCCTTCTCACAGTCGAAAATCGTGTCTCACCGCGCCCGGGTCAAGAAGGGGGGTGGGTCGGCGTCTTGGCCGCCCCCTGACCCCAGCCGAGCATGGTCTTCAAACGCTCCCGCAGGCTCTGGAAGGTCACATACAGCATCGGGATCATGAAAATACCGATGGTGGAGGCCGCGAGCATCCCCCAGAACACCGGCGTCCCCACCGCGCGGCGGCTGATCTGGGATGCGCCTTCCGCCACCACCAGCGGATAAAGCCCGAGGATGAAGGCGAAGGACGTCATCATGACCGCCCGGAACCTAAGTTTCGCCCCCAGCACCGCCGCTTCCTGGATGGATTTGCCGTGCAATTCGCGCTGTTCCTTGGCGAATTCAATGATCAGAATGCCGTTTTTCGCGGCAAGTGCGATCAGCACCACAATCCCGACCTGGGCATACAAATCAAGCGTAAGCCCCGCCGCACCAATGGACGCAATCGCCCCCAGCACTGCCACCGCGACCGAAAGCAGCACCGGCACGGGGATGGTCCAGCTTTCATAAAGTGCCACCAGGAACAGGAAGGCAAATAGCACCGCGAGCCCCAGGATCATGCCTGTTTGCCCGGCAGCGGCTTTTTCTTGATAGGCCGTGCCGGTCCATTCATAGGAAAAACCCTGCGGCAGGGTGGTCGCACTCAACCGTTCCATGGCCGCCAGCGCATCACCACTGCTGCGCCCAGCAGCCGGTTCGCCATTTATCGTCAGGCTGCGGACGTTGTTGTAGCGCACAATGCTTTGCGGGCCGAATTCCACGCGAATATCGGCCAGCGCCCGGATCGGCACCATTTCGCCTTGGGCATTGCGCACATGCACACGGAAGATGTCTTCCACCGAGGCGCGATCCGCTTCCTCGGCCTGCAAGCTTACGCGCCAGCTTCGGCCAAACAGGTTGAAGTCATTGATGTAATAGCTGCTCATGGTCGCTTGCAGCGCGGCAAAGACATCGCTGATCGAAATGCCAAGCACCTGTGCCCGATCCCGATCCAGATCAAGAAAGATTGAAGGTGCGGCAGCCGAATAGGTGGAGAAAACGCGATTGAGCGCCGGGTCCTGATTGGCGGCAAAAACCAGGCCGCGCATGACTGCGGCCATTTCCGCAACGGGCCTGCCTTCCAGGTTTTGCAACTGGTATTGGAAGCCGCCACCTGTGCCAAGCCCGATGATCGGCGGCAGGTTGAAGGGTACCACCAGGGCGGGCACCTGCGCCGTACCACGCGCCACGGCGGCCAGCAGCGCATTCACCTTGGCCTCAGGCGCGGTGCGATCCGCAAAGGTTTTCAGCGTCACGATGAAGAAGGCACTATTGGATTGTGCAAGGCCATTCAGCATCGAAAAGCCAGTAACGCTCTGCACCGCTTGAATACCAGGCAGTGGCTGAATGATCGCGGCCACCTGCGCGCTCAATTCCCGTGTGCGGTTGAGCGATGCGCCATCCGGCAACTGCATTTCAACAAAGAAGGCGCCCTGGTCTTCCTGCGGCAGGAAGCCCGTTGGGGTGCGGCTGCCAATGCCATAAATCCCGAAGGCAATGACGCCGAGCAAAACCAGGCTGAGCGCCGAAAGCCGCACAAGACGGGCGACAATGGCGCCATAGCCATCGCGCACCGCATCAATAAAGGCTGAAACCCGGCCCATGATGCCGGTTTTCGGCCCGTGATGGGCCTTCAGCAATATGGCGCAAAGTGCGGGTGACAGCGTCAGCGCATTGATCGCGGAAAACAACATGCTGACACTGACGGTCACCGCAAATTGCCGGAACAATTCGCCGGAAATGCCGGGAATGAAAGCGAGTGGCACAAAGACCGAGAGCAGCACCATGGTGATCGCCACAATCGGCGCGGTGATGCCTTCCATGGCAAGCTTGGTGGCTTCAGGCACCGAAAGCTCTGGGTGGTGTTCCATGGTGGCTTCGACATTTTCCACCACCACAATCGCATCATCCACCACAATCCCAATGGCCAGCACCATCGCCAGCAAGGATACCGTATTGGCGGAATAGCCCATGGCACTCAGCACCGCGAAAGTGCTGATCAGGCTGACCGGCACCGCAATCAGCGGAATGATGGTGGCGCGGATGGATCCCAGGAATAGGAAGACCACAATCACCACCAGCACAAAGGCTTCCAGCAGCGTCTTGATCACCTCATGGATCGTGAGTTTGACAAACAATGTAGTATCGTAAGTGACTTCATAGCCAAGCCCTGCTGGGAAACGCGTGGCAAGCTGGCGCATGGTGGCGCCAACACTATCCGCGACACCAACCGCATTGGCCCCGGGCGAGAGGAAAATCTGGATCAGCAGCGCCGCATCGCCATTAAGCCGCGTCTCCACATCCTGGTTCCAGGCGCCAAGTTCCAGCCGCGCCACATCACGCACGCGAAGCACGCTGCCATCCTGATTGGCACGGATAATGATGGCGCCGAATTCATCCGTGGTGACCAGCCGCCCCGTGGTGGTGATATTGAGCTGATAGGACGCGTCTTGGCTCATGGGCTGGGCGCCCACGCGGCCAAGCGGCGCCACCTGGTTCTGCTTCTGGATGGCGCCAATCACATCCGCCGGCGTCAGGCCAAGCGCGGTCAGCCGGTCCGTCTGGAACCAGATGCGCATGGAATAATCGCGCGTGCCGAACATCTGCGCATCGCCCACACCAGGCACACGGCGCAAAGCATCCAGCACATTGATCGTCACGTAATTGCTGATGAATAGCGGATCGAGCGACCCATCGGTGGAGCGGATCGTGATCACCTGCAGCATGGCCGATGATTTCTTGCGCACGGTCAGGCCAAGGCGCTGCACTTCCTGCGGCAATTGCGCCAGCGCCAATTGCGCGCGGTTATTCACATTGGTGGTGTTCTGATCCGGGTCTGATCCCACGCGGAAGGAAACATTGAGCGTATAGGAACCATCATTGCCGCTAGTGGATTGCATATAGATCATGCCATCCACGCCATTGATCTGGCTTTCCAGCGGCTGGCCCACGGTTGCTTCCACCACCTCGGCCGAGGCACCGGGGAAATTGGCGGTCACCGACACCTGCGGCGGCACGATATCTGGGAATTGCGCCACCGGAATGCGCAGCAGCGAAATCAAGCCGGCAATCGTCGTCAGGATTGCGATGACAATGGCGAAGCGCGGGCGGTCAACGAATAGCTTTGAGATCATGGCGCGTCAGCCCCGCCTTGGTGCTGTGCCAGGCATCACGCCACTCGGCGTGTTAGGTGCTGGCTGAGGTGCAACCGCCGCGCCTGGGCGGGCACGTTGCGCGCCTTCCGTGATCACCATCTGGCCAATCTCAAGCCCTTCGGTCACTACAAGCTGACCACCCAAGCCGCGCGTGGTCTTCACGCGCTTGACCTCCACCTTATTCTCGGCGCCAACCACCAGAACAAAGCTGCCGGCCTGGTCAATCTGCAAGGCGGATTGCGGAATGACGATGGCCTGTTCAGGGTCACCCGTTTCCACCACCACCGTCACCGCCTGCCCATCCACCAGAAATTTTTGCGGATTGGGGATCATTGCCTGCACCAGCACGGAATCGGTCGCGCGATTGGTGGTGACATCAATGAAGTCAAAACGGCCGGTGCTATCCAGCATGGACCCATCTGGCAGGCGCACGCTTACCTTGATGCGATCAGACGCGCCCGCACCGCCTTCGCGGCGGAATTGCAGCAATTGCCGTTGCGTGACCGGGAAGCTGATGCGGATCGGGTCATCGCGCACAATCGTGACCAGCGTGCCGCTGCTTGGGCTGACGACATTACCGGGGCTGAGCGGCGAACGCCCCGCGCGGCCATCAAAGGGCGCGCGGATTTCGGTATAGTCGTAATTGATTTGCGCCTGCTGCAATTGCGCTTCTGCGGCAGCGACCTTGGCCTTGGATTCCGCTTCGGCCGTGATCCGGTCATCCAGGGTTGCTTGCGGGATGGCATTGGTTTTCACCAATTCGCGCCCGCGTGCGACCTGGGTGGTGGCATTGGCCAGGTCTGCGCGCGCGCTGTCCACTTGCGCGCGGCGCAGCGAGACCTCGGCGGCGAAGGGGGGTTGTTCCAGGGTGAACAGCAATTGCCCGGCCTTCACCGCATCACCTTCATTGAAATGCCGCGTCTGGAGAAAGCCCGTCACGCGAGCGATGATATCAACCTTGTCGATGGCTTCCACGCGCCCGATGAAATCAGCCCCGCGGCTGATGGCCTGGCGCTCCACGCGGGCGACAAACACCGCGGCTGGTGGCGCAGTGGCTTGCTGGCGGGCGGGAGTGGTTTCTTCCTTGCAGCCGGGCAACAGGGGCAGGGTCAGCGCCAAAACCACCGGTAGCGCAAGGCGCGCCGCGCCCTTCTGGTTACGCAAAGCCATGATGGTCATTCTCCCTCAAACCCCGGGCATCAACAGACCGCCCCACGCATCCTAACGAAAATCTAACACAGTTTGCGCCGACCTGGGTAGCGGTGGCTTGTGCTTGGGTGGCGTTTCACACTGCATGCAATCCGCGCTAGAGCAGCCGCGATGATGCGCGAAGCCCATCCCCAATGTTCAAGCGGCTGATCCGCCATCCTTCTGCCCAGGCGCTGCTCGCCTGGCTGGTGGGGCTGTATTTGCGGCTGATCTGGGCCACCACGCGCTGGACGCTCGTGGGCGCCGAGCACGCCAATCTAAAGTCCAGCGGCCCGATGATCCTGGCCTTTTGGCATGAATGCCTGCCGCTTGCCGCGCAGGGCTGGCGGCTGATCGCCCGTGAAAATCCGGTGGCCCCCGAGCGCAGGGCACAGGCGCTGATTTCGCGCCATCGTGACGGAAGGCTGATCGCGCGCGCCGTGGCGCCTTTCGATGTGGAGGTGGTGCATGCCTCATCTTCGAAGGGCGGGGCGGCGGGGCTGCGCCAGCTTTTGCGCGTGCTGGAAGGCGGCGGGGTTGCGGTGATCACACCCGATGGTCCGCGCGGCCCGGCACGAGAAGCCGCGCCCGGCATTGCCCAGCTTGCGGCTTTGGCGGGGCTGCCGGTGCTGGCCTGCGGGGCGGCATCTTCGCGCATGCGCCGCGCCCGGTCCTGGGACCGGATGCGCTTTCCGCTGCCCTTTGCCCGCGCCGTGGTAGTGATCGAAGCGCCTATTGCGGTGCCGCGTGAGGATCCGGCGAGCGCCTTGCCGGCCATCACCGCAGCGCTCAACCGCGCGACGGAACGCGCCGATCAGGCGGTGGCGCAATGACACCGCAGGGCCTTTCAGCGCGCATGCTGGCCGGTGCTTGGGCGCTGATTGCCAGCCTGCTCGCGCCGCTTTTGCCGCTTTACCTCCGCCGCCGTGTCGCCAAGGGGAAGGAAATCGCTGAGCGTCTGCCCGAACGCCAGGGCCATGGCGCGGCACGCCCACCGGGCCGGCTGGTCTGGTGCCATGCGGCGAGCAATGGGGAGACGCTGTCCCTGCTGCCGCTGCTGGAGGCTTTGGCGAAGCAGGATCCAGCGCTTTCCTTCCTGGTCACCACCGGTACGGTCACGTCGGCGCGCTTGCTGGAACAAAGGCTTTCGCCCGAATTGGCGCCGCGGACGCAGCATCGCTTTTTGCCCTTGGATGTGCCGCGCTGGGTGGCGCGGTTTCTGGAAGCTTGGCGCCCTGATCTGGCGGTCATCGTGGAATCCGAACTCTGGCCAAATATGCTGGCGGCAGCCGGCCGGCAGGGCGTACCGCTGGCGCTGGTGAATGCGCGCATGTCGGCGCGCTCCGCCAAGACCTGGGGCTGGGCGCCCGGTTTCGCGCGGGGCTTGCTTGGGCGCTTTGCGCTGATCCTGGCGCAGACCGAAGCTGATGCAGCACGCTTTTCCGCCTTGGCGGGGCGTAAGGTGCCCTGCTGGGGGAATCTGAAATACGCCGCGCCGCCCCTGCCGGCTGACGCCGCCGAACTGGCGCGGCTGAAAGCTGCCTGGGCGGGGCGGCCTGTCTGGCTCGCCGCCAGTACCCATCCGGGGGAGGATGAGATCATCCTAAGCGCGCATCGGCTACTCGCGCCGGATCACCCGGGCTTGCTCACGGTGATCGTGCCGCGCCATCCGCAGCGAGGGCCGGATATCGCCACTTTGGTGGGGGATTTGCCCGTCGCGCGGCGCGGCGCTGGGCAGGAAGCGGGGCCAGGCGTTGCGGTTTATGTCGCGGATACGCTTGGCGAATTGGGCTTGTTCTATCGCTTGGCTCGTCTGGCACTGATTGGCGGGTCCCTGGTGCCGCATGGCGGGCAGAACCCGCTGGAAGCCGCGCGGCTTGGCTGCCCCATCCTGATCGGCCCGCATCACTTCAATTTTGCTGAAATCATCACCCGCTTGCGCGCCGCCCATGCCCTGGCCGAAACCCGGGTTGGGCCGGGGGCAGCGCCGGCGCTGGCCGCCCAGGTCGCGCGCCTACTCGCCGATCCCGCCGCCGGGCAGGCCATGGCGGGGGCGGCGGCGGCGCTGGCGCAGGATCAGGCCGGCCTGCCAGAGCGCATCGCCACAAGCCTGTTGCCCTTGATCGGCCCGGCGCGGTAGCATCCCCCCACCGGGAAGGACCAGTCCAAGAAAACTCGGGGCCCTTACCGCAAAGACGGCGAAGCCGCGCGGATCGGGAAGCCCCAGGAAAAGTCATCCTTGCTGTGCTCGCCATCGGCGCGATGCCAGCACTGCGGAAGGTTTGAACGGTTTCAACTGATGCGAGCGCCTGAATTCTGGAGCGGTAAGCCTGGTGTGGCGGCAGCCTTGCTCTCGCCCATTGCGGCGCTCTACGCCGCCACCACGGCACGGCGCATGACGCAGCAGGGGAAGAAGCTCGCCCTGCCGGTGATTTGCTGCGGCAATGCGACCGCAGGCGGCGCGGGCAAAACCACGGTGGCGCTGGATCTTGGTGAAAGGCTCAGCGCGCGCGGCCTGGCGCCGCATTTCCTGCTGCGCGGCTATGGCGGCAAGCTGAAAGGCCCCGCACGCGTTGACTTGGCTGCACATGACAGCCGCGCGGTCGGTGATGAGGCTTTGCTGCTGGCGGCCATCGCCCCCACTTGGGTTTCGGCGGATCGCGCGGCCGGTGGGGCGGCGGCTGAGGCAGCCGGGGCGCAAGCGATCATCATGGATGATGGTCTGCAGAACCCGACGCTTGAGAAAACACTCTCGCTCCTGATCATTGATGGGTCTTATGGCTTCGGCAATGGCCGCGTGATCCCCTCGGGGCCGCTGCGCGAACCCGTGGCCGCCGCCGCCGCGCGCTGCCAAGCCGCCGTGCTGATTGGTGAGGATGAAACCGGCGCACTCGCGCAACTCCCGCCCGGCTTGCCCGTGCTGCGCGCCCGGCTGGTGCCGGGGCCGGAAGCGGCCGCGCTCGCCGGCAAGCCCGTGGTCGCCTTTTGCGGCATCGCCAATCCGCGCAAATTCTTCGCAACCCTGCAGGAAGCCGGCGCCGTGCTGGCCGCGCGCCATCCCTTCGCGGATCACTACCCCTTCGATGATCAGGAAATCCGCGACCTGCTGGCCGAGGCCGAGAAGCTTCGCGCCATCCCGGTCACGACGCGCAAGGATATTGTGCGCATTCCGCCCGCCCTGCGCGCCGGCATTCAGGTGGTGAGCATCGCCCTGGCCTGGGACGATGCGGCGGAGATTGAAGCGCTGCTGGATAGGGTTATCCCAGAAAAAACTTGACAAACCGTCCGGACGGTATAGTTAAGCGGGTATGGATAACCAAACCTCCGACGCGCCCACACGTATCCTGGATGCGGCTGAAACCCTGATCATCGCCCGCGGCGTCGGCGCGATGACGCTCGAAGCCGTCGCGCGCGAAGCCGGGGTGTCCAAGGGCGGTTTGCTCTATCACTTCGCCTCCAAGGAGGCGCTGTTGGAAGCGCTGCTCGGACGGCTTGCTGGCTTCATCGCCCAGGAATTCGCGGCCTGCGTCGCCACCCAGCCGGAAGGGCCGGGGCGTGTGGCGCGGTCCATGCTGGAATGGGGCTTTGGCGAGGGCGACCTGGCCTGCAATGAACGCCATCAGCGCGCCGGCGCGGTCTTTCTGGCGGCCTTCCATCATGACCCCGCGCTTTTGGCGCCGATGCGCGCCGTTATTGCTGACATGCGCGCGGCTGTCGCCGCTGATGGCCTGCCGCCCGGCCATGGCGCGGCGATCGTGGCGGCCGGGGATGGGCTGTTCATGGCGCGGCTATTCAGCCTCTACACGCCAAGCGCCGCCGAATTGGCGGAAATGCGCGCAGCACTTTCTGGGCTTTTGGGGGCGCAGCCATGACGCGGCGCGGCAAGATCATCGCAGGGCTTTTGCTGCTCGGGCTTGGCGGCGCGGGCTTTTGGCAATTGCGCGCCAGCACGCCACCGCCAGCAACACCGGTACCTGTTGCTGCCTCTGGCCCGATTGGGGTTGGCGCGCTGGGGAGGGTGGAGCCCGCTTCGCGCATTCGCCGGCTCAATCAGCCAGGCGGCATGGCCGCGACGCGGCTCGATCGCCTGCTGGTGAGTGAAGGGGCGGAGGTCACCGCCGGCCAATTGCTCGCCGAATTCGCCGATGCCGCCATGAAGGATGCCGCCGCCGCCCAGGCCGAAGCCGCCCTGGCCGAGGCCGAGGCGCAGCTCGCCCGGCTGCGCGCCGCCGGTCGGCCTTCAGAGATCGAGGCACAACGCGCCCGCGTGGCGGCAATCGCCGCGCAGGAAGAAATCGCCTTGCGAGATGCGGAGCGGGCAGAGCGTCTGGTGCCGACCGGTGCCGGCGCTGTCGCCACCGCCGATCGCAGCCGCGCCATTGCCACGCGCTTGGCTGCCGAAAAGCGCGAAGCCATGGCAGCCTTGGATACGCTGCTATCGTCCCGGCCGGAGGATATCGCCCTGGCCGAGGCGCGTGTCGCCGGCGCACGCGCGGCAGCGGCCAAGGCGCTTGCGGATGCCGAATTGGCCCGGGTGCGGGCGCCGATTGCGGGCACGGTCTTGCGGATTTTTGTCCGTCCCGGTGATCAGGTCGGCGCGGATGGCGTACTGGAAATCGCTGATCTTTCCAGGCTTGAAGTGGTAGCCGATGTCTATGAAACGGATCTGCCGCGCGTGCGCCTTGGTGCGGCGGCGGAAGTGGTGGTGCCCGGTGAAGCCCAACGCTTCGCCGCGCGCGTGAGCGATATCGGCTGGACCGTGCGGCGCCAGACCCAGGCCAGCAATGATCCCGTGGCGGCGGTGGATGCACGCACCGTTGAAGTGCGCCTGACCTTGGATGATGCCGGGGCGGCCGCCTTGCGCCGGCGGTCCAATATGCAGGTGCAAGTGGCGATCCGGCCGTGAATGCGCTGACGGAAAATCTGCGCGCGGCGCCGGTGGCTTCGGCATCAGTGCCGCTGAGCAAGGGGCGGGTTTCGCCGCTGGATTGGTTCCTGCTGCCCGCGCGGCTCGCGACGCGGCAGCTTTTCTTTGAACGCGCGCGGCTGTTTTCCGCCATTGCGGGCGTGATGTTCGCCGCCGTTTTGGTCTTCATGCAGCTTGGCTTCCGCGCTGCCTTGTTTGACAGCGCGACGCGGCTTTATGCCGCGATGGAAGCGGAATTGTTCCTGATGAATCCGCTCACCATGGCGAGCTTCCGGCCAGAGCAGGTGCCACGTATCCGTGCCCCTCAAGCGCTTGCCCTGCCAGAAGTGGCACAGGCCGTGCCGGTCTATTTGACGCAGGCTTCCTGGCGCAATCCGGAGACCGGCGCCAAGCGCGCCATTCAATTGATTGGCTTTGATGTTGAAGCCGGTGCCATGCGTTTTCCGGGCCTCGACAAGATTTCAGATGCGCTGCGGCAGGTGGATGCGGTCGGTTTTGACGTGCGTTCCCGCCCCGAATTTGGCGATATTGCGAAGAAACTGGCCGATCATGGACCGTTTGAGGTGCAGATCGGCAATCGCATGATGCGCCTTGTGGGTCTTGTGGAAATCGGCCCTTCCTTCGGCGCTGATGGCAATCTGGTGATGAGTGAGGTGAATTTCCGCCGCGTGGTGCGCGGGCGAGATCCATCGAATGTTGACCTGATTGCCATTCGCCTGGTGCCCGGCGCCGATATTCAGGCCGCCAAGGAAAGGCTGAAGGCGCTCTTGCCCGGCGATGTCATGGTGCTGACGCAGCCGGAATTGGTGGCGCATGAACGCCATTACTGGGAAACCGCGACCGCGATTGGTTTCATCTTCGGCTTTGGCAGCATCATGGGCCTGATTGTCGGCATGGTGATTGTCTACCAAATCCTCTTCAGCGACATCGCCAACCATCTGCGCGAATACGCAACGCTGAAGGCGATTGGCTATTCCAATTTCTATCTGGCGCGCGTTGTCATGGCATCCGCGCTGATCCTGGCCGTGCTTGGGTTTGTGCCGGGATTTCTGGCCTCCATCTGGATGTATGAATTCGTCGGCGCTGCCACTTTCCTGCCGCTCGGCATGACGTTGGATCGCGCCGTCACCGTATTCCTGATGATCTTTGGCATGTGCGCGGTGGCAGGCTTGCTTGCCATGCGCAAACTGCGTGATGCCAATCCCGCGGATATGTTTTCCTGATGCAGGCCGAACCCATTCGGATTGAGGCGCTGAATTACGCCTATGGTGAAGGCGAATTGCGCCGGCCTGTGCTGCGTGATGTCGCGCTCCAGGTGGGGGTGGGGGAGGTGCTGCTGCTGACCGGCCCATCCGGTTCCGGCAAGACCACCTTGCTGACCCTGATCGGCGCTTTGCGCGCCATGCAGGAAGGTTCCTGCACCGTATTGGGCCAGGAATTATTCGGCGCGTCCGAAGGCGCGCGGGTCTCACTCCGCCAGCGCATCGGCTTCATTTTCCAGAACCATAATCTGCTCGGCGCGCTGACCGCGCGGCAGAATGTGGCCATGGCGTTGGAAGTGGCGCCGCGCTTTTCGGAAACCGAACGCCTGGCGCGCGCTGGTGAGATGCTGGCGGCGGTGGGTTTGGCGGAACATGCGGACCGGCTGCCGGCCAAGCTTTCCGGCGGGCAGCGCCAGCGCGTGGCGATTGCCCGTGCGCTGGTGGGGGAACCCGGCCTTGTTTTGGCCGATGAACCAACCGCCGCGCTCGATAAGGTCTCCGGCGCGGAGGTTGCGCATCTGCTGCGCGATTTGGCGAAATCCCGTGGTGTGCCGATTTTGATGGTGACGCATGACCCGCGCATTCTGGATATCGCGGACCGTGTGGTGACGATGGAAGACGGGCGCATTGTGGAGAAACAGTAATCTTGTCGGTTCTGCCTCGGTTTTGATTGACACGGCCCGGATGCGGCGGTGAATTGGCGCCTCTGCAACAGGAAAGAGGCTCCACATGCGTAAATTCGGTTTGAAAGCCGCGCTCGCTGCGCTTTTCGCGACCTTCGCCGCGCCCAGCTTTGCCCAACCCTCCGCCAGCCCAACGCTTGATGCCATCAAGGCACGCGGCACGCTGGTGTGCGGCATTCATAATGGTGTCGCGGGCTTCGCCCTGCCCGATAGCCGGGGTGTTTGGCAGGGCTTCGATGTTGATCTCTGCCGCGGTTTGGCGGTCGCGATTTTCAATGATGCGTCGAAGGTGCGCTTCGTGCCGCTGTCATCCTCCACACGCTTCACTGCGCTTGGTGCCGGCGAAGTTGATGTGCTTTTCCGCACCTCGACGCAGACCATGCTGCGCGATACCACGCTCGGCCTGCGTCATGCGGTGACCTATTTCTATGATGGCCATGGCTTCATGGTGAAGGCGGATGCGGGCATCAACAAGGTTGCTGAGATGCGCGGCGCGACGATTTGCCTGATCCAGGGAACGACGAATGAACAGGTGACGGCGGATTACTTCCGCAGCATCAATACGCCCTTCCAGGCGGTGGTATTTGAACGTACCGATCAGGCGGTGGCCGCCCTGCAAGCCGGGCGCTGCGACAGTTTCGGCACTGATGCGTCCCAGCTTGCTGGTGTGCGGTCTTCCATGCCGCGCCCTGCCGATTGGACCATCCTGCCGGAGCGTTTTTCCAAGGAACCTTACGGCGCCTATCTCCGCCGCGGCGATGATCAATGGTACGATATTGTGCGTTGGTACACCTATGCGGTCATTGAGGCGGAAGAACAGGGCATCACCCAGGCCAATGCCGAGGAACGCCGCCGGACAAGCACCAACCCCAATACGCGCCGCTTGCTTGGCGTGACGCCGGAACTTGGCCAATCGCTGAAGCTGGATCCCGCCTGGGCCTACAATGTGGTTCGCGCCATCGGCAATTATGGGGAGCTTTATGAGCGCACCATGGGCGACAAAAGCCAGGTGCAATTGCCACGCGGCCCAAACCATCTTTGGACCACGCCGGGTGGCTTGATGTACGCGCTTCCGCTGCGCTGAAAAGCACCAGCTTGATTTCTGAGGGGGGCCTTATCCGGCCCCCCTTTTTTATTTCAGTCGTCTGACCGGCTGGGCGTGCCAGCCAGCACACCACCATCAATCACAATCGTCTGCCCGGTCATGAAGGACCCAGCGGCGGAGCCCAGAAATACCGCAGCGCCCGCGATTTCATCGGGTTCGCCAATGCGCTTCAGCGGCGTGTCCTTGGTGCGCTTGGCGTAAATGCCCGGGTCTTCCCAAAGCGCGCGGGCGAAATCGGTGCGCACCAGGCCGGGCGCGATGGCATTGGCGCGCACATTCTTCGGCCCCCATTCCACCGCCAGATTGCGCACCAATTGCATATCGGCCGCCTTGGAAATGGCATAGGCGCCCAGCACCGGGGAACCGCGAAACCCGCCGATGGATGAGATGATGATGATGGAACCGCCACCCCGTTCCGCCATGCCCGGCGCTGTCATATGCGAAAGCCACAGGTTGGATTTGATGTTAGACGCCATGATCTTATCGAAAATCTCATCCGGCATGGTCATGGCGGGGCCGAAATGCGGATTGATCGCGGCATTGCAGACCATGATATCCACCTGGCCCCAGGCGGCGATGGTCTGGTCTATCAACGCCTGACATTCATTCTTGCGCCCGATATTGCAGGCAATGGCCATGGCTTCACCGCCCTTGGCCTTGATGGCCTCCACCACCTCCTGACAGGCATCCAGCTTGCGGGAGGATACCACCACCTTGGCGCCGTGTTCGGCCATTCTTTCGCAAATCGCCCGGCCAATGCCGCGGCTGCCGCCGGTCACCACTGCCACTTTGCCGGTCAGATCGAATAGGGACATCGCACTTCCTCCTGTTAGCCCGTTCCTATCCAGCGCAGCATGACCGGCGCTTTCCCGCAACCGGGTGCTTGCCCTCGGGCGCAGAGTGCCGGAGACTACCCGGAAAGGGGCGCGAGGCCCCGGCTGGATGAGGGAGAGACGCTTTGGCTGAGAATCAATTCGTGCAGCATGTGGCGATGGGGGAGGTGCATGTGCTGCGCCTGGCCAACCCCCCGGTAAATACGCTGCGCACCGAAATCCGCGCCGGGCTTTATGATGGCATGAAGGCCGCGAGCGCCGCCGGCGCCAAGGCAGTGGTGATTATCGGTACCGGGCGCATGTTCTGCGCGGGCGCCGAGATGACCGAATTCGGCAAGCCGCGTGTGCTGCCATCCCTGACGGAAGTGTTTGATCAGTTTGAAAGCTTCCCGGGCATTACGGTGGCCGCCATTCATGGCTCGGCCCTTGGTGGTGGCCTTGAAGTGGCTTTGGCCTGCCATGCGCGCGTGGCGGTGGCGGATGCGAATCTGGGCTTGCCGGAAGTGAAGCGCGGTTTCGTGCCGGGGGCGGGCGGCACGCAGCGCCTGCCACGCCTGATTGGCCCGGAGGCAGCGCTGAAAATCATCGTCTCCGGCGACCCGATCAAGGCGACTGAGGCGCATAAGCTTGGCTTCATCGATGCTGTGATTGATGGCGATCTGGAAGCGGGTGCGGTTGCCTTTGCGCGCGCCAATCTCGGCAAGAATTTCACTTTGGCGCGTAACCGCACGGATAAGATCGCGGGTCAGGATATGGCGGCGTTTGATGCCGCGGCGGGGGCTTTGCTGAAGCGCGCGCGCGGTCAGGAAAGCCCCAAGGGCTGTGTGGAGGCTGTGCGCGCTTCCTTCACTCTGCCGTTTGAGGAAGGTTTGCAGAAGGAACGTGATCTGTTCGCGACCCTGGTGGCGGGTGAGCAATCCAAGGCGCTGCGGCATATCTTCTTCGGTGAACGCGAAGCGCAGCGCGTACCCGGCTTGCCGGCGGATACTCAAGTGCTGCCGGTGGGCAAGCTTGTCGTGATTGGTGGCGGCACCATGGGTGGCGGCATTGCCATGAGTGCGGCGAATTTCGGCGTGCCCGTGACGATTGTGGAAATGACGGAAGAAGCGCTGGCCAAAGGCTTGCAGCGTTGTGAGGCGAATTGGCAGCGCACGGTGGCTTCCGGGCGCTTGTCTCAGGCTGAATATGAAAAGCGCCGCGCGCTGCTGACCGGTTCGACCGATTTCGAAAAAGCCGTCGGCGAAGCTGATCTGGTGATTGAAGCGGTATTCGAGAATATGGAGGTGAAGAAGCAGGTCTTCGCGCGGCTGGATAAGGCAGCGCGGCCGGGGATTGTGCTGGCTTCCAATACCTCCACGCTTGATATTGACCAGATCGCGAATGCGACGTCTCGGCCGGAATGGGTGATGGGGATGCATTTCTTCAGCCCGGCCAATGTTATGCGCCTGCTTGAGAATGTGCGCGGGTCGAAGACCAATCCGGTGGCGATCGCAACGGCAACCGAATTCGGCAAGAAGATCGGCAAGCTGCCGGTGCTGGTTGGCAATTGCGATGGCTTTGTCGGCAATCGCATGACCGGCAAGCGCACGCCGCAGGTGGAAAAGCTGCTGCTGGAAGGCTGCCTGCCGCAGGATATTGACCGCGTGATGGAAGGCTATGGCATGGCCATGGGGCCGCTCGCCACCGGTGACCTCGCGGGGCTGGATATTGGTGCTGCGGTACGCAAGGCGCGCGGGACTGTCGCACCCATCGCGGATGCCGTGGTGGCGGCCGGGCGTTTTGGTCAGAAAACCAGCAAGGGCTGGTATATGTATGACGAAAAGCGCAACCGCCTGCCTGATCCGGAAGTGGAGCGCATCATACTGGACGTTGCCGAGAAAATGCAGGTGCGCCGCCGCAAGATTGAAGCGGATGAAATCCTGGAACGCCTGTTGCTGCCCATGGTGAATGAAGGCGCGCGCATTCTGGAAGAAGGCATTTCATCCCGCCCGATTGATATTGATGTGATCTTCACCAGTGGCTTTGGCTGGCCGGCCTGGCGCGGCGGGCCGATGTTCTGGGCGGATACGCAGGGCCTCAAGGCAGTGCGGGATAAGCTGAACCAATACGCGGAAGCAACGGGTGATAATAACCTGCGCCCCGCGGCGCTGATCGAAAAACTGGCCGATGAGGGCGGAAGCTTCGCGGCCATGGGCAAATCCAAGGTTTGATGCCGCTAAGCGGCAGGCAGAAATAAGGGGAAACAGCAATGGACCTACGTTTCACGGATGAGGAACGCGCCTTCCGCCAGGAAGTACGCGATTGGATTGACGCCAATCTGCCCGCCGATACGCGGGAACGCATGGCGGCGGGCCGCACCCCCACCAAGCAGATGCAGGTGGATTGGCAAAAGAAGCTGAATGCCAAGGGCTGGTGCGTGCCGCATTGGCCGGCGGAATGGGGCGGGCAGAAGGATTGGTCCGCCATCAAGCGCTTCATCCTGCTGGAGGAATTGCAGGGCACGCCGGCGCCGATTCCGCTTGGCTTCAACTGCAATATGTTGGGCCCGGTGCTAATCGCTTTCGGCACGGAAGAACAGAAGAAGTTCTTCCTGCCCAAGCTTGCCAATCTTGATCTTTGGTTCTGCCAGGGCTTTTCGGAACCCGGCGCGGGGTCTGACCTGGCATCGCTGAAAACGCGCGCGGTGCGTGAGGGTGATCACTACATCGTCAATGGGCAAAAGACCTGGACGACGCTGGCCCAATATGCCGATTGGATCTTCCTGCTGGTGCGCACCAATCCGGAAGCGGCGAAACAGCAGGAAGGCATTTCCTTCCTGGTTGTGGATATGAAAACGCCCGGCATCACCGTGCGCCCCATCATCACCATTGATGGCGCGCATGAGGTGAATGAGGTGTTCTTCGATGATGTGAAAGTGCCGGTCGCCAATCTGGTCGGTACCGAACATCGCGGCTGGGATTGCGCGAAATTCCTGCTCTCCAACGAACGCACCGGTCAGGCGCGGGTTGGTGCTTCCAAGGATCGTATCCGCCGGCTCAAGCTGATTGCGCAGAATGCGCCGGGTGGTGAGCGCCCGATGATTGAAGATGGGCGCTTCCGTGAGCGGTTGGTGGAAGTTGAAGTGCAGTTGAAGGCGCTTGAGATGACCACCATGCGCGTGCTGGCCGATGAAAACCGTCAGCTGAGTGAACGCAAGCCCAACCCGGCATCTTCGGTGCTGAAGATCAGGGGCACGGAGATTCAGCAGGCAATCAGTGATCTTTATGTCATGGCCGCGGGGCCTTACGGCATGGTGGGTGCTGATCCGGATGGTGACCGCTGGAATGAACCGGAATTGGCGCCGGAATGGGCCACACTTGCGCAGCCGACCTATTTCAATTGGCGCAAGCAGACGATCTATGGTGGTTCAACCGAGATCCAGAAGAACATCATGGCAAAAGCGTTTTTGGGGCTCTGAGACATGGATTTCGATCTTTCCGAAGACCAGCGGCTGCTGCAGGACAGCCTGACGAAACTGCTGGCTGACAAATATAAGTTCGAAGACCGCAAGCGCTTCATGAAATCAGCCACCGGCTGGTCGCAGGAAATGTGGGAGGCTTATGCCGATCTTGGCCTGCTCGGCCTGCCTTTCGCGGAAGAAGATGGCGGTTTCGGCGCCGGGCCGGTTGAAGTGATGCTGATGGCGGAAGCCATGGGCAGCGCGATTACGCTGGAACCCTGGCTTGCGACTGTAGTGATGGGTGGCGGCTTTATTCGCCATGGTGCCTCGGCGGCCCAGCGCGCCGCCATGGTGCCGGAAATTGCCGCGGGGAAGTTGAAACTCGCCTTTGGTTATACGGAACCGCAAGCGCGCCATGATTTGCATGATGTCGCGACCACGGCGAAGAAGGATGGTGCGGGCTGGGTGCTGGAAGGCCGCAAGGGTGTGGTGCTGCATGGCGATGTGGCGGACCAGATTGTGGTCACCGCGCGCACTGGCGGTGCGCGGCGTGACAAATCCGGCATTGGCGTTTTCCTGGTGCCGGCGAATGCGAAGGGCGTCACGCGGCGCGGCTACCCCACCACGGATGGCTTGCGTGGCGCGGAAATCACGCTTGATCGCGTAAGCCTGCCCGCCGAAGCGCTGCTGGGCGATGCCGGCAATGGCCTGGCGCTGGTAGATCGTGTGGTGGATGAAACCATGGCGGCGCTGGCCGGTGAGGCCGTGGGGGCGATGGATGCGCTGCACAAGCTGACGCTGGATTATCTGCGCACGCGCAAGCAATTCGGCCGGCCCATTGGGTCCTTCCAATCGCTTCAGCATCGCGCGGCGGAAATGATGGTCTCCCTGGAAGAAGCGCGTTCCATGGCCATGCTGGCGGCGATGATGGCGCAGGAAACCGATGCTACCGAACGCCGCCGGCAAATGTCGGCGGTGAAGGTGCAGATCGGGCGTTCCGGCAAATTCCTCGGCCAGAGTGCGATCCAATTGCATGGCGGCATTGCCATGACGATGGAATATCTGGGCGGGCATTACTTCAAGCGCATCACCACCATAGACACCATGTTCGGCGATGCGGATCATCATGTGACGCAGTTGATGGCGATGGGTGGGTTGAACCAGGCGGCCTGAAGGCAACACATCATGGCCGTGAAATTTTCATGACACGGCCATGATGTGGTTTTCGACTACGCCCGATCTGGGTAGGTAATGCTTGAATCGGAGAAGGATAGATCATCGTGGCCAGCAACACCGATCCACGCTTGCAGGAATTGGCCGATCTGATTGATGGCAAGGGACATGGCCGCTACGGGCTGCATGATGTCACGCAGCGCCAACACGCTTTGCAAGCGGCGTGGCGGGCAGAGCGTGAGGGGTGTTCCTCGGCACTCATTGCCGCCGCGCTGCTGCATGATATCGGCCATCTGGTGCATGATCTGGGCGACAATCCCGCCGAGCATGGCGTGGATGACAAGCATGAGGAATTGGGCCAGGTCTGGCTGCAATCCTGGTTCGGGCCTGAGGTGACGGAACCCGTGCGGCTGCATGTCGCTGCCAAGCGCTATCTTTGCGCGGCGGAAGCCGATTACTTCGCCAAGCTGTCGCCTGATTCGGTGCTCAGCCTGTCGCTGCAGGGCGGGCCAATGTCAGCCGAGGAAGTAGCAGCCTTCCGGGCGCTGCCCCAGGCGGAAGATGCCGTGCGGCTCAGGCGCTTTGATGAAGGGGCGAAGGTTGCGGGCCTCACCACGCCACCGGTGCAGCATTTTCTGCCTCATGTTGCGGCCTGCCTCAAATAGCGCAGGCTTCAACCAAGCCGCGCCATTTTGCGCCCCACCTTTGCCAGAAACGCGCGGCGAGACGCATCGGTGGCGCGGTTCATATCGTAATGCGCGAGCCAGGTGCGCCGCGCCCGGCCACCCGATAGCAAGCGGAAGTAATTCATGATCTGCCGCTTCGGCGGATTGCCCATCAGGAAGGTCGCCACCCACCAGGGGCGCCCGTAGCTCGTTATCCCAACCACATGCTTGAGATGCGTGAGCGCCGGGCGTGCCACGCCATCCTCACCAAGTTTGAAGGTGACACCTGGCAGGAAGACGCGGTCAAAAAAGCCCTTCAGAATGGCCGGAACGCCAAAGCACCAGACGGGAAAGACAAAGACCAGCGCCTCAGCCGCCAAAAGCCGCGTGACATAGGCTTCCACTGGCACGCGATTGGCGGGGACTTCATGATAGCCAAGCCGCTCAGCACGGCCCAAGACAGGGTCGAAACCCTCAGCATAAAGATCGAGATGATCAACAACGTGGCCGGCATACTGTAGTGCGGCAATGGCCGCCTGACGCAGCGCGGCGTTGTAGGAATCCTCGACGGGATGGGCGGAGACCAAAAGTATCTTCATGGCAATTATGACAGCCTGCCCAAAACCCTGCGGCGCGGCAAGCGAGGCTCTAACCCCTAGGCGCCGTCAGCCCGCCCATTTCCATCCTGCGCCCAATTTGTTCGGCGAATTTCGCCGCCGCCACCGGTAGCGCGCGCCCGCGGAGCTGCCCAATCGCCAAGGGGCTGGCCGGGATATCGCGCGCATCAATCTGGCGCGCCACCAGCCCATGCCGTTCGCGGATGGAAGCCGGCGCACCAATTGCGATCTGGAAGGTGATCGCTTTTTCGAACCGCACATAATTGCGGAGAAACTCAAAGGAATTCGATTGCACCACGGGATGCAGCCTGAAGGAACTGCGCGCGGCCGCTTCTTCCAGCAATTGCCGCCCGCCATAGCGTTGCGCCGGCATGGCCAGCGGATATTCCGCACATTCGCGCAAACGCAACATTGGTTTCGCCGCCAGAGGATGGTCTTCCGCCATGATCGCGACCAGCCGCTGTTCAGCGGAAGCGATGATCTGGAAATCCCGCATCGGTTCCGGGCGAAATACCATCGCCAGATCCACCTCAAATTCCAGCAGCGCCGCCAGCGCTTCGCCATGGTCACGCACCTGCAAATCGAACTCCACCAGCGGGAATTCCGCGCGATAGGCCGCGATCATGGAAGGTAGGAAATCATAGGCCAGCGCCTGGCTTGAAGCGATGGCGATGGTGCCGCGCCGAAAGCCGGTCAGATCTTCGATCTGGGATCGCACGCGGCCCATATCGGCGATCTGGTTGCGGATGTGGCGGATCAGCAATTCCCCGGCGGCGTTCAGCCGCACGCCGCGCGGCAGGCGTTCGAAAATCGCGGTGCCGAGCTCGGCCTCCACATCCTGAATGCGGCGATTGAGTGCAGAGGGCGTCAGGTTGAGCTGTTCGGCCGCGCGCCGGATGGACCCGGTACGGGCGACCTCATTGATATAGTTCAGAAGCCGCAAATGGCGCATGGCGGACCCTAGTGGTGCATTTTTCGCATCAGATATGCACGAAACTAGCAGAAGACGGCAACACTCCTCCTGGCTTAAGGGCGAAATCCAGGTCCACCGGCCCTTTGGCCCTGCCTTGAGGAGGTTCCCATGCCCCTTTCCCCCACCCGTCGCAGCCTGCTGCTCGGCGCTGGCGCTATGCCCCTGCTGGCTAGCCCCGCCATCGCCCAATCGCTGCTCAGGCTCAAAATGGTGCTGAATTGGCGCTACCAGGGCCCCCAGGGCTGGTTCTTCCTGGCCGATGACCGAGGCTATTTTCGCGAAGCCGGCCTGGCCGTGACCATGGATCAGGGCAATGGCTCGGGTGCCGCGGTGGGGGCAGTGGCTTCCGGTTCCTATGATCTTGGCTTCGGCGACATCAATGCGCTGATCCAACTTGTTGCGCGCGGCCCGGCGGGGGGTGCGACGCCGATGGCGATTTCATCCACCTTCAATCGCCCGCCCTTCACCATTGCGGTGAAGGCCGATGGGCCAATCCGCACGCCGAAGGATCTGGAAGGCCGCACCCTGGGTGGGCCGGCCAATGATGGCGCGCTGAAGCTTTTCCCCGCCTTTGCCCGCATGACCGGCATTGATGCTGCAAAAGTGCAGATCACGAATATGCAGCCCAATCTGCGCGAGCAGATGCTGCAGCGCGGCCAAGTGGATGGTGTGTTTGGCTTTGTGAATACCATCCGCTTTTCGGCGAAGCTGGTGGGTTTGGATCCCGACAAGGATTTCCGTTTCATCAATTATGGCGATCACGGCATGGATCTTTATTCCAACGCCATCATCGTCGCGCGGCGCCTGGTGAATGACAATCCGGCAGCATTGCGCGGCCTGTTGCGCGCGATTGATCGCGGCCTGAAGGATACGCTCGCCAATCCTGATGCAGCGATTGATGCCGTGGCACGCCGGGAGCCCTTGATCAATAAGGCCGTGGAAAAGGAACGCCTGATGGCGACGCTGCGCGATGAAATGAGCCACCCGGAAATCGCGCGCATCGGCCTTGGCGATATTGATGATGCGCGCTTTGCGAAGTCCATCGGTATTGTCGTGGAAGCGGATGCGTTGCCGCGCACGCCGGCGCCGACCGAAGTGTTCAATCGCGCCTTCCTGCCACCACTCGCTGACCGTATCACGAAGCTGATCTGACCACAGGAAACCATCATGGAATTGAATCTGAAAGGGCGCGTCGCGGTCATCACCGGCCCGGCGAAGGGGATGGGTGCGGCCGTAACGCTGGGCTTCGCGCGCGAAGGCTGTCGGCTGGCACTGATTGGCCGAGATGTCGCGGCGATTGAACCTGTGGCGGGTGAAGCCCGTGCGCTTGGGGCAGAAGCGATTGTGATTGCCTGCGACATCACCTCGGGTGTCGCCTGCGAAGCTGCGATGGCGAAAACCCGCACAAGCTTTGGCGGGCGCATTGATATTTTGGTGAATGTCGCCGGAGGTTCGGGCCCCATCGGCAAGACCGGCTGGGAAACCACCGAAGAGGAATTCGATGAAATCGTGCATTTGAATATGCGCGGTTGCTTCAACACCATGCGCGCCTGTCTGCCGACCATGATTGCTCAGCAGGACGGCAAGATTGTGAATGTGGGTGGTACTTTCGGTATGCGTGGCCGTGCCGGGCGCATGGCCTATTCCGCATCCAAATGGGGTTTGCGCGGCATCACCAAAAGCTTCGCGCTGGAAGCCGGCCCTTACAACATCAATGTGAATTGCGTTGCCCCCGGCATGGTGGATGGCCCGCGCTTTCGCACCAAGGTTGTGCCGGAAATGGCTAAGCGCCTTGGTATCAGTGAAGCCGCAGCCGTTGAAAAACACGCTGCCGATTATGCGCTGCGGCGCGTTTCCACGGATGAGGATGTGGCGCATGCCTGCCTGTTCCTGGCTTCCGATATTTCCCGCCAAATCACCGGGGTTGACCTGCCGGTAGATGGCGGCTGGGCCATGCTGTGAGGATATCATGAACGACAAGATTTTTATGGCGGATACAATTCTCGCCGGCGGCATTGTGGTGAATTCCCGCGCGCGCTTTCGCGCCGATGTCGCCATCAAGAATGGGCTGATCCTGGCGGTTGGCGCGCCGGAAGCCATGCCACCCGCGCGGGAGGTTGTGGATGTTTCCGGCAAATACATCCTGCCAGGCGCGATTGACGTGCATGTGCATTTCCGTGAGCCCGGCTATACCCATAAGGAAGATTGGCGCACCGGTTCCGCCGCTGCCGCCATGGGTGGCACGACCACCGTCTTCGAAATGCCCAATACCGATCCGCCGACGCGTTCTGTCAAGGAATTGCGCGAGAAGCAGGCGGCCGCTGCAAAGGCTCATGTTGATTACGGCATTTACGGGCTGCTCGCAGAAGACAATATCGGGGAACTTGAAGGCTTGATCGCCGGCGGCGTGAATGCCTTCAAATGCTTCATGGGCAATACCTTCGGCAATCTGCCCTCGCCCTCAACGGGCGCGATGTTGGAAGGGTTTGAAATCATCGCGCCATCGGGCTTGCGCATTTCACTCCATGCAGAAACCGCTTCGATCATGGCCTGGCGCCAGGAAAGGCTGATGGCAGCAGGGCGCAATGACCCGCTGGCGCATATTGCGGCAAGGCCTGCGATTGTGGCCGCGGAAGCCGTGGCGCGCGCTGCGGAATTGGCTGGCTGGACCGGGGCGCGCGTGCATGTGCTGCACATCTCCTCGGCGCTTGAACTGCGGCCCTTGGCAGAAGCCAAGGCGCGCGGCGTGGACATTACCGGTGAGACCTGCCCTTGCTACCTGCTGTTGGACACGCGGGATTATGCGCGGCTTGGGTCCATCATTCGCGTCAATCCTCCGGTGCGGGAGCATTCGGATTCGCTAGCGATCTGGGAGGCTCTACGGACTGGCGTTGTGGATATGATCGCAACCGATCACGCGCCCCATACGCCCGAAGAAAAGCAACAGGACATCATCTGGCGCGCTGATTGCGGCTTCCCGGGCGTGGAAACGCAAATGCCGCTGATGCTCAATGAAGTGGCAAAGGGCCGCATAAGCCTTGAGCATTACGTGAAGATTTCAGCAGAAAATCCCGCCCAATCCTTTGGTCTCTGGCCAATGAAGGGGCGGATTGAAATCGGCGCCCATGCCGATATCGCTGTGGTGGATATGGAAAGGACCGAGGTGATCCGCGCAGAGGCGCTGCATTCCGTTCGCGCGCGAATCACGCCTTTTGAAGGTGTCAGCGTCACCGGTATTCCGATTCATACCCTGGTACGTGGCCGTTTCGTGCAGCGCGACCGGAAGTTGATTGGGGCGACGTCTGGCTGGGGCAGGCAGGTCACCGATATCCAGCGCATGCCGCAAGCAAAGCCGCTCAACACAGACCAAACTCTGGCAGCGGTTTTGCAAGGCCCAGCCAAAGTATCTGCCGGGACTGCTTCATGAATGCCATGACTGCCGCATCAAGTATCGCCGCGCCTGTCGCGCGGCCTTTCATTGCCTTCGAACAGGCGTCCGTCACTTTCGGGCGTGGCGAGAAGGCCGTGCAGGCGCTGCAACCCACAGATTTGACGATCGCCGAGGGGGATTTCGTGGCGTTGGTCGGGCCTTCCGGCTGCGGCAAATCCACCATCTTGAAAATGGTCAGCGAATTGCTGAAACCGTCTTCCGGTTACGTCTTTATCGGCGGGCGAGAGATTGGCGCCAACCCGATCCGGATCGGCATGGCCTATCAGAATCCAACACTGCTGCCTTGGCTCAATATCCGCGACAATGTGATGTTGCCGCTTAAGATTGTGCCGCCCTTTCGTGGTGAATTTTCCGCCAAGCGCAAGGGCGAATTTCGCGACCGCGTTGAAGCGTTGTTGGCACAGGTTGGGCTTGCCGGCTTTGGCGACAAATATCCCTGGCAGCTTTCGGGCGGGATGATGCAGCGCGCCAATCTCTGCCGCGCGCTGATCCATGAACCGGAATTACTGCTGCTCGATGAACCCTTCGGCGCGCTGGATCAATTCACGCGCGAAGAGCTCTGGGCCATCATGCAGGATCTGTGGCTTTCCAAGAAGCTGACGGTGCTGCTGGTGACGCATGATTTGCGGGAAGCCGCTTACCTCGCCAATCGCATTTGTGTGATGAGCGCGCGGCCTGGGCGTATTTTGGATGACTCGCCAGTGGAGATGCCGCGCCCGCGCACCATTGAAATGACCTTTCAGCCGGATTTTGTCGCGCTCAATCAGCGCCTGCGCGCCATGATTGTTGGTGCACGCGGCGGCACCGGCATTGTCAACCACCCGCCAGGGCAGGGCTGAAGCCATGCAGCGCATTCTTGATCTTGCTCGTGACAAGGCCGCTTCCACCGCGCTCATCATCGGCGTCTTTACGTTTTGGGAAGTATTTTGCCTAGCTGCAAATATCTCCGATATTCTGCTGCCGCGCCCAACACAGATCATCGCCGCGCTGATCAAATTCTGGCCGGCGATTTGGCCACATACCTATCAGACGCTCTATACAACCTTGGTCGGCTTTGGCTTTGGCGTTGCGATTGGCGTCGCGATTGGTGTGCTGATTGGTTCATCGCGCCTGGCCTATGATACCGCCTATCCGCTGCTCGTTGGATTTTCCTCCATCCCCAAGGTCGCGGTGGTGCCGATTTTTGTGCTTTGGTATGGCGCAGGTACGGTGCCTGCGATCCTGACCGCCATGATCATTTGCATTTTCCCGATTGTGGTGAATGTCGCGACCGGCATCGCAACCGTGGAGCCAGAGCTTGAGGATGTCATGAAAACCCTCAAGGCATCAAAGCTCGATATTCTTTGGAATGTGTCCCTGCCGCGGGCCATGCCTTATTTCTTCGCCTCCCTGAAGGTGGCGATTGCTTTGGCCTTTGTTGGTTCGGTTGTCGCGGAAACCGTCGCGTCCAATCGCGGCATCGGCAATATGATGATGATCGCCTCCTCCTCCTTCAATGTGCCCTTGGTTTTTGCGGGGCTTTTTGTGCTCGCTGGTCTTGGCGTCTCGCTCTACGCGATTTTCTCGCTGATCGAACACCGCGTCACCGGCTGGGCGCATCGCAAGACCGATCTGGCGGCAAGCTGAAATCCCTCTGGTTCAACCCCCTTCCTGGAGATTTGCAATATGCGCCGTAATTTCCTGAAATCCGTTCTGGCCGCCGGTGCGCTTGGTGCTGCTGCGCGCTTCCAGGCTGCGGTTGCGCAAGGGGCACCCACGCGGCTCCGCTTCACCTTGGATTGGCGCTATCAGGGTATTCATGCCTGGTATTTCCATGCGCGGGATCGCGGTTATTTCGCCGCCGAAGGCCTGGATGTGACGATTGATCAGGGCGAAGGTTCCGCCGCCACTGTCACGCGCATCATGGGCGGCGCTTATGATGCCGGCTTTGGCGATATGGGTGCCATTATCCAGCAAGCCGCGGCACGCCCGAATGAGGCGCCGGTGATGGTTTATATGATCTACAATAAATCGCCGCTTGCCATTGTGCATAAGGCGAGTGCGCCCATTCGCGCATTAAAGGATTTGGAAGGCAAGCGCTTCACCTCCCCCGCCGGTGCGGCGACTCATCGTCTTTTTCCGCTTTTCGCCCGCCTGAACGGCATTGATGCAAGCAAGGTGGAGGTGGTGAATATCGCCCCCAATGTGCAGGAAATGATGTTGGTGCAGGACCAGGTGCAGGGCGGCTTTGTTTTTACCGTCACATCCTACATGAATCTGTTTGGCATGCGCCAGGATCCTGACAAGGATTATCGCTTTATCATGTATGCGGATCACGGCATTGCCGCCTATTCCAATGGCGTCATGGTCTCCCAACGCCTTATCCGTGAAAATCCGCGCGCGGTGGCGGGCTTGGTGCGCGCCATCAATCGCGCGATGCTTGAAATGAATGCAAACCCGGCCGAGGCCGGGCGTGTGATGGCGCGAGTGGAACCCACCATCAATCCTGAGATCGAGGCACGCCGCGTCATCTTTACCTATAAAAACCATATCTTCACGCCGGAAACTGAAAGCCTTGGTGCCGGCGATGTTTCCGATGCGCGGATGCAAAAGGGAATCGAGCAAATCCAGGAAGCCTTCCAACTGCCGCGCGCGCCGCAGGTCTCGGAAGTGTTCAACCGTTCCTTCCTGCCGCCACGCACCGACCGCGCCTTGCCGCGCCCGGCTGCGTAACGCACCAGTTTCGCACTTAGAGGGGTAGAAGATGCGCGTGATCAATGCGACCGAAGGCTTGGATACCACAGGGCGGAAGACACAATTCAGCCTTACCATCGAAGATGGTCGCATCGCGCGCATTGCTGCTGCCGGGGATACGCCTGAGGATGTGATCATCATGCCCGCCTTGGTGAATGCGCATGATCACGCACGGCCCTTGCGGTCCAGTTCAGTGGGTGGCTTCGGCAAGCCGTTGGAAACCTGGCTGCATCGCTTGGCGATGATGGCGCCGGTTGATCCTTATTTGGCAACCCTTGCACCGCTGGCGCGCGCCGCGCTTGGTGGCCAAGGCGCTGTGATGATCCATCATGTGCGCCCCATGGGCCTTACGGATTATATGACCGAAGCCGAGGCAATGGCGCGCGCCGCGCGTGATGTTGGCGTGCGTGTCGCCTTCGGCATTGGGATGCGTGATTGCAACCCGCTGGTTTATGGCGCGCATGATGATTTACTCGCCAGCCTTGAAGCGCCAGCGCGGGCAGAGATTGAAGCGCGCTTCCTCTCCCAGCCCATGATGCCAATCAAGGATCAATTGGCGCGGGTGGATGCCGTGGCGGCCGCGCTCGGCAGCCCGATGTTTGATGTGCAATATGCGCCGAATGGCCCGCAATGGTGCAGCGAACCGCTATGGGAAGCGATTGCCGAAGCTTCCGCCCGCACGGGCCGGCGCATCACCACACATCTTTATGAAACACAGTACCAGCGCGCCTGGGCGGATCGCACCTATCCCCAGGGTATGCTGAAGCGCTGGAAGGAAATTGGCCTGCTGTCACCCCGCTTGACGCTGGCGCATTGCGTCTACGCCGAACCTGATGAGTTGGAGATGATTGCTGAGGCCGGCTGCACCATCGTCACCAATGCATCTTCCAACCTCGCGCTCCGTTCCGGTATTGCGCCGGTGGCCGAGATGTTGAGGCGCGGTTGCAAAGTGGCGATGGGCATTGATGGCCAGGCCTTTGATGAGGATGATGACGCGCTTCGCGAAATTAGGCTGCTTTGGTCCTTGCATGCGGGCTGGGGGTTTGATCGTGCCTTTGAACCTTCCACGATTTTGCGCATGGCGCTTGAAGCAGGGCGTGAGGCAGTTGGCGCCGGCGAAGGTGGACGTTTGGCAGAAGGCAATCCGGCGGACCTGCTGATCATTGACCGTGCCGCGCTGGATGAAGATGCGCTGATGCCGGTTGATCCGATTGAATTGCTATTCGCGCGCGGCAATCGTTCCCATGTGCGGGAGTTGATGGTGGCGGGCCGCAGTGTGGTGCAAAATGGCCGCCTGATGGGTGTTGATTTGGATGCGGCGCAGCGCGAATTGCGCGCGGCCTATCGCGCCGCTATGCCATCCCGCGCTGGCTTTGCGCAGGCCTGGTCAGGCTTTGAAAAGGCTATTTGCGCGCATTACCTCAACCGGCTTGGGTGTTGTTGAGGGTGGGGAAGGGGCGGTGTGCGGCACCGCCTACCCATTGAAAAACTGGCGGACCCGATACGATTCGAACGTACGACCTTTGCCTTCGGAGGGCAACGCTCTATCCAGCTGAGCTACGGGTCCACTCAAAGACTTCTAGCCTGACCAGCGCCCTGAAGGGAAGGGCTCTCTGGCCAACCTCTTATTCCGCCGGGGTGGATTGCTCCAGCCTATAGGGATGCGCGCGATAAGCCCCCAGAATCTTCATGGAGGAGGAGAAAAAGGCCAGCTCCTCAAAAGCACGGCGGAGCGCCGGCTGATCAGGATGCCCATCGACATCGCAGAGGAATTGCGTCGCGGCGAAGCGCCCGCCGACCATATAGCTTTCCAGCTTGGTCATATTGATCCCATTGGTGGCAAAGCCGCCCAGCGCCTTATAAAGCGCCGCCGGGATGGACCGCACCTGAAACACAAAGGTGGTCACCACATTGGGCGCATCTGCGGGCGGGTCGGACCGGTCGCGGGACATCACATAAAAGCGCGTGGTGTTGTGTGCTTCGTCCTCAACGTTCCGCTTCAGCACTTCCAAGCCGTAGATTTCGGCGGCCAATTCGCTGGCAATGGCGGCATCTTCCACGCCGCCGCGTTCGGCGATCAGCGCCGCCGCACCCGCCGTATCGGCTTCAATCACCGGGGTCAGGTTCATGTCCCTCAGCAGGCGCAGCACCTGGCCCAAGGCGACCGGATGGCTATGGGCGCGCTTCAGCGTGGCAAGGCTCGCGCCCTTGGGCGCCAGTAGGCAATGTTCCACGCGCTGGAAATGCTCGCCCACCACAAAAAGCCCGGAATCGGGCAGCATGCGGTGAATATCGGGCACGCGGCCTGCCAGGGAGTTTTCGCACGGCAGCATGGCCAGATCGCATTGCCCATCGCGCAGCGCCGCCATGGCCGCTTCAAAGGAAGGGCAGGGCAGGGTCTCTGATCCCGGATAGGCAGCGCGGCAGGCAAGATCAGAATAGGCGCCGAGTACGCCCTGGAAGGCAATGCGATGGGCAGACATGGTTCAATCCTTCAAGGGGCCAAAAGGGCGCGGGCGCGCTCAAGATCTTCGGGCGTATCCACGCCGAAGGGGCCGTGTTCCACCCGCGCCGCGCTGATTTTCATGCCGGCTTCCAGGGCGCGGAGCTGTTCCAGCTTTTCGCGCAGCTCTAGCGGGCTCGCCGGCAGCGTCACGAAACGGTCAAGCGCAGCGCGCCGATAGGCATAGACACCAATATGATGCCAGCGCGGCCCATCCCCCCAGGGGATCGGCAGGCGCGAAAAATACAATGCCGGCGCCACCATGGCATCGCCGGTGAAGGCGCAGGCACATTTCACGAAGGAATCGGTGCGTGCTTCAACCTCATCCGCGATGGGGCAAACCAGCGTGCCGATATCCACGCTGGGGTCTTCCAGCGGGGCCAGTACGGCGCGCAGTGTCTCCGGCCGGATGGTCGGGAAATCGCCTTGCAGATTGACCACCACGTCAAACTCGCCCGCGGGGTCCAAAGCCTTCATGGCGCGCTGCACACGGTCTGTGCCTGAGGGCACATCATCGGCCACCAATACAGCCTGCGCCCCGGCGGCACGGGCGGCTTCGGCGATTTCCTCCTCGGCGCAGGCAACGGCCAGGGGGCCGATCCCGGCTTCCCGGGCGCGGTCCAGCACATGGGCGATCATGGGGCGGCCATGAATATCGGCCAGCGGCTTGCCGGGCAGGCGGGTCGCGGCCATGCGGGCGGGGATGACGAGGATGGGGCGCAAGGAAAAGGGCTCCGGCCGCCTTGTCGGCGGGGTGGGTGATCTATATGTTCCCGGCGTTCTAAAGAAGCGTGTCCCCGGGTGCAAACCGGCTGGCAGCGCCCGGTGTGAGGAAGAGCTTGGCCATGAGTAACAGTCTTGAACTGAACAAGATTTTCGCTGCCATTCTGACGGCAGGTGTGACCTTCGGCATGGCGGGCCTTGTTGGCCGCCTGGTCGTGCACCCGACAACGCCGAAGCAAGCCGCCATTCAAATCGGTGAGCCTGCGGCCGCCCCGGTGGCCGCGGCCCCGGCCGCCCCGGCGCTTGATCCCATCTCACCGCTGCTTGCGGCCGCCAATGTGCAATCCGGACAGCAAATCGCGCAGCGCCAATGCGCTTCCTGCCACAGCTTCAATGAAGGCGGGCGTTCCGGCGTTGGCCCGAACCTCTATGGCATTATTGGCGCCAAGCACGCGCATATTGATGGCTTCAACTACTCCGCCGCCATTCGTGCCATGGCCAATAAGGTCTGGAACTATGAGGATATGAATGCCTGGCTCGCCAATCCGCGCGCCTATGCGCCGGGCAATCGCATGTCCTATGCCGGGCTTGCCAGCGTGCAGAACCGCGCGGATTTGATCGCCTATCTGCGTTCGATTTCGCCGAACGCGCCTGCGCCCTGATCCCGCAAGACTTCATCGCGGTGGCGGAAGCCGCCGCTGATCGGGCAGCGACCGTGATCCGGCCGCTGTTTCGTTCCGCCCTGCTGGTGGAAGCGAAAGGCGATGCCAGCCCCGTGACGCGCGCAGATCGTGAGGCCGAGGAAGCGATTCGCGCCCTTCTGGCCGAAACCCTGCCGGATCATGGCGTGATCGGCGAAGAACATGGCGAAGAACGCCCGGATGCCGAATGGGTTTGGGTGCTGGACCCGATTGATGGCACCCGCGCCTTTGTCACCGGCCGGCCAATTTTTGGCAGCCTGCTTGGGCTGCTCCATCGTGGCAAGCCTGTGCTTGGCCTGATTGACCAGCCCATCACCGGCGAACGCTGGCTGGGTGTGGCGGGCCAGCCCACGCGGTTTTCCGGCCCCTTTGCCGGGACGGCCTGCTGCCGCCCCTGCCCCACCCTGGCCGAGGCCGAGCTTTCCTGCACCAGCCCCGATATGTTCTCCGCCACCAATCGCCCAGGCTTTGACCGGCTGCGCCGGGGCGCGCGGCGCGTCACCTGGGGCGGCGATTGCTACGCCTATGGGCTGGTGGCGCTTGGCCTGATTGATGTGGTGGCGGAAAGCGATCTGAAGGTCTGGGATTGGGCCGCCCTGGTGCCGGTGATTGAAGGGGCGGGCGGGCGCGTGACTGATTGGGCCGGCCAGGCGCTGCATCCGGGCAGCGATGGGCGCGTGATCGCGCTGGGTGACCCCAGGCTGCTGGCGGAAGCGGTTCATCTTTTACAAAGCTGAAACACAGCGCCATTGCCCCGGGCGCCCTGAACCCCCATCCTGAAGCCTATGCAACGACGTGACCTTTTGGCGCTCGGCGCCGCCCTTGCCAGCCTGCCCCAAGCGGCCCGCGCCGCCATGCCTGCCGGGGGCGATAGGCCCGGTGAGGTAGTGCGCACACATGCCATGGCCCTGCTGGGGGAGCCCGCTTTGCCCGCGGATTTCACCCATTGGCCCTGGGTGAACCCGAATGCCCCCAAGGGCGGAGAGGTCACGCTGACCGCCATCGGGTCCTTTGACAGTTTCAACCCCTTCATCCTGCGCGGCACGCCGGCCGTTGGCAGCAACCTGATTTATGACACGTTGCTGTCGCGCAATCTGGATGAGCCCTTGTCGCAATATGGCCATCTGGCGCGCATCATCGAATTGCCGGCGGACCGTAAGGGCGTCACCTTCGAATTGCGCGAAGGTGCCCGCTGGCATGATGGGCGCCCGATCACCGCCGAAGATGTGGTCTTCAGCTTCAATACACTCCGCGCCAATGGCCGCCCCTTCTTCCGATCCTATTGGGCGGATGTGACGGAAGCGGTGGCAGAAGATGCGCGGCGCGTGACCTATCGTTTCCGCACTGATGAAAACCGCGAATTGCCGCTGATTCTGGGTGAGATGTCCATCCTGCCGCGCCATTTCTGGGAAGGGCGCGACTTCACCCGCCCAAGCCTTGATCTGCCGCTGGGGTCTGGCGCCTATCGCATCGACCGTTTTGAGCCAAATCGCACTGTGGTGCTGCGCCGCGTCGCCGATTACTGGGGGCGCGATCTGCCGACCACGCGCGGCATGTCGAATTTCGATGCCATCCGCTACGAATATTTCCGCGACACCACGGTCGCCTTTGAAGCCTTCAAGGCCGGGCAGATCGATTTCCGCACGGAAAATGTCGCGCGCGATTGGGCGACAGGTTACGATTTTCCTGCCGCGCGCCGCGGTCTTGCAACCAAGCGCGAGATTCGCCACGAAATCCCAACCGGCATGCAGGCCTTCGCCGTCAATCTGCGCCGGCCCCTGTTTCAGGATGCGCGGGTACGCCGCGCGCTGATTGAAGTGTTCGACTATGAATGGATGAACATCAACCTGTTCTACGGCGCCTATACGCGGACCGAGAGTTATTTCTCCAATTCCGATTTCGCCTCACGCGGGCTGCCGGAAGGGCGCGAATTGGAAATCCTGAACCAGTATCGCGGCCGCGTGCCGGAACCCGTTTTCACTGAGGAATATCGCCTGCCGAAAACCGATGGTTCCGGCAATAACCGTGAGGGGCTGCGCCGGGCGCTGGCACTGTTGCGTGAAGCGGGCTGGATTGT
Organism: Roseomonas sp.; assembly: GCA_020249505.1. GTDB lineage: Bacteria > Pseudomonadota > Alphaproteobacteria > Acetobacterales > Acetobacteraceae > Neoroseomonas. The sequence continues at coordinate 33,858 of JADCFN010000009.1, read as the reverse complement.
GCGCGACCGTCGCCTGGTGAATGCCGAAGGCCGGCGCTTTGAATTCGAAATCCTGCTGCAAGGGGCGACATTTGAACGCGTGGCCCTGCCCTATGTGCAATGGCTGGAACGGCTTGGCATATCGGCACGCGTGCGCACCGTGGACCCTGCGCAATATCAGGTGCGCGTGGATGCCTTTGATTATGACATGACAATTGACAGCATCGGCCAGGGTTTTCACCCCGGCAATGAACAGCGCGATTACTGGACCTGCGCCAAGGCGCGCGAAAATGGCAGCCAAAACGTCGCCGGCATTTGCGACCCGGTGATTGATGAGCTGGTGGAAATGGTGATCGCCGCACCTAATCAGGCGGAGCTTATTGCGCGCACCCGCGCCTTGGATCGCGTGTTGCTGCACCATAATTACATGATCCCGCATTGGCATAGCCGCAGCTTCCGCATCGCCTTCTGGGAACGCTTCGGCCTGCCGCCGAGCATGCCGCGCTTTGGTCTCGGATTTCCCGGCGGCTGGTGGATAGACCCGGCGCGCGACGCTGCGCTGGCGGAAGCCCGGCGCAACCTGTAGCGATGGCAGCCTACCTTCTTCGCCGCTTGTTGCTGGTGATTCCGACCCTGTTCGGGATCATCCTGATCAATTTCGCCGTGGTGCAATTCGCCCCCGGCGGGCCGGTTGAACAAATGCTCGCGGAGTTGCGCGGCGAAGGCCAGACCATGGGGCGCATCACCGGCGAAGGCGGTGGCGAAATCCGCACGCCAAATGCCTTGGAACAGCGCAGCATGGGCGGTGGTGGCGGCGAAGGCCCGGTTGGCACTTATCGTGGGGCGCGCGGGCTTGATCCTGCCATTGTCGCCGAAATCGAACGCGCCTTCGGCTTCGACAAGCCCGCGACTACGCGCTTCAAGGAAATGATCCTGGGTTATCTGACGTTCGATTTCGGACGATCGCTGTTTCGGGATAGACCCGTGGTTGACCTGATCATCGAAAAAATGCCGGTGTCCATTTCACTTGGCCTTTGGTCCACGCTGCTGATTTATCTGATCTCCATCCCGCTTGGCATCCGCAAGGCCGTGCGTGATGGCTCGCGCTTTGATGTCGCAACATCGGCGGTGGTGCTGATTGGCTATGCCATACCGGGCTTTTTGTTTGCGATTGTCCTGGTGGTGTTCTTCGCCGGCGGTTCCTTCTTTCAATGGTTCCCGCTGCGCGGGCTGAACAGTCCAGGGTCGGAGACCTGGTCGCTTGGCGCGCGTATCATGGATTACGCTTGGCATATGGTGCTGCCCACCATCGCGCTGGTGATTGGCGGCTTCGCCACGCTGACGATGCTTACCAAGAACGCCTTTCTGGATGAGATCGGCAAGCAATATGTGCTGACGGCCCGCGCCAAGGGCGGTTCCGAAAGCCGCGTGCTTTATGGCCATATCTTCCGCAATGCCATGATGCTGATCATCGCGGGCTTCCCTGCGGCCTTTATCGGCATATTATTCACCGGCGCGCTGCTGGTGGAGATTGTGTTTTCGCTTGATGGACTTGGCCTACTCGGTTTTGAAAGCGCCATACGCCGCGACTATCCGGTTATGTTCGCCACACTTTACATCTTCACCCTGATGGGCCTCGTGATGCAGATCATCGGTGATTTCACCTATACTTTGGTGGACCCGCGCATTGATTTTGAGGCGCGGCGATGACGCTTTCCCCACTGACGCAGCGGCGGCTTGCGAATTTCCGCGCCAATAAGCGCGGCTATTGGTCGCTGATCATTTTCGGCACGCTGTTCTTCATCACGCTTTTTGCGGAATTCCTGGCCAATGACAGGCCGCTGGTCGCGCGCATTGATGGGCGCTGGTATGTGCCGGTGCTGGCCGATTACGCCGAAAGCGACATTCTTGAAGATGGGCTGCCAACGCTCGCCGATTGGCACGACCGTGGCTTTCGCGAAGAAATTGAGGCGAAGGGTGCGACGCTGGTCTGGCCGCTGATCCCCTATTCCTACCGGACCGTCGTGCGTGATTTGGGACGGCCAGCGCCGGCACCTCCTTCGGCGCGGAATTGGCTCGGCACGGATGATCAGGCGCGGGATGTGTTGGCGCGGGTGATTTATGGCTTTCGCATTTCGGTGCTGTTTGGTTTCACCTTGACCATCATCAGCTCTGTTATTGGAATCGCGGCGGGCGCAGTGCAGGGGTTTTATGGTGGCACCACGGATTTGTTGTTTCAGCGCTTCATTGAAATCTGGTCCGGCATGCCGCAGCTTTTCCTGCTGATCATTTTGGCAAGCGTGATCGAACCCAGCTTCTGGGTGCTGCTGATCTTCCTGCTGCTGTTTTCCTGGATGAACCTGACCAGCGTGGTGCGCGCGGAATTCCTGCGTGGCCGCAATTTCGATTATGTGCGCGCCGCCAAGGCGCTGGGTGTCAGTGATGTGCGCATCATGCAGCGCCACATCCTGCCAAATGCCATGGTAGCCACGCTCACCTTTCTGCCCTTCATCCTGTCGGGTTCTGTCACTGTTCTGGCCTCGCTCGATTTTTTGGGCTTTGGCCTGCCGCCTGGTTCACCTTCGCTCGGCGAATTAGTCAATCAGGGCAAGAATAATCTGAACGCGCCCTGGCTTGCGCTGACCAGCTTCCTGGTGCTGGGCAGCATGCTGACGCTGCTGATTTTTGTCGGCGAAGCGGTGCGCGATGCCTTCGATCCGCGCAAACTCCCCGGAGGACAGGGCTGATGGCGCTGCTTTCGGTGAACGATTTGTCAGTCACTTTCCGTGGGCGGGAAGTGGTGCACGGCGTTTCCTTTGACGTACAGCCCGGTGAAACACTGGCACTGGTGGGTGAAAGCGGTAGCGGCAAATCGGTCACCGCGCTTTCCTGTCTGCGTTTGCTTTCCAGCGCCGGTAGCAACCCGGCTGGGTCCATCACATTGGATGGCGTCTCCGTGCTGGATGCGGATGAAAGGCAACTCCGCGAATTACGCGGCGGCGTTGCCGGCATGGTGTTTCAGGAACCCATGACCTCGCTCAATCCTTTGCACAGCATTGAGCGCCAGATTGCCGAGGCCATTACGCTGCATCGTCCCTTAGCCGGTGAGGCCTTGCGCGCGCGCGTGATTGAATTACTGCGCCTGGCCGGCTTTCCGCAGGCTGAGGAACGCCTGGGCGCTTATCCGCATCAGCTCTCCGGCGGGCAACGCCAGCGCGTGATGATTGCAGCCGCACTCGCCAATGACCCGAAGCTGCTGATTGCCGATGAACCGACCACGGCGCTGGATGTGACCATCCAGGCACAGATTCTGGATTTGCTCGCCTCGCTCAAGCAAAGGCTTGGCATGGCGATGCTGCTGATTACGCATGACCTTTCCATTGTGCGCCGCCATGCCGATCGCGTGGTGGTAATGAAGGATGGCCATGCGGTGGAACAGGGCAAGGTGGCGGAAGTTTTTGCGGCACCCCAGCACGAATATACGCGCATGCTGTTGGCGACCGAACCACGCGGCGCGCCGGCGCCAATTCCAACCGATGCCGCCATCGCACTGGAAGCGCGCGACATTCGCGTGCATTTCCCGGTCAGGCGCGGGCTTTTGCGCCGGGTTGTCGCCGAAGTGAAGGCGGTGAACGGCGTTTCCCTGTCGCTGCGTACCGGTGAAACGCTTGGCCTTGTCGGTGAAAGTGGCTCCGGCAAGACAACGCTTGGCCTGGCACTTCTGCGCATGGCGGATAGCCAAGGCAGCATTGTGTTTGCTGGGCAGGATCTCCAGGCGCTTTCTACCCGCGCGCTGCGGCCTTGGCGGCGGCGCATGCAGATTGTCTTCCAAGATCCCTTCGGCGCCCTCTCACCCCGCCTGAGTGTCGCGGAGATCATCGGTGAGGGGCTGGAAGTGCATGAAGCCAGCCTGCCGCGGCCTGAGCGCCTGGCGCGTGTGGCGGAGGCTTTGCGCGAAGTGGGCCTGGACCCCAGCATGGCGGAGCGCTACCCGCATGAATTCTCCGGCGGCCAACGCCAACGAATCGCTATCGCGCGCGCCATGGTGTTGAAACCAAGCTTGGTGGTGCTGGATGAACCGACCAGCGCGCTTGATGTCAGCGTTCAGGCGCAGGTGGTGGATTTGCTGCGCGATTTGCAGGCGCGCCATGGCCTTGCCTATCTGTTCATTTCGCATGATCTGCGCGTAGTGCGCGCCATGGCGCATCGCATTGCGGTGCTGAAGGATGGGCTTGTGGTGGAAGAAGGTGAGGCCGCGGCGCTGGTGCAGTCACCGAAGCAAGCCTATACGCAGCAATTGATGGCCGCCGCTTTCGAACTTACCAGCAATGCAAAGGCAATGAACCCGCAGTGAGTGAATTGGAACGCCTGAAAGAGATGCTGGATGCCGAGCAAGTAAAGCTTGGCGTCAGCATGCGCCGCATGAATTCGCCAGGCTCCCCGGTCTATCGTACCTGGGAAAATGTTTGGCCAACGGCAACGATCCTGACCACAAGCTTCATCGCGCTGAAATGGGGCGGCGCGCCGCTCGAAGCGCTTGGCGTACAGCAGGGCGGCACCTGGGCCGGCATGTTGGTGCTGGGCATTGGCTGCTGGTGGTGGCTCAAGAAGATCATGCCGAAAATCAAGGATGGCGTGTTTGAACGCACCGCCGCCTTGGCGCTTTCATCGCCGCAGCAATTTGATTTCCTCTGGTCCAAAAGTATCCTGAGCCTTTACGCCAAGCTGCCCGATGGTACGGAATGGGCGGCGGCGCGGCGGGATGATTGGCGCGCCTTTGTGCGCCGGCTGGATGAAGCACTCTCCAAGGAAAACACGTAATGGCCATTCTGCTTTCAACCAAGGCGCATACCATGCAGGATTGGAAGGCAGCGCTGCTGGCCGTTGATCCCAGTCTGGAAATTCGGCTGTTTCCTGATGCGGGCGACCCTGCCGAAATTGAAGCCGCGGTGGTTTGGACCGCGCACGACATGATGGAACTCCGCCGCTATCCAAACCTGAAGCTGATTGTTTCCATGGGTGCTGGCGTTGATCATTTGCTGCGCCCGCCCGGCCCGCCGCCAGGTATTCCCGTGGCGCGGCTGAAGGACGTGTTGCTGACCAGCGCCATGGCGGAATGGGTGCTGCTGAATGTGCTGCGCTTCCATCGGCAGGATCCGGAATACCGCGCGCTGCAACAACGCAAGGAATGGCTGGAACTTTTTGCACCGAGCACCGCCGAACGACGCATCGGCATTCTGGGCATTGGCGAATTGGGCAGTGCCTCGGCGCGCGTACTGACCTCGCTTGGGTTTCCGGTGATGGGCTGGTCGCGCAGTGCGAAGGCTCTGCATGGCGTGCAAACCTTCCATGGCGCGGATGGGCTGATGGCGATGGCAGCGCAAAGCGATATTCTGATCTGCCTGCTGCCGCTGACACCTGAAACGCGCGGCGTACTGAATGCCAAGCTGCTTTCCGCGCTGCCGCGCGGCGCTTATGTGATCAACGGCGCGCGTGGCGGGCACATGGTGGCGCAAGACATGCTGGCTGCGCTTGATTCTGACCATATCGCCGGCGCAGCCCTGGATGTTTTCGAACCCGAACCCCTCCCACCTGAAAGCCGCTTCTGGTCGCACCCCAAGGTGTTCCTGACGCCGCATGCCGCCAGCATCACCATCCCATCCAGCGTCGCACCTCAGGTGGTGGAGAATATCCACAATATGCGCGCCGGCCGGCCGCTGATCAATTTGGTGGATTTCAGCCTGGGATATTGACGGGAGCGCGCTGCGTTTCCCGCGGGCATAATCACCAGCGCAGGGCATGATCCTTTGGTTTGGATCACGCCCTGTTTATCCGCAAGCCTGCGTCAAACTCGCAGCCAGGTCTCACTGAAGGCGAGCATCGCTGTGCTGATCTTGTGCCCCGCCACTTCGCGCGGGATGGGCGCACCGGGGCGACGGACGCCATTCACCGTCACGGCGGCGCTTTCGCAGCCGATGAACAGGCTTGGCATCACATGCTTGCCCGTTGCGGATTGCGGTGGCGCGAAAGCGAAGCAGAAGGGCTCACCCAGACCCTGCCACGCCATGGAAACCGTCATATCGCCCGCGCGCACGCTTTCGCTGTAATGGCTGCGCGGATCGCCCGCGCTTTTCACCTCATCCAGCTTGCGGAAGCGCAGGCCCGCCAACCCCGCAATGCCACGAAAAGCACCGAAATGGCTGAGGTATTCGGCAATCAGCCAGCGCGCGAGCGGTTCATTATCCGTCAGGCACCAATTCGCCGCCCCATCAGCCGGGTTCGCCTCATGCGGGGATTGCATCAAGACCAGCGCATGGCCAGCCCCATGGGGGGAGAGCACTACGCGGAAAAAACTGGCGAGTGTGGTGAAGGGGCCGTTCGGGTCCTCCTTCAGCGAAATGCCCGGATTTTCGCCCGACCATTCGACCTTTCCTGGGAATATGATGGTTTCTTGCATGGTGTTCCTCCTTTTCAATACGCCACAACGTGACCCAGCCATGCGCCGGGATCAATGCCCAAAACCACGCAACGCTTGACGCGGCACGGCGCCGGGGCGCAAGGAAAGGCTTGCTTTTTCCGAGACCAAACTCCTCATGTCCTTTTCTGGTATCCCTGCGGCGCTGCAATCGGCGCTGACATCACGCGGCTATGCCGCCCCCACCCCCGTACAAAACGCGGTCCTGGCGGAAGATGCTGCCGGGCGGGATTTGCTTGTCTCGGCCCAAACCGGCTCGGGCAAAACGGTTGCTTTCGGCTTATCCATCGCGCCGGAATTGCTGGGCGGCGCTGACCGCCTGCCGCCACCCGGCGCACCACTGGCCATCGTGGTCGCGCCCACACGCGAATTGGCCTTGCAGGTGAAGGCAGAGCTTACCTGGCTTTACGCCCCCGCCGGCGGACGCATTGCATCCGGCGTTGGTGGCATGGATCCCATTGCGGAAAAGCGCCAATTGCTCGCCGGCGCGCATATCATTGTCGGCACACCTGGCCGCCTTTGCGATCATCTGGAACGCGGAAATCTAAAGCCCGATGCGCTGCGCGTTGTGGTGCTGGACGAAGCCGATGAGATGCTGGACCTCGGCTTCCGGGAAGAATTGGAAGCGATCCTGGATCGCCTGCCGCCGGAACGTCGGACGCTGATGTTCTCGGCCACCGTTCCGCGCGCGATTGCGGCACTGGCAAAAAGCTATCAGCGCGATGCGCTGCGCCTTGAAGTGGGCGGCGGCGGAGAAGCGCATGGCGATATCACCTATCGCGCCATGCTGGTCGCACCGCATGAAATTGAACGCGCGGTTGTGAATTTACTGCGCCTGGAAAACCCGCCGCTAGCCATGGTGTTTTGCGCGACACGCGCGGCGGTGGCGCGGCTGCATGGCAATCTCGCGGAACGCGGCTTTCCCGCCGTGGCGCTTTCCGGCGAGCTGACGCAGGCGGAGCGGCTGCGGGCTTTGCAGGCGCTCCGCGATGGTCGTTCCCGCGTTTGTGTCGCGACCGATGTCGCGGCGCGCGGCATTGATTTGCCGGAATTGGATTTGGTGATTCACGCTGAATTGCCGCGGGATTCGGAAACCCTGCTGCATCGCAGCGGCCGCACCGGGCGCGCCGGGCGAAAAGGAACCAGTGTTTTGCTGGTGCCGCATCCACGCCGTCGCATGGCAGAACGGTTGATCGGTGCCGCCAAGGTTGCCGCAACCTGGGGGCCGGCGCCATCGGCCGACGCGGTGCGTGCGCGCGATGCCGAACGCTTGGCCGAACAGGCGCGCAGCGTTTTGGCGGAAGAAGCTTCGGAAGATGATCTGGCCCTCGCCCAGCGCCTGCTGGCCGGTAGCGAAATCACCAGCGAAACCCTGGCCGCGGCGTTGGTCAAAATGCTACGCGCGCCCTTGCCGGCACCCGAAGAAATCGCCGAACAAAAGCCCGAAAGGCGCGAAGCGCGGCGGGAAGGGGCTGCGGAAGCGCCGCGCGGTGCCTCTGGCATTTGGTTCAGCATGGATGTCGGGCGTGATGGCAATGCCGATCCGCGTTGGCTGCTGCCGTTTTTGTGCCGGCGCGGCCATGTGACGCGCCAGGAGATTGGGCGCATTCGCATCCTGGGTCAGGAAACGCAGTTCGAAGTTGCATCCTATGCCGCCGAGCGTTTTGCGGCCGCGGCCCGCCAGGCAACTGGCGAGAATGCCGAAATAACCATTCGCCCGATGCAACCGCTCAAGCCAGGTCATGCGCCGACGCGTCACGCGAAGCCGGCACCGGCCGTGTCAGCGCCGCGTGCCGTGGAAAACGCGGCCCCTGCCAAGGCGCCCTGGTTTAAGAAACCGGGGCCGCCCAGCGACAAATCGCCAAGGCGCAGCGTAGCCGAAGGCAAGGCTGCGCCCCGCAAGGCAGAAAGCAGAATACCCCCGCGCGATAAGAAGGCACCCGGCAAGTGGCAGGCGAAATCGCCGCGCAAGCCGCGGAAATAGGCGATGCTGCCGGCGCGGCATTTTGGTGAGCTGAGTTGATGCAGCCGACCCGCGCCGCTGGCCTTGCGCGGCTTGCCGCATTCACGCCGCTGATGGGCCGTGCCTATGCCGAAGGGCGCAATCATGATTCCGGCCCCGGCAAGCCCCGCAATGTTTCAGCGCTATCGCCCTATATTCGCCACCGCCTGATCACCGAGCAGGAGGTGGTCGCCACCGCCATTGCCGCGCATGGCGCGGAGGTCGCCGAAAAATTCATTCAGGAGGTTTTCTGGCGGAGCTACTGGAAGGGCTGGCTGGCGCAGCGCCCGGCGGTTTGGGATGCGTATGGTGCGCGCGTCGCGGCTGGCCTGGGCGCGCCGCCTGAAGGCTATGAAGCGGCCATCGCGGCGCGTAGCGGCATTACCTGTTTCGATGCTTGGGTGCAGGAGCTGATCGAGACCGGCTATGTGCATAACCACGCGCGCATGTGGTTTGCGAGCATTTGGATTTTCACGCTGCGGCTGCCTTGGGAATTAGGGGCAGATTTCTTTTTGCGGCATTTGCTGGATGGGGATGCGGCGTCCAATACGCTGTCCTGGCGTTGGGTGGCCGGGCTACATACCAAGGGCAAGCATTATGTGGCGCGGGCCGAGAATATTGCGCGCTACACGGGCGGGCGCTTTGCGCCGCATGGTGCCTTAAATGAAGCGCCAGCGCCCTTGCAGGAAGCTGATCCGCCAGCACAGCGCCCCATCCGAAATTTGCCAGCACCGCCGCGCGGCCCTGTAGTTTTATTGTTGCATGAAGATGATCTGCATCCTGAAAGCCTGCCGCTGGCGGGGCATGAGGTGAGCCGCGTGATCGGTATTTGCTGTCCTGAGGCGCGTTCTCCCTTGGGTGCTGCGCCACCGGTGCAGCGCTTTGTTGATGGTGCTTTGGGAGATGGGCTGGCCCGCGCCGCGCAGTATTTTGGCGTGCCGGGTGAGTGTGTGGCGCTTGCTGATTTGCCTGATCTGCTGGCGCGCGATGTTGTGGTGATGCCGGAAGCCCCGGTTGGTTGGCTTGCGGATGCCTTGCGTCCCTATCCGGTTTTGCCCTTGCGTCGCCCTTGGGATGCGGCCTGCTGGCCCCTTGCCGGGCGCGGTTTCTTTCCTCTCGGCCAGCACATTCCGCGTCTATGCGCTGAATTGATCGGATAGGCGCGTTTCGGGCCGCCCCAAGTGATGGTTTCCAAAGGCCTTTCGGCCTTTGGCGGGTGGTCCGGAGGGCAGAGCCCTCCGGCCTTTTTCTCAGATGGCTGCGGGTGCCTTGAAGCCGCCTTCCTTCGCCAAATCCGCCGCGCGCCACAAATACCAGGCCGCGGTGGTGCGATAGGGCGCCCAGGCTTCGCCTATTTCCGCCAGCGCTTTCGGCTTTGGCTGTTCGGGCAGGCCCGCCGCAACGCGGTAGCCTTCGCGCACGCCGAAATCATCCACGGGCAGGATATCGGCGCGCCCCAGGGTGAAGATCAGCAGCATCTCCACCGTCCATCGCCCGACACCGCGCAGTGCGACCAGCCTTTCGATCAAGACCTCATCCGAAAGCCGGCGGGCAGTGGCGCGATTGGGGATGACACCAAGCGCGGCCTTTTCAGCAATGTCGCGAATGGCGAGCACCTTATTCGCCGAAAGCCCCGCGCCGCGCATCGCCTCAGGTGTTAAGGCCAGCACGGCATCTGGCGTGGGAAAGTCAGCCTCAGGGCAAAGCGCGATGAAGCGGCCAAGAATCGCCTCCGCCGCGCGACCATGCACCTGTTGGTGGGCAATGGCGCGCACCAAAGCCTCATAGGGTTGGCGCCGCGCGGGCTTGAGCGTGAAGGGCCCCACCTGGCGGATGACGCGCTTGAGGGCGGCATCACGCCGGAGGTGACGCAAGGCCTCCGGCGTGCCGAGGCTCATCGGAAGACAAGCTTCGGCAAGGTGAGCGTAATCCAAGGCACGTAAGTGATCACCATGAGCGCACCAAAGACCACGGCGATGAAGACCCACAAATAGCGCATCATCTGGTCAACGCCGCAGCGTGCGACTTGCGCGGCAGCGAATAGATTGACGCCAAAGGGCGGCGTGATCATGCCAAGCGCCAGATTGACCACCATGATGGTGCCGAAATGCACCTGGTCAATGCCGAGCTTTTCCGCCGCTTCCGCCAGGATTGGCGCCAGCACGATGATGGAAGCCGAGGTTTCCACAAACATGCCAACCACGAACAGAAACAGATTGACCACCAACAGATAAAGGCTGGAGCTATCAAAGCTGGTCGCGATCCATTCCGCCGCCAAATCGGGCACGCCCTGGCGGTTCAGCAGCCAGGAAAACACCGCCGCGCAGGCGATGATGAACATGATGACGGCGCTGGAGATCACGGATTTCTTGAAGATCGGGAAAAGGTCGCGCCAGGCGATTTCCTTATGCACGAAAAGCCCGATCAGCAGCGCATAAACGACGGCAATGACCGAAGCCTCGGTTGGTGTGGTGACGCCGCCATAAATGCCGCCCAGCACAACAAAGGGCATGAGCAGCGCAAAGCCCGCCTGCCGTGTCGCGACGGGGAAGGACAGGCGGCCAACGCCATCTTCCTTGCCCCAGCCCTTCACACGGCACCAGATCAACACGGTTGCGATCAAGGAACCGCCAATAAGAATGCCCGGCCCGAATCCCGCAATGAAGAGCTCCGGGATCGAGGTTTGCGTGGTAACACCGTAAAGGATCATCGGAATGGATGGCGGGATGATCACGCCAAGCTCGGCCGCCGTTGCTTGCAGCGCCGCGGCGAAGGGCACCGGATAACCAGCACGCACCAAGGCCGGGATCATGATGGCGCCAATGGCAAAGGTGGTGGCCACACTGCTGCCGCTGATGGCGGCAAAGATCATGCAGGTGATGACGCAAGTCGCAGGCAGCCCGCCTTGAATGCCGCCCACGATGGAGCGTGCAAATTCCACCAGCCGGCGTGAAATGCCACCCACTTCCATGAGATTCCCCGCCAGGATGAAAAAGGGAATGGCGGCCAGCGGAAAGCGATCAAGCGAGACGAACAGCTGCTGCGCCACCACCACCAGCGGGAAATTCGTAAAGCCATGAATGCCGATAATGGCGGCGAGGCCGATAGCGACGGCAACCGGAATGCTGGCGGCAAAAAGCACCAGCATGACGGTGAGCATGGTGCCGCTCATACTGCGGACTCCAATTCTTCAGAGCGTCTATCGAGGAAATGGGCAATCGACCCCAACATGGCAAAAACCGCGCCGATCGGGATGGCGGCATAGCCCCAGGCCATGGAAACCTCCATGCCGGCCATTTCCTGGAATTTCACACGCTCTGCCATGGTCCAGCCGAACCAGAACATGACGCCGAGCATAAGAAGAATGCTCGCCAGCGAAATCCCTTCCAGCACGCTGCGCAGCACGCCGCGCGATAGGCGATGGGCAATGTCAATCGAAACCAGCGCACCGGCGCGGATTGCCACCGCCAGCCCGATAAAGGCCATCCAGATCAGCGCAGTGCGCACCAGCGCTTCAGACCAGACAGAGGGTGTTTCGGTGGCGAAACGCGCCACAACCTGCCAAAGCCCCGCGAAAACGGCGACTGCAAGCGCAAGGCAGGCGATGATGGCGGCGATGGTGGTACCAATTCTATCGGCAGTCAGCACACCGGCGCGAAGCTGCGCGCGCAGCCCGTCGCCGGATTTCAGCCAAAAGGCAAATACCAGCGCCAGCAGCGTCGCGGCTGCGGTCACCTGCAATGGCAGGGTATTCATCGCATTCATCGCGCCATCCCAATAAAACTGAGGGTGATCCCTGCCTCAATTTCGGCGCCTGATGGGGTTAACCCAACAGGCGCCGATACACGCACCAATCAGTTCGGCTTCCATTCACGAATGCGCCGCAGCGTGGCCGCATCCAGGGTGCGTTCCCATTCGGCGAAGGCGGGCGCCAGCGCGGTCTGGAAGGCAGCAGTATCCACCTGCGTCACCACCGTCATGCCACGGCGGCGGAGTTCTTCAACGCCACTCGCGTCATCGGCCGTCACGCGGTCCCGATTGGCCTTTTGCGCGGCGCGCGCGGCTTCCTGGAACAGGGCGCGATCAGCGGCCGAAAGACGGTTAATCATGCCCGGATTGCAGATCATGACCGATGGCGAATAGACATGGTTCGTCAGCGTCATGAACTTCTGAACCTGGTTGATGTTGTTCGCCACAATCACCGAGATCGGGTTTTCCTGACCATCCACCGTCCCCTGTTGCAGGGCCGGGATCAGTTCGCTGAAGGCCATCGGCGTGGGCAGCGCGCCAAGCGTTGAAAACGCGCGCATATGCACCTGGTTTTCCATGGTGCGCACCTTAAGGCCACGCATATCGGCAGGGGCATTCACTTCACGCCGGGAATTGGTCAGGTGACGGAAGCCGTTTTCGGTCCAGATCACGCCAACCAAGCCGCGCGCCGGGAAGCGCGCCAGTACGGCGGAACCGATATCGCTATCCAGCACGCCGCGCGCATGGGCGGCATCGCGGAACAGGAAGGGCACATCAAAAACGCGCACTTCCGGCACGAAATTGCCGACAGGCCCGGTAGAGGTGAAGGTGCAATCCAGCGTGCCGATCTGCACGCTTTCAATCATTTCGCGTTCATTATCGTTGCGCTGTGTAACGACCCGATAGCGGCCATTTGTCAAACGCTCGAAATTTTCCTTGAAGGTGGTGGCGCCAAGCCCGGTATGGCTATTGGGCGGCAGCCCGTGCTGGATGGTGATTTGCGGCTGCGCCAGGGCGGGCAGAGCAAAAAGCGGCGCGGCCAGCCCGGCGGCCAGCGTCATGCGGCGGAAAATGGACATGATTTCTCCTTGTCTTTTGGTTGGTTATTGGACGGGGCAATGCGTGAAGCCAAGGCCCCGGTTAGTCAATCTTGATGCCGCTGTCACGGGCAACTTGGCCCCAACGCTCCGCATCGCGATCCAGCCAGGGTTGCAGCTCGGCGGTTGGGATCAGCAGGGGTTCGGTATGATGCCCGCGCAGGCGGTTCAGCATTGCCTCATCCATCGCCTTGTTGAAGGCGTCCTGCAGGCGCGCCAGGATCGGGGCGGGCACGCGGGTTTGGGTAAAGACGCCATTCCAGACGCTCAAATGATAGCCGGCGACGCCTTCTTCCTGAAGTGTGGGCGTATTGGGCAGGCTGCCGATCCGCCGATCCATGGTAACGGCAAGCCCCTTCATGGAGCCCTGCAGGATATGCGGGGCGGAAGTGGCCGAAGCATCGAACAGCAAATCAAGGTCGCCGGCCAGCAACGCCGCGACTGCAGGGGCGGACCCGCGATAGGGCACATGAACGAAGTCAAGACCGGCAAGCTTTTCCAGCATCACCAGCGACAGATGCGCCGATGATCCATTGCCGACCGTGCCGAAGGTCATCTTGCCCGGTTCGGCCTTGGCGCGCGCAATGGCTTCGCGCGCATTGGCCGGGTTGTAACGGCGCGGCAGGCAGGACATGACATTGGGCATATCCGCCATCATACCGACACCGACAAAAGCCTTGCGCGGGTCAAAGCGCGGATCGGGGTAGAGGATCGGGTTCACACCTTGTGTGGCCATGGTGCCGAGGAACAGGGTATAGCCATCGGGCTCGGCCTGGGCGGCGGCCATGGCGCCGATATTGCCGCCGGCGCCGGCGCGGTTTTCCACCACAATGGTCTGGCCCAAATGCCGCGCCATGGCTTCGGCAGCCAGGCGGCCCATGATGTCGGTCACCCCACCTGGCGGGTAAGGCACGATGATCCGCAAGGGCTTGTTCGGAAAGGCGCCTTGGGCATGAACGGCCGGCGCGGCCAAAAGGCCGGCGGAAAGCGCCAAGGCAGAACGGCGGGTAAAGAGCGTCATAGCGGGCCTCCCTGAAATTTCTTGGCTTAAAACTGTGCGGCCTTGGCGGCGGATGCAAGCCCTCAAGAAAAGAAGGCCATCGCCCCCCAGCCCAACAGCAACACCGCCGCGAGCGATAGCCATAGGAGGCGCCAAAGCTGGACAGGCTTGGTGCCATCGGCGAGCAAGCCGCAAATCATGCCGGTAACGGCAAAGGACATGCCCGCCCCGGCCGCGCCAACAAAATTATGCACGCCGGGGGCGAGCGACGGCGGCAGCCCAGCCGCCAGGCCAAGCTTGTACTGTACGGGCATGACCGCGGCATTGGACCCGACATTGGTCCCCGTGACGATCCCTGCCATCAGGCCAAGCGGTGGCACGGCATAAGGCGCCAGAGGACCAAGCGCCGCCGCCGCTTCCCGTGCGAGCGCAGCCGTGGCGCCGCTTTCGCCCATCCAACGCGCCAGCAGCACGTAAAGCAGCATGATAATCGCGGGCCTTATGCCGCGCTTGATCGCCCCTTGCGCCAAGCCAAGCGCCCCTGCGCGGCGTGCCAGTAACAGTAGCGCTACCGCCCCCAAAACAAGGGAGACATGCGTCACGGGAAAGGCGGGCAAATCCGCAAAAGGCCGCCATGCCGGCGGGTTCGGCACCGCGCGCGCCAGCAAAAGCGCCACCGTCAACAAGGCATAAGGCGCCAGCCGCGATAAGGCGCGACGCCAGGCCGCAGCATCCTGCGGCGGAGCAAGCCGCCAGAGCGCGAAAACCAGGGGCAGGCCGGTGGCAATGACGCCAATCACTTCAAAGGGCAGCAGCCAATGGCAGCCGACAAGCAGCCCGGCCACCGCCAGCAGATAACCCATTTGCGCGCGCTTTTCCGCCGCCGACACAGCAAGCCCCGCTGCGCTGCAAAGCCGCCACAGCACCGGACCCAGCGCCAATAGCCAAAGCGCATTGGGCAACGCGGTGATGCGCAAGATATCCTGCGCCGGCAGGCCGATCAGCGCCGCGCCAAGTAAGGAACCAGGCCCAAGCCCACCCCAGGGAATCAGACACAAGGCGAGCAAAGCCATGGCACCCGCGGGCGCACCGATAACCCCCATGCCGCGGAGCGTCGCCAGCGCGAATACCGCCCCCACCGCAAAGCCGGTGACGCTTTCCATGAAGGTGCCGAGCAGCAGCGTTGCGATAAAAACGCGCCGTGCTGTCGCCGGGGTCTGATCCTGCGTAGTCTCTGCCCCCGAAACAGCGGCGTAGAACAACAACCCGGCCAGCACCACGCCCATGGGCTGCAGCGCCAGATAGGCGCCGCGCAGGATTTGCTCGGCCAGGAAGCCGGGCAGGGCGATGCCGCCGGGGAGTGATACAAAGGCCGCTGGAATGGCCGCAGCAAGTGCGGTCAGCACGGCCGGCACGGGTGCCACGCGCCCAGAAAACAATAGCCCGATCAACAAAAGCAGCGGCAGCGCCTGCAGGGCGAGGATCATGTTGCTTTACGCAGAAAGGGTGAAGGTTTTGCCGACGGCCGCGGGCACCACCATCGCCTCGCCATATTCGCGTTCCAGCGCATTCACCGCGCGCCAGCCCGTGCAATGCGCGGGAAAAAGATAAGTCAGGCCAAAGCCACCGAGATCACGCACGGTTTCAGGGATTACGCGTTCATTGATGCCGGACAGATGAAACCCACCCATGGCGGCATAAAGCGGCAGATCAGGAAAGCGCCGCCGCGCCGCATGCAGCACATTCACAATGCCAGTGTGGGAGCAGGCTGAAAACACAATCAACCCCTTGCCGCGCAGATGTACAGCCATGAAGCGTTCATCGCTAAGCCATTCATCTGGCTGCCAGGGGGTGTTTTCATCCTCGCGCGCCACCTGACCGGGCAGGCCGGTCTCATAGGTTGTGGTGCGCGGAATTTCGCCACTCACGTAGAAGCCATCGGCGATGATGTGTTCATCGCGCACCACAACGGGTGTCGCGCCCATCGCTTTCCAGCCTTCGGGCGCTGGCACCCGATCCATCGGGAAAACGCCGCCATCCGCCTGACGGCTACCGCGTTCGCGGAACATCCCAGGATGCAAGTATAGCGGCACGTTTTGTCCGCCATTGGCGGCGCGGGTCATTTCAATGGCCTTCGGTAAGCCCCCCGCATGATCCCAATGGCCATGCGACAGCACCATGGCCTCAATCGCCGCAAAATCCACGCCAAGGCGCGTGCCATTGCGCTCCACCGCGTAATCCACCGGGCCGCCATCAAACAACACGGTACGCGATTTGCCGCCGACCTCCGCGCGCACCACCAAGGACAGGCCGTGATTGGCGCAGCAGAGCGCGCCACCCATGGTGCGCTTCATGCCTTGGCGTTGCAGGCGGGTCCATTCGCGCGTCACAAAGCTCGGCGTGGAGGAGAGACTATCCGTGACATTATCCACCAGCACCGTGATTTCGATGCGATCCGCTGCGATGGGGTCTGCCATGGTTTCCTCCGCTCAGGTCTTTCGGCGCGTCTCGGCGATGGTGATGACCAGCGCGCCGGTCAGGATGATGCCTCCGCCAAGCCAGGTCCAGGGATCGGGGACCTCGCCGAAGAAAATCCACCCAAAGCCGACCACCGGCAGCAGTCGCAGATATTGGAAGGGGGCTACGGCCGAGGCTTCTCCCGCGCGGTAGGCTGAAGTCAGCAGCCAGATGATGCCAGGCGTGGTGATGGCGAAGGCGAGCAGAAACAGCAGGTCAAAGGCACTGACCGGCGTGAAGGCGGAAACGGCGAAGGGCAGCATGCCAAGGCTGGTCACAAGCCCCACCCAGGCAAGCACGGTTTCATTGCGCTCCGTCTGCGCCAGCATGCGGCTGGTGAGTGTTATCCCGCACCAACTGGCGGCCGAAGCGAGAGCCAGGATCACGCCAATGAAGGAAATCTCCGCCCCGGGGCGGAGCATCAGCACCACACCCAAAAACCCTGCCATGGTGCCGGCCCAGCGCGCCGCGCCGATACGTTCCTTCAGCACCGGTCCCGCGAGTAGCGTGGTGAACATGACATTGGTGAAGGACAAAACGGTGGCAGTCGCAAGATCGAGAAAAACGAAGGACAGGTAATAGAAGCCCCAGGTCAGCAAGCTTGCCGTGCCGCGCAGGATATGCAGCCCGCGACGGTTGGTCCGGAAAACGGCCAAGCCGCTTTGCAGCAGTAGCGGCATGACCCAAAGCAATTGCCCAAAGGACCGCGCGAAAAGCTGCATCGCCGTTGGGATGCCGCGTTCATTCATATAGCGGATCGCGAGCGCCTCCCCAGCAAAGAGCATGGCCGCCAGGCTCATCAATACCGCGCCGCGCAGATTGCCCGGCAGGCTGTTCCAGCGCGGCATCATGGGCGGCAGGGGTAGGGCAGGGGCAAGCGCGTGATTCCGCGAATAGGTGCGCAACCACCCTGCTGCCTTGCCTTGCCCTTGGCAAGGGATGGCGCTTTGCGGCAGCCTGAGCGCATAGGAGATTGCCATGACCAGTGCAGCCGAACAGCGCGCCATCCGTGACGCCGTGGATCATGGCCCGATCCTGATCTGGGGCGCGGGTGCGATTGGCGGCACACTCGGCGCCGCTTTAGTGCGTGCGCGTCATGCCGTGGTGTTTGTGGATATCGTCGAAGATCATGTCGCCGCAATCCGCGACCCGGCGGTGGGCCTCACCATTGAAGGCCCGGTGGACCCGCACCGCATCTCCGCGCCGGCCTATACGCCGGCCACGCTGAAGGGGAAGTTTCGCCGCGTGCTCCTCTGTGTGAAGGCGCAGGATACGGAAGCCGCCTGCCACGCCATCGCGCCGCATCTGGCGCCTGATGGCTATGTCGTTTCGCTGCAAAATGGGCTTTGTGAGGCGCTGATAGCACCCATTCTTGGTGAGGCGCGCACCATTGGCTGCTTCGTCAATTTCAGCGCCGATTGGCTGGCGCCGGGGCGGATCATCTATGGCGGGCGCGGCGCCTTGGTGCTTGGCGAATTGAGCGGTGAGATCACGCCGCGCCTGACCGCGCTGCACCGCATGCTCCGCGATCATTTCGAACCCGATGCGATCATGACCGAGAATATCTGGGGCTATCTTTGGGGCAAGATCGCCTATAGCTCCATGCTCTATACCCAGGCGCTGGGGGAGAAAGGCATTGCCGATGCGCTGGCGCGGCCGGAATTGCAGCCGCTCTGGCGGCGGCTTGGTCAGGAAGCGGTGGCGGTGGCGCGCGCCGAGGGTGTCACGGTGGGCAGCTTCAACGGCTTTGACCCGGCGGCTTTCGCGCCCGGCGCGTCTGAAGAGGCAGCCGCTGTTTCCATTGCAGCGATGGTCGAATTCAACCGCCCCAATGCGAAAACCCATTCCGGCATTTGGCGCGACCTTTGGGTGCGCCGCCGCCGCACACCGGTGGATGCGCAAATTGCACCAGTGCTCGCCATCGCCGCGCGCCATGGCGTTGGCTGCCCCACCATTACGCGGCTGGTCGCGATGATCCATGAATGTGAGGCCGGGTCGCGCCCCGCCTCGGATGATAATTTACTGGATCTGATGGCGAACTAATTCAACGTCGTCAGCAGCCCCGCCATCAGCTTGGCGCGCGGCACCAGGCTATCAATCAGCACATGTTCTTCAAGGGTATGCGCCATAGCACCTTGCACGCCAAGGCCATCAAGCGTGGTGATGCCAAGCGCGCCGGTGAAATTGCCATCCGAACCACCGCCGCTTGATTGGTGGTTGATGTCAAAGCCAATCGCCTGCGCAATCTCCCGCGCATGGCGATAAAGCGCCAGCACTTTCGCATCAGGCTCCCACACCGGGCGCGTGACGCCGCGCGTCACTTCCAACTGCACATCATTGGTGGAAGAACGCAGCGCCAGCATTTTAGCGACCCCGGCATCAAGGTCTTCCTGGCGTTTGGCCATGGAAAGCGCCTCGGCCTCTGTGGTTGTGGTGACGCAATTCACCCATTGCCCGCCATGCAGAACACCCACGGAAAAGGTACAATCCTCGGTCGTCATATCCTCAATCGCCAGGATTTGCCGGCACATTTCCTTGATCGAACTCCGCCCTTCCGCGAGCCGCGCGCCGGCATGGGAAGGCCGGCCCGTGGTCTTCAAATTGAAGCGCGCGATGGCGTAGCGCCCGGTCACCACACCGCCATCGGCGCGCGCCGGTTCCGGCACCAGCACAAACTTATGCCGCGCCGCTTCCGCTTCGATCAGATCGCGCGTGGAGGGACTGCCGATTTCCTCATCGCTGGTGAGCAACAGCGTGATTGGCAGCGGGGTCGCGATCTTCGCCGCGATGATCTGGCGTATGGCTTCCACCGCCAGCACCGTGCCGCCCTTCATGTCCAGAATGCCGGGGCCATAGCAGCGATTGCCCTCCCGTCGGATCGGTAGTTTTTCGAGCGTGCCGATGGGATGCACCGTATCCAGATGCGCCATCACCAGAATGCCCGGCGCACCATCCCCCGCTTCATGCGGGAAACGCGCGCGCACGCAATCGCCAAGCCCCATGCGGCCCGGAATGCGGTCAATCCGTGCCCCCAGCAGCGCCAGATCGCGGGACGCCAAATCCATCATGCGATTGACCGCCCCCGCATCGAAGGTCGGGCTTTCGCAGGCCGCCCAGCGCATCAGGCGGGCCAGGATCTCATCAGCGTCAAAAGGCAGGGCAAGGGCGGTGGCCGCGTCAGGCATGGTATTCAGCGTCCCATCAATGATGACGGGTAAAGCCTGCGGCGCCGCGCCCCTGAAGGCAAGGGGGCAACTCGGCAGGCTTGCGGCAGCATGTTATGTTTCTGGCCAAACAAGGAATCTGCCCATGCGCCTTCTGGTTGCCAATGCGAATACCACCGAAGCCATCACCGAAACCTGCGCCGCGGTGGCGCGCGCCGCCGCCGCGCCAGGCACCGAGATCATCGGCGCGACACCCCGCTTTGGCCCATCAGTGATCGCAACCCGCGTGGAAAATGTCATCGCCGGCCATGCGCTGCTAGAAGCCTTGGCCGAGCATGCCGGCAAGGTTGATGCCGTTTTGCTCGCCGTCAGTTTCGATACCGCCTTGGATGCGGCGCGGCAGATGATGCCCTGCCCGGTGCTCGGCATGACGGAAGCGGCGGCGCTCACGGCCTGCATGATGGGCGGGCGCTTTGGCCTGATCACCTTCGGCAATGTGGAGCCCTACCGCGAATTGATCGCGCGCCACGGGCTTGCCGCGCGGCTGGCGGCTTTGGCCGGGCTGGATGCGACCCCGCCCGAGGCGCTGGCCAATCCCGAAGGGGTCGCGGAAAAACTCCGCATCGCGGTGGAGGGGCTGGCTGCGCAGGGCGCTGATTCGGTTGTCTTGGCCGGGGCGGCTTTGGCGGGTTTTGACCAGCGCCTGGCTGGCCGCGCCGCCCTGCCGCTATTTGATGGCATTCGCTGCGGCGTGAAGCTCGCGGAAGCCCTGGTGGCCTTGAACCCGCCTCGGGCCGCAAGCGGTTCCTATGCCCCGCCGCTGGGGCGGATCAGCCAAGGACTCTCACCCAATCTGGCAGCGCGATTGCTGGGTGGCGCGTAAAACCCTGCCGATCAGCGCGCTTCAGGATACCCTTAAACCCTGTCACCGTCCCATGCGCGCCGGATTATTCATGGTGCTGCTGGCTGAGTCATCAAGCGACGGCCGGCCGATATTACCGAACAGCGCCTGCAGCATGTTCCGCTCTGTCCCGGGCACCGGGGTTTCGCGCGATACCATGCCGACATCCTGCCCATCCTCGGGCTTCAATTGGCGGATATCCTGAACGGTACCGCGACGATCAAAGCTGATCGCCACCACGACTCGGTCACGCAATTCCAGATAGCGCCCGGGCATCACCTGGGTATGGCCACTGATATAGTACCAGTTTTCCTCATCAAAGGTGCCGCGCGCCGTTGGCGGGCCCAGCAGCGCGAGCACATCGCCACGGGTCTGCACCCCTTTGGTGATCTGGGAGAGCCTGTCCGAGTCCACCCGATTGCCGCGCGGCACTGGCGGAGGGGCCAGCCTTTCGCAGGCGCCAAGCGCCAGGGCCGCCAGCATTACCAGGGCGCTTATGCGTCGCTTGGCACGCATTTCTTCAGCCATATCGCGGTTCCCAGCCCAACACGCTCTGTTCAAGATTGACCATCCGCCGCTCCGGACCCATGTCCATGGTCTCCGATAGACATCCCCGGCCTCTGGGGTCAACCGCTAGCTTTCGGCTTTGGAATAGGATCAATGGGACTGCTGAGCGCCTTGCGCCGCCCGCCGCATGAAAGAGCGGGCTTTACCCTATACGGTGCCGCCGTTGCCGCCGCGCGCGCACCCTATTTCTATGCCGATCTCGGCGTGCGCGATTCGGTGGAAGGTCGGCTTGATCTGATCCATCTGCATGCCGCGCTGCTGGTGCGCCGGCTGAGGCGCGATACCGATAAGCGGGGCCCCGCCTTGGCCCAGGCCGTATTTGACGCCATGTTTTCTGACATGGACGTCAATCTCCGCGAAATGGGGGTCAGCGATCTGGTGGTCGGCAAGCGCGTGCGCGGGTTGTGGGAAGCCTTTCATGGCCGCGCCACGGCCTATGAAACGGCGCTGGATGGGGCGGACCAGGCGGCCATGGCTGCCGCCCTGGCCCGCAATGTCTGGCGGGAGGAAGAAGCCGGCCCCGCCGCGCTGCGCCTGGCCCGTATTGCCTTTGCCCAGGCGGATTACCTGCAAATCCAGGATTTCGCCCGGCTTCTGGCCGGGGAGGCGCAGTTTCTGGCGCCGGAAGCCATTGGCGATGCTGCCTGAATTCTCTCGCCGGCAGCTTCTGACCGAACCGCCCCAGGCCGGCGTCGCGGAAGTGCTGGAAGCGACACCGGCCGAATGCGCGGGCCTTGCCAAGCGCTTTGGCATCGAAGCCTTGCGCCATTTCAGCGCGCGCTTCACCCGCAAACCCTATCCGGGCGGCGGGCTAACGCTTGATGGGCACATCAAGGCCGAAGCGGTGCAGCTTTGTGTCGTCAGTCTTGAGCCGGTGACCGAGCATTTGGACAAACCCTTCACCCTGGTGGTGCTGCCGCCCGAGGCCGCGCCTTCCGAAGACCCCGATGGGCCGGACGAGATTGAAACTGACGCAACCGGCCATTTCGATTTGGGCGAGGCCTTGGCCGAGGAATTGTCGCTCTCCCTCAACCCCTATCCCCGCGCAGCAGGGGCGCATTTGCCGGAAGGCTTGGAAGACGCATCTGGCGAAGCGCCGCGTAATCCCTTCGCCAAGCTGGCCCTGCTACGTGGCTGCAAGGGCTGAACCAGCCCCATGCTTGCGCCCCTGCCAAGGGGATGCTATGCGCCCACCCCTGTTCAAATCCACAATTTCGCTTGAGTGAAAGAGACCCGGCGCCATGGCCGTTCCGAAAAAGAAGACTTCGCCTTCCCGCCGCGGCATGCGTCGCAGCCATGAAGCGCTCTCCAGTTCTGCCCACCACGAATGTGCCAATTGCGGCGAATTGAAGCGCCCGCATCATGTTTGCTCCCATTGCGGCTATTATGATGGTCGTGAAGTGGTGGCGGCGGATCGCCTGAAGCCGGCCGTCCGGCTCTGATCCCGTTGAACCCAGGGCGCCGAGGCTCCCGAGGTGGCTGATAATGTGCCCGCTTTCTCCCTGGCGATTGATGCCATGGGTGGGGATGCGGCGCCTGAGGCTGTGCTCGATGGTCTGGAATTGGCCGCCGAGCGGCATCCGCAGGCGCGTTTCCTGCTGGTGGGGGATGAGGCGCGCGTGGGCGGGGCGTTGGCGCGGCGCAAGCGTGCCGCGCGGGCTTGCAGCTTGCGCCATGCGCCCGAAGTCATTTCCGGCGATTTGAAGCCAACCGCGGCGCTGCGCATGCGTGGTTCTTCCATGCGCGTGGCAATAGATGCCGTAGCAGCGGGGGAAGCCGCTGGCGTTGTGTCTGCCGGCAATACCGGGGCGCTGATGGCGCTGGCCAAGATTGTCATCAAGACCATGCCTGAAATAGATCGCCCGGCGCTCGCGGCCATTGGCCCTTCGGCGCGCGGCGATGTTGTGCTGCTGGATCTTGGCGCCAATGTGCAATGTGATGCGCGCAACCTGGTCGAGTTCGCCATCATGGGTGATGCCTTCGCGCGCGTGGCGCTCGGCCTCACCATGCCCAGCATCGGCTTGCTCAATGTGGGTAGCGAGGAATTGAAGGGCGATGATCGCGTGCGCGCGGCAGCCGAAATTCTGCGCGATTCGCATGTGGGCGCTCAGTTCCGAGGCTTCATCGAAGGCCATGACATCACGGCTGGTACGGTGGATGTGGTGGTAACAGATGGCTTTACCGGCAATGTCGCGCTGAAGACCGGCGAAGGCGCGCTGAAACTGATGCGCGATTTGCTGCGCCAGGTCTTTACCAGCAGCGTGCCGGCCAGGCTTGGCTATTTGCTGGCGCGGCCCGCCTTGGATCGGCTGCGCGAATGGATGGACCCCAGGCGCTACAATGGCGCCATCCTGCTGGGGCTGAATGGCGTTGTGGTGAAATCCCATGGTGGGACGGATGCGCTTGGCTTCGCCCATGCCGTGGATGTGGCCATGGATATGGTGACGCATGGCTATAATGATCGCATCAAGGATGGATTTGACCGGCTTGCGGGCCGCAACAGGCTGGCGCCTTCGCCAAACTGATGTAGCTTAGCGCCATGGTCATGCGTGCGTTGATCGCCGGCTGCGGCGGCTACCTTCCCCCTTTGCGGCTTTCCAATGATGAATTGGCGGCGCGCCACGGGCTTGAAACCTCTGATGCCTGGATTCAGGAACGTACGGGGATCAAGTTCCGCCATGTCGCGGCACCTGATGAGGCAGCTTCCGATCTTGCCGCTGCTGCGGCGCGCGCTGCCCTGGCCGATGCTGGTGTGCCGGCGGCGCAGGTGGACGGCATTATTGTCGCCACCACAACGCCCGATTCTGGCTTTCCCGCGACCGCTGCGCGCGTGCAGGCCAAGATCGGCGCTGGGCCAGGCTTTGCCTTCGACATTACTGCCGCTTGCACCGGCTTCATCTATGGGCTTTCCATCGCTGAAGCGATGATGCGCTCGGGCCATGCCCGCCAAGTCCTGGTGATCGGCGCTGAGGTCTATACGCGGATTGTGGATTGGACCGATCGCGGCACCTGCGTGCTTTTTGGCGATGGCGCCGGTGCGGTACTGCTGAGCGCGGGTGAAGGTGCGGGGACCAATAAGGATCGTGGCCTGCTTTCAACCCATTTGCACGCCGATGGCCGGCATGGCGATATTCTGGCGGTCGAGGGCGGTGCCGGTTCAACCGGTGGTACTGGCCTATTGCGCATGGCGGGCAAGGAAGTGTTCCGCCACGCTGTCTCCAAACTTGCCGCCGTGGTGGATGAGGCGCTGGCGGCCAATGGCCTGACCCATGCCGATATTGATTGGCTGGTGCCACACCAGGCCAATCAGCGCATCATTGAAGCAATGGGCAAGAAATTGAACCTGCAACCAGGGCGTGTAGTGGTGACGGTGGATCGCCACGCCAATACCTCGGCTGCCTCCATTCCGCTCGCGCTCGCGGAAGCCCGCGGCGATGGCCGGATCAAGAATGGTGATCTGGTAGTGATGGAAGCGATTGGCGGGGGGCTGACCTGGGGGTCGGCCATTGCGCGTTTCTGAGATTTCATGAAGCCGGCTGTTGACGGCAGCGCTTGAAGCCGGTTTGCTGTAGGTAACAGGGATAAACTGGGATAGGTTCAATGGAAACCATCACGCGGGCCAATCTGGCCGAGGCTATTTATGCGCAGGTTGGTCTTTCGCGCAATGAAAGCGCTGATCTTTTGGAATCGGTGCTGGAACGAATTTCTGCCGTGCTGGAAGCAGGTGAATCGGTGAAGATATCCTCCTTCGGGACATTCCTGGTGCGCCAGAAGGGACAGCGCATTGGCCGCAACCCGAAGACCGGCGTTGAAGTGCCGATCCTGCCGCGCAAGGTGCTTTCCTTTCGCCCTTCACAAGTGTTGAAGGCGCGTATCAATAATGAAGAAGCGGAAGACGAAGCATGAGCGAGGCTGATGATGCGGATGACAAGGGGCGCCCGCGAAAGGCGCCAACCGCGTTTCGTACCATCAGTGAAGTTGCCGATGATCTGAATATTCCGCAGCATGTATTGCGTTTTTGGGAAAGCAAATTCCCGCAGTTGAAGCCGCTGAAGCGCGGCGGCGGGCGGCGCTATTACCGGCCTGAGGATATCGCGCTGCTGAAGCGCGTGGGCGATCTGCTCTATAATCAGGGCTATACCATCAAGGGTGTGCAGCGGCTGTTGCGCGATGGTACAGATGAAGGCCCGGGGCCTGTAGCGCTGGAATTGCCCTTGGGTGATCCGCCGCCCGTTGCTGAGGCATCCGAGGGCTTGGCGCTGAAGGCGGCGCTGGCCGAGCTTGAGGATATTGCGCGCGCTTTGCACCGGCTGGCGGCTTAGCCTTTGTTTTCGGGGTTCTTATCCCAAGGGGTGGCAAGCCAGGATGTTGGGTGCTAAACCGCCCTTAGTCGGAGCGTAGCGCAGCCTGGTAGCGCATCAGTCTGGGGGACTGGGGGTCGTGGGTTCGAATCCCGCCGCTCCGACCATTCCACGAAATAAAAGCCAAGTGCTTATCAGCGCATCGGCCAAAGACGCGACCAGCTATTGGCCGTGGTATCGCGCAGCCAGACGCAGCTTGCGTAGCCTTCACACAACCGCGCAAGATCATTGCCGGCGCTGGCGCTTTTCTCCGCCGTGATATCCAAAAGACCCGTCCAGGCCTGCTGCATCTGCGCGCTGCCGGCGGAAATCATGTCCTTCGCCGCTTCGGTCTGACGTTGTGCGCCGGCCAATAACTCCTCCGCAACGCCTTCCGTTGCGGCGGCGACATGTGGCGCCAACGCCTCTCCCAGCGCGCAGAGGGCGCGTTGGTCGGCGCTGGGTGGGCGCCCCAAGGCCGCATCGGCGAGCGCACCCCAAACACTCCCAGAGCCAAGCATGAGCGAAAGCGCTACGCCGCCGGCCTGGCCGAGCATACAGGCGTAGCTCATGCCCGCTTCGGAGGCGGCGGCTTTCGGCACCAGCGGCGCGGCGGCCACGGCCTCAGGCAGTTTTGGGTTTGGTCGCGCGGGTTCGGCCGCATGGGCTGCCATTGGCGCCGTCACCAGCGCCAGCATTGCCGCCTGAATGCCAAGTTTCCTCATGCGCGCTTTACCCCCCAGAACAAGGCCGGGCCGCCCTTTACCACATCGCGAATGCTGCGCCGATAGGCTTGCGGCGGCAGCACCAGGCCAAGCGGGATGAAGGGCACTTCCTGCCAGACGACGCGCTGGATATCCTCGGCGATTGTCTTTTCCGCCGCCAGATCGGGCGCGGCGAACCAGGCATCGCGCAATTCCTCAAGCCGCGGCATGGTGGGCCAGCCGGACCAGGCATTGGCGCCATTGCCGCGGATGGGCATGTGGCTGCCGGGCACCGAGACATCCAACCCTTCCCAGGTGGTGCAAAAGGCGCTCCAGCCGCCTTGATCCACCGGGCCGCGATTGGTGCGGCGCTGGATTTGCGTGCCCCAATCCATGGAAACGAAATCCACATTGAAGCCGATGCGCTTCATCACATCCGCTGCCACGACGGCAAGATTTTGCAAAACCGGCAGATCGGTGGCGGACATCATCACGACGCGTTCATTCTTGTAGCCGGAAGCCGCGAGCGCGGCTTTCGCCGTATCCAGGCTGCGTGGGCCGGTCAGCACTTCAAGCCCTGCATCATTGGCGAGTGGCGTGCCAGGCGTGAAGACGCCGGCCGGCACATGGGACAGGGTTTGATCCGTACCGATGGACGCATCCATGAAAACGCGCTGGTCAATCGCGGGCAGCAGGGCGCGGCGTACCGCCACATTGTCAAAAGGCGGATGGAGGAAATTGAAGCGTAGTACGCCAAGATTGCCGGCACTATTGATGCGGTCCACGACAATATCGCGATGCCGGCGCAAAAGCGGCAGCAAATCCGCATGCGGTGTTTCCCACCAATCGGCTTCATTGTTTTGCAGCGCCGCCGATGCGGTAGAAGGGTCGGGCATGATGCGCCATTCGACGCGATCAAAATGCACGGGCTTGCCGCCCGCCATGAAATCAGACGCTTCCTGACGCGTCTGATAGCCTTCGAAGCGGTCATAAACAGCGATGTCGCCAGAACGGAACAGATCCTGCCGGAAACGGAAGGGGCCGCTGCCGGTGAAATCGCGGATTTGCTGGAAGGCATCGGTTTCCGCGATGCGTTCGGGCATGATGGCGCAAATGCTGGCTGAAGGCTTGCCGAGCGCCCAGGCCAAGCCCGCCCAAGGCTGCTTCAGGCGAATTTCAAAACGGCCGTCATCCAAGGCACGCATTTCATTCAGTAGCACGCCAAGCCTTTGGCCGAGCACATCGCGCTTGGACCAGCGATTGATGGAGGCAATGCAATCACGTGCACGCACCGGTTCATTGTCATGGAAACGCAGGCCGGGGCGGAGCGTCATGGTCCAGGTCAGGCCATCGGCAGAAACCTCATGCCCGGCCAGCATCTGGTGCTTGGGGCGGAAATCCCCGCCCAAACCAAACAGCGTATCATAGACCATAAGGCCATGATTGCGGACAATGACGGCCGTGCTCCAGACCGGGTCCATGCTGGACAGGTTGCTTTGCGGAATGAAGCGCAGTGTGCGCGCGGCGGTCTGGCCAGTGGCAAGGCGCGGCGCGGCGAGAGTTGCACCCGTGGCGGCAAGCAGTGAACGGCGATGGAGCATGGTGGGGCCCTTTGCGGCGGTGTCACCAATCAGCATTGAGCAGCGCACGCTTTAGGGCAAGCCTGCCGATGAGCCTTTCAGTGCCGCAAAGGCATAGGTCACGACCCTCAGCAAGCAAAAAACTACAGCGTGAGCCATGCCAGTGGCCCACGCTGTAGCTCGTCATATTGGCGCCGATCAGGCCGCTTGCAGGCGCTGGATCAGTGATTGCGTAGCACCGCGCAACTGCACCGCCTCATCCGCCAGGGATTTAGTGGCGTTGTTGATGGTGCCAATGGCCTTGCCGGTATCCTCGGTCATGGTGGAAACGCGACCGATCGAGCCTTCCAGCGACCCCACCGAAGAAGCGGCAGACCGCAGGCTTGAGGCAATCTCCGCCGTGGTGGCAGATTGTTCTTCCACCGCCGCAGCAATCGCACCGTTTTCATTATTGAGCTGGCTGATGCGGCCCACGATTTCGCGGATCACCGCAACCACATCGGAAATGATGGATTGCATGGCGCTGATTTCGCCCTGAATACCCTCAGTCGCCTTGGCCGATTGCGCGGCCAGGTTCTTCACTTCTGAGGCCACCACAGCAAAGCCCTTGCCGGCTTCACCCGCGCGGGCCGATTCGATGGTGGCATTCAGCGCGAGCAGATTGGTCTGCGCTGCGATGGACCCGATCAGCCCGGTCACGTCATTGATCCTGACCGATGCCGCATTCAGCCCATCAATCAAGGAAGTGACGCGATCAGCCTCATCGGCGGCACTGCGCGCTGTCTGCGCCACGGCATTCACCCGCGCCGAGACTTCGGAGATGGCGACAGTAAGCTGCTCTGCCGCGGCAGAGACGCTCTGGATGCCATGATTGGCTTCCGTACCTTCATGCGCCGCGGTGCGGGCTTGGGTCAGTGCGGTATCGGTGGTGCTGGCTACCTTGCCGCCTTCCACCACGAGCTTGGCGGAATTGTCGGACAGCGCCGTGATGGATTGGCCAATGGCCTTTTCCAGATCATTGGCGATTTCCTGAATGGCGGCACGACGCGCGGCTTCCAATTCTGCGCCGCGCTTGGCTTCCGCCTCTCGCAGCTTCGCCGTTTCCACCAGGCCATCGCGGAAGATGGTGGTGGCGCGGCTCATGTCGCCGATTTCATCCACACGCTCGGCATGCGGAATGCCAACGCCCAGATCGCCCTTCGCAAGCTTGTCCATGGAACCGGAAAGCTGATCGAGCGGCTTGGAGATGCGCAGCACCAGCAACCAGGCAGCAGCGGCGGAAACTGCGAGGATCATCGCCACCGCGATGCCCAGGATGGAGCGCCAGAAGGCAACCCGATCTTCTGCGGCACGAATGCTGGACGCCAGGCGTTCTTCAAGGGCGACATAGAACTGGTCAATCGGGCCCATGATATCGGCCTTGAAGCGGTGGTAATCCGCACCATGCATCAGATCACGCGCCATGGCGAAATCGGGATCGCGCCGGACAGTGAACTTGCCTTCAGAGTCTGCGAAAATACCCTTGGCGGCATTGATCGCAACCGTTTCAAGCTGGATCAGCGCATCAGAATTCTGCTGTGCCTGACGGAGCAGCGCGAATTCCGCTTCCGAGAAGCCCGCCTCGCGCATCATTTGTTGCAACGGGATGCGTGCGCCATCCGGGCGCGGCGCACGGCCAGTGGCCGCGACGAAATCCCAATAGATGCGGTGATAATCCACCGGGCGCGGCTTTTCGCCGTTGCGAATCGCGATCACCGACAGGAATTGTTCTTCCCATTTCGGATCACCTGTCACCACATAGGTGCGCGCATTGCGCGTGATGTCATCCGATGACTGGCGCAATTCATCCGCCAGGCGATAGGAAAGATGCTGGTTTTGGTAGGCATTACGCGCAGCGCTGAAAGCATCCTGCATCATTAGGAAGGACAGCAGAGCAAGGCCCGAGGCAGCCGCCAGGGCAAGGCTCATGACAATGGCCATTGGCCGAATTCGTAACATTTGGGTCTCCTGGTCCCCGTAGCGTTTCTAAAAGCCATTTCTTCGTTCCAAGGGCGCGGGCGGATGCGGTAATTCGCGATCACCAATAAATCGAGATCACGAAGCACCTGTCTGCCTCAGAGCGAGGTGGATGACGGATGAATGGTATACGGGCTTGATGAAAAAGCTTTGAAGGCAAGCGTGAAAATCTATTAATGAATGGATTTCCAGGATGCCGAAGAAAGTGGCACTGCATAAATTTTCGTGAAATTGGCAGGTCCAATCTCAAACGCCCGATTGAAAAATACGCGTTCTTCCTCACAGCCTGTTCAGAAATTTCACCTAGACTCCCCTCTTCGCCTTTGATCATGCTGGTACGGAAAATCCGATGTCCACCATTACCCAAACGTCCCACTCGAAACATTCTTTGCTGGGGCTTGGCCTTGTCGCTGGGCTAACAGCCTTGGGCACGGCAGGCATCATGTATGGCCTACCACAAAGCTTACCCGCGCCGCCGGCCGATCCGCGCCTGCCCATGCTGGCGCGCAGTTTGGATATCGCCGAACGCGCCACGCAGCTTTCCGGCGCGGTGCCGCCCATGTTGTTGGCGCGATCCGATGTGGAATTGGCCGAAGCCGGGCGCCGGGCACGGCAAGCTGAAGATCGCTTGAATGCTTTGCTGCGCGGTAATGGGCAGATACCAGCCTCCGTCCACACAACCAGCACCGGCCTTGCCACAGCGCTCCGCCAGCTTGGCGCAGCGCTCGAAGCCGAACAAAAGGCGCGCCAGGAAGCGGAACGCCAAAGCGCAGCGCTTGGCGCTGCGCATCGTGTGTTTCGCGCCGCCTTGCTGCCCGCGATTGATGAGGTGGGTCAGGAAATCAGCCGCGCCATGAATGCGCCACCACCTCGTGGTCAGGCACCTCGGCCGCGCGGCCTGCTCGCCAATAATGAAATCCCGCGCCAAGCGGCGCTGCTCCGCGCGCGCGGGGCAGCGGAAGAACTATTTGGCATCGCCAATCGTGCCGGCGCGGTGCGCGATGACGCCGCGCATCAGGCGCTGATCACGGCGCAGAATACTGCCCTTGCCACGCTCCGCGCCGCCCTCACTGCGCTTGGCGATGCGCCGCGCTATCAACCGCTCCGCGAAGCTGCCACCGCCTTGCAGCGCGCGCATGAAGCGCTGGAAGCACCCTCTGCCCAGCGGGCACGCGAAGTTGCCTCCGGCCAAGATGTCGCCGCCGCTGCTGCGCGGCTGGCTGAAGCGGGGTCGCGTTTCCAATCCAGCCTTGGCCCGGTACTCGCCACCGCTGCCGAGGAAGCCAGGCGCGCCCGCCCCGCCCAGCCGCAGCGCGTGCCGGCGCAGTCTCTGCCCATAGCGCTCGGGGCGCTTGCCCTGGCTTTGGCGGCGCTCACGGCCTTCATCGCGCGCCGTGGCGCCGTTCCCGCCACTTCGGAAAAGCGCCCTGATGCTGGCATAGTCGCGACACTCCGCGCTGATGTGACCAGCGCAAATGCGGCGCGGGATGAAGCCCAGGCGGAACTCGCGCGCCTTAAAGCCGACTATGCTGCGCTGCGCGCGGAAGCCAGCCGCGTGCTGGAAGCGGAAGTCACGCCCCGCCTGCAAAGTCTGACGCAAGAGGCAAAGACCAACCGTGAGACGCTGACGGCGCTGACGCAAGCGCAATCCACCGCCCAGCAAGCTACCACAGGCATTGGCGCGAGCGCCCAACGCGCGCGGGAGGAAACGGGCAAGGTCGCGGCGGCGGCTGAAGAACTTACCTCCACCGTCGCGGCGGTCTCCGAACAAATCCGCCATTCGGCGACCATCGCCGCCCAGGCAGTGAGCGATGCGGGCCGCACCGATGCCATTGTGCAGGGCCTATCCGGGGCAGCCGAGAAGATCGGCGATGTCGTGAAGCTGATCACCGCCATTGCCGGCCAGACCAATCTACTTGCGCTGAATGCCACCATCGAAGCAGCGCGCGCGGGTGATGCAGGCAAGGGCTTTGCCGTTGTCGCTTCCGAAGTGAAGGCGCTGGCGACCCAAACCGCCAAGGCGACCGAGGAGATTTCCCGTCAGGTGCAGGAAATCCGCAGCACCTCCACCGAAGCGGTGGCGGCGATCCAGGGCATTGCCCAGGTGGTACAGCAGATTGACAGCATCGCCGCCGAAGCCGCGCGCGCTATTGAACAGCAAGGTGCTGCGACGCGGGAAATCGCCCAGGGCATCGCCGCAGCAGCCGAGGGCACCACGATGGTTGCCGGTGCAGTCGCCAAGGTTCAGGATGGCATGGAAGCCGCAGGCGCACCCGTCGCAGCGCTTGGCGATCAGGCCGATGCCATGGCGCGGCAAAGCGCAGCGCTGCAACAGGAAGTGGTGTCTCTGGCCGCGCGGCTAAGGGCGGCCTAGGGCAAGGCATCGCATGGCGCTTGTCGCAAGGCAGGGGGCGCGATAGACCCATCCCCCATGTCGCATAACAGTTTCGGCCATCTTTTCCGCGTTACCACCTGGGGCGAAAGCCATGGGCCCGCGATTGGCTGCGTGGTGGATGGCGCGCCGCCGCGCCTGTCGCTTTCGGAAGCCGATATCCAGCCCTTCCTGGATCGGCGCCGGCCGGGGCAATCCAAATTCGTGACACAGCGCCAGGAAGCGGATCAGGTGCGGATACTCTCTGGCGTGTTTGAAGGCCAGACCACCGGCACACCCATTGCGCTGATGATCGAAAACACTGATCAGCGCAGCAAGGATTACGGGGAAATCAAGGACCGTTTCCGCCCCGGCCATGCCGATATCGCTTACGAATTGAAATATGGCATTCGCGATTACCGCGGCGGCGGGCGTTCCAGCGCGCGGGAAACCGCGATGCGCGTTGCCGCCGGCGCCATTGCGCGCAAGGTGCTGGGGGATGGCGTGCGGATACGTGGCGCCCTGGTCGCCATGGGCGGTGATGCGGTGGATCGTGCCAATTGGGATTGGGCGGCGGTGGATGAAAGTGATTTTTTCTGCCCGGACCGCACCGCCGCCGCGCGCTGGGAAGAACAGCTTCTGGCGCTGCGCAAATCCGGCAATTCAGTGGGCGCGGTGATTGAAATTGTGGCCGAGGGTGTGCCCCCCGGCCTGGGCGCGCCGATTTACGGCAAGCTTGATGCGGATTTGGCGGGCGCGCTGATGGGCATCAATGCCGTGAAGGGCGTTGAGATTGGCGATGGCTTCGCCGCCGCCGCGCTCACCGGCGCGGCGAATGCGGATGAAATGCGGATGGCTGAGGGCGGCTTGGTGGCCTTCCAGGCCAATCATGCTGGCGGCGTCTTGGGCGGTATCAGCACGGGCCAGCCGATTGTGGCGCGCTTTGCGGTGAAACCCACCAGTTCGATCCTGGAACCTAGGCTTGGCGTTGATCGCTTCGGCCAGGATGTGGACATCATCACCAAGGGCCGCCACGACCCCTGCGTTGGAATCCGCGCGGTGCCGGTTGGGGAGGCGATGATGGCGCTGGTGCTAGCGGACCATTTGCTGCGCCACCGCGCGCAGAATCCGGATGCGCCAACGGCGGCGCGCCTCCCGCGCAACTGATTGCGGATTACCCCTGGCCGATAGATTCTAAAAACGCGCGACACGGAAGCCAGTATCGTTTCAGTGCAGGACAAGAGCGTGTTGCGTGAATCCATGTGAAGGCAACACGCTCTAGCAGGCTGCTGAAATTCGTAGCCTGATTTCCGTATTTATGATTCACTGTTGTTGCATTTGGTCGAGGTTGCGATGCGTGGCAATGACGCGGTGGCTGGTTCCTTGTTCAGCTAT
>JADCFN010000089.1 GCA_020249505.1 Roseomonas sp. | reverse complement strand
TGAGGCGCCACGCCGGCCACGCGTGGCGTTGTAGCCGGTTGGGAAGGCAAGATAGCGCCCACCTTTGGCAGTGATCGGCAGGCCCTTGTCGAAGGCCTCCACCAGCTTTGGCGCATTGGAATAGACAAGCGCGGCCGGGCGGAAGCTGCGCGGTGCCGCGCCGGGCGGCGGGTAGAGTTTTAAGCGCCAGCTATTGGCGAGCGCGCGGCCCTTGTCGGAGAAACCAGCGCCGCGCGCCTGGGTGCGGAGTTCGGCCTGCACTTCCCGCCCGGCGCGTTCCACGCCACGGCGCATGGCGCGCGCGACATCGCGGATCTCGGCCTCCATGGCAGCACGGAGGTCGCCGCGGATCGTGGCGAGGAGGAAGGGCATGGATTATTCCGTTTTGGAGATCGTCAACAATTGGCGCATCGCAGCCTCTGCATTCGCCAGCACCGCAGACCCATCCACCACCCAAGCGGCCTGATCGTTTACGCCACCCGCGTCGAGCCAGATCAGTATACTGCCCATGCCATGCTTTATTACTTCGCAGAACGTCCTCAATAATCAGAAGAAGAAACGAGACACAAAGTCCTCTTTGGCGGGCAAGTTCGAAGCCTTCGCCACCACCCCAAAGAGGCCTTGTGAACCACGACGCACAATTCTATGTTTTCTCTACGATTTATGCTGGAGGGCACTTCCGAATAATGACTGGGGTGGAGTGGAGGTTCGACAAAATCTTGATCTGGGTCGGCAGTGATCCTGACAGGATTAGCGCGCAGGCCTTGCAAGACGCGGTGCACGGCTTCGTGCACAAGGCTACACGCTACGACGTGCTCACCGACGAGGACGTGCCTGCGGAAGCGCTCCTTTCGGTGTCGCTTTCTGCATACGATTCGCAAGTTTGTAATGGCGGCCATTGGCAATTCGCAGTAAACACGCGGATGAACCCTGTCCTCCTGGAGCGCGTCGAGCGATGCCTCAATGTCATTGGTGTCGACGAGCACATCGCCATCTTTGGTGAATTTAGGGCCCTTATGGCCGCGAGCGCTTCTGAATTACCCCCAGTTGAGATGCTGGACGATCTCGAGATGCGGCCCCCGGGTATAGATTTACTAGACCGCCGATTCTTTAACGCGCGTGAGCGCACGAGCCTTTGGGACGCGCATTCTGCTTGGCTACGCGGAAGCGGATCCCTTCGCTTTGCAACGCATTGGCAGGAGCCAGAGTTAGCGATCGCGGCAGCGATTGAAGCGCACCCGGCCTACCAAGCGCGTCGCAACGAGATTGAAGCCCAGAAGGCGGCCGATGCGAAAGCTGCCGAGGAAAGAAACCGCCACCGTCGCAACCGGGCCGTGCGTTTCTTGTGTGAAGCCGCTGGACTAGAGGTGCGGAGCCTACATGCGGCCTTGCCTGAGGAGGTTCCAGGGGTAAGGATCATACCCGTTGAGACCACTAGTGGCAGGCATTTTGTCAGGTTCGAGGGGCCAACGGCTACATTGATGACAGAAGCCCTTCGGCCAACAGGGTTCTCGTCCAACTGGTTCTTCAACGAACTCCACAAAGAGTCGGTCAGCGCTCGCATCGGCCGCTTCGTCCGACGCTTCACTACCTGACATCACCTTGCTGGTGCAGCAGATGATCGACCACGATCCTTTTTTCATCAGGCGCGCACAGCGTTTACGCCTGACGATCTGACCTCTCGACCAGCGAGTTGGCGTTGCTCCGCATCGAGAGCCGCGTCGACCCTACCCAGCACCGCAAACCCATCTATCACCCAGGCCGCCTGGTCATTCACGCCGCCCGCATCCGGCCAATGCGCAATGCCGCCCATGCCGCCGCGACACGCGGCCCAAAGCCGCACAAAGGCTTGCCAGGGCTCGGCAATGACCAAGCGCGGGTTTTCCGGCCAGGTATCGCCGCCCACCAGCCAATCGCCACCCTCGGCGGGTCTTAGTCCACCGTCATAGGCGCTGGGCTCGCGGGCGATGGCGAGGGCGCCGCGGAGTTTTTTTCCGCATCTCGACCGGGCTGCATCAGCGCACTCGCACGCCAGCCGATCGGCTCGATGTCTTCCTGCGGCAAGGCATCCATCAATGTCTCGGAAACCAGGCCGCGATCACGCTTGAATGGCGGCAGGTCAGCGCCCTCCCAGCCGCGCAAAGCATGCCGCGCCGCCACCCAGGGCAACATGCCGATGTAGCGCTGCCGTGCCGCCAGCAGCCCGGCATAGCTTGGAGTGGCGGCACAGGCGGCTTCGATCATCGCGAGCGGCGCCTGCGCTTCGGGATCGTCCGGCTCGGCCTCGGCCCGCGCAATCGCGGCCGCGAGTTCCTCGGCATTGCCGGGTGCTGCTTCGGTGATGGCGAGGCGCAGCGCCTCCAGCATCTGCGCTTGCGGCGGGTAGATCCCACCGTCGCGCGCAAGATCAGCGCGAAAGGCCTGACGCTCGCGGAAGGTCAGCGGCGCAATCAGGTAGCGCCGCTCAGGCGCATGGGGTGGCGAGAACCATTCCGCATCGCGGCGGGAAAAGACAACGCTCATTTTCATGCTCCTCAGAACTGCGCCAGGAATAGCGGGCAATCCGCACCATCCAACTGAAAGCCAATGTCGAATTGCCCAAGCCCGTCACGCTGCCCAGGCCGCATGGCGGTGGCCTTGGCCGCCGGTGCGATGACGCAAAAGCGATTGCCTGGATTGGCGCCCAGGATCGCCATCAAGGGCATCGCCGAGCCCAGGCGAAAGGCGTTGAACAGCGCAACAGCAGTCGTGGTGCTCATCAAGGGATCAATCGCGCCACGCGCATCGCGCTCGGTCGGCACGGCCGGATCATAGCCCTCAGTCGCTTCGGGATTATCGGGCAGGATGACATTGACGCCAGCATCCAGCGTCAGGCGCCGCGCGCGGGCCAATTGCTGGTTCAATTGGCAGCGACCATTCACAAAGCGCGGGGGCGTCGGGCGAATGACGGTGTTCCAACCCGTCGGCAGTGCTGCAGCAGATTTGTCCAGCAATTGCGCGCGCAGATCGAACACCAGAAAGCCAATGCCGCCGGTGGAAAGCTCCAGGCTCCAACTGCCGACCGCACCGGTGAAACGCCAGCGCAGCCCATCGGCGTAGAAGTAGAGCGTAGCGGTGCGGTAGACAGCCTCATCCGAGGTCGGGCTGTAGAGCACATTGGCCGGGATTTGCGCGAGTGTGGCCACCGCACCAGGGGTGGCCATTGTCTCGCCCAGGCTCGCCACACGCGCGGCAGTGTAATCAATGATGCCCGTGACAAGGCTGCGATCACCGGAAAGCAACAAGGGCATGCCGCGATAAAGCTGCGCGGTGGCTGCAAAAGGCGTGGCCAGCGCCAAGCTGGTATTGGTGCCACTTGCGGCGGCGGTGGGTGCGCCGATGGCGGCATTTGTAATGCCCTCCGCCATCGTGCAGCAACGCAGCAACCGGCCCCATTCCGGTGGCGTCGCCGGCGTGCCAGACCCGCGCAATGGCACACGCAACCGAATGCGCGGCCGCAGGCCACCGACAATGGCGGGCGAGCGGTCAAGCGAGCCGGTGAGTTCGTTATTCTCGACCGTGATGGGATCGAAATCAATCTCGCAATCGGCGGCGAGCCAATCGGCGGTGACGGGCGTGCCGCCAATGGCGTCGAGCCCTGGGGTGGTTTCGATTTTCGCTGCCACGGCGGCAAAGCGCATGCGCACGAGATCGAGGCTCATGTCGCGGTTCCTTTCGGGATGGGAGGAGAAGGATTGCGGTCAGGCGGACCAGGGGCCGCCATTGGGCCCGATGGCGAGGATGCTGAAGCGGGCGAGGAATTCCCCGGCGGGAAGGGTAGATTCCTCGGTGTCATACATGCGGAATTCCGCGCCCTGTTCGACAACATCGCCCAGGCCGGGTGCGGCGGGGGTCCAGCCGGCGAGTAGGGAGACCAGGCGCGCATGAAGCGTGGACAGCGCCTGTTCGGCGGCAAGGTCACTCGCTGCCGCCGCAAAACCTGAGACAACAAAGCCGATGCGATAATGCGTGCGGCCGGGTTCCTCGGTATCGTCGGCTTCGATTTCCTCGCCGCGTAGTACCAGGCGCGGTAGGGCCTCAGCCTCGACATCAACCGGCGCACGCCGCGCGCGGTCCAGCGCCACATCGGGTAGGCCGGTGATGATGCGTTCCGCAATGGCGGCCAACGCAGCCTCGCGCAGCGGTAGCGTGCCACTCATGGCGCCCGCGCCAATGTCAGGCGCCAGGTGAGGCCGAGCGCATCCGGCTCCACCTCCTCAATGCGCCAGGTCTCGGGTGGGGAGAGACGCCGCAGCAAATCCCCCCGGCGTGGTGTGTCGGGCGAGAGGTCCGCGACGCGCAGCACTGCCTCCAGCGCCACCCCGCGCGCGCCAATCGCGCCGATTTCCTGCGCGGCAGTGGTGAGCGCCACGCGGATGGGCCGCCAGGGGCCGCCCGCCGCCGCGCGCCATTCCGCGGCAATCGCCATATTCGGATCTGCGAATAGCGCTGCCATCGCCCCATCAAAGGCGCTCATCGTTTCAGCACCTCGACAATGCGCGGCAGCGTCTTTTCGGCGGAACGGCCAATGACGTAGCCACCCAAGCCGATCTCGACGATGTTCCAGAGCTTCAGCGCCTCGGCCTCACTGATGCCCGGCGCCGACCAGCCGAGCCAGCGCAGCACGATCAGCAAGCCAAAAGTGATCATCATCAGCGGACGCCAACAGGCGGCAAGCCAATGCTCGGATTGGGCCTCGGTCTTGATGATATCGGCAGCGGCTTTTTCCAGTTCGCCAGCGCGCGCGAGCAAGGCGGCATTGAGTTCCGCCTCGGCACGCTGCCGCGTCTCGGCGTCGGGGAATAGCCGCTTGAGCGCATCACCCAGGATCGGCACCAGCGCGGGAAGTAGCGCACCGATCATGGGTATTTTCCCCGTTCCAATTCGAAATGCGGACCATCGGGAAAGCTTGGCCAATCACCGCCCCAGGTGATGGCGACGCCAAGCTTTTGTGCGGCACCCTTCATGGCGCTGGCGAGTTGCGCATACAAAGGCCAATCCCAGCGGATTTCGCCATTCTCCGGCACGCCATCCCCATCATCGAGCCAATAGCCGAGATCGACCGCGTGGCCTGTCAGGTGCCGGCTGTTCATGGTGCGTGATGCACCAAGCGCGACCAGCTTCGCCTGGCGCTCGCGGGACCGTAGCCCTTCCAACACGATGAAGGGTGCGGCCTTGCGTGCCTCGATCACGACCCGCACCAGATGGGGATGCACGCCTTGTAGGCGCTCATGGTCACGCGCCAGCAGGTTCGTCATGTTCACGCCCCCGCCGCCGGAACGCGGTTGAGCCAGACACGCACGGTGGCATCTGTCGCGAGCGCGGCTTGTGTGGCGATACCGACCTGGAAATTGCCGGTGGCGGTGGTGGTGATGCGCCGGTTGGTATTGTCCCAAAAGACGCGCACTCCAGCGGCGATGGCAAGCGCCGGTTCCTTGGTAAGGTCGAACACGCCCTGGGTCGCGGCCTCGATCATGGCGTTCTGCACGCCATCCACGGCCGCGACGCCAAACAACGCGCCAACAAGCACGCCCTGGCCCGCAGAAACCCCGGTGGCATAGGGCACAGCAATCGCCAGGCTATTGCCCGGCTGGATGAAGTTACGCATGGAATGGTTCTCCTGAAACGCAACAGGCGCCCCGAAGGACGCCCGTTGCGAAATTGCGATGATGAGAAAGACGGAGAGCGATCAGACGCCCGGATTGAACCAGGCCCCGCGCCAATCAATGGCGCCGACACCGAAGTCGAAAATCACGCTGACCTCGACACCATCCACGCCCGAGACCGGGCCAGTGGTGACCTGCGGTCCCTCCGCGCCATTCAGATAGCCATAGACATAGACCGGCGCAGTGGGCGGATCGGCAAACAGGTACCAGCGATTATTCGGGATCAGCGGTTCGACCAGCGGCTGCACAAAGCCTGCATAGATATTGGCGTTGCTGATTTGCGTGGCGCCGACGCTCACCGTCAATTGTCGTGCGGACAGTTCCAGGCTCGGGCCGACCAGCAGCTTCATGGCATTGCCGACAGAAATCGGCAGACCATCCAGCGTCCTTTGCCGCAGAATGGCGGCGCGACCAGCAGCGAGGTTGTTGATGTCCAGCGCACTGCCTGCGGCCGCCTTATTCAAACGCGCGGCAGCAGTGCCAAAGACGGCAGCCGGGCCGTTCGTCAGTGTCGGGCCATCGCCATTGGCCTGATTGAGCAGCGCATAGGCGGTGGCATTCTCAAAATCCGCCACGCGCCGGCCAATGGCGGCGGCGAAATCCGTGAAGGCGCCCAGGTCATCATTCACCAGCATCGGACGCGTCACACGGATGCGCCGCGCGAAGGTTTGCAGCAGGACGATTTCCTGGCTTTCTGACATGGTCCCGGCCTGGATCTCGCCATTCTCCATCAGCGGCATGAGGGTCGGGAAATCCCCGACACGCAGATGGCGATGCGGCTTGAAGTCGCGGAAATCGCGGCGGAGGAAGATCTGCCGATAGCTCGGCGCCGCCGGCTGATAGGCCGCGAGCAGCATTTTGTTCGCGGCAGCCGAGAGCAGCAGCGGAAAGTCGGAGGTGGTGTGAAAGGCACGCTCGGCGAGCAGTGTGGGGTTGCGCGGCACATTGCGTTCACCGCGGACCCGCAGCAATTCGCCGATCATGTCAGAGGGCCGCCAGCCCATGAATTCGGCATGGCGCCCCGTGCCTTGCGGCTGATAGCCGGGCATGCTGCGCGCGGCCAAGGCTTCCGCCATGGCGTCCAGGATTTCCGAGGGCGAGTCATGTCCCGGCCCGGTTTCCGGCCGTGCCGGGACGGAGGGCGGTGCCGCACTTTTCACCATGGCGTCAAACAAGGACCGGCGCGCCTGGTCCGGATGCCAGCCACGCTCGACAGCCTCACGCCGGATATGCGCGGCGGTCTCGGTGCCGACCAGGGCTCGGGCGGCTTCGATCGCGCCATCAATGCCGGCGATGCGTTCACGCTCGGCGCGCTGTGCCTCACTGCGCAAGGCTTCCAGATCGGGGAAAGCAACAGGCGGCGTTTCCACGGTGATGGTTGCTGGCGGCGACGCGGCAGGCGGCGCCGGAGGGGCTGCCGGGGTTTCCGGCGTCGTCTCGGTCATGGGTGGTTCCTCATTCTCCAGGGCAGGTTCAATGGCGAAGGACGGCGCGCCCTGCGGCGCCGCGCCTCGTACTTGCGCATCCCGATCAACCGGGATGGGCACGATCGAAATCTCGAAAGGCTCCCAATCCACGGCGCGGTAGATCATCTCGCCGCTCACCGGATCGGGTCGTTGGTCATAGCGATGCACGCGATAGCCAATGCTGACGGCGCGCAGCGTGCCATCGGCGATGCGCTGCCAGAGCGGTTCCACATCAGCAGCCGCAGAGAATTGCAGCCGCGCATGGCCGCGCCCGCCCTCCAGCCGGGCGGCAATCACACGACCCAACACATCACGCGCATCACTGCTGCGATGAGTATTCAGCACCGGCGCATTGCCAGAGCCGAGCTGCGCCATGCGCACCGCATTGGGCGACATATCCAATTCCTCGGTGATGCCGCCGAGGGACGGGATAAAGTTGCGCGCCCGCGCGCCGGTGGACCAGACGACCTCCACCGTGCGTGCGGCACGGTCCACGGTGGCGGGCGCTGTGATAGCGCGGCGGGCGGTGATCGATTGCCCATCAGCGGGAAGTCGATCAGGCAAAGCGGGATCGACCGGCGCGGGATCGCTCCCGCCCGGGTCGGTGATTTCGGTCATAGTGAGCCCTATGCTGTTTGGGTGTCTGGCGGCGTTGGCGCTGCTGCCCCTGCTGCGCCGGTCGCGGCGATTTCCACCGCCGCCATTTGCGCCGCGTCCTGCGCACCACCGGATTTGGCGACGCGCCTGGGATCGGTATCAAGCGAGATACCAGCGGCATCCAGCGCCGCATTGGCTTCACGGATCATCTCGACCGCCGAGCGGAAATCATAGCCAAAGGCGCCGGCGGCTTCGGGCTGCGGCACAAAGCCCGCACGCACCTGGGCGATCAAAGCCGTGGTATCCTTGAGCGGGTCGATCATCTCATGTGCTGGCGGCACATGCGCGACACCTTTCGGCATTGCGTCCACCCAAAGCCCAAGCAGTGCGCCTTGGGCGTGAAAGCGCTCGGCGATTGGCCGCACCAGCATCGGGATCAGCATGCCGTATTGCATCTGTTCGCACAGCCTGCGGAATTCGATCTTGCCGGCGCGGAGGCTTGAGTAATTCGCCTGGGTCAGATCGCCGGAGACCTGATCGTAGGTGAGGCCAGCACCGACAGCAGCGGCTTCAAGTGAGCGTCGCGCAAAAGCGGTATGCGACCCACCGCCGGAGGGGTTCACCACACTTACATCACCCTGGCCGCGCCGATAGAGGATCATCCCAGGCTCAAAGCTTTCCACCGCGCGGCCTTGCGCGTCACGCAACAAGCCAGGGTTGGCGTCGCTCGGTTTCGTGAGTGTTTCCTCGCCGTCATCAGTGACCACGGCGGCAAGGCAGGCTTCGATCTTGGCTTTCATCAGCAGCGCGCCTTCGTAATCGCCAAGGTCGCGCAACCGCAGCAGTATTGGCGCGAGCCAGGAGACATCGCGCAATTGCCCAGGGCGGCGCTTGCGAAAGATATGCAGCACATCGCGCGCGGGGATGAAGTTGCTGGCAAGCCGCGCGCCAGGCAGCATCCATGCGCCGGGATGCGTCGGGAAAAGCCAGTAGCCAATCGGCTCGCCTGCCGATCCAAGCGCAATGCCCTGGATGGTCGGTGCGCCATTCACGACGCCATTGCGCGCCGTATCCAGGTGATCGCTTTCCAGCACCTGCAAGCTGAGGCCGATCGGGTTCCGCGGCGATATCGGCACGGTCAGCAGCCGGATGAAGCATTCACCGCTTTCGACGACCGCGCGCATGGCCAGCGCCTGCAGGCCATAGAGATCAAGCTTGTCCTCGGCATCGCAGGCGGTGCTTTCCGCCCAGGCTTGCCAGGCATTGCGATGCGCGGTTTCAGGCCAGCGCGTCGTGATGCCTGCGCCGACCGCATTGCCGGTCCAAAGATCCACGATACGCGCGGCATAGGGATCATTGCGCACCGCATCGCGCGCGCGCCGCGCGACACTGGCGGCGGCCATGCCGACCTCGCCATTCGCGCTGCCGCCCGAGGGCGACCAGGTTGAGGCACGGTTCTCCTGCGCGGCCGCGTAACCCCTGAGGGCCTGCCATGCAGCGCGCAGGTGAAGCTTCATCATGCGTTCCTTGTGAAACTGGCGAGTGTGACGGGCGGCCGCCGTGCGGTGGCGTTCTCCGCGCCGTAAAGCGCAGCAATCGCGCGGCCTAATTCATCCAGGCTGCGGTATTCGACGGTACGGCCTTCAAAGGTCACGCGCGTGACGCCGCCAGTGAAGGCAGCGACAAGCACGGCCGCGCGGCTGCCCGCAGGCTGCGCCAGCGCCCAGGCGAGGGTTGCGGGGTCCAAGGCTGCTCACCCGCCAGCGGCGCGAGAGAGGGCGCGCAGGATTGGCAGGATCTGCGCCCCACCCGCGCCAAGCGCGATAAGCACAGCGACGATGCCCCAGATCGCGCCCTCAATCCGGCGTGACTGTTTGCGGAGGCCACAGATTTCCTCCCGCACTGCCGTGTAGCGCTCGGCACAGCGCTCGACATGAAGCGCCAGATCCTCGCGCTCGCGCGCGTGGAGTTCACCGTTACTCATGATTTCCTCCCGAGAAAATTCAGCGCAACCAACCGCCGCGCGGCGCAAGCCAGCCTGGGCGGCGCATCATTGGCGGTGGATCCGGGTTCGGCGCTGGCTCAGGCCGGGGATGCTCCAGCATTTCCACCGGCGCATTCGCGATGTCCTCGCGCAGCCTATGCCAGAACCGCTCGCCATACCGATCGGCGCCAAGCAACCACAGCGCCGCGCGCGCCAGTACTGCGCAATCCAGTGCCTCATTCCGATCCCGCAGCTTCGCCCATTCCTGGCGGATGAAGCCGCGTCGGTCCTTCACCTGATGCAGCTGCTCCGCCACCAACTGCTTGACCCACTCAACCTCGATCCCCTGCGGCAAATGCACCCAGCCAGGCGGGAATTCCGCTGCCTCGCCACGCCCGAGCCAAAGCCGGCGATAGAGATCAACCTTCCAGGTCGAAACCGACACCGTCCAAAGCTTCAAGCCGCGCCGCAGCTTTCGCCCATCCACCAGCGCATCCACCGGCGTCGGCCCCTGCACCGGCTGCGCGCGATTCCAACCATCCACGCCCTTGGTCGGCGCAATGCGCGGATCACGCAGCCGGCGCAAATGGCCATAAACCGCTGCGGTGTCGCGGCCGCCCGTATCAACACAGGCCTTGGCGATACGTATCGCGCCGCCATTCGCGCGCGGCCAATCGCGTGCCAGCAATTCCGCCAGCGCATCCCAGGGCGCACGCTCACGCGGGCTGCCGACAATGACAATGTGATCGACAAGCCAGGAGGAATAACCCTCGGCCCACGCCCAGATATCGCACTCCAGCCGATCATCCTGCACATCCACGCCCGCCGTCAGCACCAGAGCGTCATGCGCTACAACGCCGAGCTGTAAATCCTCGCGCCGTTCCACCAGGCGTTCCCAATCCGGCGCCTCGCCGCGATCCTGCCAGGTCTCGCCGAGCACCGTGTTGCGGAAGGTTTTCAGATCCTCGGCCTTGCCCTGCGCAGCCTCCCAATCGCG
The DNA here is from genome assembly GCA_020249505.1 of Roseomonas sp. Lineage (GTDB taxonomy): Bacteria > Pseudomonadota > Alphaproteobacteria > Acetobacterales > Acetobacteraceae > Neoroseomonas. Next base: position 3,776 of record JADCFN010000089.1, on the reverse strand, counting down.
CGCGATTTGCTCCCAGGACAACCAGCCGACGGACGAATAAAGCGCCGAGATATGAAAGCCGATCGTGTGCGGGTTCTCCGCCGATGCTGTCGGCCGCCATTCGCCGGCGGCGAGCATGGCCGTCTTGTGATGTTCCTCAATCGGCGTGTCGCAATCTTCACAACGGTAGCGCACGCTGCGTGGGTCGCCCCTCTCCCAGATCAGGCGTTCGAATTTCAGCCATTGCATCGCGCCGCATTGCGGACAGGGCAGGAAATAGCGCCGCTGGTCGGAGGCCGCGTATTCCCGTTCAATCCGGCTGCGCCCGGCGATGGTCGGCGTTGAGACCAGAAACGCCTTCCTGCGCCAGCCGAAGGTGCGCGCCCGGGCCTCGGCCAGCGCAATCGGATCGCCTTCGCCTTCAATGTCACCGGGATAGGCGTCCACCTCGTCCAAGAACAGAAACCTGGCTGGCATGGAACGCAGCCCGACCGCGCTATTGGCGCCCGTCAGCACCAGAATGCCGCCGGGGAATTCCTTGGACAGCATGGTATTGCCGCTGTCCCGTGCGCGGGCTGGCGCCACACGGTCCCGGAGTGCCGGTGTTTCCTCCAGTAATGGATCAATGCGCTGGCGAGAAAAACGCTTGGCCAGTTCGACGGTCGGCTGCACGGCCAGCACCGGCGCGGGGACGTGATGCAGGATATAGCCGAGCCAGTTATTGCCTGCCTCGGTGTTATGCGTCGGCACCCAGCCCTTGCCGCAGAGATAAAGGTGGTTCGGCGAATCAACCTCAATGCATCGCACGGGTACGCTGTCGGTGGGCTCAATACTGACAATCCGTCGCCGTCTGCTCTTGCCCGGTCGACCCTGAGCGATTGACCGCATCCGCGCTACCTTGCGCGAGAGACGAAACATCGGCTCCTCTGCATAGGCGGTCCAGGATACGCGCCAGTAGTCTTGGCAAACCCGGTCGTCACCATTGATCACTTTGCGGCGGGATGCGCTGAAATAGACATTCGGCTTATAGCCGAGGCTACGCAGCAGTTCGACCATTCCATCGGCAAGCTTGGGGTCACCGTTTGTGAACTCGCAGCGTTTCCCATCTGGCGTAATAGTTCCATCGGAATCCATCATGCCGCGGACCAGATCAAGTCGCTGGGAACGGCTCGCGCGCAGATAGGCGGCTGGGATATGCTTGTTCTCCAGCAGATCCAGCATGCGCAGCCGCGTGATAAACTGAGAGCGATGCTGAATGCTTGTTGGCGCTGTCACGCCGTCCACCAGCCGAAAGGTCGGATCGATCACGATGTTTGCGCACCGACCTTTGCGCCATTTTGGAAGACGGAATTCGGCATTCACGCCACATGCCTGAAGGTGCTCCGCCACCTCGATATCGTCCTCGTGGACACTGATATGGTTCATGATGGATGACCCATCACCCAACCACATCCCAAGCACATAGGGATGGATGATGAGATCCTGCTCGGGCAATTCAGCGGGGGCGCAGCAATCAATAGCATAGCGATAGCGTGGACCAGCACCGATGCGAACCCGATGGATCATCTCATCCGTGCGCAAGATACGCTCGGTCGGCTGCTCCGCGTCCGTGAAATCTCTGACGGGCCAGCGATGCTCACCGTCGCAGGTTATAGTCTCCCCATCCTCAAGAGTAATCTTGAAGCATTCGCGACCATGGAACACGGGCGATGTACCGGTTACGCGGCATGGTAGGCCAAGCTCGTCAAACAGCGTATCGCCCACCACCAGGGAGCCCATCGTGGCCCAGCCTGCTGCTGTCGGGATCGGCGTATCGATGGCGAGTGGAGCGCCCACCTGCGCGCCCTTCATGAACACAATCCGCCGCGCCGGATGCACGGCAGACAGCGCATCCATCACATCGCGGAGATAAGGCGTGCGGCTGGTGCGCCAGGGGCCGGGCTCCGATGACGCGCGGCTGCCCAGGATGCGATGCTGTTCCGCCCATGCCGAGACCGTGAGTTGCGGCGGCGGACGCAGCATGGCCCCGGCACGGCGGCGCACATGTTCACGCGTGCGGCTCTCGCTCGCCGCCGATGCCGGGAGGGTCGAAGCGATCGGAAGCCTCCGTCAGAAGCTCATTGATGTGCTGCTGCAGGATGGTTTGCAGCAGATGGGGCTCGACGCCGAGTTCGGCGGCAATCACGCCCGCGACACGTGCGGGCCAATTCAGTAGCGCGTCGCGCATGGTGCTGGCGATTTCATCAATCGTCGCATTGGCGGTCGCGACATCGAGCAGCCGGCCCTTGCTTTCGTCGAGCGCCAGGCGCTGGGCTTCGACCTTCAGCGCAAGCTGGGCAACTTTCAGTCGGGCGAAGGGCGTGCCCTCGGCCGCCGCATTGCCGCTAAGCGGGGAACGCTGCGGGTCCGAGGTTTCCAGCAGCCGGGCGCGTGTCTTGGTGATGTCCCATTGGCCGTCCGGTTCGCGCGTGATGCGCCCCGTGCGTTCGGCCTTGTGCATGGTGGTATCGCTGACGCCAAGGCGTCGCGCGGCTTCGCGCGTGGAGGATGTCAGTTCAGCCATGGCGGCGACCTCCCGCCGCGCGTTGGTGAGGAATCAGAGGCGTCAGTGAGTGGCGCGGTGGCGCGCTGCGTGGAATGCGGTCAGGGCGGCTTGCCAGTCTGCTTCGTGATCGGCGCCGATGCGCTGTAGGGATTCGAGCGTCACTTTCCGCCGGCTGTAGTATTTGCCATGCATGCGTGCGAGCCATCCGGAAAGCCCCTGCGCGGCAAGGGCGTCGCTGGCGGCCAGCACTTCTGGCTCGGTAGGCTCGGTGCGGCCCAGGGAAACATGCCGGCCATCGGCACCCAGTACCATCCATCGGGTTTCAGTTTCTGCGTGCATCTTCATTCTCCGTCTTGCGTGACGGACGCTTCGCGCTGTGCTTCGCGCGAGCCAAGGCAATAAAGCGCCAGGGATCGCGATGATCCCTGGGCTATGCGTTGATAATCCAAACTGTGGCTGCGCAGCTTCATTCGGCGACGCGGTAGACGGTGTAGGAGCCTTTCGCGCCCTGCTTGTTCGGGCCGACTTGGCGAATGCGCTCGGCGATCTCCACCGTGATTCCCTGGCGCTTTTTCAGCCCGGCGAAAAACCCGCGCACCGTGTGTTGCGCCCAGCCGGTTGCCTCGGCGATTTGTGCCACCGTCGCGCCCTCAGGGCGGCGGAGCATCGCCAGCACTACTTCCTGCTTCGTGCCCTCACGTGGCTTGCGTGGCGCGCCCTTAGCGCGTGTGCCGCGTCGTGAGAGCGCGTTGCGCAGCATGTCCATCGCGCGCGTGATGGGGTCTTTGTCAGCATTCGCGGGCGGTGTTTCCTCCCAGGCTGCGAGCAAGCGTTCGGCGGCTTCGCGCAGGTTAACGCTTCCCATGTTGGGCGTGTCTGGCGCGGGTTCGGCGGGTTGTTCTGCCTGCGCGTCGTCCTGCTGCGGCGCGTAGTCTTCCCCGCCCTGCGGCGCCGTATCGCGCGCCGCGCGCCCCTCATTCGGGTCAATGCCAATCGCGCGCAGCCCTTCATCCGTCACTTGGATCAGGATCGGCGTGCCATCCCCATCCTTGCGCCACACCATCGCCAATTGATCGCGCGGTGCCGCAACCTCAATCAGCAGGCGGCTTTTGATCAGGCTGTTCACCACCGCGCGGCAGGCAGCGACGGGCAAATGCTTCGGCGCAATCGCCAGCAATTGCGGGTGCTGCGCGCCATGGCTCAATACAATCCGCTGCGTATCTGAAAGCTTCATCGTCTTCGTCTCCGGTTG
>JADCFN010000088.1 GCA_020249505.1 Roseomonas sp. | reverse complement strand
GCCCCATTCGAGCCTTGACGGGCAGACACCGGACGAGGCCTATTTTACCGCGCTGCCATCAATTCCGATGGCGGCCTAACCAAGGTAGGAATACACTTAGGAGACGCCCAGGAACTGTTCAAACAAACCGAGCCACCTCTTTCACATAGGGAAAGGCATCAACCCAGCGGGGCAGCCCCGCCGCCGCCCTTTCGGGCTGCTCCACATTCATTGCCTGGAAAATGGTACTGATCACCTGGTCAGTATTGGAAGCGTCACTCGCGCTCATGGTCTGGACAGTATTGGTGAAGAGCAGAGGCTTGCTGAAAATCTCGGTATCTTCGGCGAAGAAGCAGAAAATCAGCCGCGCCATGAAGTGGTCCATATCCGGGCGGCGGGCGGCGGTGCCCCAGGCGGGGTTATCCTTCAAAAGCTGGACATAAAGTCGATTGAGCCGCCCGGTCGCCTTGATATCGAAGGAACTTTCGCGGATTTGCGCGACAGTGGTAATGCCCGCCAGCGGCAGGAAAAAGCCGATATCTTCGTGGATGTCGCGATAAGGTCCGACGCGTATCTCCCCACTTATCAGGTCTTCCGCCTCAAAGCTTTCACCATCGGTCGCTAGGGCGAATTTGGCCTTGCCGCGGACAGTGGCGGGGCTGGCCTTCAGGGCGTGCAGGGTGGCGGTCACCTGGCCGGGGTCGCAGGTGACGATGTGGATGTTGTTGGTTTGCAGCACGCCGCCCAGGTCGGATTTATTGGAAGCGCCGCTGCGCAGCCGCTTGAGTGTGGTTTCCTTATTGCCGAAGGCTTCCAGGAAGGCGAAGGGGAATTCAGCGCGGTCGAAGGGCTTTTCCGCCAGGGCGGAAATGGCTTCCTCTATCTCAACGGCGTTCATGCCATCCTCCGTTCTGGCGGCAGCGGTTCTGTCCCGCGGCTCAAAATATCCAGATAGCGGCCATAAGCGAATAGGCGCCCGCGCTGGCGGCCCGTGGTTTCGCGCAGAATACCGGCTTCGGTCAGCCGTGTGATAAGGGCGCCGATGGTGGGGTGGGAAAGGTTCAGGCGGTCCTTGGCTGTCGCCACCGAAATCAGGGGCTGGGCTTTCACCAAATCATGCAGGCGAAGCGCGGAACCGGCGCTGCGGCCCAGTGTTTCAATCCGGGCGCGGTCTTCTGCAAAAAGGCTCAGGATTTGGCGGGCGGCTTCGGTCGCGCCTTCGGCGGTCTCTGCCACGCCATCCAGGAAAAAGCGTAGCCAGGCTTCCCAATCGCCCTCATCCCGCACGCGCTGAAGAAGGGCGTAGTAATCCTGGCGATGGGTTTTCAGGTAAAGGCTGAGATACAGGATGGGCTCCCGCAGCATGCCAGCGGCGCAGAGCATGAAGGTGACCAGCAGGCGGCCCAAGCGGCCATTGCCATCCAGGAAGGGGTGGATGGTTTCGAATTGCACATGCACCAGCCCGGCCTTGATGAGGGTTGGCAATTCGGGTGTCTCGGCATGGATGAAACGCTCCATATCGCTCAGGCAATCCAGCACGTGCTGCGGCGGGGGTGGGATGAAGGCGGCAAGGCTGGGGCGTGGGCCGCCGATCCAGTTCTGGGAGGAGCGGAATTCGCCCGGCTGCTTTCCGGCACCCCGACCAGAGGAAAGCAGAACGCCGTGAATTTCCCGGATGAGGCGGAGAGAGAGCGGAAGGCCACCGCGCAATAGCTCCATCCCGCGATTGAGCGCGGCGACGTAGCAGGAGACTTCGGCGACATCGTCAATGGGGACGCCGGGCGCTTCTTCGCTTTCAAAAAGGAGAAGGTCCGAGAGAGAGGATTGCGTGCCTTCGATTTGGGAGGAAAGGAGCGCTTCCTTGCGGACGTACATGTACAGGAACAGGCCGGTATCGGGCAGGATGGAGGCCATGCCATCCAGGCGGCCAAGCGCCATTTGTGCCCTTTCGAGCGCTGCCTGAAGGCCAGCAACGGCAATGGGGGGCACCGGCGGCAAAGGGGGTGGGATGAAAGCGCTGACTTTCTCCCCCGCGACCGAGGTGGTTTCATATCGCCCGATGCGGCTGAGGTGGCGGGGGGCTGGCATGGTTATGAAAGCTGGCTTTCGTTAGAATCGGGTTTGTGAAAGTTTACGGGGTATTTTTTTCACAAAACGCGGTGCTACTCCAGCGATTTCTTTGGAAGCCCGGCGCGAGCGTTAGCGGCGCTTTCGCCCCGCTTGGCGCCGCTTTGGTGCATTTGCCTTGAAGGCCTGGTGCGTGACGTCGGCAATCACTTGGAACAGGGTAGTGTCCGGCAAATTCTCCGTGCCGGCCAGATCGCGGGCGACAAGGGCGAAGTTGCGCCATTCGGCGCGGCAGCGGTGGTTGCTGTCCTTCAGCGTGGCTGCCATCCATGCACAGCGCGCGGCCCAGAACAGGCGGCGGTCAAACAGATAGACGAGCAGCGCGGTGATGACGCGACTGCCCGTTTTCGGGATTGGCTTCAGCAGCGCTTCGATTTCCTCGCCCGCTTCGAACCAGGTTTGCACGGTATCGAATTGGACGAACCAATATTTGGCGGCGGCATGGGCTGCGGCTGATGCTTCGGGGCCGGTCTGATCCACGGGCAGGCCCTCCAGCAATTGGGCGGCGAGGGTTGCCGGGGGTATCGCTTTGGGCAAGATCAGGCCAAGCCCAAGTGCTTCGGTGAATTGCAGCAGGGCAAAGGGGGGTGGGCTTTGGTTGGTGAGGTTAATCGCCAAAGCGTCAGCCAATAATGTTTGAGCGAAGCTGATCGGCACGGTCACTGCTTCGGCCATGCCGGAAATCTCACGGATCGCATCATTGCTTTCGCGTTTGGTCATGCCATCGCGCAGCCAAGCATCGGCGATGCCTGTATCGGCCTTCATGAGGACAGATGAAAGGGCGAAGCGGCGCCCGATCTTGAATACGGCAAACAGGCTTTGCGCGCCGGCGCCATCACATAGGGAAGCGAGCAGCTTGATGATTTCCACCTGGGGCGCTGGCTCGGGCGCCGCTGCATTGGCACGAAGGCTGCGGATGGTGGCGTCCAGCTTGGTCTGGCGTTGCGGCGGCAGCCATGGGCGCAGGCAGATAAGCCTTTCGATCAGGCGGCTTGGCGCGGGTTGTTGGCGGGCCGATGCAACCAGAGTCTCGAGCACGGCAATGCCGGGCGCGGGATCAGGATCAAGAAGGAAGCCAAGTGCGGCATCGCGTAGGGAAACGGTGCTTGATGTGGCAAGCTCGGCGGCCATGGCGGCGCGATGGTCGGCGGGAAACGCGGCACCGGTGGCGCTCAATTCCGCGTGGATGGCGAAGGGGTCATGGCCGAGCCCCTCTGCAAGCGGCACAAGATGTTCCAACAATGACTTGTCGTCTGCGGAGCCTGATTCTTCCAACAGGCCAGCTTCAAGACCAGCTATCATGGCGTCTTGTAAGGCTTGCGGAGGCTGCAGCCCCGCTTGCGCGAAGGCTCGTGCGATGATGACTGATACCTGCGGTGCGAGATTGGGCGCCGAGACGGCCCGTTCTACAGCCTGGGTGACTTCCGCAAGACGGGCCCGCGCTTCGGTATTCCCGCCGTTACCCGCGATGCGCAATTCACTGAGCCCGGCTTGTAGCAAATAACAGCAGGCATCAATGATGCCACCGGCGCGGCGCTTTTTACTGGCTTCCGAAATCAAACAGGCAACAACATCCGGCAGGACGCCAGAGCCGGCCAGCATGCCTGCGACTTCCGTTGCGTCGCGACTTGATTTGCCGCGCTCGAGGTCCCGGGCAATCAACTTCGCAAAATCGAGGATTGTGCCCTCGAATGTCATTTTGAAGATCCTCTACCGATAAGTTGCAGAATCGGCTTGAACTGATGCATATGCTTTAGCCGCGAAAATAGTCACGCGCCATCATGCGCCTCGACCGTCTGCGGCGCCAGCAGCGTTCGTCGAAGCATGCGCGACGCATGATTCGAGTTGATTTTCTCCGCCGCCACCTCTTCGACGATGGTAGAAAAGGCCTCCGATTCCGGGATCCCTCGCCACCGAAACACCCGAGCTATGGCCTGGACCCTAACCCTCCGACGGCCCGTAGAGGCGCTGCGGGGCAGCATTACGATCGGCATCAGCACCAGCTTCCGCCCCCCGCACAGCGTTATCAGTCGCGGCGGCGCCGCGCCTGGGAAACCCACTCACGTGCCTGTTGTCTCCATTCCACGGGAAAGGGCTCCATCATTTTTGGCAGCGTCACCCCCTCCGACTGCCGTCCGTCCAGGATTGCCTCCACCATATCTGGCGCCAGTAGCGTCAGCCGAAGCAGTGAGCCGACATACCCGCGCTCGACCCCTTCGGCCTTCACCATCTCGCTGATCGAGGCATACCGCCCCTCCTCCAGCATCCGCCGCCAGCGAAAGGCCCGCGCCAGCGCTTTTATCAGTGCCGGGTCGCCATGCACCGGGACAACCCCGGCCCCGCCGCCGTCCTGCCGGGCCACCGCTCCATCTGGCCCGATGATCTGCTTCCGCCCGCCGCGCCGGCGGATGGTCAGCGGCACTGAAACCGTCACGCTGGTCAAGCCCTTCATGCGGCAATCTCCTTCGGTTGCGAAAGGTCCCGCGCCAGGCTGGCGAGGCCTTCAAGGTTCAGGCTGATTTGCGCCCCGGCCTCGCCCACCACCACGCGCTGGACCAGGAGCCGGATCAGCCGTTCCTGCTCGGCGGGGAATAGCTCGGACCAAACGGGGTCAAACCGGGCCAGGGCATCGCGCACCGTGTCCTCGGCAAGGTCTGGCGCTTCGGCCTGCGCCGTGCGCCAGGTGCCCACCACCACCTCTGGCTGGCGTAGCAGGGCGCGAAGCTGGTCGAGCACCAGTGCCTCAATCTCGCCCGCGGGCAGCCGGCGATAGGGCGCATCATCCGCGCCGCCCTTCAGCACCGATTGGCTGACATAGTAGCGGTACAAGCGCCCCTGTTTGCGCGTATGCGTGGGCGACAGCGCGCGCCCATCGGCGCCAAAGATCAACCCGCGCAGCAGGGCAGGGGACCGATTGCGCGCCAACCCAGCCCGCATATGCGGGTTGCTCGCCATTATCTCATGCACCTGGTTCCACAGCGCCTGGGGAATGATGGCAGCGTGCTCGCCTGGATAGGATTTGCCCTTGTGCACGGCCTCGCCAAGATACACGCGATTGGCGAGGAGTTTGTAGACCGCGCCCTTGTCGAAGGGGCGGCCGTGTTTGGTGAGCAGCCCCTCGGCGCGCAAGATAGGCAGCAGCCGTGTGGCCGAGCCGATGTCGGCAAAGCCCTCAAACACGCGACGCACGGTAGTGGCGGTGGCTTCTTCCACCAGCAGCTTGCGGTTTTCGACGCGGTAGCCGAGCGGCACTGGCCCACCCATCCACATACCCCGCGCGCGGGATGCAGCGATCTTGTCGCGCACACGTTCGCCGATCACCTCACGCTCGAACTGCGCAAATGACAGCAGGATGTTCAGCGTCAGCCGGCCCATGCTCGTGGTGGTATTGAACGACTGTGTGACGGAGACGAAGGTCACCTCATTCTGGTCAAAAATCTGCACCAGCTTCGCGAAATCCATCAGTGAGCGTGACAGGCGGTCAATCTTATAGACCACCACCACATCCACG
>JADCFN010000087.1 GCA_020249505.1 Roseomonas sp. | reverse complement strand
GGCGGCAACGCCCCGAGCCTCCCGCCCGTGCGTATCTCCACTATTGATGCCGGCAAGGTCCGCATCGGCGGCAACGCCCCGAGCCTCCCGCCCGTGCGTATCTCCGCCATTGATGCCGGCAAAGTCCGCATCGGCGGCAATGCACCGAGCCTCCCGCCCGTGCGTATCTCCGCCATTGATGCCGGCAAAGTCCGCATCGGCGGCTGCGCCCCAAGCCTCCCACCCGTGCGCATCTCCGCCATTGATGCCGGCAAGGTCCGCATCGGCGGCAATGCACCGAGCCTCCCGCCCGTGCGTATCTCCGCCATTGATGCCGGCAAGGTCCGCATCGGCGGCTGCGCCCCGAGCCTCCCGCGCTGAACCCAAGGCCAAAGGCATCCGGGGTGCCGCACCCCGGATGGTGGTTTGGGGAAATTCGGGGGAGAGTTTCATCTCCCTTAACGCCCTAACCACAGGACAGGTTGGACCGTGACTGAACCTAGCAAGGCGGAAACGCCGCTTGCCACCTTTTACCGTATGGTTCCTTCGGCGCGCCTACCCCAGCGCGCCGATCGTGCAGCCGCCGGTACCTTACCGACACGCGCTTTTCGTTTTTGTGAGGCAATGACCACCGCGTCTTCCTTTGGGTGGTATATTTTCCCGCCGATTGGCTTCAAGCTGATGTGGGATGGTTCGGATGTAATCTGGACCTATGATGGCGTGGAAGATTGGTTTCCGCTCACCACCGCGCAATTCCCAAACTTTGCGCCACATTTCGATGATGCGGCACCCGATGACATCAAGGGCTATTCGCCGCCCTTCCTCAGCAGCTTTATCGAACCCGGCGTGTTGCAGATTTGGAGCGGCCTTACAATGCGGACGGCACCTGGTTGGGCCGCGTTGATTCGTGCGCCAGCCAATTTCGTGCGTAATCGTGGCTATGAATGCTATGAAGGCATTGTGGAAACCAGCAGCTGGTTCGGCCCGCTTTTCATCAATGTACGCCTCACGCGCACGCACCACCCGATCGAATTCGATCCGGATTTCCCTTTTCTGCAGGTGCAACCCATCCCGCAGGAGGCCTATGGCGCGGCCGTGGAGAATTTCTCGATCATCGAGAATTTGTCAGACTTTGGTGAGGCTGATTGGAATGATTTCCGCCACACCGTGGTACGCCCAAACAAGGTTCCGCATCGCAAGCTTGGCGATTATGCGGTGAATCTCCGCAAGACCCAACGCGCTAAGGAACGTGACGATACCGCCAAGGAATGAGAATGTGCGGCGCGCTTCGCCCAACGCGCGAAGCTGGGCAAAAAAGGCGCGCCTGCCAGACATGAAGACAGGATGTCTTGATCAGAAAAAACCCTTAAAATAGCTCAGAAGATTCACAAAAATTCATTGTCTTTTCCGGCTATTTGCTTAGACTGTACAGAAGGCAATCAGGGGGATGACCGCTATGCCGCGCGATGGAGAAGACATTCAGGGTGAAAAACTCATCACGCCAGAATTGGAATTGGCAGTCTTACGCCTTTGGGCCGCAGCGATGCATATGGAACGCAGCTTCAGCAGACAGGAAATTGATGCCTTTCCGGAATTGTCGCGCGCGATTGCTGCTGCGCATTGCCTACCTGGTGCGATTGGTTGGGATGATGTTCTCCCGGATCAATTCAAGGATGCGTGACGCCCTGCCTGTGGATTGAAATGATACATCCCAGCGCATGGCGAATCCAAATATGAATTGCGCGATTGATTAAACGAAATTTTCAAACCTCGGTCCATTCCGTTTGGCGCACGAGGCTTTGCACCAGAGTTGTGATGGACCGTCTGATTGCAGGATCCGTGATCTGGGAAAAGGCACGCCCGATGCTATAAGCGTCTCGCGCAATCTGGGATATTTCCATATCCGCAGCGTTCGTGTCGGCATGGCGCTGTGAGAACCCCTCCTCATCCAGCAGAAAGGATATGGGAATGCCAAGCGCATTGGCCACCATCAATAATCTTCCAGCACCGATACGATTCTCGCCACGCTCATATTTCTGCAATTGCTGGAAGGTAACACCAAGATCTTTAGCAAGTTTCTGCTGGTTGATGCCAAGCATGACGCGATAGAGGCGAATCCGCTCGCCCACAAACTTATCAATTTCATTGGTTTCCCTGGTGGCAACCTTGCGCAGGGCCTCCGTCGCCATTGCTGATGATGATTTGGTCTCTTGCATGGTCCACTGATCCCAAAGCTGATGAAGGGAATACCCGATCCGACTTTTATTCCCTGAAGCGATCATGCCTGAGGGGGCAAATAAATTCGTGATTATGGCGCGTTACAGGCGTCAAATCTGGGCGCTATGCGAAAAACGCTGTGAAGGCGGCGTGAACGGGCGGATTGCACCCGCCCCATGCCACCCACGACAGGGCGCTCAAACATTGCATGAAAGGTAGCCTTTCACTTTCGGCACACGCGTTGAACTTCAGGGGAATGCACCGCGATGGCGACAACGAAGACAGGCTATCTGCAATTTGATCGAATACAATTCAGCAACATCAATTTGATTTTGATCGCACAACCAAACTGACGCATGAGACAGGCGCCCTTAAGGCGCTGTCCCATGCGCCGCCGGCATCGGCGATGGCGTAGGGCGGTCAGGCCGCCTTTTTCAGCGCCACGCCAAGCCCTTCCAGCCCAGCGCGGATGGCCGCTTGGCGCGCCGCATCCGGCATCGGCATGGGCGCGCGGGAAAGGCCAGAAGGTACCCCCTGGCAGGCCAGCGCGAATTTCACATTAGCCGGCAGATTTTCTGCTGACAAAGCATTCCACAGTACCAGAAGCCGTTCATGCAGCGCCTTGGCTGTCGCGTGATCGCCACGCTGCACCGCATCCCAAAGCGCGACATTGGCGTGCGGCGATGCTGCCGGCAGCGCTGAAATCGTACCCCGTGCGCCAAGCGCATAGCTTGGATACAGCAGCGCATCGATCGCCGTGAAAATCAAATCCTGCGGCCGCGCCTGCAAAATCAGATCTGCCAATAATTTTAGGTCGCCCGAGCTTTGCTTTACGCCGACAACACCGGGCACTTCACGCATGATGCGCAGCAGCAGGGCAGGAGAAAGATAATTCCACGGAATAACATTATAGATCAGGATAGGCAGCCCCGTGCCTTCCGCGACTGCGCGGAAATGCGCAAGCGTTGCTTCCTCATCCGGCTTGAACAGGTAATGCACGGGTGTCACCTGCAACCCCTGGGCGCCAAGGTCGCGGACCATGCGCCCCCGGATGATGGCTTCCTGCGTAGAATTCACGATCAGCCCGGCCAGCAGGGGCAGGCGGCCGCGATTGGTCTTGGCCACGGTTTCGAACATGCGCAGAAAATCTTCACGCTCGAAGGTGTGGCCCTCGCCCGTGCTGCCGCCGGGGATCAACCCGTGCACGCCGGCAGATATCTGGAATTCAACAATTTCGGCCAGGGCGGCGTGGATCACGTTGCCCTCGGCGTCGAATGGGGTCGAAATCGGCGGAATGACACCGCGAAGGTCTTTGAGCATGGATGTTCCTCTCTTTTCTTCCTGCACCGCCCCATGGACCGAGCGATGCGGCGCGTGAATACGCGATTAACCCCGATCTTAGAGGGTTCTGGGCGCGCTTTGCCAGCCTTTCCTTGGGGGTGTTTGGGGGCCTGCTACTGAACCGCCCTGGGCTTGCCGAAGATTGTTTTGCTTCATTACGCAGCCATGGCTGGCTGATGAGCCTGTTCCATGCGTGACAGTATTGATCGACGATGTCGTCGTGATTATGAAACACGCGATTTGATAGCCAATTGTCGCGCATGAATTGCCAGATGTTTTCCCTCACATTTCGCTCAGGACATTTCGGCGGCAGTGGCGGCAGGGTAATGTTGACGGGTACCTTTACCTAACCCGAATTGTGCCACCCAGCCTGATCGAGCAGCAGCACCGCATGCTTGTCAGGGCTGACCATGCTGCTGATTCCAGCCAGGTGCAGGATCATCGCTGCGGTGTTGCAAAGGGGCGGCACCAAGGCCGGGTGCCGCGCCGCGCCCAGCGACGGGTGATGCCATTCTTCTGCCCGATGCGCGCTTCGTCCGCGAACCCGACCTCTATTGCATCAGCTTCAAAGCCCTGCTCGCGCGCGATGCCAGCCAGCATGATGGCGCGGGCGGGCCGACAGCCTCCGCTAGCCCATCGCGCGCAATTCCCGACTCAGCATTTGTAACGATACCGAGACGCAGGGTTTAGTGTGCGGCATCAGTCGCAGGAGGTGGTATAATTCTGCGGCGATAGAAAGCTAACCATTGGCCCGCCCATCATGCCAAAAGCGTCATCCGTCGCGATTGGATCACGCCAAGGGGCTTCAGCTATGCGGCGCCATGCGTCGCGCGGTTTCCTGCAATTCCTTGGCCTTTTTCACCGCGCGATCAATGTCGGTCGCAGTCCGGTCAAGCGCGTCACGATAGGCCATCATCCCATCCTGCATGCCGCCGACCTTGGACTTCAATTGACCCATGGCGTTGCGGAAATCCGCCGTGGCGCGCGCCTGGGCGCGCAAAGCCTCATCCAGCTTATGCAGCGCGATGCGCAAGCGATCTTGCGGGCGCTGCGGGAAGGCGAAAACCTCCGCCGCCTTGGGTTCAGTTTCTGGAAGGGTGATGGTGGATGCGCTCATCGCTCCGAACTCCGCTTGGTTAAGCGAAGACTAAGACAGATTAAGGAGTTTTGCTAGGGAATTTTTAGAAAAAATAAAGATTCGTGAAGAAATTTCTAACGGCTTTGTTTTTGAATGATATTTTTATATTGGCATTCACTAAGTATAACTTCAGATAAAATAGGTTTTACTTTCATTCAACCATGGGTTCTGCCCCCTGCCCCGCGCAGGGCGAAACAGGGGGCAGGCGCGTTTACCGATTCGTGAAAGCGGCCTTCCGCTTTTCCGCAAAAGCCGACATGCCTTCCTTCTGATCCGCCGTCGCAAACAGCGACAGGAACAGCCGCCTTTCGGTGCGCACACCTTCCGTCAGGCTGCTTTCAAAGGCGGCATTCACCGCTTCCTTCGCCATGGCAACCGAAGGCGCGGAAAGGGCCGCGATCTTCTCACCAATCTTCAGCGCTTCCGCGATCAATTCCGCCGCCGGCACCACGCGGCAGACCAGATTGGCGCGTTCCGCTTCCTCGGCATTCATCATGCGCGCGGTCAGGATCATCTCCATGGCCTTGGATTTGCCAATGGCACGCGTGAGCCGCTGCGTGCCGCCCGCGCCGGGGATGATGCCCAGATTGATTTCCGGCTGGCCGAAGCGTGCGGTGTCAGCGGCGATGATCAGATCACACATCATGGCCAATTCGCAGCCGCCCCCCAGTGCAAAGCCGGCCACGGCGGCAATCACGGGCTTTTGGATTTCCAGCACCGTTTCCCAATTGGCGCCGATGAAATCATTGAAATAGACGCCGGGGAAATCGCGTTCCTTCATTTCCTTGATGTCTGCGCCAGCAGCGAAAGCCTTTTCGTTGCCGGTGATGACAATAGCGGCAATCGCCGGGTCCTTGTCAAAGGCGCGCAAGGCAGTGCCGAGTTCGATCATCAATTGATCACAAAGCGCATTCAGCGCCTGTGGCCGGTTCAGCCGGATCAGCCCGGTCTTGCCGTGGGTTTCAACCAGGATCATTTCAGGGGCCATGGCGGTTCTCCTTCATCTGTTGTTGTGAATAGGGTTCTAGCACAGGCTTAGCGCTGCCGAAGCGGGCAGAAAAAGCTCGACCGGCCGGATTGCACAATGCGCTTGATCCCGGGGCATTCCGGCTGGCCCGGACAGCCAGGGCAGGCTTCCCCTTCCCTGCCATAGACCGCGAAATTCTCCTGAAAGCGCCCAATCTCGCCATCGGCACGCACATAATCACGCAGACTGGACCCGCCGGCGGCAATCGCCTCCTGCAACACCGCCTGGATGGCGGGGGCGAGCCGGCCCGCCCGCGCCCCCGCCACCGTGTGGGCGGAACGGCGCGGCGAAATGCCGGCGCGATAGAGCGCCTCACAGACATAGATATTGCCAAGCCCAGCGATCACCCTCTGATCCAACAATGCGGCCTTGATCGGGGTGCGCTTGCCCGCCAGCGCCGCCGAAAGCCAGGCAGGGGTGATTTCCGGCCCAAGCGGTTCCGGGCCAAGCCCGGCCAAAAGCTTGTGACTATCCTCGGCTTCCGTTGCCACCAGATCCACGCTGCCGAAGCGCCGCGGGTCCACAAAGCCGATATGCCAGCCGCCCTCCGTCCCGAAGGCCAAATGCTCATGCACCTCGGGGGGCGCGTTATGGCCGCGTGCGTCAGAAAAAACGCCCTGCTTGCGCGTGCGCGGCACCGGGACCGCGCCTTCGCGCCGCGCCACCATGCGCCCCGACATGCCAAGATGGATCAGCAGGCTTTCGCCGCCTTCCAGCCGCATCAGGATATATTTCGCGCGCCGACGAAACCCCAGAACCCGCCGCCCGCGCAGCCGTTCGGCCAGCCGCGGTGGGAAGGGAAAGCGCATGCCATCGCGCCGCGTCTCGGCCCAGGCGATGCGCTCATGCTCCAGCACCGCCTGCAGGCCGCGCATCACGGTTTCCACTTCCGGCAATTCGGGCATTGCCCCTCCCCTTTCCGCCGATTGGCGCCTATGTTGACGCCATGAACGACACCGCCGCCCCAGAGACAGATTTCGGTTACCGCAAAATCCCCAAGGCCGAAAAGGCCGGGATGGTGCGAGCCGTGTTTGAAAGCGTCGCGCCCAAGTATGATGTGATGAATGATCTGATGTCGCTTGGCGTGCATCGTGTCTGGAAGCGCATTTTTGTGAATGCCATCGGCGCCGGGCCGCATGATACTTTGCTCGATCTTGCAGGGGGCACGGGCGATATCTCCTTCCTCGCACTCGAACGCGGCGCGGGGCGGGTGATCCTGACGGATGTGAACCCTGCCATGCTGGAAGTGGCGCTGGGCCGCGCCCTTTCACGCGGCCTGGTCAGCGGGCTTTCCTTCATGTGTGTGGATGCCGAGCATATTCCACTGCCTGATCGCAGCGTGGAACGCGTTTCCATCGCCTTTGGGCTGCGCAATTGTACCGACAAGGATGCGGTGCTGGCCGAGGCACGGCGCGTGCTCCGCCCCGGTGGGCGGTTTCATTGCCTGGAATTCTCGAAGCTTGAGGTCGCGGCCCTGGACGCGCTCTATGATGCCTGGTCCTTCAAGGCGCTGCCGGTGATCGGTGAATATGTGGCAAAGGATCGCGCTTCCTATGAATATCTGGCCGCGAGCATTCGCATGTTCCCGGATCAGGAAGCCCTTGCGGGCATGATGCGCCGCGCGGGGTTGGAGCGCGTTTCCTATCGCAACCTATCGGGCGGCATTGTCGCCATGCATAGCGGCTGGCGTTTGTAAAAAACCTTATTCCGGATCGGGCGGCAGGTCTGCGACGGGTGCGCGGGAATCCTCCGCCCAATCCGTGCTTTTCTTCATGCGACTTCGCAGCAGATAGGCAGCGCCAAGCCCAAGCGCGCCAAGGCCAGCCAGGCCCGCAACCCCCAGGGCCGCGACGCCACCCAAGCGCATCACGGCAAGCCCGCAGGCCATTTTCGGCAAGATCATCAGCTTTTCCTGTTGCTTTGCGCTTCCTTATCCGCGGCATCGCCTGTTTTAGGCAAGGGCCTTTGCGCTGCACAGGAACAGAAGGCGTCACCTTGGGGCAGGCGGTTCACCTGCGTCGCCTCCCCGCAATGGGGGCATTCAATCACCTCACGCGCGGTCATGCCGGCGGCGCCAGGCTTCGGGCGGGCTGCGGGCCTAGCTTCACCTGGCGCGCCCCACTTCCTGCCATTCGCACAAAAGCGGCGCCTGACCATTCGCCATTTGCTGGGCCCGCTCACGCTCCTCGGCGCTCATGCTCTGCCAAATCTCATCGCGCCTTTGCGCGGCATGCGGCTGGTTCAGCGTGGCCGCACGGCTCATCCAGCCATAGGCAACCGGGCGATTCGTGGTATGGCCAGTGACAAGGCCCGTTGCCTCCCGCGCCAGGCGCACGCCCTTGACCGTGGTGCCGGAATAAATCTCACCCAGGCGAAAGGCCGCCGGGCCATAATCCTGCGCCGCCGAACGACACAGCCAGGAAACCGCTTGCGGCGTGCTGTAAAACGGGCCGGAGCCTTCGTTCAATGAACAGCAAAGCGCATTGCCAACCTGATACTGCGCCGCCGGATGCCCGGCGCGGGCGGCATCAATATGGGCGGCATAGGCGGCCTGATCGCGCGCGATATTGAGGCCTTCAACCGCTGCAACAGTGCAACCGGCCAGCGCCATAGCGCCAATCAGCGCCAGGATACGCCGCGAAAACCAAGCGGATGAGAACATGACAGCCCCTTTCACCGGCAGAAGGCATCTGCCTGATGGGGTATTTCCTGGCAGGGCTTGTGCGCGCATTCCATGATTGAAATCAATTTCTCAGCGCGTCCGGGGTAAGAAGCGGTTCAGAACCGCGCGCTTCGCGCCTACGCCTTTTTCTCCCCCTTTTCTGGCAGGGGCCGCATGGCACGGAGCTGCGCGGCAAGAGCCCCCTGCCCGGCCAATTCCGCCAGCAAGGCCGCTTCTTCCCGCGCCGCTTCAAAGCCCAGGCGATAGCCAGCATAGGTTGCCTGATCGAGGCTTTGGCCCAGTGCCTTGCCGATGGCCTGCATGAATGGCTTCCCCTTATTTGAGGCGCGCCTACCGCCCCTTGCAGTATCCCGCGCCCGCATGGCTGGTGCCGGAAGGGCAAGACCCGCCCCGGCTTGGCACATATTCAACCCGCCCATCTGTCCGGCAATAGCCTGCACCGGCATGGCTAGTGCCGGAAGGGCAAGACCCGTTCTGCGCCACGACAAACCCAGCACCGGAGGAGGATCGACAATAGCCTGACCCCGCATGGCTGGAACCGGATGGGCAGGACCCGTTGCGCGCCGGGACCATTTGCTGCGCGAAGGCAGCGCTGTTGGTCATGAGTAATGCAAGAAACGTGGCGCGCAGCAGCATCTTCGGGCGATCCTTCATGTGCCTGAGGGCAGAAAAGCCGCAGATCGCGGCTTCTCCATGGCCCTCTTATGGCGCCGAAGAGTAAATCAAACCCTTTCCAGCACCGTCGCAATCCCCTGCCCCACGCCGATGCACATGGTGGCCAAAGCGCGTTTTAGCTTGCGTTCCTGCATTTCATGCGTGGCGGTTGCGATCAGCCGCGCGCCGCTCATGCCCAAGGGATGGCCTAGCGCAATCGCGCCACCATTCGGGTTCACGCGCGCATCATCATCGGCAATGCCAAGCCCACGCAGCACGGCCAGGCCTTGTGCGGCGAAGGCTTCATTCAATTCAATCACATCCATCTGGTCTTGTGTCATGCCAAGGCGCGCGAACAGTTTTTGCGTTGCCGGCACCGGGCCAATCCCCATCACGCGCGGCGCGCAACCCGCGGTCGCCACGCCGACAAAGCGCGCGAGCGGCGTCAGCCCATGGCGCTTGGCCGCTGCTTCACTCGCGATAATCAGCGCGCAGGCGCCGTCATTCACACCCGAGGCATTCCCCGCCGTCACCGATCCATCCGGCTTCACCACCGGCTTTAATTTGCCGAGAGCCTCCATGGAGGTTTCGCGCGGATGCTCATCAGCGCTCACCACCACCGGATCGCCCTTGCGGGAGGGAATGGTCACCGGCACGATTTCCTTGGCGAGCCTGCCATTCTTCTGTGCCGCCGCCGCACGCGCCTGGGAACGGAGCGCCATGGCGTCCTGATCTTCCCGCGCGATATTGTGATCGGCAGCGACATTCTCTGCCGTCTCCGGCATGGAATCCGTCCCATACCGCTTCTGCATGGCAGGGTTCACAAAACGCCAGCCAATGGTGGTGTCATAAATCGCATTGCTGCGCGAAAAGGCGCTTTCGGCCTTGGGCATCACGAAGGGCGCGCGGGACATGCTTTCAACGCCGCCCGCGATCATCAATTCCGCTTCGCCCGCGCGAATGGCGCGCGCGGCGATGCCCACCGCATCCATGCCGGAACCACAAAGCCGGTTCACCGTACTGCCAGGGATCGCTTGCGGCAGGCCGGCCAGCAGCAGCGCCATGCGCGCGACATTGCGGTTATCCTCACCCGCCTGGTTGGCGCAGCCGAAAATCACATCATCCACCGCTGCCCAATCCACCGAAGCGTGGCGTTCCATCAGCGCCTTCAGCGGCACCGCGCCAAGATCATCCGTGCGCACGGAAGAAAGGCTGCCACCATAGCGGCCAATCGGCGTCCGCAGGGCAGCACAGATAAAAGCTTCGGGCATGGTATTGTTTCCTCAATCCTGATTGCGTGACCAAGCGTTATGGATCACGCTCTACACGCGCCATCATCACGCAGAAAGCCTAGCTTGCCAATCAGTCGGCGCGGATATTCACCTCCCGCGCGATGCGGGTCCAGGTTTCGCGTTCCTTCACAACATTCTCTCTTACCTCGGCGCCCGGTGCGAAAGCCGGGAAGGTGCCGAAGCCCAGCAGGGTTTGCGGCAGATCGGTATTGTCCATGGTCCAACGCATGGCATCTTCAAGGCGCCGCAGAACGGCGTGTGGTGTGGCGGCTGGCGCTGCAAGGGCAGACCAGGAAGTGAATTCATAGCCAGGCACACCTGCCTCATCCACTGTCGGTACATCGGGCAAATTAGGGTGCCGCTGGCGGGATGTGATGGCCAGCACCCGCACGCGCCCCGCTTCATGCGCGCCGCGCATAAGGCCATAGCCATCCACCATCAATTGCACGCGCCCCCCCAGCAAATCCTGCAAGGCAGGGCCGCTGCCGCGATAGGGCACATGGACAATATCAAACCCGACGCGCTGCTTCAGGATTTCAAAGGCGAAATGCGGCACACCGCCCGAACCGCCGGAGCCGAAATTCAATTCGCCGGGGCGGCGGCGCGCGATATCCAGAAATTCCTGGAGCGTCCGCGCGGGGAAATCCGCCGGCACCGCAATTGCGAGTGGACCGATATGCACCCGGCATACATAAGCAAAATCACGCACCGTATCGAAGCCCGGATTGGGAAACAGCGCTTGCGTGGTGAAATTGCCGACATTGCCAAAGAACAACGTATAGCCATCGGCCGGTGATTTCGTGACATGATCCATTGCGATATTGCCGTTATTGCCGGCGCGATTATCAATCGCAATCGCCTGACCCAGCCTTTGGCCAAGCCGCTGAAAGGTGGGCCGCCCGATCGTGTCCACGCCACCACCAGGCGGGAAGCCAATCACCACGCGAATGGGCCGGCTTGGATAATCCGCTTGCGCGACAGCCGGTATGGGCAGCGCTGCGCCCAACCCGCCGAGCAACAAATTGCGACGATTGACCTTCCCTATCATTGTTTTCCTCCGCTGCTATTTGATGTTTTGCGAAAGCCTATGGGGCAGCGCGTACAAGCGTCAATCAAATTCGTGGCACTAAAGCCGGGCAGGCCATGCGCGCATGATCATGCCGGATACATGACAAGGACAAGGGAAAGCGCTCCACTCCCTTCAACCTTCATTTCAGCATCAGGCGTCTATCGCCTTTTGCGCTCTTGGCACGCATGGGAAAGTCTGTCGGCGTCATGCCGCCACCACCAGCAACTTCGGCAGGCGCAGCAGGTTGTAAGCTGCCATTGCCCGGTTATGTGCAGACTCTTCACCGGACCGAATTATGTATGTGCAACCCGCCATAAATGTATCGAATGCAGTGCCCGGATCCGGCCGTCCGCAGCAACGCCAGGCTTCCACACGAGACGACTGCCCGCCGCTATTCCGGGCAGCAGCGTCAAGGCAATGACCCAGGGCTTTGTCCGTGCGTCCCGCATCCTTCAAAAAAAACATGCCGAAAGCCGATACGGAATGGAAGTGAAATACGCCTGGGTTAAGGCGGCTCAGGCCACCAAAGCCACCGCCAAAAACCCAAGCCCCGCAAAACTCGCCGCCGCGCCCATCGCGGGGCGCAGCCAGCGCGCGCGTATGGCCTGCTGCGCCAGCGCCATGGCACCCAGCATCAGCGCGACCTGGATCACCGCAAGCCCCGCCAAATAGGCCAGGATAGGCGTTGCCTCGGCGCCGATCACGGCCTCCGCAAAGGCATGGCCATGGAACAGCCCGGCCAGGGCGAAACCTGCCAACAATGCCCCGGCGCTGACCCGCCGCGTCATCAGCAGCGCAAGCCCTGCTATCAGTATCGAAGCGGCCACAAGCGCCTCGGTCGGCCCCAGGCCAATACCGGCCAAATGCAGCGCAACCCCCGCCATGCTGGCGATCAGGAAGCTGGCCAGCACCCGGAGAGCGCTACTGCGCGGCAAGGCTGCTGCCAGCACGCCGGCCGCCACCAGAAAGGCCAGATGATCCAGCCCAATCACCGGGTGGCCAATGCCGGAAGCAAAACCCTGCCAGAGCGTCTGCGGCATGGCCCCGTCCATCGGGTGGTGCGCGGCCGCGGGCAAGGGCAGCAGGGCCATCAGGCTCAGGACGAAAAATTGGCGACGCATCCTCATCTCCCACGGGTTTTCCCCAATATGCTTGCCGCTTCGGGGCCGGGATGCAAGCGGGGCGCGGTTGGACCGGCGGGGCGGAGCCTCTATATCCTGCGTGTGATCAAAATCCTTCAGATTCCCCTCCTGCTTGGTGCAATGCTCCTGGCTGGCCCCGCCCTCGGCGCCTGCGCCGATTCCCCCGCGCCTGGCGTGGTCTGGCGACGCTGTCTGCTGGATAACGCGGATTTCTCGGGCCGAGACCTGGCGGGGGCGACACTGCGCGATTCCTCCTTCGCGCGGGCGCGCTTTGTCGAGGCGAAACTCAACGGCATTGATGGGTCAGATGCGCGGTTCAGCTTTGCCGATATGTCCCGCGCTGATCTGACAGGTGCGACGCTCCGCAGCACCGATCTGACGCGCGCCGTGCTGGCCGGCGCCACGCTAAAGGGTGCGGATTTGCGCCGCGCCACACTGTTCCGCGCCGATTTGCGCGGCGCCGATCTGACCGGGGCGGAGCTTACCGGCGCCAATCTTTCCGGCGCTGATTTCAGCGGCGCGCGCTGGCTGGATGGCGAGAAGATTTGCGGCGCCGGGTCCATCGGGTCCTGCCAATGAGCGATACCGATTACCTCGCGCGGCTCAATGCCGAACAGCGCGCGGCGGTGGAAGCGCTGGATGGGCCGCTTTTGGTGCTGGCAGGTGCCGGCACCGGCAAGACGCGCGTGCTGACCACGCGGTTTGCGCATTTGCTCCGCAGCCGCAAGGCCTTCCCTTCCCAGGTATTGGCAGTGACCTTCACGAACAAGGCCGCGCGGGAAATGCGTGAGCGTGTCGGCGCGATGATGGGTGAGGCTGTGGAAGGGCTATGGCTTGGCACTTTCCATGCGCTCACTGCGCGCATGCTGCGCCGCAATGCGGAACTTGTCGGACTGAATTCGAACTTTACCATCCTGGATACGGATGATCAGCTGCGCCTGCTGAAGCAGGTGATGGAAGCGGAACATATTGACCTGAAGCGCTGGCCCGCGAATGGGCTGATGGCGATCATTCAACGCTGGAAGGATCGCGGCCTGACGCCGGATGCCGTGACACCGGCAGAGGATACGGATTACGCCGCAGGCCGCGCGCGCAGCATCTATGAGGCATATCAGACGCGGCTCAAGGCGCTGAATGCGGCTGATTTCGGTGATTTGCTGCTGCATGTGGTGACGATCTTGCGAAGCCATCCGGAAGTGCTGGCTGATTATCAGCGGCGCTTTCGCTATATTCTGGTGGATGAATATCAGGACACCAATCTGGTGCAGTATTACTGGCTGCGGCTGCTCGCGCAGGCGCATCGCAATATCTGCTGTGTCGGTGATGATGACCAATCCATCTATTCCTGGCGCGGGGCGGAGATTGAAAACATCCTTAGGTTTGAAAAGGATTTTCCCGGCGCGCAGGTGGTGCGGCTGGAATCGAATTATCGTTCAACCAGGCCCATTTTGGCCGCGGCATCGGGGCTGATTGCGCATAATACCGGCCGGCTTGGCAAAACGCTGCGCCCCGGGCGGCACGATGCGGATGGGGAGAAGGTCAGCCTTGTCTCGGTCTGGGACAGCGAAGAAGAAGCCCGCATGGTCGGCGAACGCATCGAAGCGGCGCGGCGTTCAGGCGAAAGCCTTGGCGAAATTGCCATTCTGATCCGTGCCGGTTTTCAGACTCGCGCTTTTGAAGAACGCCTGATCACGCTTGGCCTGCCCTATCGCGTGGTGGGGGGTGCGCGGTTTTATGAGCGCCAGGAAATCCGTGATGCCATGGCCTATTTCCGCGTGGTGGCGCAGCCCGCGGATGATCTGGCGTTTGAACGTATCGTCAATCTGCCCAAGCGCGGGCTTGGCGATACTGCAATGCGCGAAATGCATGCGCTAGCGCGGGCGGAAGCCGTGCCGCTGGCCATTGCCGCTGGGCTTGCCTTGGAAAAGGGCGTCATCAAGCAGGCCAAGGCGCGTGCCGCTTTGGGTGAATTGCTGGAAGCTTTCGCCCGCTGGCGCGCCATGCTGCCCAATGAAGGCCATGTGGTGATGGCGGCGACGCTTTTGGAAGAAAGCGGCTATACCGATATGTGGAAGCAGGATCGCAGCCCGGAAGCGCCGGGGCGGCTTGATAACCTCAAGGAATTGCTGCGCGCCATGGCCGATTACGAAACCCTCGCCGGGTTTTTGGAACACGTCTCATTGGTGATGGAAATTGACGAAGCGGCGGAAGGTCAGCGCGTTTCCATCATGACACTGCATGGCGCGAAAGGCTTGGAATTTGATCGCGTTTTTCTGCCTGGCTGGGAAGAAGGCGTCTTTCCATCGCAGCGCAGCCTTGAAGAAGGCGGGGAACGCGCCTTGGAAGAAGAAAGGCGCCTCGCCTACGTTGGCATCACGCGCGCGCGGCGTTTTGCGGTGATCAGCCATGCCGCCAATCGGCGCATTTACGGCAATTGGCAGGCCTCCATCCCGTCGCGCTTTCTTGATGAATTGCCGGCATCTGAAGTCAAGCTGGAAGGCAATGCCGCACGAGAGATGCGAAGTGCGAGCGTATTCCCGAGCACTGGTGGGCTGTACGGCCAGCGCCCGCGCGTCATTGAAGCAGCCGCTTGGGAAGTGAAGGAACGCCCAACGAGTTCCGCGCGTTATGCCCCGGGCGATCGCGTCTTTCACCAGAAATTCGGCTATGGTGAGGTGACAGGCGTGGAAGATGATCGGCTAGATGTGCGCTTCGACAAGGCCGGCGAAAAGCGCCTGATTGATCGTTTTGTGGAGAAAGCCTGATGCGCCCCGCTGGCCCTGATGGCGCGGGCGCGCTTTCTCGACGCCGCGCTGAACCGCTTGAAGCGCTCAGCATTGATGGGCTGAGTGAGGAAGCGCTGCCCTTCTTCGAAGCCGCCTTGCAACAAGTCTGCGGCACGGTCGCCTATTTCCGCGATGAGCCGAGCGATACCTGGCGCGTGGAAGGTGTGCGCGAAGCCGGTGCGGGGCAGGAGGAATTGGAAAGCGCCTTGGCTTTGGCTGCGCTGGTGGCTGGCATCGCCCAGCCCGAATTGCAGATCGCGCCGGTCGAAGCGGATGGCTGGCTCGCGCGCACCGTGCAGGCTTTTCCGGAACAGCGCATTGGTCGGCGATTCTTGATCCGCCCGACCCATGTTGCGGATGGGCCCAGTTTTGATCGGTTGGTGTTGAAGCTTGATGCGGGTTTGGCGTTTGGGTCGGGCGAACACGCTTCGACGCAAGGTTGCCTGATGGCGTTTGAAGCCATGGCGCATCGCTGTCCTCGGCGCATCATGGATCTGGGCAGTGGTTCGGGCATTCTCGCCATGGCGGCGGCGAAGTTTTTGCATGTGCCGGTGACGGCCACCGATATCGAACCCTGGTCGGTGCGCATCTGTGCGGAGAATGCGCGGTTGAATGGCCTGTCTGCCCAGATGAGAGCGCTATTGGCGGATGGCTGGCGTGATCGGCGGTTGCAGGGCAAGCGCTATGATCTGATTTTTGCGAATATCCTGGCGCGCCCACTTTGCGCTATGGCGCGAGAATTGGCGGCGCATCTTGCACCGCAGGGAACGGCCATTTTGGCCGGGCTTCTCGGCACGCAGGCGCGCATGGTGCTGGCGGCGCATCGCCGTCAGGGCCTGGTGCTTGAACGCAGAATAGATGTTGGGTCTTGGACTACGTTGGTACTTAGAAAGCGCTGATCAGAACCCTCGGTTGAAGGGCCAATCCTCGGTCGCTGAGATGAAACGAAACGCTTTGGCATTGGCTTCATAAGCGCGTTTTGCGATCATGACGTCTACAAAGGCCGTCTCTAGGGCTTCCTGCCCTTGAATGGCGGCAATGCCGGAACCGATGCCCTCTCTCGGGATGGGCGGGACATAGACAGGCCGTTCTGGCGCTGCGGTAGTATTGGCAAGGCGTATTGCCGCCATTTCCAGACGCTCCACGGCTCGCTGCATGCCGCTCAGCGTCGTATTCATTGCGGCATTGATGCCGCCGGGGATGGTTTTCGTCATGACGCTAATCTAACCGAGATTCGTAAATAAAGTTCTGAAAATTAGACACCCCTGGTGGAAATCTGCGGCTACCCCTCAGTTTTTTTGGTTCACTCCGCAGCAGCCCGCCGATCAAGATGCTGGCGCAGCCTTGGCATCACTTCCTGCGCCAAACGCGCCATGCTCTCAGCCTCCCAAGCCGCATTTGGGCCGGACCAATCAAGCCCCGCCATCAACACATGGCCATAGGGTCCGGCTTCCTCACGCAGCGCAATCAGCTTGTCCAAAACGGTGCGCGGGCTGCCGGCGATCACGCAGGCGTCAATCATATCCTCGGCCGTTGCGGCGTTATGGTCCATGTCTTCGCGCGGCGTCATGGTAGCGGCGAGGCCGGCGCGCTTCGCGAGGCTGCCAAGATATTCGAAGTAATAGCGTGTCGCGCCTTCAGGCGCGGTGGCGCGGGCGCGGGCTTCGGCATCGGTCGCGGCAATCACGAAATTCCGCGCCATGCGCCAGCGCGCGCCATCTGGCGCCTGGCCGGATTCGCGCAAGCCCGCAGCGAAGCTCTGCCAATGGCCTGCCAGGATCCGGTGCGCCACGAAATTGGCGCTGATCACGCCCCAGCCGCGCTTGGCCGCCAGCGCGACACCCTGCGAATCCTTGGAGCGCGCCGAGATATGGATGGAAGGCCCGCCCGGCTGAAAGGGCTTCGGCATAAAACCAACACCATATTGCGGCAGCACATTGCGCGAAATCTTTACCGGCCAGGTTTCGCCACCGACATCATAAGGCGGCTCGGCCGCCCAGATGCGCTGGATGGTCTCAATCGATTCGACCATCCGCTTGCCGCGTTCCTTGGGCTCGATATCGCCAAAGAGCTCAAAATCCGAAGAAAGCCCCCCCGCGCCAATCCCCATCATGAAGCGCCCATGTGCCATATGGTCGAATTGCGCGACCTCCGCCGCCACAATGGCCGGGTGGTGGTTGGGCAGATTGATCACGCCGGTGCCGAAAGTCAGGCTCGTGCGATGCACCAGCCCCGCCATGAACATCAAAGGTGAGGCAATGGGTTCAGAGGTGGCAGAAAAATGCTCACCCACCCAGACCTCCTGAAAGCCCAGGCGGTCCGCCAGCAGGGATTTTTCCGTATCCTCTGCCAGGGTTTCATGCATGGGCCGCCCCGGGGGATGGAGCGGCATCATGAAAAGGCCAAGATGCATGCGGCGCTTCCTCAAGTCGTTTTGGGCGCTGTTGCTCGCCCTTGTCATGCAAGCCTAAGCCAAGGCCGCACCTTTGGTGAAGGGGGTGGGCCTTGCCAGGGGGCGCTTCTGCCCCGATGCTTCCCCCGTGACCCCTTCCGCCAGACTTGCCGCGGCGATCGAGCTTCTTTCCGCGCTCGAAGCCCAATGCTTCGCCCCTGATGCCCGCCGCCGCCCCGCCGATGCGGTGGCCAGCGATTTTTTCCGCGCCCGGCGCTTTATTGGTGGGGGGGATCGGCGGAGCGTGAGTGAATGGGTCTGGGGCGTGGTGCGGCAAAGGCTGCGGCTGGATTGGAACCTGGCACGCCTGCCGACTGAAACCACGCCGCGCCTATTGCTCATGGCCTATCTGGTACTGGTAGCGCGCTGGACGGAAGCCGATATCGGCCGGGGCTTTTCGGGCGAACGCTATGGCGCGGCCCCGCCCAATGCCGCAGAAGCCCGCGCGGTGCGCATCATGGCCGGGCGGGATTTGCTGCACCCGGATATGCCCGATTGGGTGCGCTTCAACCTGCCGGAATGGCTGCTGCCGGATTTCCAGGCGCGTTTCGGCGCGGCGCTGGCAGACGAAGCCGCCGCCATGGAACAACCGGCTGGGCTTGATCTGCGTGCCAATCTGCTGCGCGGTTCGCGCGAAGAAGCCGCGTCTGCCCTGGCGGCCGAGGGTATCACCACGGAACCCACCCGCTTTTCCCCCTGGGGGCTTCGTGTGCCTTCCCGCCGGCCAGTGACGGGCACGGCGGCCTTCAAATCCGGCCTGATTGAGGTGCAGGATGAAGGCAGCCAATTGATCGCCCTTCTGGCCGATGCGCGCCCGGGGATGAGGGTTGCCGATTACTGCGCCGGCGCCGGGGGCAAGACGCTCGCCATGGCCGCCACCATGGGCAATCGGGGTAAGATCACCGCCTGCGATACCTCGGCGCCCCGGCTGGAAGGGGCGGCTTTGCGCTTCCGCCGCGCCGGGGTGGATAATGCCGAGAGGCATTTGCTGGAGCCCGGGGACCGCTGGGCCAAGCGCCGCGCCGGCAGTTTTGATCGCGTTCTGGTGGATGCGCCCTGCACCGGCACCGGCACCTGGCGGCGTAACCCGGATGCTCGGCTGCGCACCCGCCCGGCCGACTTGGCCGAGCTTGTTGCAGTGCAAAATAACATTCTCGAAAGGGCAAGAGAATTAGTGCGTCCGGGCGGCAGATTGGTCTACGCTACCTGTTCCGTATTGCCGGCAGAGAATGAGGAGCAGATGGAAAGCTTCCTGGCATGCCACCCGGATTTCGCGCCAGTAGCGCTGGATGCGCTATGGCCCGCGCTATGCCCTGATGTCGCGCAGCCCAGCGCCGGGCCATGGTTGCGGCTTTCTCCGGGTGCGCATGGTACGGATGGATTTTTCTGCGCTGTACTGGAAAGAAAGCCATGATCGCGATCCGCCGCGCCCGTGCCAGCGATGCCGCTGCGATTGGCGCGCTGCATGTCGCGGTATGGCGCAGCGCCTATGCCGGCATTCTGCCAGATGCCTATCTGGCTGGGCTTTCCGCGACGCGCCTGGCCGCTGCCTATCAGCGTGACATGTTCGATAGGCGCGGCGGCTATGCCGTGTTTGTCGCGGTGGCGTCAGGCGATGATGCACCTGAAGGCAGCGCCCCTGATGAGGCGACGATTATCGGCTTTGCCTCTGGCGGCCGGTCCCGCCGTGAGGGGCTGGCGGATGGGGAAATCAATACGCTCTATCTGAATGAGGATTACCGGGATCGCGGCACCGGGCGGCGGCTGATGCGCGCGGCGGCGGCGCATTTGCGTGTGGTGGGCTGCCGTTCGGCCGTGGTTTGGGTGCTGCGCGACAACCCGACCCAATGGTTCTACCGCCATCTGGGCGGGCGGGTGGTGGCGCGCGGCCAGACCCGCGTTGGCGGCCAGCCGGTGGAGCAGGTGGCGATGCTGTGGGAGCCGATTGACACGCTTCTGGCGGCCACCGCGGCAGCGCCGGAGGCCTAACTTGCCCCAAGGCGCGGCTTGTGGTGCAAGCCCGCATGGTCCCTGAACTCCACGACTCCTCCCCCCGGCACGATCATGTGCTGATCCTCGATTTCGGAAGCCAGGTGACGCAGTTGATTGCGCGCCGCGTCCGGGAATCCGGCGTTTATTGCGAAGTTTGGCCCTTCAATCACGCGCCCGAAGAACGCATCCGCGCCTTTGCGCCGCGCGGCATTATTCTATCCGGCGGGCCAGCCAGCGTGAACGAAGGCGAAAGCCCGCGTGCGCCGGATGCCGTGTTTGCCCTTGGCGTACCGGTTCTGGGGATTTGTTACGGACAGCAGACATTGGCAGCGCAGTTGGGCGGCGTCGTGGAGCCTTCTGACCACCGCGAATTCGGCCGCGCCTTTGTAGATGTAACAGGCGAATGCGCCATCACGCGCGGCGTCTGGGCCAAGGGCGCGCGTGAACAGGTGTGGATGAGCCATGGTGATCGCATCACGGCCCTGCCGCCTGGATTTCGGAGTGTCGCGAGCAGCGAGGGCGCGCCCTTCGCCGTGATTGCCGATGATGCGCGGCAGTTTTACGGCACCATGTTTCACCCGGAAGTTGTGCATACGCCGCATGGCGCGGCACTGCTGAAAAATTTCACCCATGGTGTTTGCGGCTGCGCCGGTGATTGGACCATGGCGGGCTTTCGCCAGGAAGCCGTCGCGCGCATTCGCGCCCAGGTCGGGCAGGGGCGTGTGGTCTGCGGGCTTTCCGGCGGCGTTGATAGCTCAGTCGCTGCCGTGCTGATCCATGAGGCGATTGGCGATCAACTGGCCTGCATTTACGTGGATCACGGCCTGATGCGCGCGAATGAAAGCGAACAGGTGGTCAGCACCTTCCGTGACCGCTTTAACATCAAGCTGATCCATCGTGATGCTTCGGATTTGTTTCTGGGCCAGCTTTCCGGCGTGACGGACCCGGAGGTGAAGCGCAAGACCATCGGGCGCTTATTCATTGAAGTGTTCGAGGATGAACAGAACAAGCTGGGGGGCGCGGATTTTCTGGCGCAGGGCACGCTTTATCCGGATGTGATTGAAAGTGTCTCAGCGACCGGTGGGCCATCTGTCACGATCAAATCGCACCATAATGTTGGCGGCTTGCCCGCGCATATGCGCATGAAGTTGGTGGAACCTTTGCGCGATCTGTTCAAGGACGAGGTGCGCGCGCTGGGGCGCGAGCTTGGCATTCCGGAAGAAATCGTGGGCCGCCACCCCTTCCCGGGACCTGGCCTGGCCATTCGCATCCCCGGTGAGGTGACGCGCGAAAAGGCGGATCTGCTCCGCCGTGTGGATACGGTGTTCCTGGAAGAAATCCGAAATGCCGGCCTGTATGACGCGATCTGGCAGGCCTTCGCCGTCCTGCTGCCTGTCCGCACGGTGGGCGTGATGGGCGATGGGCGGACCTATGATCACGCCTGCGCCTTGCGTGCCGTGACCAGCACGGATGGCATGACGGCGGATATTTATCCCTTTGATATGGGCTTCCTCAACCGCGTCGCGGCGCGGATTGTGAATGAGGTGCGCGGGATCAATCGCGTGACCTATGACATCACGAGCAAGCCTCCGGGGACGATTGAGTGGGAGTGAGGAATGACGAATAGGGCGTTTATATTGCTTTGGAAAATATGTACGTTGCGATATTACATCAAAAATAACCGATCACTTTCGCCGGCTTTTCGTACTAGCTCAGGGAGGGCACGGGGTCATGAGGAATTAGGCATTTGCCAGGGACAAGACTTTAATCTTAAGTAAAGCCGTGATCTATCCTTGCGGGTAGCATTGGCCGTTCCTCAATTGGCTTCCCGCGATTCAACGAACTTCTACTTAACGTGCTTGCAGCCCCCTACTTCGGCGGCGGGTAAGGCTGAACGGGTGCCGCAAACTCTTCGGTTGTTGCGAGGTAGGTCACCATCACCCGCGCTGAGAGTTTTGCTTCTGGGTCAGCGACTATTTTGAGTGGTACGGCGTCACACGATACACCAGCATACACGCGCTTCTGTCCATTCTTCACCGGCCCCATATGTGCTGTCAGGATTCCGACAAAGCGCCCGCCTTCTTTAGTTGAGATCGTTGCGGTAACGTGTAGCTCACGAACTTCAGAGCTAGGCGTTGCGTGCAGATAGATCTTACGCAGGTCGAGAGCGCCTGTTTGCTGATCAATGGCATCACGCTCAATGTAGACACCGGCTTCAAAGGAGATATCCGCCTTGAAAGTTTTCTCATTTATATGAACGCCTCCCTTTGGCTGACTGGTCTCGCCAAGAGGACCGAACAATTCGTTAGCGCATCGTTATACCTACCGCAAGCGCCGGCGCGCCGAGCGGCAGGGGAATCGCTTGAAGGGCTCACTGCTGAGTTCTGAATAATAATGCTTCCAGATAATCTGTGTTCATGGCGGCTTTTTTTCTTCTGACTTTAAGGCTGTGTTTGTCGTCTGCGTTGCGTATCAT
>JADCFN010000086.1 GCA_020249505.1 Roseomonas sp. | reverse complement strand
GGCTTCAATGGCCGAGGCATAAAATTGACACGCGGCATGGCGTGGGTGCGCTTAACGCATTGATTGCGCGCGGTAATTTCGGGTTGGCCGCGCCCTTGGTAAGGGAGAGGTCGAGAGTTCAATCCTCTCCAACAGCACCATGATTTCAAGGGCTTAGCGCGGATATTTTTGCGGCCAACAGGAACAGAATGGCACTAAAAGGCATGAACAAGAACGGAACAGTGGCAAGTTTCTGACATGTGCCGGGCGGTGCGAATCGCACCGTGGTAGGCTCAGTCATCGCCTTGACCTTTCAGCGCGCGGTGGCGATGCGAGCGTCCACTTCGGCGGCTGTTATGACGTTGGGTTTTTTGCCTGCCATCTCTCGCAAGTCCTGCAAAATAGCAAAGCGCCATGCTTCCGGTGTGTCTGGCCGAATGACCATAGATTGATATTTTTCAATCAGCGCCTGAGCCGCTTCTTCCAGCGCGTCCTTGCGCGCCGTGGCGAGGGCGGCTGTCATGCCAGTGAGGAAGCCTGAAAGCCGGGTGTTCTTGTCGTTCCTGCGCTGATACAACTTCGCTAATGCGCGGCGCTGACGGGCGATGCGGCGCTGCATGTGCGAAAACTCTGCCTCAGCCTTAAAACGGGCATTGCGTTCGGCAATGCGCTCGGCGGCGAGGCGTAACAAGCGCACCTCTTCGATTTGATGGCGATGAAGTTCTGCTTCTTCTGTGGTGGTAGTCATCTTATGGTTGGCAGTCATTTTTTTTCCTTTCACGCCGCAGCACGCTCAGTCATTGGCCATCTCCTTCGCGGTTGGGAGG
The DNA here is from genome assembly GCA_020249505.1 of Roseomonas sp. Classification (GTDB taxonomy): domain Bacteria; phylum Pseudomonadota; class Alphaproteobacteria; order Acetobacterales; family Acetobacteraceae; genus Neoroseomonas. Next base: position 3,684 of record JADCFN010000086.1, on the reverse strand, counting down.
ATTTTCTAGTGGCATCCAGTGTGTGGGCTGCCAAAGGTCATCCTCGGCCCAATCGCCAGGCACAAGCAGTCGCCAGCAATCTGCTCCGCGCCAATCTTTGGACCAGTAAACGACCGCCATTTTGCCGCTTTTTTGGCAATAGCCCAACACTCGCCCATCTTTAATTTTTGGTGCCGTCTCAATGAATTGCCATGGTGTCATTGCCTTTTTCCCTTCTGAGTTAAACGCCATGTGCCGCGAGAGAAGATTACGCCGCAGCGCGTTTGCTGGGCTTGGTTAGCCCCAAGAATTTCCGAATTTCCGGCGCCATCGTGCCTGGCACCAGCTTCGTGTAGCGCTCCGTCTGCGACACGGTTGACCAATCCCCATCCGATTTCAGCCGCATCAGGTCCCGGTGCATCGCGTAATGCCAGCTTGCCCATGTGTGGCGGAGCGTGTGGGGCGAGGCATCAGCTATGCCGGCGCGCTTGCAGGCGCCGCGCCAGGCGCTGGCGATCTGCCCGCCGTAAAGCCCGCCCGTATCGGCATAGGCCAGCGGCTGTTTGCCGCGCTTCCTGGTCGGCGGGCGGAAGACATGGCCTTCCCGGTGCGGCAGATTGGCTAAGGCTGCCACGGCGCGCGGCGGCAGGTTTGCCACGCGGTCTCGGCCCTGCTTGGTGTCGCGCAGCAGCGCGCGGCCATGTGTCAGGTCCAGATCGGCCCATTGCAGCGCCAGCGCCTCGCTCAGGCGCGCGCCGGTGCCAAGCAGGAACAGGATCAGCGGTGCCAAATGCGGCGCGGCGGCGGCCGTGAGGGCATCGGCCTCGGTTGGGGTAAGCCATCGGGTGCGCTTGACGCCGCTGGCGCCCTTCGGCGCTTCGAAGTTCGGCATATCGCACCACTGGCGCCTGGCGGCATGGGCCAGCACGGCGCGGATGGGCGTGATCACTTCGCGCAGCTTGGTGGCCGGCTGCGCGCCAAGGCGGCACCGGGCCTGGATCACACGGTCTATGGTAGCCTGGGTGATGTCTGAAAGGCGCTTGCCGGTCAGGCTATCCAGAAGGCGCAGCAGCCGGGCGTTTTCGGCGGCGCTACGCGGCGCTGCGTCCAAATAGGAATTGACGGCCTGATCCCAGGTTACGACCGCCCGCGCGCCGAAAACGGCACTACGGTACAGGGTGGCTTCGAGTTCGGCCCTGGCTTCTTCCGCGAGCCTGCGGTCAGACGTCCGCGCAGATTGCCTGATCCGCTGCCCGGCAACGGTTCCGACAATTTGCCAAGCACCCGTGGTGCTCTGGCGGAAGAGCGAGAGGGGCATCTGATAGCTGCTTCCAGTTGCTGGATGGCCGCGGTGTCATACCGCACCGCACGGCCAGCCTTGAGGATGGGGATTGAATGCTCTTTCTCCAAATCTGCCAAGTGACGGGCGGTAATTTGGAAGCGGTCGGCAACCTGGGGGCGGGTAAGAAGGCGGTCAGTCATGCCCATCCGCCCTTGCCCGTAGCGCGGCGGCGGCACGCACCGCTAGTGCTGTCTTTGCTTTCGCTCGTAAAATTTCGGCGAAAGCTTTAGGGAAGTATGAAAAGTCCGGCGGTACGCTATGGTTGCCGTTTCGGTCTCTCCACCAAGCGCGCTTTTCGTTCCCGCGCTTCTTAAACGTCCAGCCAAGCGCGTAAGCAATGTCTGAATCAAGCACGCGATCCGGCCCGGTAGCCTGTTCAAGGCGCTCGGCTAAAGCTAAGAGGGTGGTTGGGTCAGTCATTTGTTTGATCCACAATGACAGGCACGCCGGCGCGATTGACCGCCAGTATGACGACCGCGCTAAGCGCAGCGTCACTAAGCACAATAGTGGTGGCGTTTCCGTTGCGCTGAAATTCCAATACGTTTTGTTGCCTTTCTTTGTCTCTCACAAGCGTTACCTTGTCGCCGTTTTCCCTAATCTGAATGCTCCATGCGGGAAGTGCTCGCTTATTCACGGCTTCACCCTTTCAAAGCTGATCGCCCACACCCAGGGGTTTTCGTCCCAGGCGTCGGGACCGTTGATCTTGTTCCAGATGTTGGCAAAGGCCCATTTGGCGCTGTGCAGCGACACGTCGCCTTCGGTTAGCGGAGCCTTAACTCCGCGTTTTGCGCCTGTCGCATAGTGAGATAACTGCCCGACCTTGCTCCAATTCATGCTCCAGCCTGGATACCTATGCTGAAAGCCGTTGCATGCCGGTCGCATCGTGGCGCCTTCCGCTTGTGCATCCGCATCCGAGATATCCTGCAACCGTTCCACACGAATATCCGTGATGCGGAGCGTGATGCGGCTTGCCCATCTAGGCATGTGGATGGGTGGAACGCGCATTCCAGTGTTTGTTTGATTATCAAGAGCGGCATCGCCGCCATACCGCGCCAGTTTGCACCAAGCCTCTGATGCTTCTTGTGTATTCTCAATGATCCGCCAAACGTGATCCGCCGGGTATCGAACTCCGTCGCCGTCAAAGGTGCTTTCTGCCCAGCAAGCCTCCCGAACCCAAAGCTGGTCGCCGGGCTGGCCGTAGGGCGATTTCAGGCCGTATTCCCCATCATCCCAATGCGCGCCGAAGGTTTCTTTTCCCGGCTGCATGTCGCCGTACCGGTCAATTACAGTGGGGTGGTAATGTTCGACTGTCACTAAGGCGTCAGGCCACGGCTGGACCTTCATGATCCGCCGCGTTTGCGTCTTGCGGCCATCCAGAATGGCGCGGACCATTTCGCCTTTGAACGGGATGGGGCGTTCAACAATGCTCTTCATCACGCCGCCCCCTGCTTTGCTTTGGGGTTCATCCGTTTGTACCGCACCACCCGCACAAGGCCGAGGGCGTCAAGGATTCCGTCGCCCGCGTCCCTCCGTCCATGCAGCACGTCATTCACGTAGCTGGTGGATAGGCAGTGCGTATCGGCAAATGCCTTCTGGCCGCCGGCGCGCTTGCATGCGGCGGCAAGGGCGCGGTGAACGTCTATTGCATCAAGGTAAATGTCAGCCATCACGCTGCTTCCTTCTGTTGTTCGCGATGCACCGCTTGCAGGCGGAAGGCTTCGCGCAGCGGGATTTTCAGTGATCCGCTGACTGTCGCGGCGCTTTCGCGCTTGCTGAACATCTTCATCGCTTCCGCTTCGATGCGCGCGAGTTTTTCCAGAATGATCGCATCCTGTTCCTCAGCCGTCAGAGGTCTCGGGGCGGGTTCGGGTGTGTTGGCTTCCAGGGGCGGGCGTGGCCTGGCTGCGCGGGGCGCGCGTGGTGCGGGTGGGGTGCGCACCAGCCCGGCACTTTTGATGCCCAGCCTGACCGCGGCGCTGCGCACGGTTTTGATGCTGCCGATGGCCGTGCCGGGCATGAATTGCAGCGCCACAAGCAGTTGCGCCGGCGGGATGCGCCCATAGTTTTCGCGCAGGAAGGATGTCCGCAATGCTGTCCAGGTGCCTTGGTTGGGGCCGGATTTGCGCGGGCGTTCGGCAAGATAGCCAAGCTCCTGAGCTTTGTCCCGCATGGATCGCCGGTTGCGCACTGCCGGGCCGGGTAGGGCGTTCAGCCTTTCCAGCAAATCATCATCCGGGATCAGGTTGATCAGGTTGTGCAGCAGGTCCCGGCGTTCATTCGTCCAGGTCCGTGGTTTGGCAGTTTGTCTTTTGGCGCGCATCCAGCCTTCGGGCCGCTTGAGGCCCATCACGCGGGCCTTGTCT
>JADCFN010000085.1 GCA_020249505.1 Roseomonas sp. | reverse complement strand
ATGCAGGTACTGACGCCGCACACCTCTACGGCGGCTTTCTGGCCCATCTTTCGGCGTGGTGCGAGGAACGCTCCATCGCCTACCAGGGCGTCCCGGTCGGCACGATCAAGCGCTACGCGACCGGCAAGGGCAATGCGGACAAGGCGGCCATGGTCGCTGCCATGCGGGCCCGTGGCTTCGCGCCGTCGGATGACAACGAAGCCGATGCGCTGGCCCTACTGCTCTGGGCCACCGACGCAGAGGGAGGCCGGGCATGAGCCTGCACGGCGCACCGATGCTCGCGCAGAGCCCACTCACGCGCCTGCGCAGCACAACCAACGACGCCGAATTGAACGCCATGCGCGCGGCCGCATGGCATCGGCATGGCGTGGCCAGTATCGCGGTGGATGACATCACCGATCCATGGCTGCGCCAGGCCATCACCAACGAAGCCAATCGCCGCTGGGGGCGGCGCAACGGAGGAAATAACCATGGCCGCTAAGCGCAAGACCAAACATCCCGCCAAGCCGCGTGAGGATTTGTCGGCACCATCGAAGTGGCGCATGCAGCATGGCGATATCGGTCCAGCCACGCGCGTTGCCGATACGGAAAGCGGCACGCCGATCATGCAGCGGCGGTGCACCGACACGCTCGGCCTCATGCTGGCCAAGGGCAGTATCACACAGCCCATGCACGACGCCGGCCAGAATTTCCGTGCGACGTTCCGTATCGCCGCATTGGATGGCATGCGCACAACGCAGCTGCTTCGTATCCCGGGCAGCACCAGCGACCCACTCACCGAAGGTCAGGCCGCAGCACGACAACGCATCGCAGCGATGCTGAGTTTATTTGGCGGCGCCGATAGTGCTGGCGGAAGCTGCCTGTGGCATGTGCTGGGCCTTGAATGCTCCCTTCGCGAATGGGCAACACGCCAGGGATGGTCAGGACGCTCCGTCCATCACGTTCAGGCGCAAGGTATTCTCCTCACGGCCCTTGACGTCCTGGCGGTTCATTTTGGCCTGCAACCAAAGGTACGTGATGCACAAGCCTCAGCTGATGGCGGCCTTGAGATCGCCCATCGTGGCCATAAGCATCATCGGATCGGTAGGTGACGGCGTAAAACCACAGGCTTGATAGAAGCGCTGTGCGTCGGCGTTCAGCGCCTGAACCAGCAATCCCCGCACGGCGAGCACCTCACCAGCCCGCAAGACGCGCAAGACCGCATCCCGCAACAGGGCACGCCCAATGCCCTGGCCATGCAGGGTGCGGTCCACCGCCAAACGGCCCAACAACGCCATAGGGATCGGGTCAGGCATATTGCGCTTGATGCGCCCTGGTGCGGCAGCAATTGCCACGGCCCCTGCGGCCAAGCAGTAGAAGCCCACAACAAAACTACCGCGGCACACAACAAAGGTTCGCGATGCGCCCGCTACCTGATTCGTGCGCGCACGCTGCTTCAGCCAAGCGTCGAGAGACGGCTCGCCGCTATCGAACATCGAAAGTTCGTGCGTGTCATCGAGAGGAACGGGAGCCGAAATCTCCCCCCTCACCCCCATGGCGGTGTTGTCTTGAGTAGTTTCCGCAGTTTTTCATTTGGCTGGGGCGGTGCATCGAGCATTGCCAAAAAGCGCGTAAAGGCTGCGGGTTCAAGGCGTAGCAACGTGCGGTCAAGGATGGCATCAGTTGCAGCGCGACGCGCTGCTTCCAGCATGAATTCAGAGCGCGACTTGCCGGAAAGCACCGCAGCCTGATCGATCAGCGCGCGCTCTTCGGGACGTATGCGGATATTGACGGCACCAACGGTGACAGAGGGCTTAGCCTTCGAGACGCGTCGGCGCGGGGTTGTGATGCGTTTGGCGGTTGATGGCATTGCTATCTCCTGAAAGGGTTTTACAGCAATGTATGTACAATGTCCACCATGCAGTTCTAACCCGGCTCAAAACGTATTGCGGCGTCGGAACCAGATGGGATAGTATCTCGACAGTCGTTGAATTGCGACTGCAGCCGGGTGATGTCGTTAGGCAGTAGATTGAAGAACGGAACGAACTTCTGAGATCGAATAGAGAAAGAACGCAAGGTCAAGCTAATTCGATAACATGTTGATTTCTGATTACATGGTTCCTTCCTGGCGATTTTGTATGCGGGGGGCGGAAGCGCCCGACCCCTCTAGCGTCAGAATAAAAATATGGGTTGCAGTTTGCACCATAGCGACGTGAATTCAATGACTTAGGTGCAAACCTAGGCCCCTCAGGTTTGCACCTGGTTTGCACCTAGTTTGCACCCAACGCCCGCCCAACCCTTCCCGGATACCCCCCATGACGCTTCCTTGGATGGCCGAGCGGATCCAACTCCGCGCGACTGCCTCGCTGCGCCCGCATGCCGGCAATGCGCGCGTGCATGACGCGGCGCAGCTCGCGCAGATCATGGCCAGCATGCAGGCCTTCGGCTTCACCAACCCGCTGCTAGTGGACGAGGATGGCGTGCTGATCGCGGGTCATGGCCGCTTGGCGGCAGCGGAAGCGCTCGGCATCGCCAAGGTGCCGGTGATTGTGCTGAAGCACTTGGCTCCCGCGCAAAAGGAAGCGCTGCGGCTTGCCGATAATCGCATCGCAGAGAACGCCACCTGGGACCAGGCGCTGCTGCGGGATGCGTTGGCCAGCGTCCAGGCGGCGGAAATTGACTTGGCGGCGCTTGGTTTCTCGGCGGATGAACT
>JADCFN010000084.1 GCA_020249505.1 Roseomonas sp. | reverse complement strand
GACGCCCGGAATCCGTCCAGGGCGTGCCGCCAGGGCCAAAAGGTCACTGAAAATGGTTGTATTCAGGCGAAAGCAGCGTTGAAAACATGCGCGCAAGCCAAAATCGCGATGCTCAATGAGGGCTTTTCAGCAGCCTGCTAGCCTTCGCGAAGCCCATTCGCCGGCACCTCACGCGGCAGCAAATGGGCACGCCAGAACAGCGTAATCGCAACCGTGCATAAGGCGCCGAAGCCCGCATAAAGCGCGCCGGCATCGGCAAAGCCGATTTCCCCCACCAAAGGCCCAACCATCATCAACCCAACCGGCAGGCCATAAACCGCGAGCATGCGCAGGCCCATCACGCGGCCGCGAAATTCCTGCAAGGTGATGCGCAGCAGCAGCACCGCCAGCGGCACCATGCAAAAGCTTTGCACAAACCCGGCCAAAGCCAGCACTACGCCGCCAAGCACAGGGTCCGTCAGGCGCGCAAAAACCAGCAACAGCAAGAACCAGGAAAGCGAGGCAGTCAGCATGGTGCGCGCGGGGGGCAGGCCCCCTCCCCGCGCGCTGATGAAAAGCGAACCAAGCATGGCGCCGCCCGCAAAACTCGCCGACAGATAACCAAGCCCGGTGCGATCCAACCCGTAAACATCGCGCGCCACATGCGGCAGCAACCCACCACTGATCGGATAGGCCGCGAAATTGGCAAGGCACGCCAGCAGCAAAGCCGCCAGCACAGGCGGTGTTGAGCGCGCATAGGCAATGCCATCGCCAAGATCAGCCCAGGGTGTTTTCATCACCACCCCTTGGGCAGCGCGGGTTGGTGGTTCATCCACCTGCAAGGTCAGTGCAAAGGCGCAAAGATAGATCGCCGTCACCGCCATATAGGCCGGGCCGATGCCGAGGAACGCAACCAAGCCCGCCCCGGTCAGCGCACCGATCACGCGGGCACTATCGGCACTCATGCGTTCAATCCCCATCGCGCCCATCAGCAAGGGGGGCGGCATGCCGGCTGCGATCAGCGCATTGCGCATGCCCATATCGGAAGGGCGCACCAGGCCGCTCAGCAAGGCGACACCACAGACCAGCCAGGGGGAGAGCAGACCAGCCATGGCACAGGCCGTGAGCACCGCCGCCAGCACCGCATACCAGGCCCGCATGGCGGAAAGCACGCGCCGATGCCCGACCCTGTCCCCCATCACGCCAAACATGGGCGACAGCAGCGTGCCGATCAGCAATAGCGACCCGAAGATGGCAAGCCAGGTGACGGATCCCGTTTCGGTCAGCACATACCAACCAAGGATGATCGTCTCCATCTCAAAAGCCCAGGAGGTGGCAAGATCAGCCGGCCATTGAAAGCGAAAGCCGCGCTGCCCGAAGGGCGCAAGAACGCCGGTGGCGCGGAGCTTCCCGCCTGCCATTGAGTTTCCCCCTTGCCGCGCTGATCAGGCGGCCTTGGCCCATGATGCCCGAACCAGGGGCGCGCGCCAGGGGGTTAGCTGATTTCATTCACGCGGCTTCTGGGGTAGGTTCAGCGCCATGATTACTGGTCGCAAAATCCTGCTGATCGTCTCGGGCTCCGTCGCTGCCTATAAGGTGCTGGAATTCACGCGGCTTGCGCGTAAGGCGGGGGCTTCTGTCACCGCCATCCTGACCCCGGGCGGGGCGCGCTTTGTCACCAAGGAAGCGCTTGCCGCCATTACCGGCCAGGCAGTGCATGATGATCTTTGGGCGGCGGAAGCGGATATTGGTCATATCCGCCTCGCGCGTTTGCCTGATCTCGTGCTGGTGGCGCCGGCCTCGGCGGATTTGCTCGCGAAAATCACGCATGGCTTGGCAGATGATTTGGCGACCTGCGTGCTGCTCGCGACCCGCGCGCCCATGATGGTCGCACCCGCGATGAACCCGGCCATGTGGGAAAACCCGGCGACGCAGGCGAATATCGCTACGCTGCAGGCGCGCGGCATTATGATCGCCGGGCCGGAAGTGGGGGCCATGGCGGAACCGGAATCGGGGCCGGGCCGGTTGATTGAACCGGCGGCATTACTGGCGGCGGTAGAAGCCGCGCTGACGCCCACCGCGCAGCCGCTGCAAGGTCGCCATGTGCTGGTGACGAGCGGGCCGACACATGAACCGATTGACCCGGTGCGCTACATTGCCAATCGCAGCAGCGGCAAGCAGGGCCATGCGATTGCCGCAGCGCTTGCAGCACTTGGCGCGCGGGTGACTTTGGTCTCTGGCCCCGTTGCGCAGCCGGACCCGAAGGGTGTGAACGTGCGGCGTGTGGAATCAGCGCGCGATATGTTGGCAGCGTGCGAAGCCGCACTTCCCGCGGATGTTGCGATTTGCGCGGCTGCCGTTGCGGATTGGCGCAGTGCCGCAGCCGCGGATCAGAAAATGAAAAAGATCGCGGGGGAAGTGCCGCCGCCCATCGCCCTTGCGCTCAACCCCGATATTCTGGCGACACTTTCCGCTGCTGGGCCACGTCGGCCCAAGCTGGTGGTTGGTTTCGCGGCCGAGACCGAGAAGCTGGAAGACCATGCGCGCGCCAAGCGCAAAAAGAAGGGCTGCGATTGGATTGTGGCGAATGATGTCTCGGGCGATGTGATGGGGGGCGCGGAGAATACCGTGCTGCTGATCACGCCCAAGGGCACCGAAGCCTGGCCGCGCATGAAAAAGGAAGACGTCGCGGCAAGGCTTGCCGCGCGCATTGCAGAGGCATTGGCATGACCCCAGAAATTGCTGTGATACGCCTGCCCCATGGCGCGGATTTGCCGCTGCCAAGCTATGCGACCGAAGGTGCTGCGGGCATGGATTTGCTGGCCGCCATCAGCGCGCCGGTGGTGATTTCCCCGGGCGGGCGCGCCTTGATCCCAACGGGGCTGAAGATGGCGATCCCTTCGGGGTATGAAATTCAGGTGCGGCCCCGGTCAGGTTTGGCGCTGAAGAACGGCATTACTTTGCCCAATAGCCCCGGCACGATTGATGAGGATTATCGCGGCGAATTGGGCGTGATCCTGATGAATGCGGGGAATGAGCCCTTCACCGTGGAACGCGGCATGCGCATCGCCCAGGCCGTGCTGGCGCCGGTGACGCGGGGCGTTTGGCGTGAAGTGACCGAACTGCCGGAATCCGCACGCGGGGCGGGCGGATTTGGCAGCACCGGCACCAAGGCTTGATTGGTTTCAGTCGAGGACGCGGAAAATCGCCTCGATCTCCACCGGGATTTGATTGGGCAGGCTGCCGAAGCCAACGGCGGAGCGCGCATGCTGGCCGTTATCACCCAACACCGCGACGAATAGATCAGAACACCCATTGATGATGCGCGGATGCTCGCGAAATTCCGGCACCGCATTGACCATGCCAAGCACCTTCAGCGCGCGCAGGCGGGAAAGCCCACCCGCTGCCGAAGCCGCGACTGACAGCAAGGAAAGCCCGACGCGGCGGGCGAGTTGATAGGCCTCATCAATGCTGACTTCCGTCGGCACCTTACCGCTGATCGGTTTGCCTTCCGCATCGCGCGGCCCCTGCCCCGAGAGGTAGATGATGTTCCCATCGCGCCGGAAGGGCACATAGGTCCCCAAGGGCTTCGGTGCTGGCGGCAGCACCAGGCCAAGCGCGGCCAAGCGGGCTTCGGGGGTGTCTTCGGACATGTCTCTCTCCGTCTTGTTGGTGATCATACTCGACACGGCTTGGCCAAGGCTGGCAAGCTTTGGGCTTGAATGTCGGAGCCTCTCCATGCCCCAGGACCAGCACGGCCTTGCCATCACCAGCGCATCGGATGGCGCAACGCGCGCCTATGATCATGTGGTAACAGGCTACCTGAAATATCGCGCCGATACGCCCGCGCGCATGAAGGCGCTGCTGGAAGCGGATGGTGAAATGCCGATGGCGCGGGTGTTGCAAGCAGCGCTCACCTTGCTCGGCTACAAGGCATCGCTTCTACCTGCCGCGCGCGAAGCGGCCGCAACGGCCACGCGCCTTGCCGCCAAGGCCAGTGCACGCGAAGCCGCCCATGCCGCTGCCGTGACCGCTTGGGCGGCGGGGGATTTGGATAAGGCTCTGGCGGGGTGGGAGGCGATTTTGCGCGACCACCCACATGACATCCTGGCGTTTCGTCTGCATCACTTCAACGCCTTTTGGTTGGGGCGTGCGGGCCTGATGCAGCGCGTGGTGGATGGTGTTTATCCGCAGTGGACGGCGGCGCTGCCCGCCTATGGCAGCATTCTTGCCTGCCGCTGCTTCGCGCATGAGGAATGCGGCAATTACCAGGTGGCGGAAGAAAGTGGCCGCGCCGCGATTGACCTTGACCCCGGCGATTTATGGGCCGCACATGCGGTGGCGCATGTGATGGAAATGCAGGGCCGCCGAGGGGAAGGCATTGCCTGGCTCGCGGGGCTTGAAAAGCATTGGGAAGGCGCCTCCAATCTGGCGCATCATTTGTGGTGGCACCGTGCGATGTATCATCTGGAACGCGCGGAATCGGAGGAGGTGCTGGCGCTTTACGATACCGGCTTTCGCAATCTGAAAAGCCCGCTGACGGAGGCCGCACCTGATTTGTATATTGATGTGCAGAATGCCGCTTCCATGCTGCTTCGTTTGCAACGCCAGGGCGTGAATGTGGGCGCGCGCTGGGAAGAATTGGCCGATAAGGCAGAAGCGCGCATTGGTGATTGCCTTTCTGCCTTTACCCTGCCGCATTGGATGATGGCGCTGACTGCCGCCGGGCGCTTCCAGGCGGCAGCGCGGCTGTTGGATGGGATACGTGATGCCATCGCTGCTGGCGGCACACTCGCGCCCATTCTGCGTGATGCGGCGCTGCCAGTGTGTGAGGCTGTGCTGGCGCATGGGCGCGGTGATCATGCCCGCGCCGTTACCGTGATGCGCCCAGCGATTGGCGTGATGCATCGCATGGGCGGCAGCCACGCGCAGCAGGATGTGCTGGAACAGCTTTTCCTGGATGCGGCGATGAAAGCCGGTATGTTGGCCGATGCGCGGTTATTGCTGGAACGCGTCGCCGGGCGCCATCCCGTGCCGCCGGAACGTCGCGTGGGTTATGCCAGCGCCGCGGCTGCCGTGATGCATTGAAAGGATAATGAGCCATGACTGAAGTCAAGGATTGGGCAAATTATAGCGCCGGGCTGAAGGCGCGCGGCAAGGAATTGGGGCAATTACACCCTGATATCGTGAAGGGTTTTGTCGCCCTTTCCAATGGCGCGGCGCAGACCAAGCATTTGGATGCGAAGACGCGCGAATTCATCGCTCTTGCCGTTGCCATCACCACGAAATGCGATGGCTGCATTGACGCACATGCGCGCAAGGCCAAGGCCGCCGGCGCAACCAAGGAAGAAATCGCCGAAGCGCTTGGCGTTGCCATCGCGCTCAATGCCGGTGCGGCCTATACCTATGCGCTGCACGTGCTGGATGCGGTGGGGGATTAGCCTTGTTCACCCCAGGCTTTTCTTGGCGACCGCAAGGGCTGTCCGCTGTTCCTTGGTAACTGCGGGGTAATGCAGATCGAGCTTTTCGAGTGCTTCAATGATTGCCGCACCCACCACCAGGCGCGTGAACCATTTCGCATCCGCCGGCACCACAAACCACGGCGCATGGGGCGCGGCGGTCGTGCTGATCGCGGCCTGATACGCCTTCATATAATCATCCCAATGGGCGCGTTCCGCGACATCATTAGGTGAGAATTTCCAGTTCTTCTCGGGTTCATCAATACGGGCCAGAAAGCGCTTTTTCTGTTCTTCCCTGCTCACATTAAGGAAGAATTTCAGCACCACCGTGCCCTGGCGCGCCAGATAGCGTTCATAAGCCGCGATATCTTCCAGCCTTTCATCCCAGATTTTCTTGCCGATTAAGGATGGCGGCAGCCTTTGGCGCGCAAGCAAATCAGGATGCACGCGCAGCACCAACACTTCCTCATACCAGGAACGGTTATGAATGCCGATGCGCCCACGCTCCGGTAGTGCAACGGAGTGGCGCCACAGGAAATCATGGTCCAATTCTATCGGCCCAGGCGCCTTGAAGGAATGCACTTGGCAGCCCTGCGGATTGACGCCTGAAAACACATGCCTGATGGCGCCATCCTTCCCTGCGGCATCCATCGCCTGGAAGATGCATAAGACTGACCAGCGATCCTGCGCATAAAGCTTGTCCTGCATCTCCGCGAGCCGCACGACACCCTGTTGCAGCAGCGCCTCCGCCGCAGTTTTTTCCATCTCAAGCCCAGCGGTATCGTCTGGGTCATAATCCTTCAGGCGAAAGCCGCGCCCTTTGGTCACCCGATAGCGATCCAGAATTTTGGTCACTCGTTTTTCCATCACGCGGGTTCCTTTCGTGCTCGCCACCAGGGCATGAAAATCCACAACGCTGCTGCCAATTGGACAGAGAATGTCATGCCCAGCGCCCAGACATAACCCTCAGGCGCCCAGCCGCCAGTCGCGTTACGCGGCCAGAGATCAAGAATGACACCGATCCCGGTCTGGAAGACGAAAACCACGCAAAGCATCAGGAAATTGATGGCGGTGGAAACGCGCCCCGCCAAAGCCGGCGGAAAGCCTTGCGCAATCGCGGCATAACCCGCAGGCCCGACGGAGCCTGAGAAGGAAAAAAAGAACCAAAGGGCGGCCATGATCCAAAAATTGCTTGGCCCCAGCATCAGCATGGCCTGGGCAAAAAGACAGCCTGCGACACCGATATAGGGCATCAGCATGGGCGAATAGCCGCGCGCCTGCGCGAAGGATGCTGCCTGCCCTGTGAAAAGACTGCCGAACATCATGCCAAGCGCATAGATCAGCAATGCAGCAGCGCGCGTCCCATCATCCAAGCCACCGACATCGCGCAGCCACGGCCCGGCCCAAAGCCCCTGAAAGGTGAAGTTCAGCGTGGAGAGCATACCAACCGTCGGCACCAGGCGCAGAAAAACCGGGTCTTTGAAAATGCGGCCATATTCGCCGATTTCCTGGCGCAAGCTACGCCGTGGCGCGGGTGCGACACCGGGCGGCGCATTGGGCACGGAAAACCAGATCCAGGCCGATACCATGATGGCGAGTAGAGCCAGCACGGCAAAAACTCCACGCCAACCAATAAAGGGCAGCGCCCATTGCACCGGCATGGTCGCCGAAAGCCCACCCATGGAAGCGAAGAACAGCCCCGCACCGGTTACCGCCGCAACACGTTCCTTCGGATACCATTGCGTATTGGCCTTCAGCATGGCCATCAGGCCGGCCGCTACACCAACACCGGCAACACAGCGTCCCAGCGCCAACATCAGCACATCGGCCGATAGGGCGCTGATGGTGAAACCTGTGGCCGCAATCAGCGCCAAGGTCGCCTGCACACGGCGCGGACCTTTCAAATCAAGCGCCAGCCCGATTGGCAATTGCGCCATGGCGTAGCTCGCGAAAAAGCACGCCGCGAGTAGCCCGAGTTCTGCCGCCGTCAGACCGAATTCAAGCGCCAGAAATGGCCCGATCACCGCCACCAGGGACCGATTGGCCTGGTTGATGAAATTGATCGCCGCGAGCGGCAGGGTAATGCGGGTGAAAAGTGACATGGGCGGAGCATGGCACGGGCGCCGCCCCCCGCCCATAGGGCAGTTCAGGGCAGGCGCAGCCGGACCGAAATCGGGCAATGATCGCTGATCACATCACGCAGCGCTGGGTCACGTTCACCATAGGAGAATACGCGAAAACTATCCTTGACGAGCCAATCCGCAGCACGCAGTCCGAGCAGGATATGGTCAATGAAGGCACGGCCCTGGCCATCGCGGCTCCAACACGGGTTGGAAAAGCCTTCTGTGGCGCGGCGCATGGATGATGCCGCGTTCAGCGTGGATAGCATGTCATCATCGCGCGAAAAGCGCCGATTGAAATCGCCAAGAATCACAAAAGGGATGTTTTCACGACGGCGTTCGGTGATCCACTCCGCCAGGATTTGCGCCTGTTGGCCTAGGTTTTGGCAATCGCTGTTATTGGGCTGGCGCACAGAACCTTGCGCGCAGCCGCCATCCAGATGGATGGATAGCAGCCGCAACCGCGCACCATTGGCGCCATGCAGCGTGATGTCAGCGCCGCGCCGCAAGGAACGCCGCGCGGTCGGGCGAAGATCGAGCGCCATCAGGTCAGGATTGCGCGTGACATGAAGCCCCTTGCGCCAGGCAAAGCCGGAACGCTGGATGTCATTTTCGGCGGGAAAGTGGAAATCATAGGCGGTGGCATCAAAAACGCGCGCCGCCGCCAAGGGGCCATCCACTTCCTGAAGCGCAATCACATCTGCATCCAGTCGCTCAGCATAGGCACGCAGCCGAGCGAAATCCTGTTCTGTCCTTGTGGTCAGATCGCGCGGCAGATCGGGATGGCCGGCGGGCTTGGTGGTGAGCCAAGCGATATTCCAGGTGGCGAGTTTGATTTCCTGCGCCCAGGCGGGCAGTGGCAGCAAAAGCAGGGCAAGAAGGATCAGCGCGCGCATGGTGCCCTCATAAAAGCTGCGCCAGATCGGGCGCGGGTTCCGATGGATTGGGTAGCGCCTCAATGGGCTGCGCGCCAGAGGCAATCAGGAATTCGGCCAGCGCATCCATCTCGGCGGCCGGGCGCGTGATGTCATGGAAGGGATCATTAGCGGCGGAACCGGGCGGTATCCAAATGATGGTCTCATACCGCGCGCGCGTCAGCAGTACGCGATAGGTATTCAGGATGTAGCGCTGTTCCTCAGCGCCACGCACGATCTGCCATTGATGGCCGGCAAAGCGCCGTGCGCGCCATTGGCTGGCATGGCGGAGGAAATCCCCACCCCAGGCCAGGCCCACCACGTCCAATTCCAAACCTTGGCAATCATATTCTGTGGCAAAGGTTTCAAGCGCTTCGGAAGAACGGATATCCGGCCAGCGCTTCAGGAACCAATCGGCAATATCGGGCACCTGCACGCCAAGCCCCTCGGCGCGCAAGCGCCGCGCACCGGCAGATGCGACCAGGCCAGCGCGGCGCAGGCCACGCGTGCGGGTACGCAAGGCCGCGCGCCAGGCGATTGGATCGCGCGTGATGTAGTAGGGCAATTCAGGCGTCGCTGCCGCAATGGCGCGCGCGGCGGGTGCATCACCCTGCAAGACGGCATCCACCCATTCGGTGCCCCTGCTGGTACGCAGGCTGCGAATGGGCGTTTGCAGATCGAGATCATCATCAAAGGCAAGCCAAGGTGCGGCGGCTTCGGCCAGGCGCTGCGCGGGGTCAGCGGCCGTGATGCTGCGTCGCGCCGCAACAGCACGCCAGGATACAGAAGCGGCAATCACACGGCCCCATTCGGCAAGCCCGGCCTCACCTGTGTTGATTTCCTGCCCATTGCCGATCAGCGCCACGATTACCGCCCAGCCATCATGCCGCGCCATGATTTCAAGCGTATGGGCGGGTTCGCTCGTGGTCAGGTGGCTTTTGCGGCGCTGGCCATCGCGCGTTGCTTGCGCCTCATCCCAGGCACGCTGCGCTTCATCAAAGACAATGATGCGCGCTTCGGGGATTTCATCCGCGCGGATCACGTGATGCTCCAGAAAGCGATGGACATTTTGCAGCGCGGTGCGCGCGGCGCGTTCCGCGGCCTGAAAGGCGGTACCACCCTGGGGGGCGGCATCACGCGCCAAGGCTTCACGTAGCACTGTCACCAGCGGCACGTTGCCGGAAAGAAAGGCCGCGCCGGACTCTCGCAGCGCGCCAAACACTAGATTGAGGCCGCAAAGCGTTTTGCCCGCGCCGGGAATGCCGGTGACGAAAACGACATAGCGCCCACCTTCCACACGCGCCTGCGCAATCACGCGCGCAATGGCATCCGTGGTGCGGGTCAGGTTATGCGCATCCGCGCGGGTGGCGCCGATATCGGGCACAGCATTACGCCGATACAAAAGCCGCGCCGCTTCCAGCACGCTTGGTACGGGGCGATAGGCGGAACGCGCCCAGGAATCGGGGTTAAGCGGCGCCGCGGGTGGAGGGATCGCCGACTGCGCGCGCGCCACAATATCCCGCAGCATGGCGCCATTGGCGACCATGACTGGCGCCACACCATGCCAAAACAGTGGCAGGTCAAGATTGCGCTGCGGCGCGGCAGGGGCAACCAATACGGGAATGATCGGCACGCCACGGCTGCCGGCATGGAAATCATGCAAATCCATGGCGTAATCATCGGTCTGGCGCAGATCGGTAAGGTCCGGTTTCTGCGCGCCCATCTTGAATTCCAGCACAAAAATCGCGCGATCGGTCAGCAATATGGCATCGGCGCGTTTTTCCAGACGCAGCAAATCGCATTCCATGAAGATGTGCCAGGAAGCGTCACCCTCGGCCAAGGCATCCTGCAAAAGGGCCGCGCTAGTTTCCCAAGAATCGCGTTGCTGCACTTCAAGACCGGCAAACCGCGCTGCCTGTTGATAGGCCAAGGCAGCGGCAATTTGTGCCGGTGTCTGACGGCGAAATTCTCCAAGGCTTTGCGCGAACCATGGCCTCATGCGCTTTGCCTTCGGGGCCAGGTTGCGATCAGCACACTCAGCATCATCAGCGCGAAACCTACGGCGTGGATGGCGGAAAAGGTTTCCTGCAAGATCACCACTGCCACCAGCGCAGCGGTCGCGGGCAGGAAGGCGGTGAAAATGCCAGCAACACCGGCACCAACGCGCTTCAAGCCGGCATACCAAAGCAGCAGGCAAAGCACACTCGCCGTCACGCTATGAAACACCAGCAACGCCGCAAGCCGCGAATCGGCCAGCGCGGCGATGCTGCCAATATCCGGCAAAGCAAAGGGGGCGAGCATCAGGGCTGAGAAAATCTGCATCCAAAGGCTTGCCGTGATCACGCCAACGCGCCCCACGATGCGCCGTGCCAGCAGCACGTAAAGCGCTTCGCCAATCACACCGCCGAAGATCAGCAGATTGCCAAGAACGGAACCGGCTACTTCATCCCCGCTACGCGCAATCGTCATCGCCGCCATGCCGAAGGCCGCCAGGCTGACGGCGATCCATTGCGGTGGTGTCAGGCGTTCGCGCAGCCAAAAAGCACTACCCAAAGCGACCACTGCGGGTAGGCTTGCCAAGACAAGCCCACCTTCCAGCGCCGAGGTCAGGCGCAAGCCCGCCAGCAAGCCCGCATTATAGATCACAGTGCCAAACAGCGCCTGCCAGGCAAGGTTGCGCATAATCTCGCCCTCAGGCCGTGGCGCAGCTTCCAACAGGCGCGCCAAGGGCCAGAGCAGCAGCACCGCCAAAACGCAGCGCAGAAAGGCGATCATCGGAATGGGCAGCGCTTCCGCCAGCAATTTTGCAACCGCGACATTGGCGCCGACCAGCGCCATGGAGGCCGCCAATTGCAGATAAGCGATGCGCGGCACGCCCGGCGTCACGCCGCATCATCCGCCTGGCGAAAGGGGGAAAGCGTCGCAAGCGCGGCCATTTCGCGTTCCATCGCCGGGCGTTCGCGCGCAAGGAATTCAGCCACTGCGCGGGAAAGCCCCGGATGCGCGATCCAATGCGCGGAATAGGTCGGCACGGGCAGATAGCCGCGCTGGATTTTATGCTCACCCTGCGCGCCCGCTTCAACGCGCGGAATGCCATGCGCAATCGCAAAATCCATCGCCATGTAATAGCAAAGCTCAAAATGCAAAAAGGGCACATCCACAATGGCGCCCCAATTGCGGCCATAAATCGCATCACGCCCAATCAGATTAAGCGCGGCGGCCACGGGCTCGCCATCACGTTCCGCCACCATCAGCAGTACGCGATCGTCAAGCCTTTCGCCAAGCAGCGGCCAGAAATCGCGCGTCAGATAGGCGCTGCGGCCCCATTTCTTATCCGTAGTCGCGCGATAGAAGCGATGAAAGGCCTGCCAATGGCGCGGCGTGATTTCCGCGCCGCGCAACGTGCGGAGTGTCAGCCCCTCCGCCTGCACATCGCGCCTTTCGCGCTTCAGCGCCTTGCGCTTGCGCGATGCCAAGGCGCCCAGGAAATCATCAAAATCGCGATAGCCCGGATTGGTCCAATGAAATTGCGTGCCAAGCCGTTGCAGCCAGCCGGCGTCGCCCAAGGCACGCCATTCAGCTTCCGTACAAAAGGTAGCATGGACCGATGAAGCGCCAATGCCCTTGCAGGCCTGCACCAGCGCACCGGCCAAAACATCCGGCCCGAAGCCGGCTGCAGGATGGAGCAAAAGCCGCGGACCAGGCACGGGGCTGAAGGGCACGGCCACTTGCAGCTTTGGGTAGTAATCGCCGCCTGCGCGTTCCAAGGCATCCGCCCAGCCATGGTCGAAAACATATTCGCCCTGGGAGTGGGATTTGGCATAGGCGGGCGCGCAAGCAAGTAGACGCCCGGTTGCGTCGCGCAAAGCCGCATGCTGCGGCAGCCAGCCACGTTCCGCTACCGCGCTACCGCTTTCTTCCAAGGCCAACAGAAAGGCGTGGTTCAAGAATGGATTGTCGTCACCCGCACAGGCATCCCATTCACGCGCCGGAATTTCGGCAATGGCGCGGTGCAGGGACAGTGACAGTTCGGATGGCTGACTTTGAATGGGCACAACGCATCATTTAGCACAAGGCGTCTTGGGATTAAATCACGCCATAACACTCGGACAAAGATATCCTTCTTCAGGTGTGGGGAGGTCAAGCCTTACCCCTGATCAATTCGCTTCAACCCGCGGCTGAAGCGCCGAGCATTCTCTACATAATGCGTGGCTGACCCAAGCAGGCGCTGTCTGGTTTCCGAATCAAGCGCTCGGATCACCTTAGCTGGCGCACCCATCACCAATGATCCTTCGGGGATTTCCTTCCCCTCGGTCACCAGCGCGCCGGCGCCGATGATACTGCCCGCACCAATCCGCGCACCATTCATCACCGTTGCCCCCATGCCAATCAGCGCACCATCGCCAATGGTGCAGCCATGCAGGATGGCACGGTGCCCAACCGTGACATCCGCGCCAATCGTCAGCGGAAACCCGTTATCGGAATGCAGCACTGCGCCTTCCTGGATATTGCTGCGCGCACCGATATGAATAGGTTCATTATCGCCGCGAATGGCCGCACCAAACCAGATGCCCACATCCTCGGCCAGGATCACATGCCCCACCACCTGCGCATCAGGCGCCACCCAGAAGCGACCCTCGCCTGGGGTTTGCGGGATCAGATCATAAAGCGCGTAGATCGGCATGGCGTTCTCCTTTTCTGTTGGCTGGATCACTTCGTGTCTTAGCGGGCGCGAAGCCTATTCGTTCTTAGGCCCACGGATAGGTCCCAGAATCTCTTCATTATGTTGACCGGGGCTGGCAAGGTCATGGCGAAGCGGCAGGCGCTCCGCGCCGAATTGCATGGGCAGCGCCGGGACCTTGGCACAGCGCCCATCGGCAAGCGTCACCTCATGCAAGCCACCGCTTGCGAGAAGATGCGCATCTTCAAACAAATCCCAGGGCTTGGCGATGCGTGAATAGGGCAGACCCGCGCGAGCGCACATTTCCTCAAGCTCCGCAACGCGTCTCGTGATCAGCAAGGATTGCACCAATGGGATGAGCGTTTCGCGCCGCTTGGCGCGCTCCGTATTGCTGGAATATTCTGGATTTTTTAGTGCCGGTGCATTCAATTCGTGGACAAAGATTTCCCATTGGCGTTCGGTCACCACGCCGATGAAGATCTGTTCGCCATCGGCCGTATCAAATACATCATAGACCCCCCAGGCGCGGCGCCCTGCCGGCATGGGCTCTGGCGCCGTGCCGGTGATCGCCTGTTGCAGCATGGCGGTGGAAACCAGGAAGGCCGCGTTTTCGAAGAGCCCCGCCTGCAAAAGCTGCCCGCGGCCCGAGGCATCGCGCTGGCGCAGCGCCCCCATAATGGCAATGGCGCCGAACATGCCACCCATCATGTCATTCACCGGCGCACCCGCGCGCAGCGGCCGTCCTGGCGGGCCGGTCATGTAGGCAAGCCCTGATTGCATTTGCACAACCTCATCCAAGGCGGTGCGGTTTTCATAGGGGCCGGGCAGATAGCCCTTCAACGAGCAATAGATCAGCCGCGGATTGCGCGCCGAAAGCGCTTCATAGCCCAGGCCCTTCGCGGCAAGTCCACCGGGGCGGAAATTTTCGACGACCACATCGGCGGTATCAATCAGGCGCTTCAAGATTTCCAGATCGGCAGCGTCATCCGTATCCAGCGTAACGCTCTTCTTGTTGCGGCTGAAGGCGGGGAAAAACCCTGTGCCGGAAGCGACCAGGTAGCGTGTGCGATCTCCCTTGCCCGGGGGCTCAATCTTGATCACCTCAGCCCCCAGATCGGCCAGAACCAGGCCACAAGTGGGCCCCATGACCATGTGGGAGAATTCAACAACGCGAATTCCGGCAAGCGGAAGCGAATCCATGGCGGCAACCTGCGGGCGGGGTGAAGCTAGCGGCGCACCTGCCCTGCGGTACGGCGCTCGATAAAGCTTAGTCGATTTCTGATTGGAGCAAAATCAGCGAAACCTAGGCGGCCGCTTTGCACTAACAGCTGAGAGTCTGTAAGCGGAGCCTCATGGAAGAATTCATCTACACGCTACTTCGGGCTGATGATTGGCGCGTCGCGGAAGCAGCTGGCGCCTATCACGGCAGCGCGGACGATCGGCGCGATGGTTTTTTGCATTTTTCCACTGCCGCGCAGCTGCGCGCCAGCGCTGCCAAGCACCGCGCCGGAATCGCTGATTTGATGATGGTGGAAGTGCCAAGCGCGAAACTGGGCGAGAGCCTGAAATGGGAACCCGCCAGCGGCGGTTCGCGGCCCGGCTTGTTTCCGCATCTTTATGGTGTCTTGCCGCTGACCGCGGTACGGCGCGTGGTGCCGCTGCCGCTTGGCGCCGATGGACGGCATCAATTCCCGCCTGAGATTCCCTAAGCCGCCAAGCTGGCGCTAACCGGTTCTGGTCGCGCGTTCGCTCATCAGACAGGCAAAGACCACGATCGCGGCACCCGCCAGGGTCCAGCTGCCAGGCCAAAGATTCCATATCGCCGCATCCAAAAGGAGCGCGAAAAGCAATGAGGAAAACTCAAGCGGCGCCAGGCGCGCAGCCCGGTCAATGCTGAACGCCAGCGCCAGCGCCAAGGTGGCCCCGCCGGCGAAAAGCCCATTGAGGATCAGCGCCAGCCAATCATAGGCATCGGGCATCACCCAATTCGCCATGGCGAAGGGCAGGATCGCCAGGAAAAGCGGACCGGAGGACCAGAAGATCAGGCGCGCCGCGCCTTGTTCCGCCCGCAATAGTCGGCTGATCGTCAGAAACCCGGCATAGGTCATGGTGCCCAGAAAGGCCCAGGCATAGGCACCCCATGGGCCCGCCGCCGAAAGCCCCGGCGCCATGGCGACGATCACGCCAAGAAAACCCATGGCAGACCAGAACCAAACGGCGCGGCCATTTCTCTCCCCAAGTACAAGCGCCGCCAACAAAAGGGTGAAGAAGGGTGCGGTGAAATAGACCAGGTAGCCTTCGGCTAACGGGATCTCGCGAAAGGCCAGGAAGAAGCCATAGGCCGATCCCGCCATGCAAAGCGCCCGCAGCAAATGCAGCCACGGCCGCGCGGTGGAAATCGGCCCACCGGTGCCCGGGCGCAACAGGCGCAAAAGCCCAAGCAGCGTCAGCAAGGTGCCATAGCGGACAAGCAGCACTTGATCCGCGCCGTAACGGCCCGCGAGCAGCTTTGAATTGGCATCGAGCAGCGCGAAAAGCGCCATGGCCCCCACCAGCAGCAGCGGCCCCTTGAAGCTTGTCATGTGATCCCGGACTGGCGTTACACCGAAACGACTTCGGCCACTGTCTTCTTGCCCCGCGCCAAGGGGGCGTCAAGCGGCAAGAAAAGGGTCAACTCGAAAGGCTGAACAAGGCCAGAATGTCGGCAAGCTGCGCGCCGCCTAGCAGGATGACATCATCGCCCTCCCCGCCGTCAATCATAACGCCGAAGCCATCGGCCATGAGAAGGTCGTTACCGGCGCCGCCATCAAGGCTGTCACTGCCTGTGCCGCCGATCAGCGTATCCGCACCAGCATTACCCATCAGTATATTGTTGCTGGCATTCCCAATGATGCTATCGGCGCCATCGCCGCCAATCGCGGCTTCAATGACCACGCCGCGCGCAATCGCGATATCATTCGTCAGGCTACCAATGGAAGAAAATGCCTCGGCGTTTAGATTGATGGTTTGGTTTGCGCTGTATCCTGAGGCGTCCAGTGTATCCGCCCCGCCCGTGTCATAGACGGTGAAAGCAGGCGCGGTCTCGTAATTCGCAAAATCAAAGAGCGAACCAGCAGTCCCATTGCGGCCATATACATTGTCGTTAGAATTAAATGTCGTATTGGCGCCATAGAAATTATGCGCAGCCACAATATCGGCCAAGCTTGGCCCCATCACGACGCGATAGCTACCAAAACTTGCCCTTGTCTGATTGAAATAGGACATGATCGTGTAAGACCAGACATCATTCTGATACATATTATCAAGGCCATAGGTTGCGGTCTGGTTGTAAGGCCCCGCATGCCCTAATCCCAAGGCATGACCGATTTCATGTACGTAGGTCTGGAAAGAATAACTATCTATCGTGGTGCCGTAGCTCGCCAGCCAAGCTGTACTGATGTTTACCCCCATAGAGGTAATAAACCCATCTCGCCAGCTTCCACCGGCGAAAGCTCCAGATACATTGTCATCAAAGGGAATATCGCCGCCGGAAGTAACTTCCTGGAATAGCAGATTGGTCACATTCGCCCATGCTTCAAAGGCCGCCCGCGCCAACACCTGGCCCTCGCTTGTCAGCTGCGTCACATTATAGGTAATGACATTGTCAATACTGGTATTCCAGCGATGACTGCCATTGCCCCAGTACCCTGAGGTCAGAAAGTCAGCAATTTGATCCAGCGTATAGGTCGGCGGGTTGAATTCCGTAATCGCAAGCCTGAAGCCGCCGCTATATTCATCATTATAGGCACCAGCATTCACATAATAGCGCCCGGAGGTAGGCGAGATCCAGTTGAGCCGCGCGTTGCGCAGCACACCCGCGCGAATATCGTCATTCTCCGCAATTTGGACGCCGCTGGCATCGTGCAAACGGACAAGAGGATCTATCAGCGCGCCGTAGGACCCGAAAGCAACACCGTTCATTGTAATTTGGTAACGCTTGCCGGCTAACACCTCTACCGCGAACCAGTCATGATCGCCAAGCGTGTTAACCGCACCATCAACAGGAACGCCAATGGCAAGGCTTAGGCTGGTTGAGGTATCAGCCGGTACGGAATCCTCATCCGTCTCTGCGGTGATCTCCATGGGGCCAACGGCGGCCTCTGGTTTCAACGCGCCCTGACAAGCAGCGCATTGGCACCCAAAGTTGCCCGCTTCATCCGATTGGCCATTACTGCAGGTCAAATGGATCAAAAGATGCCTTGGCTCCAGCGTTACCGGATCGCGTGAAACATTAGGGGACTACCGCAGTCCAAACAAAGTCTTTTCCTCAAGCCGTCCTGGCGGAATGCGCGCCAGGCGCCACTTGAGCCCTTCCACCGCGCCACCTTCCGGGGCAGAAGGGTTGCCATGACACCTGCCATTGCCTCCGCCCTCATGCCGTTCATGCGCGGCATGGATGCCGAAACCGCCCATGGTATTGCGCTGCGTGCCCTTTCCCTGGGCCTTGCCGGCCGGGATCGCGGCGCGGATCACCCGAGCCTCGCGACCGAGATCGCGGGCCTTCACTTCCGTAATCCGCTCGGCCTCGCCGCCGGCTTCGATAAGAATGCGGAAGCCGTGCTGCCGCTACTGCGCCTCGGCTTTGGCTTCATGGAAGCGGGCACGGTCACGCCACGCCCGCAAATCGGCAATCCGCGGCCGCGAATATTCCGCCTTACCGAAGACTACGCGGTGATAAATCGCCTTGGTTTCAATAATGCCGGGCTGGATGCCTTCAGCGCCCGGCTGAAGGCGCTGCCCCGGCCTTTGCCAGGGATTTTCGGTGCCAATATTGGCATCAACAAGGAAGGTGCCGATCCGGAGCGCGATTACCCGGCGCTCTATGAAGCGCTGGCGCCGCATGTGGATTACGTGACCGTCAATGTTTCCTCCCCCAATACGCCGGGCCTTAGGGATTTGCAGGGGGAAGAACGCCTGGCTGCGATCCTTGGTGCCATCAATACGCGCCGCGCGGCGCTGGCCAAGCGCCCGCCCTTGCTGGTAAAAATTGCCCCTGATTTGGCCGATGATGCGCTTGGCCCGATTGTGGAAGCCTGCGTGGCGCAGGGTATTGCGGGGCTGATCATCTCCAACACCACCATCACGCGCCCGGCGTCCCTGCAATCGGCCCTTAAGGACCAGGCGGGTGGGCTTTCCGGCGCACCGCTTTTTGGCCCCTCCACCGCACTGCTGAGGCGCGGCTATCGCTTGGCGCAAGGGCGCATCGCGCTGATCGGCGTGGGCGGCATTGCCAGTGCCGAACAGGCCTATACGAAAATCCGCGCCGGCGCTTCGCTCGTGCAGCTTTATTCCGGCTTCGCCTATGCTGGGCCGGCATTGGTGCGGCAAATTCTTGATGGCCTTGCCGCGCTGCTTGCGCGTGATGGCTTTACCTCGGTCGCCGATGCTGTCGGCAAGGATGCGTGATGCAAATTCTGGAAGGTATCGCTGGCCTCGCGGATCGTTACGATGGCTATGTGCTCGATCTCTGGGGTGTGGTGCATGATGGGCGCCAACCCTATCCTGGCGTACCGGAAGCCCTTGCCGCGCTGAAAGCACGCGGCAAGCGCATCGTGTTTCTCACCAACGCGCCGCGGCGCGCTTGGTTTGTGCAAGGCATGCTGGACCGCATGGGGCTCGATCGCGGGCTGTATGATGGCATCATGTCCTCTGGCGAGGCTTCCTGGCGGCTGATGAAGGAACGCAAGCACCCGTGGTTCGCGCGCATGGGGCGCCGCGTTCTGCATATCGGGCCGGAACGAGACCTTTCCGTGGTGGAAGAAGATGCTGCCGAAATTGTGACAGACCCGACCAAGGCGGATTTCCTGCTGAATACCGGCCCGGATGCTGATGGCGGCACGAAAAGCGCGGAACCCTATCGCGCGGCCTTGCGCGCCTGTTTCGATGCTGGCTTGCCGATGCTCTGCGTCAATCCCGATCGGCATGTGATGGTCGCCGGTGAGAAGGTGATCTGCGCCGGTGCCTTGGCTGACGTGTATCGCGAATTCGGCGGCGATGTGCTGGAAATCGGCAAGCCGGACCCGGCGATTTATGAACCGGTGATGGAATTGCTGGGACCGATCCCGAAGGCGCGGGTGCTCGCGATTGGCGATAGCCCGCATACGGATTTGGCGGGTGCTCAGGCCGTGGGGATTGATGCGCTTTGGGCGCTGACGGGCCTGGCTGGCGAAGCGCATGGCGCGGATCCGAGCGGTGAGGCGCTGGCGGCCGTTGCGGCTGCGGAGAAAGTGGCGCCGCTCGCGGCGTTGCGCAGTCTGCGGTGGTAGGTTCTGCCTCGACCTACCCCAGCAGCCGCACCGCCATCACTGCCAGTACTACCCCATTCAGCACAAATAACCCTGCCGCCACGCTACGCGTCAGGTACCCATGCCTTTTGCCAAAAAAGCGCCCGAGGCAAGCCACGCTGATCAGCGCCGGCACGGTGCCGGCGACGAAACTCACCATCGCAATCGCGCCCCCAAGCGCGCTACCGGTCGCCGCCGCCCCAGCCAGGGCGCCATAGAGCAAGCCGCAAGGTAGCGCTGAGAGCAGCAAGCCAAGCGCCACCCCACGCAGGCCAGTGGGCGCTGCCAGCAGCGGGCCAAGGCGTGCTTCCAACGGGCTCGGCAATCGCGGCGCGGCGAGGCGCGGCAGCAGCGCGGCAAGCCGGGCCGAGGCTTGCGCGAACATCAGCAGCGCCGCGAGCGCGAGCATCCCCGCCAACACCAAGCGCCACCCGGTGCCGAGACTCACTGCGCCCACCACACCACCGGCCAGCGCTCCGAGCAAGCCGTAACCAATTGCGCGACCAGCATGATAGGGCAGCAATGCAGCCCCAGACAGGCGCCGCAGCATTCCGCCAGACGCTGCCTGATCCGCCACCGCCGCGGATTGGGCCAGCACAAAGGGTCCGCACATGGCAGCGCAATGGCTGGCCCCGCCCGCCAAGCCAGCCAGAAACAGCGCGCCCATCACGGCCCAAAGCCCGCCGGGACCAAGCGCTTCCAGCCCGTGCAGGCAATTGGCCAGAAACTCCGCCACCGGACCTAACCCGGCGCCTGATCCAGCATGCGGCGCAGCAGCAGCAAGTCCGCCCAGGCTTCACGCTTGGAAGCAGGGCTGCGGAGAAGATAGGCGGGATGGAGCGTCGGCAGGGCGGGGATATGGCCAAGGCCGGGGATGTCAACCTCATGCCAACGGCCACGCAAGCGGGTGATGCCTTCCTTCCCACCGATCAGCCCCTTGGCCGCCACGCCCCCCACCAGCACCAGCCGCTTCGGGCGGATCAACGCCACCTGACGGCGGAGAAAGGGCAGGAACAGCGCCACCTCCGAATCTGTGGGCGTGCGGTTCCCGGGCGGCCGCCAGGGCAGGATATTGGTGATGTAGAAATTACTCTCCCGCGAGAGGCCAACAGAGGCAAACATCCGATCCAGCAATTGGCCCGAGGCGCCGACAAAGGGCCGGCCGGCACGGTCTTCATCCGCCCCCGGCGCCTCGCCAATCAGCATCAGGCCGGAGTCGGCAATACCCTCACCAAATACCAGATTCGTCGCGGTTTCCTTGAGTGGTGAGCCATCAAAGGCCGCAATGGCCGCCTTCAGCGCCGCCAGATCGGGCGCGGCTGCGGCCAGGGCTTCGGCCCGCGTATTGGCCGGGGGCGCGGGGGCCAGGGCAACCGGGGTGGCGCGGATCGGGCGCGGGGGCGGTCCCGGCGCGGGGCGCGCGGCTTCAGGCGCGCGCGAAGTTGCCTCCCGCAGCGCCAGGCGATTTGCGGGGCTTTCCATCAGCGCCTCATCCGCACCCCAATCGCATTGCAGCGCAAGGGCGGCGGCCAGGGCGGATTTGTCTTGCTCCATCCACTACATATCGGCCCTGAGCGGGGTTCCGTGCAACCCGCGGCTTCGCTACATGGGTGAATCAGCGCCTGATCCGCGTAGGTGGCATCGCCGAAGCGGTGAATCAGTCGCTCAAATCAAGCCGGATCATGATCCGTGAAAGCGGGTCATGATCCGGCCATGAGGAAAGGCGTGGCGTGATGTCCGAAGAACGGGAAGCGATGGAATTTGATGTGCTGATCGTGGGCGGTGGGCCTTCGGGCCTCGCCGCCGCCATCCGCCTGAAACAATTGGCGCCCGATCTGGCGGTCTGCCTGATCGAAAAGGGCAGTGAGATCGGCGCGCATATCCTCTCGGGCGCCGTGCTGGAACCGCGTGCGCTGGATGAGCTTATTCCCGATTGGCGCGATGATCCGCCGGCGTTGGCCACCCCCGCGGGCGATGACCGTTTCATGTTCCTGACGGAAACCAAGGCCTTCAAGCTGCCGACGCCGCCGGCCATGAATAATCACGGCAATTACATTGTCTCACTCGGCAATGTCTGCCGTTGGCTGGGGGCAAGGGCGGAAGCTTTGGGCGTTGAGATTTATCCGGGCTTCGCCGCTTCCGAGACGATCATTGAAGATGGCCAGGTGCGCGGCGTGGTGGCCGGCGTGATGGGCATTACGAAGGATGGCGAAAAGGGGCCGAATTATCAGCCGGGGATGGAACTCCGCGCAAGCTACACGCTGTTCGCCGAGGGCTGCCGTGGGTCGCTCACGAAAAAGCTCTTTGAGACCTTCAATCTGCGCGATGGCGTGGCACCGCAGACCTATGGTTTGGGCATCAAGGAATTATGGGAAATCCCGAAGGAAAAGCATCAGCCGGGCCTGATTTGGCATAGCGTGGGCTGGCCGCTGAACACCGATACCTATGGTGGGTCCTGGCTTTATATGCTGGGCGATAATCTGGTCAGCATCGGCTTTGTTGTCGGGCTGGACTACCAAAACCCCTGGCTTTCCCCGTTTGAGGAATTTCAGCGCTTCAAGCAGCACCCGGCGGTGCGCGCCATGCTCGAAGGCGGCAAGCGCATTGCCTATGGCGCGCGGGCCTTGAATGAGGGTGGCTTCCAGGCGATCCCGAAGCTGGTTTTCCCCGGCGGTGCGATCATTGGTGATTCAGCCGGTTTCCTGAATGTGCCTAAGATCAAGGGCACGCATACGGCAATGAAATCCGGCATGATCGCGGCCGAGGCTTTGGCGGCGGCTTGCGCTTCGGAACATCGCGCGCCGGTCCTGAATGCCTATCCGGAAATGCTGCGCCATTCCTGGATTTGGCCGGAATTGGAATCGGTGCGGAATATCCGCCCCGGCTTTGCGAAATTCGGCTTCTGGGGCGGCATGATCAATGCCGCGATTGAAACCTATATCACGCGCGGCAAATCACCCTGGACGCTTTCGCATCACGAAGATCACGCCGTGCTGAAAAAGGGATCGGAGGCGCCGAAAATCACCTACCCCAAGCCAGATGGCGTTTATTCCTTCGACCGACTGTCTTCCGTATTTTTGGCGAATACCAACCATGAGGAAGACCAGCCCGCGCATCTGAAGCTGCGCGACCCAGGGCTTTGGAAAGGCGTGAATTGGGAAATCTTCGGCAGCCCCGAAAGCCGTTATTGCCCCGCCGGGGTTTATGAGGCGGTTGGCGTGGAAGAAGGCCAGCCGCGCTTGGTGATCAATGCGCAGAATTGCGTGCATTGCAAAACCTGCGACATCAAGGACCCGACGCAGAATATTGATTGGTGCACGCCGGAAGGTAGCGGCGGACCGAATTACATTGGCGGCATGTGAAAACGCCAGATCAGGACAGGAAAAACACCATGCTGAAAATCCACGGCATCGCCCGTTCCCGCGCCTTTCGCTGCATCTGGGCGGCCGAAGAAGCCGGGCTTGCTTATGAAGTAATCCCTATTGGCGTCGTACCCGGCTCCAAGCTGGAACGCCCGCTTCCGATCAACCCAAACAACAAGATCCCCGCCTTGGAAGATGGTGATCTGGTGCTGTTCGAAAGCCTCGCGATCAATCTGCATATCGCGGGCAAGGTCGGGGCGCCGCTGATGCCCACCGGCAATGATGCCTCGCGCGCCTTGCAGTGGACGCTTTGGGCGGCGACCGAAATTGAGCCGCATGTCATGCGCTGGGCCTATAACAGCTTCCTTCGCGCGCCCGCGGACCGCATTGCGGCGGAGGCAGCGCTTGGCAAGGAAGCCACCGACCAGCGGCTTGCGGTTTTGGAATCGGAGCTTGCAACGCGGGATTATCTGGTGGGCAATGGCTTCACCATCGCCGATCTCAACCTTGCTTCTGTGCTCTATGGCTCCTTCGTGAATGGGTATGACTTCAGCGCCTTTCCGAAGGTGAAGGCTTGGCTCGCGCGCTGCCTGGAACGCCCAGCCGCCAAGCGCGCGCGGGCGCAACGCGAAGGGTAAGCCTTAACGCCCAAATTCGGGAGGAATGAAGATGATCCATCGTCGTCTATTGCTGGCGGCACCCATGCTGGCCATGCCGGCTTTGGCCCGCGCGCAAGCCTGGCCGTCACGCCCGGTGCGCATTGTGCTGGCCTATCCCCCGGGAGGGTCCACCGATGTGCTGGCGCGCACCCTTTCTGCCGCTTTGCAGGAAGCCATCCCTGGCAGCACTTTTGTGGTGGATAATCGCCCGGGCGGCGCCGCGGTGGCTGGGACGCATGCGGTGGCCCAAGCGGTGGCCGATGGCTATACGCTGGCGCTGGGCAATAACCAGACCCATGCGGCGAATGCGGCCATGCTGCCTTCCCTGCCCTTTG
Organism: Roseomonas sp.; assembly: GCA_020249505.1. GTDB lineage: Bacteria > Pseudomonadota > Alphaproteobacteria > Acetobacterales > Acetobacteraceae > Neoroseomonas. Next base: position 19,566 of record JADCFN010000084.1, on the reverse strand, counting down.
ACCCGATTGCGGATTTCGCGCCCATCGCCAAGCTTGCCACCGTGCATCACGCCTTGGTGGTGCCGGCCAACGGTGCCAGGACCTTGGCCGAACTGGCCGCGAAGGGCCGCAATGGCGGCAAGGTGACCTACGCTTCTTCCGGCGCCGGTTCCGCAAGCCATGTGATTGCCGAGACCTTCGCGCGGCGGGAGCGTTTGGATGCCACCCATGTGCCCTATCGCGGCGGCGCCCAGGCCACCACGGATACGGTTGCGGGTGTTGTGGATTTCTTTGTCTCGACCTGGCCGCAGGTGGTTGCCCTGGTGCGCGAAGGGCGGCTGCGCGCGCTTGGCATTGGCGCCCCGGCGCGCCTGCCCGAAGCTGCGGATGTGCCGACCTTCGCGGAACTGAACGCGCCCGATCTGGCGGTGGATGCCTGGTTTGGGCTTTGGGCGCCGGCCCGCACCGCGCCTGAGATTATCACGCGGCTATCTGACCTTTTGCTGCGAATCTTGGCTGAACCCACCATGCGCGAAAGACTGCAAAGCCAAGGTTTTGTGGCCGCACCCATGGCATCAGCGCCGTTCGGGGAGTTCCAGAAGGCAGAACTGGCGCGCTGGCGGGCGCTGGTGGAACTGACTGGGATCAGGCTTTCCGGCTGAGCAGTTTTGTTTCCGCCCTGCAAATGAAAAGGGGCGCCTCGCGGCGCCCCCAATCTTTCCCAGGTGGGATTTTCCCGAATTACTTCAGGATGATTTCCACGCGACGGTTCTGCGGCTCACGAACGCCATCGGCCGTCGGCACCAGATTGTTTTCTTCACCGAAGCCGCGTGTCACGATTTCATTCCGCGGCACGCCGCGGCGCACCAGCTCAGCCGCCACCGCATTGGCGCGACGGATCGAAAGCTGCATGTTGTAATCCGCCGGGCCGGAACGGTCCGTGAAGCCATTGACTTCAATGCGGGTCACACCCTGGCCACGAGCAGAAGCGGCTTCGCCGATGATCTGGCGGGCACGGTCCGTGAGGTCAGCCTTGCTCCAATCAAAGAAGACCAGGAAGGTGCGGGCAGCAGCCACGGGCGCAGCAGCGACCGGCATGGCCGGGGCGGCGTTGAAGGCGTAACGCAGGCCGATTAGGAGCGAGTGATTGAAGTTATCAATATCGGAGTTGACCCGCACCTGGGCCTGTCCGGTCTGATTCACTGTTCCGTTGATATCATGACCAAGTGTACCCATGAAACGATACTCGGCGGTCACGGCAAGGCCAGGAACGTTTGCGATCGGCAGAGCGGCGCCAAGAATGGCCTGGTATCCGAAAGCGCCCGTATCGCCATTGTAGACGATCTTGTCGCCTGACGCGTAGCGAACGCCAACATCCTGGTAATCATGCCAGATATAACCAGCGCCGGCACCGATATAAGGCATCAGACCCCCAAGGGCTGAGCCAAGATTGAAATCATAAAGAATATTTGCCATGGCCCCGTAGCTTACCGCGGTGCCAGTGCCGCTCGCCTTGCTTGAAAAAGACGCACCGCTCACCCTGGTATCACTGACATCATTTGAACGATAATTACCTTCGATTTCCGCCCGCAAGCCGTTGCCAAAGCCCCAACCAAGGCTCAGCACACCTGCATATCCGACCTCAAACTCATTCTCGACCTTGAGGCCAAGCGCGTTGTTGACAGCCCCATTAAGCGTCGTGTCCTGCTGCCAATTGGCGCCAACGCCGCCGCCGATGTAGAGTCCGCTCACTGGCTGGGCTTGAGCCAGCATAGGCACCGCAGCCACCGCCGCAGCAGCAATAAACATTTTTCTAAAGGCCATCGGAATCTCCCGTCCTTGCTTGATGTCCAGCAGGCCAAACCGCATTCTAGCCCACTTCTAATGTTGTTCTTAGCCCCTAAAGCAGGCCTAGGCTAGCCCGCAAAACGCTCGGCGACCCTCAATACGTCCCATTTCTGGACAGTCTGTGTCCGAACGCGTTTCCGCATGAGGCGCCCGCGATGGTTTGAAGAGCCCGAACATGGACCGTAATTGGCCTGGGACGAAGCCAAGTTATGCCTAGAAAGGGCAAGAAATAATTCTGGGTTACTTGAGAACGATCTCCACCCGCCTATTCTGCGGTTCACGAATATCATCAGCCGTCGGCACCAAATTATTCTCCTCGCCAAAGCCGCGCGTGACGATGGCATTGCGCGGCACGCCACGGCGGACAAGCTCAGCGGCGACTGTATTGGCGCGACGAACGGAAAGCCGCATATTATAGTCTGCCGGTCCAGAACGGTCGGTGAACCCGTTCACTTCAATACGGGTTACACCAGTTCCTCGAGCGGTGGCCGCCTCACCAATGATTTGCCGCGCGCGATCGGTCAAATCGGCAGAGTTCCAGTCGAAGAAGACAAGGAATGTTTGGGCGGTAGCAACGGGTACCGCCGCAGGCGGGGTAACAGTGCGCGTCCCTGAAAAGGCGTATCGCAGACCAAACAGAATGGAATGATTGAAGTTATCGACGTTTGCGTCTGCGACGTAGGTCACGCCATTCACTCTATTGCGGTCAAAGTTATGTCCATTTGTTCCAAGAAAGCGGTATTCCGCGGTCAGTGCCAGACCAGGCACCGAGGCGATCGGCAAGGCAAAACCGACGATCGCCTGCGCGGCAAAAGCGCCCGGCGGAAGCGAGGAGCTATAATAGGTATTTTCACGGCTAGCGCTCGTCTTGTAGCCAACGTCATCGTAACGATGCCAGATATAACCAGCGCCAGCACCTAGATATGGTGTCAAACCCAATAGAATACCGCCGAGATCGAAATCAAAGAGCACATTCGCCATACCGCCATAGCTTGAGGCCGTACCCACCGGAGGTTGTCGCGATTTGTCGAGGAGAGTATGCCCGTCGGTATCATTACGACGATAGTTACCTTCAATTTCGATCCGTAGACCATTGCCGAAACCCCAACCAAGGTTGAGGATACCGACATAGCCTGTGTCAAATGAGTTGCTTTCGCCAATCAATCGAGTTCGATCTCGGCGCCAAGTGCCTGTAATGTCCGTATCCTGCAAAAAATTAATACCAATACCAGCGCCGACGTAAGGCCCGCTGACGGGGTGCGCTTCGGCCATAGCTGAGATTGCGATAAAGGAAGCCGCCAGGAGCTTCAAATTCCTGAAGCGCATTGATCCCCCTTGAGCAACTCTAAAGCATGAGGTTCCCAGAAACACTGTTCTTCTGTCAAAGCAAAAGCGCGCAAAGTCAAGCATCTATAAAAGGGTGTTGCGGGACTCCGTACGATTTCTCAAGAATCTTCTACTATTCAGCATGGTTCTTAACGTGAAGATATGGTGATATCCCGCTGCGTTCCTTCCCGATTAAGGATGCTTTCCAGAGATAATCATGGAACTCAACAAAAAAAGGGCGCCACGCGGCGCCCCAATTGTTTTGTGTCGCATTCTTCCCCGATTACTTCAGGATGATTTCCACGCGACGGTTCTGCGGCTCACGAACGCCGTCGGCCGTCGGCACCAGATTGTTTTCTTCACCGAAGCCGCGGGTCACGATTTCATTCCGAGGAACGCCACGACGCACCAGTTCAGCGGCCACCGCATTGGCGCGGCGGATCGAAAGCTGCATGTTGTAATCAGCCGGGCCGGAGCGGTCCGTAAAGCCATTCACTTCAATGCGGGTTACGCCTTGGCCACGGGAAGACGCGGCTTCACCGATGATCTGACGGGCACGGTCCGTGAGGTCAGCCTTGCTCCAGTCAAAGAATACCAGGAAGGTGCGGGCAGCGGCAACCGGTGCAGCGGCCGCAACAGCCGGGGCCGCGTTGAAGGCGTAGCGCAGGCCAACAAGAAGCGAGTGGTTCACGTTGTCAACGTCCACAGTTCGCGTAACGCCCGCAGTAGTTGAGCTGATGTCGTGCCCTGAGGTCATCATGAAACGGTATTCAGCCGTCATTGCCAAACCCGGGACGGAAGAGATGGGAAGAGACAAACCAACAATCGCCTGACCGCCGAAGGCGCCGCTGTCACCAGTTTTTACGTCCTTGACGCCGCCCATATTCGTGCCGACTTCGTCATAATCATGAAAAACGTAGCCAGCGCCGACACCAACATACGGGGTGATGCCACCTAGCATACCATTTAAGTTGATGTCGTAGAGCACGTTTAGCATGGCACCGTAACTTGTTGCAGTTCCAGTGGCGCCGCTTTGCATAGCGTTGTTGAGTGTCAGGTCCGAAACATCGTTCTGGCGATAGCTGCCTTCAATTTCGGCACGCAGGCCATTACCAAAGCCCCAACCGAGGCTGATAACGCCAGCATATCCCCAGGAGAACTCAGCAGACAAATTACCGACTGCCGCTTTATCGGCCGCAGAAGAGCCGGTGATATCCGACTTGTCGAGGTAATTCCCACCAATCCCCGCGCCAAGATAAAGCCCGCTCACCGGCTGGGCCTGCGCCATCAACGGCAGGGCCACCACCGCCGCAGCGGCCAGAAGGGTCTTTTTGAAGCTCATTGTCTTTCCTCGTCTCTGTTTCTGGTCACAAGCGAAAACTCCGCTGATTCCCCAAGATCTGACGACCTTCCGTAGCATAAATCGCATTGTATGCGAGACCGGAATGGCGCCTTGCCGCCGCGCCGTGTCGCATCAGCCACCAACTGTGGCAAATTTGCAATATCCTATTGAACCCCCTCTCGGCCGCTGAGGCCAGCGCGATGGGCCGCGCCAGCACTAAATCACGCCCCAAGACGCAGCCTACCGGGGCCACGTGCGCCAACGCCCCCCCTGGCCAGCAGCGCGTGAAGACGGAGCGCAGCGCTAAAGGCACCCACAGAAGAGGATGAAAATCCCCTGGAAATAAAGTATTAAGAGTTTCGGCCAAGCCCGAGACCCATAGGGAGCTGCACAGGACCCGCCAAACCGCTTGAAACCGGACCATTCGCGCGCCACCTCCCGGAAAGGTGCTGAGAGCGGCGTGAAACCGCCAGTGCCAGCAATGTCGGGAGAAGGATTTCATAATGACGGAAGAGGAAAAGCGGATCATTACCGCTTTTGTGGAGCGGATGAGCGGCAATGCGGCGATCGCCAGCGCGCCCTCTGGTCCCTGGGGCGCAAGTTCGGCGCAAAAGCCGAACCTGCCGCCCATGGACCAGGAAGCGGATCGGCTGATCGCCGATTTGTTCACCCGTTATCCGGAAGCGCGCTACCGTATCACGCAAGCGGCTTTCGCGCAGGAAGCTGCGCTGATCGAAGCCAATAACCGCATGCAGCAATTGGAATGGGAAGCCGAGGCCGCGCGCCGTGAAGGCCAGGCCCAGAAGGGCGGCATGCTTGGCGGGTTGTTTGGTGGCAATCGCCCGGCCCCCATGCCACCGCGCCCACAACCTTATTACCCACCAGGACATAACCCGCAGGCGCTACAGCAGCGTCCCGGTGGTGGCTTCCTTGGCACCGCGCTCGCCACCGCGGCCGGTGTCGCCGGCGGCATCATGCTTGGCAATATGTTGATGAGCGCACTTGGCAGCGGTGGTGCAGCGCAGGCCGCGTCCGCCGGTGACTTTGCGCAAGAAGCAGTGCCTTCTGCCTCGCCTTGGGGCGGTGATGCGCAACCGGATGCGACGGCCGATTACGGCAATGATGCCAGTGCTGATTGGGGTGACGAGGAAATCTGAACGCCCAACTTGGTTTAGACCGCGTTGGCGTGATCCCTTGGATACGGATCACGCCATTCAAGTTTGATGACTTCAATTTGCGAAACTTGGCAGCGCGGGCTTAAGCTACCTTCGCCTGAAGCTGCGCCAGTTCCGCCAGAAACCGCTCCGCCGCCAGGGCGGGCGCCCAGGGTCGCCAGGCCTCCCCGCCGTAACGCGCCGTCAAAGGATCGCGCGTCAAAAGGGCCGCGCGAATACCCAATGTCTCCCGCATTTCCGCTTCCGTCCAACCAGCGACATGCACGGCTTCGGCCGCCGCGGCCGCAATGTCTGCTGCCTTATGCGCGCGCTTGTCCTCCACGCCCCAGGGCGGCAGCCGATAGCGCAGCGCCACCGCCGCTGAAAGGCTCGCCTGCAAGGCGGCGAACCGCTCGCCCAAAAACGGCTTGAGCGGCGAGATGCAATCGAAATTGATCAGGCCCTCATCCGCATCATGCAGCAATTCGCGCAATTCCTCAGGCGGTGTCAGCCAATGGCGCGTGCGCTGGCGGCGGAGTTGCAACACGAAAAGCGCATGCTGCGCGACGGAAAGCGGTTCCGGCCAGATGGAATGCCCGCCCCAGCGAAAGGTGCGCGCAAGCCCCGTGGCCAGATCAGCATCCGTCCAATCGAAGGGGGTAGGGGAAAGCAGATCAAGCCGCCGCCCGGATGGCAAACGCACCCAGGCGCGTTCCGGGGTTGCGGCTTGGCGTGACACCATCATCAGTAGGTCGCGAAGACGCGCCTGATGCCATCATTATCGAGCCCCTGCGTGAGCGCCAGCGAAAGCAGGATGCGCGCCTTTTGCGGGGTCAGGTTATCGGCACTGATAAAGCCCGATGTGTCGCCACGCTGCGTGCGGAAGGTGCGTCCTGAACCGGCGCGACTGGAAAGCACCACCTTCACCCCGGCGGCGACCGCAGCCTCACCCGCCTTCACCATGGCGGGCGTTATATAGCCAGGCGCGAAGCCCGCCGTGACAATGCCCTTGGCGCCTGCAGCGACAAAGGCATCAATCGCCGCGCCATCCGCCCCCGCATAGCAATAGGCGATGTCAACACGCGGCAGCGCATCAAGCCCGCGCACATCAAATTCCGTATCGGGCGCGATCTTGCGGATGGGCTTGCGGTACCACGCAATCATATCGCCATCGGCATGACCCAGCGCGCCGAAATCCGCGGTGCGGAAGGTTTGCATGCGGAGTGTCGAGGTTTTCGTCACATCGCGCGCCGCCTGAATCTCATCATTCAGCAGCACCAGCGCGCCAAGCCCACGTGCGCCAGGATCGGCCGCGACGCGAATGGCATTGACGATATTCATCGGCCCATCGCCCGAAAGGGCGGATGCTGGGCGCTGCGCACCCACAAGCACAACGGGGATGTTAATTTTCAGCGTGAGCGAAAGGAAATAGGCGGTCTCCTCCAGGCTTGCCGTGCCATGGGTGATCACAATGCCAGCAAGCTGCGGGTCTTCAGCGGCAAGCTTATGGCAAAGCCCAAGCAGTTCCTTCCATTCCGGCCAGGCCAATTGCGTTGAGGGAATGGCGCGGAAGGCTACCGGCACAACCTCCGCGACCAGCCCTGCCTCGGGGATGCGCGCCAGCAGCCCATTCACATCCAATACAGTGCCATTGGCGAGATAATCCAGGATATCGAGTGGGCCTGTGCCCATGGAGGAGATGGTACCCCCCGTGCCAATTACGGCAACGCGCGGCTTCATGCTGCCACCCCTGGTGCTGCGGTGTTCAGTCTTTCAATCATATCATTCATCATCAGATCTCCAAGTTTCTACAAAAGGCAAAAAGGACGGCGCCGTGGCAACGAAAGGCATAGCGTGACCTGTTTTGGCTGATTGTGCCATGGTCAACACCCATTGGTTGGGAAGCTGGCCCCGCAGAAACAACAGCGCGCTTAATCGGCCTTCCGATCCAGCACCGCCGTGGTAAGACGCGATACGCAAGCAAGCCTGCCATTTGGCCGATGGATTTCTGTCTGCCAAACCTGGGTGCGACGGCCCAAATGAAGCGGGCGACAAAGCGCCGTCACGGTCTCCCCCTCCGGCACGGCCGAGACGTGGTTGGCATTCACCTCTAGCCCCACGGCATTTTGCCCCTCCGGCAGGGTCAAGGTGGTCGCAATACTGCCCAATGTTTCAGCCAGCACGACCGAAGCGCCGCCATGCAATATGCCGTAAGGCTGCACATGGCGCCGATCCACGGGCATTTCGGCGCGCAGGAAATCCGGCCCGACCTCAAGAATGCGAATACCAAACGCGCCTGGTAGGCTATTGGTCAGCCGGACCTGAATGGCTTCCGGGGTAGCAGGACGTTTCCAGATACTCATGGCTGGACCTTCAGCTCAGTGTTACGAGCAGGGTTTCTCGCAGCCTCGCGCCCGAAAGGGAAGGCAGCTTCGCCCCGGCGGCCCGCCGACAGGCACCTACACATTTGAAATTTTCATGTTTCACCATAAGATTGGGTCTCATCAGTCGGGCTTTCTGCGCGCCTTCGCCGCAAACATGCCCGGAAAGCCAAAGGCCCGCGCTTGCGCATTCTGCTCGACATTTCGCGACTGATCTCTGGTACAGGCCGCCCCGCGCCGACCGGCATTGATCGCGTGGAGCATGCGTATGCGCGCCATTTTCTCACCCGCGACCCGGCCCACGTGACCTTTATGTTGAGTGGGCCTGTCCTGCCGCCGGTGGCACTTCCGCTTGGCCTCGTCTCGGCGCTGCTCGAAGCGCTTCAGGCACTTTGGCGCGGTACATCTCAGTCGGGCGCAGCCTGGAAAGAGGCCCAGGGGCTCGCGCGACAGGCGCAGGCGCGCCGGTGGCTCGGGTTAGGGCGTGGTGCCTTGCGCAAAGCCCTTCATGGCGCAGGGCCCGCACTCTATCTCCTGGTGTCACACCGTGGGGCCGATCATCCTCGCCACATTCGGGCGCTCAAGCGCCGGGGAGTACGCTTCATCCCGCTAGTGCATGATCTGATCCCGATCACTCATCCGGAATATGCCCCGCCGCGCAGCACCCGGCAGCATCTACGCCGGCTTGAGACCTTCGCCACTTTGGCGGATGGGATTATTGTCAATTCTGGCGCGACAGCTGAAACGCTGAACCGCTATTTGGCCCAGAAAGGCGTGCCTCCGTCAGCTCCCATACTGCCAGCGCCGCTCGGCATTGACAGGGTGTCGCCCAATGGCGGCTTTCCTCGCCCTGAGGGTCCCTATTTCCTCTGCCTCGGTACTATCGAACCGCGCAAGAATCACCTGCTGCTGTTGCACATCTGGCGTGAATTAGCGCAAACCCTGGGTGATGCGGCGCCAAAACTGATGCTGGTTGGTCGGCGCGGCTGGGAGAATGAGAATATCCTTGACATGCTGGAACGCTGCCCCGCGCTTACGGGTAAGGTGATGGAACTTAGCGGGCTGCCGGATGCTGCTGTGGCGGGCTTGCTGCAAGGGGCCCGGGCACTGCTTTTCCCTTCCTTCGCGGAAGGCTATGGGCTGCCTTTGGCGGAGGCACTCCGGCACGGTGTCCCGGCCATTTGCGCCGATTTGCCGGCCTTACGCGAAGTGGGTGCCGAGGTGCCGGAATATCTCGACCCGCTAGACGGGCTTGGCTGGCGCCGAATGATTCTGGACTACGCGGAGGAGCATAGCCCAGGCCGGCAATCTCAACTAGCGCGGCTGGCTTCATGGTCAGCGCCAACCTGGCAAGAACATTTCGCGCTGGTAGATCCCTGGCTGGAAAGCTTGGCCAAGGCTGCTCCGCGCCCATGGGCCGATCGCGCGCATATCCCCGCCGTGGCACAGCGCAGCCGTCAGGGTCTCGCGCCCCAAACCCAGTCGCGCGGCTGAAGCCATGCCTCGCCGCCAGCAGCTTCCCAAGGCAGCCCCGCCCAAGCCTATTGCCATCATCGGTGCAGCAGCAAGGCTGCCTGGCGCACCTGATCTTCCAGCCTTTGCGGCCTTGTTGCGCCAAGGCGTGGATGCCGTAACCGAAGTGCCTAATGATCGGTTTGAAAAAGCGCGCTGGTATCACCCACGCCCAGGTGCGGCGGGGCGGAGCTACAGCTTTGCTGCTGGGACAATCGGCGACATCAAGGGCTTTGACACCGAAGCCTTTGGGCTTTCGCCAAGAGAAATCGCTGAAGCTGATCCCCAGCAACGCCTTTTGCTGGAAGTGACGCGCGACGCCTTTGAAGATGCAGGGTTGCGGCCAGAAGCTTTGGCTGGGCGTAATATCGCTGTCTTTATTGGTGGTTCTTCCACCGATTTTGGCGAATTACGCTTGGATGATCCCGCAGCCGGTGACCGTTTTCACATGACCGGCAATGCGCTTTCCATCCTGTCCAATCGCATTGGCCATGTGTTCGATTTGCGCGGCGGGGCGCAGACCATTGACACCGCCTGCTCATCCTCCCTGGTGGCGCTGCATCTTGCCGCGAAAGCCCTCGCCGATGATCCCGCTTTGGAAGCGGCTGTGGTGGGCGGGGTCAATCTCTTGCTCTCGCCATACGCCTTCATGGGTTTTTCGCGCGCTGGTATGCTCTCGCTCCGCGGGCGCTGCCAAGTGTTTGATGCAGCCGCCGATGGCTATGTACGTGCCGAAGGGGCGGGGGTGGTCATTCTGCGTCGCCTTGCCGATGCCAAGGCAGCGCAAGAGCCGATACGCGCGGTCCTGCTTGGCACCGGGAGCAATACGGCCGGGCGTACCATTGGCATTTCGCTGCCCAATCGCGATGCGCAGGCGACACTTCTGACGAATGTTCTCCAGCGGAGTGGCGTGCATCCGGACCGTTTCATTGCCTTTGAAGCCCACGGCACTGGCACCCAGGCAGGTGACCCCGCTGAGGCCTGGGCGATTGGACAGGCGATTGCGCGCCAGCGATCTCAGCCGCTACCGGTCGGTTCGGCCAAGGCGAATATCGGCCATCTTGAAGCCGGCGCGGGCATGGCGGGCTTGCTGAAATCCGTGCTTATGCTGGAACAGGGTTTCGTGCCGCGCGCGCTGCATTTCGAAAACCCCAATCCGGCGATTGATTTCACCGAGTTGAACCTCGCGGTGCCGCGCGCAACGGAATCGATTGTGGTGGCCGATGATGCAGTGATTGGCGTGAATGCCTTTGGCTTCGGTGGCACCAATGCAGCGGCAATTTTGGGGCGCGCAGCCCCAACGCCTGCGCCGCGGCGCCCAGTAGTGCGGGGGATACCGCCGCTTATTCTCTCAGCACGCTCTGCGGAAGCGCTCAGGCTTTCAGTTAGTGCCTGGCGCAATGCTTTGGCGGGTGCTGACGACGCACGCGCTGCAGCGCTTCTGCGCGGTCAGGCGCGGTATCGTGATCTTGCGCCGCATCGCCTCGTGCTACGCGGGGCTGATGGCGCCGCCTTGACTGACGGTTTGGCCGCCTGGCAAGCGGGGCAAGGCGAATTGGGCATCGCCCAGGGTGTCGCTGCAATCGGTCGCGTCGCCTTTGTCTTCAGTGGCAATGGCGCGCAGCATGCCGGCATGGCGCGAGAGGCGTTTCGCGCCTCGGCCGCGTTCCGGCGCGCGGTACTTGCCGCCGATGCTGTTCTGGCGCCACGGCTTGGCCTTTCCCCGGCCGCGCTGATCAAGGCTGGTGTGAGCGAAGCGGAACTGGCGGGCACCGACCTCGCGCAGCCTTTGCTTTTTGCCGTGCAGATGGGCGTACTTGCAGCGCTGAAGGCGGAGGGCATCAACCCCGATCTGGTCATCGGCCATTCGGTCGGTGAAGTGGCGGCGGCGCAAGCGGCAGGCATGCTTTCGCTGGATCAGGCGGCAGCGCTGATCGTGGCGCGCAGCCGTCATCAGCACACAACCAAGGGCACCGGGCGTATGGCGGCGATTGGCGCAACGCCCGAAACCATGACGCCTATGCTGGAGGAATGCGGCCCTGGGCTTGAAATCGCCGCGATCAATGCGCCCGCGGCGCTCACCATCGCGGGTCCGGCGGCAGCGATTGTACGGCTTTGCCAGGCGGCAGAAGCGGCGCGGCTGGTCGCAATTCCACTCGATCTAGACTATGCTTTTCATAGCACCGCGATGGATCCGGTGCGTGAAGGGCTTTTGCAGGATTTGGCCTTGCTCAGCCCCAAGTCCGGTACCTGCCCGATGATTTCCTCGGTCACTGGTAAGACCTTGTACGGGCCGGAGGCGGGGGCCGAATATTGGTGGCGCAATCTGCGCGAACCGGTGCGCTTTCAGGCGGTGGTAGCGGAAGCGGCGCGGCAGGGTGCGCGGCTTTTTCTGGAAATCGGCCCTGCGCCGGTTTTGCAAAATTATCTGCGCGAAACGCTGCGCGCGACGACTGTGGAAGGCGCGATCCTATCCAGCCTGAAACGCCAAGACGCGCAGGGGGATCCTTTCCCCGCCATCGCCGATCGCGCCATCGCCGCTGGCGCTGATCCTCGCGCCGCGCGCTCATTCCAGGGAGCTGCGGAGCGCACCGCATTACCGCATACGCCCTTTGCGCGGCGGTCCATTTGGTTTCCAAGGTCTGTGGAAAGCGCGCGGTTGACTGTCCCGGAATTGGATCACCCGCTGCTTGGATTTCGGCAAGGCATCGCCCCAGGACAATGGACGCAGTGGCTAGATACCACCGCTACGCGCTGGCTAGGCGATCACAAGCTGTTTGGTGAGGCGGTGATGCCCGCCGCCGCCATGATGGAATCCGCCTTGGCGGCGGCGGCTTTGATGCATCCGGAAGCGCCAGTGCTTGAGGTCAGTGATCTTGCCATTCTCCGCGCCGTTACGCTTACGAAGGAAAGCGAGATAGAATTGCGTTATGCGGCCGATACCGAAGGTGGATTTACCCTGCGGTCTCGGCCGCGCCTTGCCGAGGAAGAACTGACGCTCTGTGCCCGCGCGCGCCTTGCGGCACTGCCGCGTCTGCCATCCCCCCCTTCATACGCGCTGACTGATGGCACGCAGATAGCTGGGGCCGAGGTTATTGCCTTCGCCGCGCGCCACGGCCTGAATTACGGCCCTGCCTTTCAAACACTGCAAAGCGTTGTGCGGGATCATGGCACAATGACCGCCTTGGCGCGTCTCGACCTGCCGGAGACCGCGCCGGATCACGCCGGCTTCATCTTGCACCCCGCCTTGCTGGACGGCGCATTCCAGGGTCTTTTTAGCTTGCTGCTCAACCAAGCATTCAGCACAGATGAAGCCATCATTCCCGTGCGTATCGGCCGGCTTTGCGCAAGGCGGGATGCTCCGCCTATTGCCTTGGCGGAAATCACTGCGGGTCGGCGCGGGGCGCGGCTTTTTGCGGCCAGCCTAACCTTGCGCGATGGCGCGGGCGCAATCATCGCCACCATCGAGGACATCTGGTTCCAGCGCGCGCCGCGCCCAGGTCGGGAAAAGCTGGAAAATCTTGCCTTCCGGCTTGATCCATCGCCAAGCTTGCCGCCGAACGGCGCTGCCGCCGAACTCCGTCTGGCGCCAATCATTGCCGCCATTCGCGCAGAGGATCAGACAGCGCCGCTGACGGAAGCGGGGCTTTTACTGGAAGCGCATATGGCATCGCTGGCACTGCCGGCGCTGCGCGAAAATGCAGCATCACGCGGCCCCTATCGCGCCGCCCTTTGGCGCATTCTGGCACTGGCTGGCATAGCGGAACCCGAGGCGGGGGGATGGAGGATTGTTGAAGATCAGCCCCTGCCGCCGCCGGAGGCGATCTGGCGCGCGGTTCTGACCGAACAACCAGGACTGGCGCTTGATCTGGCTTGGCTGGCGCGAGCTGGTGAGCAATTCGAGTCTGCCTTACAAGGCGAGGCAATCACCACCGCGCCTCCGCCAGCCTTGGGTGGTGCGATGCGGGCTCTGGCCGAACCGCTGCTGGCGGGGCTACGCATATTGGCGCAGTCCTGGCCGAAACATCGTCCGCTCAGTGTGCTTGAACTTGGCGCTGGCGGCGCGTTGACGCGCGGTGCCCTTGCGATCCTGGGGTCGTCTGGCCTCAGCATTACCTATAAGGCCATCGGCAACGCTCAGGCGGGCATCTCAGGTGATGTATCAGACGCTATCACGCTGCACTGGGCGGATTGGGATAGCTTGAAGACCACACCCAACCCTACGGATCGGGCGGATGTGATTATTGGCTTGGCTCCAGCGGCGCTCGGCGGCCGGGGGGGCGAAATTCTTGAAGGGCTCATCACGCATTCCGCACCAGGGGCCGCGCTCTTGCTGGCTGAACCCGCGCCTGGTGCCATATGGAACTTCACGCTGGGCCAGGACCCTTCCTGGTGGAGGGACGATCTTGAGGGCGCGCTACCCGACGCGGTCACTTGGCGTAAGGCGCTGAGTTTGGCCGGCTGGCAAGGCACTGAGGTAACGGCGTTGGAGGCAGCGCCATGGCCCGCTCTATTGCTTTCGGGCGAAAGCCCAACAGTAAAATCTCCTGATACCAATCGTGTATTGGCCGGACCAAGCGTGGTCTTCGCCGATGCGGAGGCCCTACCGCTGGCAGAGGCGCTGGTCGCAAGGCTGTCGCCAGATGAGCGGCCTGACATTCTGCCCCTTGACGAGAGCTTGCCGCCCAAGACGTTACGCGCCGCCGATATTCTGGTACTGACCGGCATGGCAGAGCCCGCAACGGCCCTGGCGCATCTGGTCAAGCTGGCGGCGAATGCGGAAGGCGTGGCGCGTCGGATCATGTTGGTGGCGAAGGCCGAAGAAGCGGCCGCGGCGGCGCTGGTCGGGCTCGGTCGCGTGCTTGCCAATGAAATGCCCGGTTTGAACCTCCGCCGCGTGACGCTCGCGCCGAGTATGGTGCCCGGAGCGGCGGCTGATAGGCTCCTGACAGAATGGGGTGGTAATGCGCCGGAGGTGGTGCTTTCACCTGAAGGGCGTTTTGTGCCGCTTCTCCGCCCCGGGCTGCCCGCCTCGGCGCCCGCTTTTCCAGGACGGCTAGCCATTGAGCAACCAGGACAATTGGCGAGCCTTACCTGGCAGCCGATCCCGGCCTTACCCAAGCCCGGCCCTGGTGAGGTCAGGCTGCGCATCACCGCCACGGGGCTCAATTTTCGCGATGTAATGTGGGCGCAGGGGCTATTGCCCGAAGATATCCTGATGGATGGCTTCGCTGGCCCAAGCCTTGGCATGGAATGCGCTGGGGTGGTGGAGGAAGTCGGCACCGGTGTTGCCTTTGAACCCGGCACAAAGGTTTTTGGCTTTGCCCCCGCCGCCTTCGCAACCCACGCGCTGACCAGGGCCGAGGCGTTGCAACCCTTGCCTTCCGGCCTAAGCCCCGAAGCGGCGGCGACCATCCCCGTTGCCTTCATCACGGCGACCTATTCGCTCGAAACCCTGGCAAGGCTCCGCCCCGGTGAGCGCGTGTTGATCCATGGTGGTGCGGGTGGCGTTGGCTTGGCCGCGCTACAAATCGCCAAAGCCGCCGGTGCGTTCGTGGCAGCCTCAGCAGGAACGCCCGAGAAGCGCGCTTTCTTGCGCCAGCTTGGGGCTGATCTGGTGCTGGATAGCCGCGATGCCGGCTTTGCTGATGCGCTGCGCGCCGCCTGGCCGGATGGGGTGGATGTGGTGCTGAATTCGCTTGCCGGTGTGGCGATGGAAAGAAGCTTGGCACTGCTGGCGCCCTTTGGGCGTTTCATTGAATTAGGCAAGCGCGATTTTGCTGAAGGCCGACGCACCGGACTTGGCGCCTTCCGGCGCAATATCAGCTATTTTGCCGTGGATGCGGATGCGTTGCCGCGCACGCGCCCGGCACTTGCGGAAGCACTACTGCGCGATATTGCGGCACGGCTTGGCGATGGCACGCTGCTCCCCTTGCCCTATCGCGCCTTCCCGGCCGAGGAAGCCGAGGCCGCCTTCCGCCAGCTTCAGGCATCAAGCCATATCGGCAAGTTGGTGATCAGCCCGCCGCTGGAGAGCCGCTCTCGCCATGCCCAATGGGAGCCCGATGAAGCCGGGTGCTATGTGGTGTTGGGCGGCACACAAGGTTTTGGGCTGGAATGCGCCAAATGGCTGGCCGCAGCGGGGGCAAGACGGATTGCGCTGATTTCCCGCCGCGGTGCCGCAACGCCTGGGATAGATGCGGCGCTGCGCATTCTGGCTGCACTCGGCGCACGCGCCAGCGCCCATTCTTGCGATGCGACGGACCGCGTCGCGCTCGGCGCCGTTCTGACGGCACTGCGCGCGGAAGGAACGCCCATTCGCGGGGTGGTGCAGGCAGCGGCGATATTCGCTGACGGTGCAGCGGCGCGGCAGGATCAGGCGAGTTTCGCGCGAGTCTTTGCCCCTAAGCTGTTGGCTGCCGAAGCCTTGGAAGCGCTCACTGAAAATGATCCGCTGCACCTGTTTCTACTTTTCTCCTCAGCAACCACAGCCTTCGGCAATCCTGGTCAGGCCAATTACGTTGCCGCCAATGCCGCTTTGGAAGGGCTGGCGCGCCGTCGCCATACCGAAGGCAAGCCAGCGCTTGCGGTTGGATGGGGACCGATTGCCGATGCCGGCGTGCTGACGCGTGAGGCAGCCGCGGCGGAAAAGCTGGAACGGCTGAGCGGTGCCAAACCGATGGCAGCACAGGAGGCGCTGGCGGCCCTACCCGCGTTGATTGGCGCCGGCGCGCCAGTGATCTATTTGGCGCGCATGAATTGGGCGGGCATGCAGGCGGCGCTTCCCATTCTGGCCGAGCCAGCCTTCGCAGCGCTTGCCAGTCAAATGACAGCGCGTGATGCCGATGGGGCAGCCTTACGCGCAAGACTGCTTGCCATGGCACCAGAAGCGGCGCGAGCGGAAGTGCTGGCATTGGCGCGTGAGGAAATGGCGCGCATTCTGCGCCTGCCGCCTGAGGCCGTTCGGCTGGATCAGCCATTGCCAGCGCTTGGGCTTGATTCTCTGGGCGGCATTGAATTGCGCATGGCGCTGGAGCGGCGGCTTGGCGTCAGCGTACCGTTAACGGCGGTCACGGAAGACCTTACCCTTGAAATCTTGGTCCAACGCGTCGCGGGTGTATTGTTCAAGGAGGATTCGGACATCGCCACTGCCGAAGCCCTGATGCAAACCCATGAACCGGCGGTCGCTCATGAATAACGGCTTTGGCCTTTCCGCTGCCACACGCGCGGCGCTACTGGCGCGCCTCAATCGTCGGCGTGAGGATGCACCCACCCCGGAATCACCACGCGGCTTTCGCGAATTACCTGGCCAACGGGAAATGGCGCTGATCCGCGATGCCGCAGCCAGCCTTGATTTAGAAAATCCCTTTTTCCGTATCCATGAGGCTGTAGCTTCCGCCCACAGCGTGGTCGCGGGGCGGGACGTCATCAATTTCGGCTCCTACAACTACCTCGGCCTGAACGGCGACCCGCGCGTGCAAGCCGCAGCCAAGGCGGCGATTGATCAGCATGGAGTTTCGGCTTCGGCATCGCGCATGGTCTCGGGCGAAAGGCCTGTACATGCTGCGCTGGAAGCAGCGCTTGCCGCGCATTACCAGGCTGAGGCCGCGCTGGTATTTGTTTCAGGCCATGCGACCAATGTAACGGTGATCGGGCACATGATGGGGCCACGCGATCTGATTGTGCATGACGCGGCGATTCATAATTCCTGTACTGAAGGTGCACGACTTTCTGGCGCAAAACGGCTTTCCTTCGCGCATAATGATTGGCGTGCGGCTGAAACTGCCCTTGCCGAAGGAAGACGTAGTGCGCGGCGGGCACTTTTGGTGATCGAGGGCCATTATTCAATGGATGGGGACATCCCCGATTTGCCGCGCTTCATTGAGATTGCGCGCCGTCACGACGCGTGGCTGATGGTGGATGAGGCGCATGCGCTGGGCGTGGTTGGCGCACGCGGTCATGGCGTGCATGAGTATTTCGGTATTGACCCGAATGAGGTTGATATCTGGATGGGTACACTTTCAAAAACACTGTCTGCCTGCGGTGGCTATATCGCAGGCAATCATGAACTGATCCATTGGCTGAAGCATTCCGCACCGGGCTTTGTCTATTCCGTAGGCCTTGCACCCACCTTGGCGGCAGCGGCGGCGGCGAGCCTTGCCATTTTGCAGGCTGAGCCCGAGCGGGTGGCACGGTTGCAAGGAAATACAAAGTTATTCTTGCGACTGGTGCATGAAGCTGGATTTGATGCCGGGACAGCCACCGCGCATGCCATAGTGCCAGTGATCCTGGGATCTTCGATTGCGGCGGCGCGGTATTCGCAGAAGCTTTTTGAACGCGGCATAAATGTGCAGCCGATTGTCTATCCGGCAGTTCCTGAAAAAGCGGCGCGCTTACGGTTTTTCTTATCAAGCGAACATAGTGAACAAGACATCCGGACCGCTATCGCTGCCCTGGTGGCCATTCGCGAGCAGGCAAAGGGATAGGCCCTGCCCCCCAAATCGCACCATATCCGCGAAGATACATTTTGGATTCTACGATCCTGCGCATGACGCATTTCGTGCCACGGGGCATGACTAGCAGGCTGCTGAAAAGCTGTCGCTAAGGATCGCATTTTGGTGCGCGAGAATGTTTTTAGCGCTACCTGCGCCTTAACTTGGCCAAGTTCAGTGATTTTTTTGGCCCTGTCGGTACGCTCTGGACAGACTCCCGGCGTTATGCCGCCACCGCCAGCAACTTTGGCAGGCGCACCAGGTTGTACGCTGCCATTGCCAGGGTGAACTGCCAGCCCACTTTGGGCAGCCCGCGACGGTGCGCCTTGCGTAAGCCCGCCACCGTCTTGGCCCAGCCGAAAGCCTGCGCCAATCCAAGCATCTGCAGGTCCATGAGCGGCGAGCACCGCAAGGCAGCGCATCATGCGCGGGTTGCGCGCGATGAAATCTGTGATATCGGCCGTGTTGCGCATCAATTTTGGCAAACCTGAGGTCGCCTAGCGTTTGAGGCTTCTGTGCCTATCGTGGTAGGCGAGACAAGGGGAAGCACATAGCTCGACAAGGCGAAGGGCGGGCGAGCTAAGATCATGAGTACTTAGTAGCGATAAGAGTCAAAAAATTGTCGAACCTTGAATGCAAAATTCTCCACCCTTTCCTTGAGCCTTGCAACGCCAATGTATGCCCCTTCACAGATGCAGAAGGCGGGCTACTTACTTCATAAGCTTTTACTTCATAAAAATTTGAAAAATGAGGAGAGGATGAACATGCGACGACCATATCGGGAACTAGGGAAGCCATTCGCTGTACGGACCGTCGAACTTACCCAGGGATTGCAGCTAATTGCGGATTCAATCGGTAGAATCAGAGAAGGAGAAACTCGCTATCTCGCAGTTCTCTCTGGGCAGTTGAGGTCACTGGTCGCCGAACGAAGCAAGGGCGCTGTCCCATTACTGCTTGATATGGCTGAGAAATTTGGAAAAAAACTCACGATTCACTGTATGCCCGGGACGGATGATCCAACCCTAACGGAGGCTCTCCGTAAAGACGTCATACTTCACGTATCGGGGTTTCCTGTAACGCTGGAGCGTCAGTTTCCCGGGCAGCGAGAAATGTCTCTGTCTACGTTTTTGATTGAACCACTTATTCTCTTTCGAGGCACGAACTACTCGGCCCAGAACATCATCGAGTGGTATGCGAACAAGGCTGGTGGAGCGCATTACTCGACTAATATTCCGGAAGATTTCGCGGCACTTATGTCTCTAAAGTTATTGGACATACAACCGCTCGTTAACCTCATCGTTCAAATCGGACAGGCCACGCTGGATTCTGGCCGTACACTAATAAAGGCGATGGTAGATTTTGAGGTTTATGCTTTGGTGGTCATCCCAGAGCAGAGAGAGGAGGCTCGGTTTGTTTGAACAGTTCTGGTGCGTTTCCTAAGTGGGTCTCTGCCTCGGTTAGGCCACCATCGGGATTGATGGCAGCGCGGTAAAATAGGCCTCGTCCGGCGTCCGCCCGTCAAGGCTCGAATG
>JADCFN010000083.1 GCA_020249505.1 Roseomonas sp. | reverse complement strand
TTGCCGGTGGTGTCGCCGATGCCCTCCCAGGCTAGGACGGCGTGGCGGGCCAGCGCCTTGACCAGGAAGGCGAAGGCCAGGCCGCGGGCCATGTCGGGGTCTAGCTCCGGCTCTGCCGCACGGAGCGCGCTGAGGCGACGGGCGGAGGCTGCCTGGGCCGCGGCCATCACGGCGGTGGTGACCGGCTTGATCTCCACGCGCACGCCGCGTGGGAGGGCGAGCCAGTAGGGGGTGGTGGGGAGGTCGAGGGTGAGCATGGGGTGGTCTCCATTTTTGCAATAGCGAAAAGTGATACGCTCGGGTGGTGGCTACGCCCGCGAGCCCGCCTTCGCCGTTTGGCAACTAGCCATTGCATGATTTAGGCAGGCCCAATGATGGGGCCATGGCTGCGCCAAGCTGAAGCTATCCCGTTAGCCATTTGACGTGACAATGCAGCAAACATTGGCCATAAGCGGGCCTATCAGTAACTTCTCAAATTCAAAAACGGATCCGCCTTGTCTTCCCTCACACCAATGCTGCCGCCGCTGATACTTTCCGCTAGTGCCGCCATGTGTCATGCTTGGTACGCAGATGGCTTGCATCAACGAAAGCCTAACGAAGTTGATTGCATCAAGAATCTCATTCAGTCTGCACTGCCTATCGTTCAGGCTTTATGGCTACCCCTACTGCAACAAATTGGTTTGCAGACGACTTTACGAGGCGTCGTGTGCCACGGTCAGCCTCAGGTGAGTTTTCCTGCAGCGTCGAAAGCCTGCGAATTGGGTGACCTCCTGCTGGTGCACGACCATATGCCTTCACGCGCCCCGCCCCAACGTCGCGCGGTGATCGTCCAGGCCAAGATGTTCGGTTCATCTGGCGTTAACAGTAAGAACGCCATTCAGCTTCACCTCTATCAACAATGGCCGCGCTTTAAATATACGAAATGGCCGGGCGGGATGCGTAGTCTCGATTCAATTCACGCTGCCGCTGGCCTAACAGCAACTTTACCCCTGCGGCTGGAGCGCGAACTGTCCATTACAGGAGTGCCTGGCGGGCCACCGGCATCGAGCTTCATGCTGGATGCTGGCTGTCGGTATGGCATGATCGATGAGGCGTATATCCGTTGGCAATATGGCCGGATGATCAGGAATCCTTGGCGTATGTGCAGCGCCCAGGTTAAAAACGTCTACTCGTCCAAAGCTGGCTTCACTTTTGAGATTTATCTCGCACTACTGTTAGCCGGCTTAGTTGGCCGTCATGCGCCTCAGACTCAATGGCCGGTCAACCTGGGTGTGGCGTGCCACTGGTCCTTGATGGTCATGGAATTGCTTTCAATCTTGCCAGGCCCAGTCTTACCTGGAGCAATCGGATTACCGTCGGCCAGCGATAACGTGTCGTTCCTCGCAGCGACGCCAAATCTGGGGCTGAACACTTATAGAAGTGTTAAGTCACCGCCTACTGGCAGAGATGTGGAAGATGAAGGGGCATTCGGCATCATACACATAAAAACTGCGGGCGATCTTGATGACGTTACATGACCTGATGATAAGGTCTGATGCGCTTAAACCTTACTAAATTTGGTCCTTGAGTAAAGGACGAGTCTGTGGATCCTTGCCTCACCCATACTCCGCCCCCGCCTGCTGATTCCTGAGCACCACCGTCACCATCCGCCCCGCCGTCGCGTTGAACGCAGCCCTGAAATCAAAGCTCGCCTCCACCCCTGCCGGCCCTTCGATCGGCGTCTTGGCCAGCGCCAGATAAACCTCATGCAGCGTGATCGTCAGGCTGCGATTGGCATCCATCGTGAAGGCCATGGCGAATTCCGCTGGCGTGCCGCCCTGCGCCTGCGCTAGCAGCACCGTATTCTCAAACCGCACCGTGATTTGCCCGGTACAGCGCGCGATACCCGGATCCACACCCTCCACCTTCCGGTCAGCGCGGATCGTGCGCACCGTCTCCATCCCATTCGAAAAACTGAGCCGCGCGCCGGTTACCTGCGCCAGCGCCGCACCAGCGCGCGTGATGGAACCCTGCGCCTTATTGAAGGCCGTAAAGGCAGCGCCGCTTGGCGTGCCGCCGGAACTCGCCGCACCGCGGAGCGATCCCTGGCCCAGCAGCCCAATCGTCGCGCTGGCAGCACCGGTCGGCGTGAAATCCATCTCCAGCGTATCGGCACGCACGCCCGTGCACACATCGTAATTCGGCACATCAGGATAGCCGATTTCAATACTGTTGGAAGGCAGCGCGGCAAGGCCCGAGCCAAAGCTATGAATGAAATTCGGGCTGGTGCCGCTTGTGGTTGGCGGGCCGAACAACAACCGTAGCCAATGCCCGAAATTGATCAGGTCAATCGGCACCACCGCCTGGCCCGCCACCGTCACCGTATCCAATAGCGGCGCGCCAGTGTCGCGATTGCCGCCAATGCCAATCACATCTGCATCAAGCAGCGGCTGCTCCGCGCCCAGATTGCAGGTCAGAAAAGGCATGCGCCGCCAATTGCCACTTGGCGCGGTGCCATAGCTGGCCTCGGGAATCATCAGCAGGCGCGCATTCGCGCCAATGGCACGGGGCATGGGATTTCTCCTGGTGGGCGATCAGGCCAGCGGTGAGCCGGTGGCGGTAAAAAATAGGGTGACAGGCAGGCTCGCGGCACGCGCGCTGGCCGCGCCTTCGAATTCAACATCCTCGATATCCGCGCTGCCTGGCTGCGCCCATTCCACCGCGCCACCCAGCATGGGATCGGCAGTGATGGCGGCGGCGATGGTAACCAGCAGCGCATCCAACAGCGCATTATCCGCCGCCAGCACTTCGATTTCCGCGCGATGTTCAATGGCAAAGGC
>JADCFN010000082.1 GCA_020249505.1 Roseomonas sp. | reverse complement strand
TTGCGGATGGACCAGACGGCGACATCGTGGAAATCGAGCGCGTCGCGGTTTCTGGTTTCCAGCGTTTCAACCGAGGGCATGTGCCGCTTGGCGATTTCGAGGAAAAGCTGGTCGGTTGAAGGGGTATCGTGCATCTTGGTCTCCTTGCTGTGGCGCCGGGGAGTTTCCCTGCGCCTGAGGGACCATTCGCGCTGTAGCGGGGGGCGAGCCAAGCGAGATTGAGCGTAACTTCGTTGCTATGATTCGGTCGCTTTGCTCACAACATGATTACGTGACTTTGCCAGTTCATCCATGACAGCAAGGGCTCGCCCAAATGAAGCTCCTTCGAATTCACGTTCGCCCTTTCCACCAAGCCCATAGCGTCCACCTGGGATACGCATGGTGATTAATTGGGTGGGAAGTTCAGCCTTGGCGAAATAGGCGATTAGTCTGCGGTCAACTGCCACTAGCGCATAGATATCAAATTCATCGTCGCGATAAAGGCGCGTAGCACCTCGTCCCGCTCGCTTGATGCTGAAGAAATATGCGGGGTTGGCCCGCATTTTAGGCTGCGGATGCCGTGGATGTAATGTCGCCTTCACTTGAACGCGGATAATGCGCCCGCTCACATCGACTACCAAATCATATGCCATGCCCTGTGCAGTGTGGAACGCGCTCCAACCACCGAGCAGAAGATCCGCGCAGACAAGGTGTTCGGCGGCGCGTCCCAGTTCAAGTTCATGGCTACTCTTGCGCAGGCTCCCCGCGTTTTGTGGGGTGGGCGGCGGCGCAGCCAGGGGTAGCGCGCCATGTTCGAAGAGGAAACCAGAGTCACGCATCATGCGGATAATTTCTCTCGCCGTACTGCCGCGATATCCGCAAAACTGCGATCCTCGCCGTCCAGTATCGCAGGCTGGCCCGTCATGGCCTCAAATCGTGCAATCGCCACATCGCAATAGCCAGGATCAATTTCCATCGCGTAGCAGATGCGCTCGGCAGTCTCCGCCGCGATGATCGTCGTGCCGCTGCCGCAGAAGGGCTCGTAAATCGCATCGCCTGGTTCGCTGTTGTTCAGCATCGGGCGGCGCATGCATTCTACCGGCTTCTGCGTGCCATGCACCGTCGCCATATCCTCATCGCCAGTCCCGATTTCCCAGAGCGTAGTTTGGTCGCGCGCACCCTGCCAATGGCCGGTGGCGCCCTTTCTGACACAGTATATATTCGGCTCATGCTGCCAATGATAATCGCCACGCCCGAGCACCAGGCGCGGCTTGGCCCAGACAATCTGGCTGCGCACGACAAAGCCAGCCGCTTCCAGGCTTTCGATCACCGTGCGCGCATGCACGCCCGCGTGCCAGATATAAGCAACATCGCCGGGGAACAGCGCCCAGGCTTCGCGCCAATCGGCGCGATCATCATTGGCAACCTTGCCCGTGCGCGCAGTGGAGGAGACGCCCGCCTCGTTGCGCCAGGCGGGATCGTAGCCAACCCCATAGGGCGGGTCGCTCACCATCAAATGCGGCTTCGTACCGCCGAGCAGGCGTAGAACATCGGCCCGATTGGTGGCGTCGCCACAGAGCAGCCGGTGGCGCCCAAGGCGCCAGAGATCGCCGGCGCGCGTGATGGGCTGCGCGGGTGGTTCCGGTGCAGGGGCATCGGGATCGCCCTGTGCTGGTGCTTCACCATTGGCGCCGATGCTGGCCAGCAAATCCTCAAGCGCTTCGGGGGAGAAGCCAAGCACATCGAGATCCACCGAGGCATCATCACGGATGCGCGCGATCTCAGCCGCCAGCAGCGCCTCATCCCAGCCGGAATTGAGCGCGATCTGATTATCCGCGAGCCGCAGCGCGCGCGCCTGGGGCTCAGTGAGATGTGCAAGCCGAATGGCGGGGACACTCGCCATGCCGAGCCGCTTGGCCGCCATGACGCGGCCATGGCCCGCGACCAGGACACCAACGCCATCCACCAGCACCGGATTCACGAAGCCAAATTCGGCGATCGAGGCAGCAATCTGCGCCACCTGCGCTGGGGAATGCGTGCGCGCATTTTCGGCATAAGGCACCAGCGCCGCGACTGGCAGCGAGATAACGGCAAGCTCAGGCTGCATGGGCAACCTCCACGACTCAAAGTTTTTTACCGAATGCCAAATTGATGGGTGCGGTGCCGCATATCCCTGCCGGCTTTATCCGCGACCCCTATATCTGTCTGCAGCGCGCGACTGGCGGCGAACGCTCATTGGCTAGAGCGACCATAAACCTGCGTCCAAGCGGAATGACCGAGCTGTAGGCTTGCCTTGACGCTTCAAACTGGCGTCCGTTCCCAACCCGGGTTCAAGACCCGGCGAGGAACGGCCGCGCGGCTGCCAGCGCCGGCGCGCAGGAGGGTTCGGCATCGGTCAGCACCGCGACCGGCGACGTGGTGCCAACCCAGGCGCCAATCGCGGTGGTAAAGGCCCACCAGGGCTCGTTGGCGGCGCGTTTTACCAATGCTGGCAGCGCTGCTGTTGCGCAGGCCTCGACCTGCTGCAACACCGCTACCGGCGCACGCCCGCCCGCGAGCTGTTCGGCCAACTTCGATTGCAACGGCTCGACCAGAAAGGTCGCGACCAGGAAGGCGATAAGGTTGCCGATCATGCTGGCCCGCTCCGCCCACCGCGTAGCGCCCATATCAGGCCGCCCAGCGCTAGGATCGCCGCAGCCGCAGTGGCGGAACGCGAAGCGACCGCCGCGCCAGCCTCCCCGGTCAGCAGCGCGGGCAACTGCACAAGCGCAGACCCGCCGCCCGCTAACGCCACCATGGCGACCAGCGCGCCGCCGACCGCCGCCGCCACGGGCCATCGACCGGCCAGCGATACCAGCAGCGCGACCACGCCAAGCCCAGCCGGGATCAGCGCCGTCCAGTGCACCGGCGGTGCTGGCAGCAAATAGCCCGCCGCACCAACCAGCAGCAGCACGGCACCAAAGCCGCGCAGCACCAGCGGCACGCGCGAAGGGGATGGTTCAGTCATAGCGAAACGCCTCCTCTGCCACGGCGCGCATGGCGCGCCGGATGGAGGTCCGACATCGCGATGCGCTGTGCATCGCCAGAGGGGCCCGGACCGATACTTCATCAAATGGTCCGGCGGTCCCGCCATTCAAGAACCGCGCGGCGCCACATGAGCGGCAGGCTCAGGCTGCATGGGCAACCTCCGCCCGCGCTGTGGTCACCGCATCGTAATCGCGCCCATCGCCCGCAAGCGTCACCGGCTGATCCGGATACAGCATCCGCCAGCGCGCAATCGCCAAATCCACATAGGCGGGCGCGAGTTCCACGCCGCGCACTATGCGGCCCGTGCGTTCGCCGGCAATCAGGGTTGTGCCGCTGCCGGCAAAGGGCTCAAACACCACCTCGCCAGCCTCCGTGTAGGCACGCATCAGGAAGTCTGGCAGCGCGACCGGAAACACCGCCGGATGTTCCGTCTCGATCCCGCGTCCCTTATGCCGCGTGATGCGCAGCACCGCGTCGGGGATACGCATGTCTTGCACCGGCTGGCCGATATGCGTGTAGGCCTTCACCTCGCCATCGGCGGCGCGCAGCCCGCTGCCCTTGTTCGGCGTGCCGGCC
>JADCFN010000081.1 GCA_020249505.1 Roseomonas sp. | reverse complement strand
GGGCATTACGGTGGAGATTGCTGAGCGTATCCGCCAAGTCAGCCCGAACAAGCAGGGCGCCAAGGGGTCCTACACTGTCTACCGCGTGGCGGAATGAAGCTGCCCAGCCACAGCGGCATGAATGATTGCCAAGCCCAGGGATCATCGCGATCCCTGGCGCTTTATTGCCTTGGCTCGCGCGAAACACAGCGCGAAGCGTCCGTCACGCAAGACGGAGAATGACGATGCGCACAGAAACTGAAACCCGCTGGATGGTCTTGGGCGCCGATGGCCGGCATGTGTCCCTGGGCCGCACTGAGCCAAGCGAGGCGGAAGTGAAGACCGCCAGCGACGCCCTTGCCGCGCAGGGGCTGTCTGGATGGCTCGCCCGCATGCAGGGCGACTACTACAGCCGGCGGAAAGTGACGCTCGAACCCCTGCAGAGCATCGGCATTGCGCACGACGCCGACTGGCAAGCAGCCCTGACCGCATTCCATGCAGTGCGGCGCCACCTTGGTTAAGCTCCGCAGTCCGTAAAGCAGCCAAGCGGCGCCAGGTTCGGCTCGCGAGGAGGAAGCCAGCGGGCCACCAATTCGCACGTTGATGGCTACTGCGGCGGACGACGCCCCCGCATCCCCGATCGCAACGCTATACCTTTGCCGCAAGCAATGCAGGCAGCTCGGCAAGGCTACGGATTTCGTGGTCCGGTGCCCCGGGCAGCCTTTCGCGCCGCTGGCCATAACGATTGCACCACACCACCCGCATGCCGAAGGCTGACGCAGCATGCGCATCCCACGCATTGGAGGATTGGAAGGCAATCGCCTCCGCCGGCACACCGAGCCGGTCGACCGCACGTTGATAGACGCGTCGGTCCGGCTTGAAGCTGCCGACCTCATCCACCGAGATCACCGCGTCGAAGGCCGCGGCCAGGCCGGCGCCCTCCACCGCGCTCGCCAGCATGTCCGGAGAACCGTTCGACAGGATGGCGGTGGCAAAGCCCGCCTCGCGCAGCGCGTGGAGCACGCTGGCTACTTCGGGGAAGGTGCCGAGCGTGCGGTAGAGGTCCATCAGACGCTCTCGCAGCGGCCCGTCCGCTGGCAGGCCGAGTGTCTCCAGCGCAAAGTCCAAGGCGTCACCTGTCACCTCCCAGAACGACACGTAGCGCCCCTGCAGCCCGCGCAGCCAAGAGTACTGGAGCTGTTTGTCGCGCCACAGGGCAGTCAATGGGCCGGCCTTGTCAGCCAACACGTCGCTGCAGCCCGCTGCCGCTGATGCAAAATCGAACAGCGTGCCATAGGCATCGAAGACGCAGGCGCGGATGCCGGTCAGCATGGCGCGATCACACCAGGGTGCCGCGGATCGGGTAGTTCATCTCCTGGATGCGCTTCGCCCCGCGGGCAATACCGGCCAAGTCGGGACGCGCGAAGGGCGCGTTGGAGATATCAATGATCTGCAGCTGCCCCCCAGGATTGATCAGGAAAAGGCCAGGCTCAGGAAAGGGTCGGTCTGTCTCCTGAGCTGAGCGTGGTTCAGACAGATAAAGGCCAAGCATGCGCATCTGCGCCATGGTCATTGCGTAACCGACCGGAAAACGCCAGCCATGCTCTGCCAGATCGGCTGCTGCCTTTTGCTCTGGATCGCCAGAAGCCACCATCACCGAAACACCAATGGCAGAGAATTCATCCATAAGATCATTCAATGTCTTGAGGTAGATTTTACAGAGAGGGCAATGCCTTCCGCGATAAACAACGAAAAGCCGCCAGCCGTCGCCGGAAGCGGGCGCGACCTCCCCACCGCCTAAGCGGGGGACAGAGACGGCAGGGAAAGGGCTTCCCGCGGCAAGCTTTATGGTCGTGGACATGGCTTTCAATCTCCTTCCATTTGAGCAACAGGGAATGCAAGGCAGTGCGTCATGCCCGGGCAGGCCTTGGACCAAGTAGCGCGAGTGCCCCGCGCGCAGCACCGTCCAGCAGCGCAGGATCTGGCCTGGTACGCGCAAGCACGCGGAGCCCCATCACGGCGGCAAGCATCAGTCGCGCGACATCGGCCACATTCAGCTGTGGCGCTATCGTGCCTTCACGCTGCGCAGCGCGCAGGCATCGCCGAAAGAAGCTTTCCAACTCACCAAGGCGCTCACGCAGGATCACCCCGATCTCGTTATCTTCGGTGCCAAACTCAAGCACGGCATTGACCATGAGACAGCCGCGTCGATCACGCCGTGACAAGGCGAGTATCTCGATGATGAACTCCTCAATGGCTTCGCGCGGTGACCTGTCTTGTTGCAGGCGTCTGATGCGGGCGCGTACCCCATCATCAAGATAACGATCCATGCAGCGCAGAAAAAGGGAGCGCTTGTCACCGAAGGCGTTATAGAAACTGGCGGGCCCAAGCCCCATCGAGGCCCCGAGATCACGTACAGAAGTTCCCGCATAACCGCGATGCCAGAATTCAGCGGTTGCTGCCGCCAGCGCGGCATCTTCATCGAAAATACGAGGTCGCGGCATTGGTTGTTCTTGACATCATGTGATTTGTAACAAATACTCTAAAATATTATCGGGAACAAGTCCGGCTAGGGCCGTGATGTTCAGTCAGGCCGTTCATGGCATGAACCGAAAAACTGCTGTGATGCGCAACTTCCCGTTTGGTGAGCTTTCGTGGTGTTGGCAAAGGGTTAGCTGATGTCAGCGTTGAGTCCAGGCTATCATCTTTATGGCTGGGCGACGCCCAATACGCATCGCGTGACAATCCTGCTTGAGGAACTTGGCCTTCAGTACAGCGTGACCGGCGTCAATATCCGCGCAAGGGAACAATTCGTGCCGCATATTCTCGCGCTCAATCCCTTTGGCAAAATACCCATTATACTCGAGCAGCGCGCCGGGGCTGCTCCGCTGGTCCTGTTCGAGAGTGGCGCGATCCTCCTGCACCTAGCCGAAGCGCATGGCCGCTTTCTGCCCGCCGGTGTTTCTGAGCGTGCTGCGACGCTCACATGGCTGATGGTTGCCCTGACAGGCCTTGGCCCTGCCATGGGCCAGGCACATCATTGGACCGATCTCGCACCAGAAAAGCCCGAAGCCGCAAAGGATTACGCATTGGCGTCTGTTGCGCGTGTTTGGTCCTTGCTTGATCTTCGTTTGGCCGAGGTACCCTATCTTGCCGGTGCTGATTACAGCATCGCGGATATTGCCGCCTTTCCCTGGATAACGCGGCCAGGATGGGCAGCACGCAGGCTTGAGGATACGCCAAACATTGCGCGCTGGCATGACCGTATCGCGGCCCGCCCGGCGGTGCAGCGCGGCATTGCCATGCCGCGCGGCGCAGTATTGGCGTGACGGCCAATCATCAGATGAATGACTTGGCATCCATCACCCCGCTACGGGCAGAGACCGCCACAGGGACGGCAGGCCAACATTCTTTGCATTCTGTAGCAAACGCTTTATAACGACGTCATGAGTCCAAGTGCTATCCCGGAGCCCCCAACATGACCCCACGCCTTGCGCGCGCTGCCTTGCTGGCGGCCGGAGTATTCCTGACTACGCCCGCTTACGCACAACCAGTCGCGCCGGATCGTATCCTGCGCATGGTGCCAAATGCGGATCTGCAGACGCTTGATCCCATCAATACCACGGCGGGTGTCGTGCAGTCGCACGCACACATGATTTATGATCAGCTTTTTGGGCGGGATGCTTCCCAGCGCCCTCAGCCGCAGATGGTCCAGTCCTGGACCAAGTCGGAAGATTCTCTGACATGGTCCTTCCAGCTTCGTGATGGGCTAAAGTTTCATGATGGAACGCCTGTCACGGTAGTGGATGTCATTGCATCACTGCGGCGCTGGGGTGCGCGCGATCCGCATGGGCGGCAGATCATGGCGATCACGGAAGCGATGGAACCTGCAGTGGATGATAAATCCTTTACCTGGCGTCTGAAGCGCCCTTATGGGCTTATGTTGGATGCGCTTTCCAAGCCCGCCGGCAATATGCCCGCAATCATGCCCGCACGCATTGCCGCGACTGATCCATTCACCGCCATCACGGAAACCATCGGATCCGGCCCCTTCATTTTCGTGCGTGAGGAATGGATACCAGGTTCACGCGTTGTCTACCGCCGCAATCCTAATTATGCACCGCGCGCAGAACCCGCTTCCGGCACCGCGGGCGGCAAGGTTGCGCATGTGGATCGTGTTGAATGGCTCAATATCGCCAATGCGCAGACCGCTGTCCTAGCCCTCATTCAAGGCGAGATTGATTACATTGAAAGTCCCGGTGTTGATTTTCTGCCCATGCTGCAAAGGCGCGGCATGCGCATTATTCGCACGAATACGCTCGGCGCGCCGGGCATGATTCGCATGAACCACATTCATCCGCCCTTCAATGATGCGCGCGCACGACAGGCCTTGATGCTCCTGGTCAATCAGGAGGAGATTTTGCAGGCGATGTTCCCAGACCCCGCGCTTTATCAGGTCTGCCACGCCTTTTTTGTGTGCGGTTCGCCGCAGGAAAGCAATGCGGGTGTTCCGCAAGGGCTTGGCAGTGCCGCGGCACGCGCGCAGGCGCGCCAATTGCTTCAGGCCAGTGGCTATGATGGAACGCCAATCGTCATCATGGACCCAACTGATAATCCCTTCGTCCATGCCGCGACCTTGGTTCTGGCGCAACAAATGCAGTCCATTGGTTTTCGCACGGATGTCCAGGCCATGGATTTTGCCTCCATGGCCGGAAGGCGGGCCAATCGGCGGCCACCTGCCGAAGGTGGCTGGCATATTGGATTAACCTTCTGGAATGGGCTTGGCGCCTCTGATCCGGTTGGCAATGTGCCCATGCAGGCCAGTTGCGAAAGGGCCTGGCCGGGCTGGCCCTGCGACGCCCAGCACCAGGCATTGATTGATGCCTTCCCCTATGCGGCGAATGATGGCGAACGTCGGCAAATCCTGGAAAAGCTGCATGAAAGCGCCTATCGGTTGGTGCCCTATGTTCCCTATGGGCAATGGTATCTGCCTTCCGCCATTCGGCCTCAATTGGACGGTGTTTTGGCCATGCCGGGCATTATCATTTCCTGGAATGTGAAGAAGCCAACACGCTGAGCCAAGACAGGCCAAAAAGAGCGCCATGATATTCAGGTTCAGAAATGTGTAACCTTTGCGTCCCCTGCCACGTAAAGGAGGGGTCTTTCTAACCATGATGGATCATGAGCCCTACAACCGCCATCGCGCTTGTCTGCAAAACCCCCGCCATCGGGCGCGGCAAGTCGCGGCTTTGGCCATTGCTTGGGCAGGTTCGAACGGCCCAGCTATCCGCCTGCTTCATCCGTGATGTCGCAGAAACCTTGGCGGCTTTGCCCGCTACGCTTTCACGGCAATGCTATGCTTTGTTCAGCCCCGCCGGTACTGAAGCGGCGCTGCGCGAACTCCTCACCCCTGATTGGGAACTCATCCCGCGTGAGGCCGATGATGTTGGGCAGGTGCTGGAAGCAAGTCTGAAGGCGCTGCTAGACGTCGGGCATGATGGCGTTATTTTCATGAATAGCGACAGCCCTAGCCTGCCTGGTATCATGATCGAAGAAGCCATCAATGCGCTGCGCGCCGATGGTGATCGCGTCGTCCTCGGCCCCTCGCTGGATGGTGGCTATTACCTCATTGGGCTCAAGGGCTTTCATCCGGCATTATTCCGCAACATGGCCTGGAGCACACCGGCAGTCTTCACCACCACCCGCGCGCGTGCAGCGCAAATGGGCCTGCCGGTGCATGTGCTGCATGAATGGTATGATGTTGATGAGGCCCAAGATTTTCATCGCCTGAAGGCTGAGTTTGATGGGCAGGCGCCTTTCGCAGATGCCGTGCTGCAAGGCGGTTCAGCGCGGCATACGCGTGCTTTGCTTGCATCCTGGGCTGCGGCGAAAACATCACCGCCGCAACAATCAGCTCAGGGCTGAATGTAACCTTTTCGTACCCCACAGCGAAAGGCTTTTCAACTCGGAAAGGTTCAATCGCGTGAATGCTGTATCGCCATCCCCCGGAAGTATCGCGCGCCGCCCGGTGCTGCGCGATGGCGTTCTGCACACAGATCTTTGTATTATCGGTGCGGGATCTGGCGGGCTTTCCGTGGCAGCCGGCGCCGTGCAGATGGGCGCCTCCGTTATCCTGATCGAAAAGCACCTGATGGGCGGTGATTGCCTTAATACCGGCTGCGTGCCGTCCAAGGCGCTGCTTGCCGCCGCACATGCCGCCCATGCGCAGCGCCATGCCGGCCCTTTCGGCATTGCCAGCCATGAACCCGCAGTGGATTTCGCCAAGGTCCATGCGCATGTGCATGGCGTCATCGCCGCCATTGCCCAGCATGACAGTGTGGAACGCTTTGAAGGCCTTGGTGTCACGGTGATCCGGGCGCCCGCAAGCTTCATTGGGCCGGATGAAGTCCAGGCCGGCAGCCACCGCATCCGCGCCCGCCGCTTTGTGGTGGCGACGGGTTCGTCAGCCGCCATTCCACCGGTGCCTGGCCTTGGCGATATCCCCTACCTGACCAATGAAACGATCTTCGATCTGAAAGAAAGGCCGGACCATTTGCTTGTTCTGGGCGGAGGCCCGATTGGTATTGAAATGGCGCAAGCCTTCCGCCGCCTCGGCGCCCGCGTCACCTTGGTTGAACGCGCCGCCATCCTGCCCCGCGATGAGCCTGAAGCGGTGACGATCCTGCGCGATGCCCTGATCCGCGAAGGCATTACCCTGCATGAGGGTATTGAGGTGGTGGCGGCGCGCAACACCGGCGCAGGTGTTGAACTGGAACTGCGCGGCAATGCTGGTCCGGTGATTGTGCAAGGATCGCATCTGCTGGTCGCCGCCGGGCGCAAGCCCAATACCGCCGGGCTTGGGCTGGAAGCCGCCGGTATTGAAGTCACGCCGCGCGGCATCACCGTTGATCAACGGCTGCGCAGCAGCAATCGGCGTGTCTTTGCGATTGGCGATGTCTCGGGCGGCCCGCAATTCACCCATATCGCCGGCCATCACGCGGGCATTGTTATCCGCAATGCGCTGTTTGGCCTGCCGGCCAAAGTTGATTATGCCGCTCTGCCTTGGGTGACCTATGCCGATCCGGAATTGGCGCATGTTGGCCTGACGGAGGCAGCCGCGCGGGAGGCTGGGCATGATGTCTCGACATTGCTGCAACCGCTTGCCGGTAATGACCGCGCCCAGGCGGAACGCGCAACCGAAGGGCTTGCGAAGATCATCCTGGGGTCGCGTGGGCGCATTCTGGGGGCCACAATCCTAGCCCCCCGCGCTGGGGAGATGATCGGGGTTTGGGGACTGGCCATTCAGCAGAAAATGAAAATCGGCGCCATTGCTTCGATGATCGCGCCCTATCCGACCATGTCGGAAATTTCCAAACGCGCCGCCGTCAGTTTTTACACGCCAAGCCTTTTCGGCGCACGCACGCGGCGCCTGGTTGGGCTGCTGCAGCGCTGGCTGCCGTGACAGGTAAGGTGACATGAAGCTCAAGAACCTTCTGCGCGATCTGCGGCTTTGGCTGGCGCTTGGTGTAGTGGCCATTTTGATCATGCTGCGGGCCACCGGGCTTTCGGATCAACTTTCGCTGGATACGCTGGCGCGGCATCGGGAAGCGCTGGCGGCTTTCGTTGCGGCCAATCTGCTGCTCGCTGCCGGCGCCTATGTTTTGATTTATGTGGTGGCTGTTGGGTTCTCAGTACCCGGCGCCGTCTTTATCACACTCTCAGGCGGATTTCTGTTTGGCGCCATCCTGGGCACAGCGCTTACCGTCATTGGCGCAACTATAGGCGCCACGCTGATTTTCCTATTCGCTCAACGTATTTTCGGCACGGATGCGCTGGATCGCATGGGCCCCAAGGCGCGCGCCTTGGGTGAGGGTATTCGCCGCAATGCCGCTTCCTACCTTTTAGTGCTGCGCCTGGTGCCCTTGTTCCCCTTCTTTCTGGTCAATCTGGTGCCTGCCTTTGTCGGTGTGCGCCTGCCCATCTACGTCATCACCACGGCGATTGGCATTCTGCCCGGTACGGCTGTCTTCAGTCTGGCAGGTGCGGGGCTTGGCGATGTGCTGGCGCGGGGTGGCGATTTTGATGTCGGTTCCGTACTTACGCCTGAAATACTCGGTGCCCTGATCGGGCTTGCCTTGCTGTCACTCGCTGCCATTCCGCTCAAGGCGCGGTTTGCCAAAACCTAGGAGAGCGATCATGCCAACTCGTCGCGCGCTTGGCGCGCTTGCCTTCGCCGCGCTGCCACTGCGCCGCGCCGCTGCCAATCCTGACGAGAGCCTTGGCGCCTTGCTGGCACGTTATGTCATCGAACCGCCCGATGGCGTGACGCGCGTGCGTTACGTTGCGCTGAAAGCGTCGGCCCAGGATATGCGCGCGCTCGATACGTGGATTACTGGGGCTGCAACGCGCAGCCCTTCCAGCATGGCGCGGCCTGAAGCCTTCGCCTATTGGGCCAATCTCTATAATGCGCTCACGCTCAAGGTCGTGCTGGAACGCTACCCTGTGCGGTCCATTCGCGACATCCGCTCAACAGGCGTGCCGCTTGACCCAAAAGGCTATACTGGACCCTGGCGCACAAGGCTTGTCACGGTGGAGGGCAAGCGCATGTCGCTTGATGATATAGAACACGGCACGATGCGGCCCTTCTTTCGCGATCCGCGCGTGCATTACGCCGTCAATTGCGCCTCCATCGGGTGCCCCAATCTCTGGCCAAGGGTCTGGCGCGCCGTAACGCTGGAAGCCGAGCTGGATGCCGCTGCCGCTGCCTATGTCAATCATCCGCGCGGCGTGACTATTTTGCCGGATGGGCGCTTGCGTGTGTCTTCAATCTATACCTGGTTTCGTGAGGATTTCGGCGGCGATGAGGCAGGTGTGATCGCGCATCTCAGGCAATTCGCCGCCCCGCCGCTCCGCCAGCGTCTGGCTGGGCGCACCAGCATTGCCGAGGATACCTATGATTGGGAGTTGAACAATGCGCCGGCGGGCACCTGATCCATGCGCCAGGCGCGCATCGCGCCATCACCTAAAATTTTTCATGCCGCCACGCTAACCAAGGCGCTTGAGCAATTGTCCCCAATCACGGCTGAAGGGATGCACGCCCGAAGCGCCGGGCCCGAATTCCAAGGGGCGCCCTTCAGCATGCCATCGGAAGATGCCGCCGCGCAGATTGAAGACCGCCTTTACCGGCGCCTCATGCGCGGCGCGCCGGATGGCCTGCACCACCAGACCCGAACGCCACCCGACCGAGCAATAAACAACCACGGTCGCATCAGCCATCAGCGCGCGATATTGGGCCAATATCGCGCTGGCGGGCGCATCCGGTGCAATGTGCAACGCGCCCGGAAGGTGGCTTTGCGCGTATTCATCAGGCTCGCGCGTGTCAAACAATATGATGCGTTCACCCGCAGCCAGCCGTGCCGCCAAGGCTGCTGTTGTCATCTCCGGTTCCGGCAGCAGTCGCGCAATGGCGTTTTCCACCGCTTGCAGCGTGGTGCGCGGATCGGTGGGATCGGGCAGGCCGCGCCGCCAAGGCCATCCCATCGCCATGCCAGCGCCGCCCAAGATGGTGGCGCCCACCATGCCCACAACAAGGCGACGATTTGGCAGCGGGGGCTTGGGCATTTCCATTGCGATATCCCGGCTTTGGTTGCGATTCAATATTTTCGCCGCAGGCAGGATTCAGGTTACGCGCATGGGCGGTGAATTGGCGCCGCGCAAGGTCACGCCATTGGCTATCTCAGCGGCGATCATCGCGCTGACGCAATTGGCCATGCTGGCCCTTGCGCCCGGCTTGGCCGATGAGGTCACCGCGCCGGCGCTGCCGATAATCCTCTACGTCGCGCTTGCCGTGCTTGGCGGCGCCGCCTGGTTTGCCGCGCTTGGCCCGCTCGAACGCCTGCCCATGCGCCCCCTGGTCATGCTCGGGGTTTTCGTCTTTGGCCTTGCGATCCGCCTCCCCTGGTTCACCACGCCACCCGTGCTGGATACGGATGCGCTGCGCTATCTTTGGGATGGGGCGCTGGCCGCGCATGGGATCTCACCCTGGGCTGCGCCCCCAGCGGCGGGTCTGCCGCCGGAGCTTGGCGCGGCGGGGGCAGCGCTGCTGGATAGGCTTCCCTTTACCGAGCTCCGCAGCATCTACCCCGCCACAGCGCAGGCCGCCTTTCTGCTGGCGCATTGGATCATGCCTTGGGATGTCACGGGCCTTCGGCTTGTGATCCTGGGCGCGGAGCTTGTCACTTTACCGCTGATGGCTGCTGTGCTGCGCGAGGCGGGGCTTCCGATCATGCGCGTGGCGATCTGGTGGTGTTGCCCGCTGCTGCCCCTGGTGCTGACCAATGCAGCGCATGTGGATGCGCTTTTGCCGCCGCTTTTTTTGGGCGCGGTGCTGTTGACGCTGCGCGGTAAGGGCATTGCTGTTGGGGTCTTGCTCGGCCTCGCCGCCGGGGTGAAGCTTTGGCCTGTGCTGCTAGCGCCGCTTTTTGGGCGCTGGCTGCCACGCAGCGCCTGGCTTGGCGCCTTGATCGCCTTCGGTGCGACAACATTGCTTGTGCTGGCACCATTGCTGGCGACAATCGC
This sequence comes from Roseomonas sp., assembly GCA_020249505.1. GTDB lineage: Bacteria > Pseudomonadota > Alphaproteobacteria > Acetobacterales > Acetobacteraceae > Neoroseomonas. The sequence goes on along the minus strand of JADCFN010000081.1, from coordinate 9,466 downwards.
TGCGCCGGATGCCGGGCTGAATGCCTATGCGCGCTTCTGGTCCGTCAATAACGCGCCCATGGCCTGGGCCGAGGCGATCCTCGGCGAAGAATCCGGCGCCATATTGCGCCCGCTGCTTGGCTTGGTGGGCGCCGCGATTGCCCTCGCCATGGCCTGGCCGGCGCCCACAGATGGCCGCACGCTTTCGCGCGGTGTGCTGGTGATTGCAACTGCAACCTTCTACCTCTCACCGGCGCAATTCGCTTGGTATGCGGTCTGGTTTCTGCCCTTTGCTGCGGTCTTGGGCTTTCGGGCGCTGCTGCTGCCAGCGGTGCTATTGCCGCTCTACTATCTGTTCTTTGCCTTCACTGGCCCCGTGCTGCGCCCGATTTTCGCGCAAGGCATCGCGGCGATTCATCTTGCGGGGGTGCTGATGATGCTCGGCCAAAACCTGATCAGGCGGCGCGCCAAGCCATGAACCCTGCTGCCCCGCCCATCATCGGCGTCATCATGCCTACCAGGAATGAAGCTGCGGCCCTGCCCAAGGTTCTCGGCGCCATCCTGCCGAAGGTTGCTGAGGTGATAGTGGTGGATACCGCCAGCACCGATGGCACGCCGGAAATTGCCGCGGGCATGGGGGCGCGCGTGGTCTCCGAACCCCGCCGCGGCTATGGCCGGGCCTGCCTTGCCGGCATCGCCGCGCTATCCCCCGCAGTGGATACGGTCCTATTCATGGATGCCGATGCCTCGGACAGGCCCGAGGATTTGCCACGGCTGCTGGCGCCCCTCATCGAAGAAGGGGTTGATCTGGTGATTGGCGCGCGCAGCCTTAATGTTGAGCCCGGCGCGCTGACGCCGCAGCAGCGCTTTGGCAATGCGCTGGCCTGCCGGCTGATCCGCCTGATTTGGGGCATAGGCTATACGGACCTTGGTCCCTTTCGCGTTATCCGCCGCGCGGCGCTGGATCGGCTTCAAATGCGCGATGAAACCTGGGGCTGGACCGTTGAGATGCAGGTACGCGCCGCATGCCGTGGGCTTCGCGTGCGGGAAGTGCCGGTTGGCTATCGGCGGCGTATTGGCCATTCCAAGATATCGGGAACCCTGATGGGCACGATTAAGGCGGGTTGGAAAATTCTATGGGTGATCGCGGTTGAAGCGCTGGCGCGCCCGACCCGGCAAACCATCCAAGCGAATTCAAGGCGTGAACCGTAACCTTAAGGCGGCTTAGGGCGTAAGATTTAGGCGCAGCGCCTGTCCTCGAAAGGATGAAACTCTTGCCCGTCATCAGCCTTCCGGCCCGCAGCCGGGCCAAGTTCCAGGACCCTTTCGTGACCGCCAAGGGCGAACGCCGCGCCACTGTCGCGCTGAAGGGCCTGCAGACGCTTTGGATCAATACCGGGACGCTCTGCAACATCACCTGCGCCAATTGCTATATCGAAAGCAGCCCGCGCAATGATTTGCTTGTCTATATCTCGCCGCAGGAGGTGACGGCCTATCTGAATGAGGCCGCTGCCCTTGGCGAGCCGCTGGAACAAATCGGCTTCACTGGTGGCGAGCCTTTCATGAATCCTGGCCTGCTTGACATGCTTGCGGATACACTCGTTCGGCCCGGGCTTTCCGCCCTGGTGCTGACCAATGCCATGCAGCCCATGCGGCGCTATGCCGATGGGCTGTTGCGGCTGCGGGACCGCTTCGGCACGGATCGCCTGATCCTGCGCGTGAGCCTGGATCACTACGCGCCAAGCTTTCACGACATGGAACGCGGCGCGGGCAGCTTTGCCAAAACCCTGGAAGGGCTTGGCTGGCTGGTGCGTGAGGGCTTCACCGTACACGTCGCCGGCAGGCTTGGCTTCGGTCAGGGCCAGGAAGCCGCCATGCGTCAAGGCTATGCCGCGCTTTTCGCCGAATACGGCATCCCGATAGATGCGGCAGACCCCGTGGCGCTGATGCTATTCCCGGAAATGGATGAAAGGGCGGAGGTGCCGGAAATTACCGAAGCCTGCTGGGGCATTCTGCATAAATCGCCCGATAGCGTCATGTGCGCTTCCTCCCGCATGGTGGTGAAGCGCAAGGGGGCAGCGCGCCCCGCCGTGATTGCCTGCACGCTGCTGCCCTATGATCAGCGCTTTGAACTGGGCGCCACCCTGGCCGAGGCAGCGCAGCCGGTTGCCCTGAACCACCCCCATTGCGCGCGGTTTTGCGTGCTCGGCGGTGCGGCCTGTTCTCGGTAATCACTGCCATGCGCCGCCGTTCCCTGATGGCGCTGCCCCTGGCAGTACTTACTGCGCCTGCCCTGGCGCAAACGACCCCCTTGCGTTTTGCGGTTGGTCCCTTTCAGCCAACGGCAGGCGATACGCGCCGCGCCTTCGCGCCGTTTTTCGCCCATTTGGCGAAGGCGCTTGGCCGCCCGCATGAATTGGCCGTGACCACCGATTGGGCAGGCATTGCGGTGGCGCTGGGCAGCGGGCAGGCGGATGCGGCCTGGATGGGGCCTTGGGGCTATGTGCTGGCACGCGCGCGCGCCGGGGCGGAAGCTGTGGCGACCGTGCTCTATCAGGGCCGGCCCACCTATCACGCCATCATCATCGCGCGGCCTGATCTGCCGATCACCCGCTTTCCGGAAGATGCGCAGGGGCGCAGCATTTCCTTCGCCGATGCCGGTTCCACCAGCGGCTGGCTGATCCCGCATCATTGGTTCATGACCCGTGGCATTAATCCGCGCAGCTTCTTTCGCTACCGGGATGGGGCAAGCCATGCGGCGAATGTGATTTCCGTCGCCTCAGGCCAGGTGGACCTCGCCACGGATTTCGACCGCAACCTGGCCGCCATGATCGCCGCCGGGCGTGTCAGGCAGGATCCGGTGAAGGTGGTATGGCGCAGCGATCCCTTGCCGAATGATGCCCTGGCCGCGCGGCGCGATTTTGATCCTGGCCTCAAATCCGCCATCACCCAGGCAGCACTGGCCATCACGGAAGCCGAGGCCGGTCAGATCATGCCGCCCAATTATACCGGCTGGGTCGCGGCAACGCCGGAGACCTATGCGCCGATCGAAGCCGCGGGCCGTGCACTCGGGCGGCTTTCCACTGCCTGATGCGGCGGGCTGCCTGGATCATTGGGTTCATTGCGGTTCAGGCGGCCTGTATCTGGGTGGTGCAGCCCGATCTGGGCCGGCTTTGGGCTGGCTTGCCCAGGCTTGCCGGCTGGATCGCGGGCGGCTTCCCGCCTGATTTTTCAGGCTTTGGAGACCTTGCGGCACGCGCGGCGGAAACGCTTGCCCTCGCCACTCTGGGCACCACTCTGGCGGGGGTTTTGGCGCTGCCCCTGGCGCTGATGGCAGCGAGGCCCGCCAATCCCTACCCCGCGCTGTATCATCCGATCCGCACCTTGCTGGATGCCTTGCGCGGGATTGACGGCTTTGTCTTTGCGCTGATTTTTGTCGCCGCCGTTGGGCTTGGCCCCTTCGCCGGCATGCTTGGCGTGGCGCTGCATTCCGCCGGCAGCCTGGGAAAGCTTTGGTCGGAAGCGCTGGAGGCCGCCGATCCCGCTCCCATGGAAGCCGCGCGCAGCGCCGGTGCGGGTCGTGCCCAGGCAGCCGCCGTGATCCTGCTGTCGGAGACATTGCCGCAAACCGCCTCGGCGGCGCTCTATGTCTGGGAATTCAATATTCGCGCCTCCACCGTGCTTGGGCTGGTGGGCGCCGGCGGCATTGGGCAGGAGCTGAAGAACGCGGTGGATTTGCTGGATTTCAGCCGTGTGCTCGCGATTCTGGCGCTGATTGTCGCTATGACCCTGACGGCGGATCGGCTTTCGGCGGCCTTGCGCGCCAGGTTGCTGTGATGCTGGCGATATCAGTGCAGGGACTTGGCGCTTCGCTTGGTGGGCGCGTGGTGCTGCGGGATATCTCGCTTGATGTGGCGGCGGGGGAGATGGTGGCGCTGATCGGCCCTTCGGGGGCCGGGAAGACCACGCTGCTCCGCGCCATGGCGGGGCTTTTGCCTTCCTCCGGCAAGCTTGAGTCGCAAGGCCAGCCCGCGCTGGTGTTCCAGCAACATGCACTGGCAAGCCGGCTGACCGCGCGCGATAATGTGATGGTGGGCGGGCTTGGGCGCATGGGTTTCTGGCGGGCGGCGCTGCGGCTTTGGCCCAGGGCGGAAATGGCCCTGGCGGAGGCAAGCCTGGCGCGGGTTGGCCTCGCTGGGCTTGGGGGGCGGCGGGCGGATCGGCTTTCCGGCGGGCAACGCCAGCGTGTCGCCATTGCCCGCGCGCTGCACCAGCAATCCCGTATTCTTTTGGCGGATGAACCCGTGGCAAGCCTGGACCCTGCCCTGGCAGAGGACGTGCTGAGCCTATTGCAGGACCTCGCGCGACGGGATCGCCTGGCGGTGCTGGTATCGCTGCATCAACATGATCTGGCCGCGCGCTTTGCCGACCGATTGCTTTGCCTGGAGGATGGATGTCTGAGACAGATTTGAGGGAACTTGCGGCGGATGGCCCGTTGCTGGTCTTTGGCGGCCCCTATTCAAACCTGCAGGCAACGCGCGCGGTGCTGACTGAGGCGACCCGGCGCGGCATTCCGGCCAAGCGCGTGATCTGCACCGGCGATGTGGTTGCCTATGGCGCCGATGCGGCCGCCTGCTGCGACCTGATCATGAGGAGCGGCATTTGGGTGATTGCCGGCAATTGCGAGGAAAATCTGGCAGCCGGCGCGCTTGATTGCGGCTGCGGTTTTGCGGAAGGGACAGCGTGCGATCTGCTCTCCCGCGCCTGGTATGCGCATGCCAATCGGCAGGTGACGGGAGTGCATCGCGCCTGGATGTCGGGCTTGCCGCAGCGGCTGATGGTCAGGCTGCCGGATGGGCGGCGGCTTGCCGTGCTGCATGGTGGGGCAAGCGATATCAGCCGCTTCATTTTCGCCTCCACACCGCAAGCGGATTTGGCGGCGGAAATCGCAGCTACCGGATGCGATGGCGTGATTGCGGGGCATTGCGGCATTCCATTTGCGCGCCAGGTTGGGCCGGGGATTTGGATCAATGCGGGGGCGATTGGCATGCCCGCCGATGATGGCACGCCGCGCATTTGGTTTGCGCTGCTGACACCGGGCGAAGCGGGCCTCAGCGTCGAAATCCTGCCCTTGGATTATGATCATGCGGCAGCGGCAGCGGCCATGCGCACGGCGGGCCTGCCAGAGGGTTACGCGGCGGCACTTGGCAGCGGCATCTGGCCTTCCTGCGATGTTTTGCCCCCGGCAGAACGGGCGCGGCGTGGGGCGAAGCTGATGCCGGTGGGATTGGTCTGGTAGCTGAGCGGGCGCGTCACACCTGATCACGCCCCGCGCCTGAAAGGCTGCGTCAATAACCGATCCAACCGTTGTTCCTCATCGGCGCGGAACTCATCAATGCCGATCACCATGCCAAGCTGACCGGCGGCGGGTTCCGGAATATGCGTGCCGAAAATCCGATCCCATATTGAAAGGCAGAAGCCGAAATTGCTGTCGGTTTCCGCGCGCACCACCGAATGATGCACACGGTGCATATCCGGTGTCACCAGAACCCAGCGCAAGACGCGGTCAAGCCAGAGCGGCAGCGCAAGATTGGAATGATTGAAAAGCGCAGTCGCGTTCAACAGCACTTCAAACACCAGCACCGCTTCGGCGGGCGCGCCCAGCGCCACCACTGCCGCCATCTTGATGCCCATGGAAAGCATGATCTCAATCGGGTGAAAGCGCAGGCCCGAAGAAGCATCCAATTCCGTATCCGCATGATGCACGCGATGCAGCCGCCACAGAATCGGCAGGGCGTGAAAGACGCGATGCTGAAAATAGATCAGCATATCCAGCAGCAGCACCGCCAGGATGCCGCCGATAATCTCATTCAGTCCAAGCCAGCGCAGCAGCCCGAAGCCCTGGGCTTCCGCGTAAAGTGCCATACCAATCGCCGCGGTTGGAATGAGCAGCCGCACCAGCAGGGAAGAAACCACCACCAGCCCGAAATTGCTCGGCCAACGGCGCCAGTAAAGCCGTTGCGCCCGACGCGGAAACGCATGCTGCAGGATCAGCATGATGCTGAGCACGCCCACGGAAGCGGATAGCCTGATCATGGTTTCAAAGGCGAGCATGCTTGGAAATCTTTCTGTCCTTCACACGAAACACACAGCAATTGGTCGCAACCGGTTTGGCCTTATCCGCCTGACCGCCCAAGCCGCATTACCCGGGGGCCGAACTTGGCCGCAATCGCGGTCACCACCAGAACCGATATGCCGTGCCAAATCAGCACCATCAGCGCCGCATCCAAATGATGAATGAGGCTGAGGCCAATGCTTGCCATCGCCGCGGCAGATAGCCCACCCAAGGCCGCAACGGGACCAGGGCTGAACCAGGCCCCATGGCGTGACAGCCAAAGCATGACCATGGTGAGCGGCAAGCCAAGGCCGATGATGAAGCTGAAACAAGGCAGGCTCACCCCGATATGCAAGGCCTCCGGCCCTAATTTCACAAAATCCTGCAGGCAGCCCCAGCCCATGGTGGCAAGCCAGCCCAAGGCCGCGGGCAGCGGCAGCAAGGCCCAAAGCCGGCTGCGATCCGGCAATGCCAATTGAAAGGCGGCGAAGGCAGCCAGCACGCCGGTGGCGAGCGCCGTGACCAATTGCGGCGCCTCAAACCCGCTGGCGAGGCGTTCCGCCAGATCGTGCCGCAGGCCCCAGAACAGCACCGCGCCAATGATGACAGCGGTGGCCAGCCCAAGCCAAAGCGCCGTTGCCGCGCCAGGCGGCCTTGCCGGGCGAACCGGGCGGAGATCATCGGCCAAACGGTGGATCAGGTCTTCGCTTTGCATGACCCGTTACTCCTGCCCCGTCAGTCTGCGTCGCAGGGTTTGCATGGCGCGATGCGTCGCGACCTTAATCGCGCCCACACTCATGCCGGAACGCGCACTAGCTTCCTGCAGCGACATGTCCTGAAGCTTCGTCAGCCCAAGCGCGATGCGCTGCGATTCAGGCAATTCCTGGACGGCGTCGCGCAATTTCGCCGCCGCACGATCCGCATCCAAAGCGACATCGACACTGGCTTGGGGTGCCGCAAGCTCCGCCGCCAGATCAAGCGCGGCCTCTCGCCCTGAACGGCGGCCACGGGCGCGGATCCGGTCAAGCGCCCGCCTTTCGGTAATGGCGATCAGCCAGGGGCGAAAGGGGCGAGAGGCATCGTAGCTTGCCCGCGCACGATGGATGCTCAGCAGCGTGTCCTGCACCGCATCCTCGGCTTCGGTCGCATCGCGCAGCCTGGCGCGGCAGATCTGGCGGAGCAGCGGCAGGCATTCGCGCAGCAAATCCTCATAGGCGCGCCGATCCCCTGCTTGCGCCGCAGCCATCAGGCGTGACCAGCGCAGATCGCGCGCATCGCGATCATCAGGCGCGGCGACAGCGAGGCCTGGCTTTTCCATCAGGCTGGATACCATAGAATAGGCTGGCAGGCAGGTACTAAGCATTCCAAGACAACTCCTTGCGGGGCAGTCCGTGCAGATGGGTCAAGCATGACTTGAGGAGCGCCCTATTCTTTTACGCTACGGTTCATGGGAAGGTTACGCATCGCACCGTCTGATATTCGTTGTGCCACGATACAATCAACCACTTGGCTGCCCCCTGGCCCGCGAGCCCAACCACGGTCGCACTTTCCTGGAATGGGCTGAATGGCATCACGCCGACCGCGCGCGGCCTGCTGCTGAACCCCAATCGCGGCATCGGCTTTGTGGTGCAAACCACCCACGCCAAGGAATTCGCGCTGGCGCATTGGCTGGTGGGCGGTGCCGATGGCGGGCGGCTTTGTCTGCGCTGCTTTGATGGCGCGGGCATTGTGCGCGAGAATATCGCTGGCGATGCGCTCGCGTCCGGCACCACGCTGCAATGGGCGCCGACCTCCAAAACCTGGCAGGCCGGGGCCGTGATGCAGGAGAGCGACCTCAATCGCCGCCAGACGGTACGATTTGGGCCGGAGGTGGCCTTTGCGCAAATCGGGATCATCGGCTTTGACGGGCAGATTGAGTTGGAGGCGCTGCGCCTTTACGGCCTGCCGGAAGACGCGCCGGCGATCCTGTCCGGCTGTCCTGCTTTGCCTGCGGGCGGCAGGACCTTGATCTTCTCGGCCAGTTGGGATTTGCCGAGCATGCCGCCCGGGGCGACGACCAATGCGGATGTGACAGTGCCCGGTGCGCGGCGGGGGGATTTCGCGGATGCGTCGCTTGATACCAGCAGCATTGCCTTTGTGCTGGATTGCCATGTCTGGTCGAATGACAAGGTGCGCGTGACGGCGCGGAATGTGAGCCTGTCCACGGTGGATCTACCTGCGGCGGCGTTGCATGTGCAGGTGGTGAAAAGGCGGGTGGGGTGATGCCACGGAACATGACCCGATCCAAGTTCTTCGGTGCAATGAGGAGCAAGGCGGGGCGATACACTGGCATCACACGAGACGATACCAAATTGGCCTCAGCTCCCGGGGGCATCCCCCATATCCTCAGGGCGGCATTGGCCGAGTACCCGCAGCTTGGCGGCCAGATCGCGCAAAGCAGTGCGCAGCCCTTCCTCGAGTACGGGGTGATAGAACGGCATCGAAAGTGCCTGTGGCACGGTCATCCGCTGCTGCACTGACCAGGCGAGCAGATGCGCCATGTGCTCCGCCGCCGGGCCGAACATCTCCGCACCGAGCAACGTACAGTCGCGCGCACTGGCATAAACGCGCAGTAAGCCCTGATTGCGCCCCATCACGCGGGCACGGCCCTGATTTTCAAAGGAGACCTGGCCAATAGCATGCACCCCGGCGGGAAGCTGATCATAATGCAGGCCGATCATGGCCATTTGCGGATCGGTGAAAGCGATGGCGAGCGGCGCCCGGCGCGTCGCACGCTGTACCTCAGGCCATGCCACGGCATTCGCGCCGGCAATCCGCCCCTCGTCTGATGCCTCATGCAACAAGGGGATATGGCCCGCCACATCGCCGGCGAAGAAGATCGGCCCATCGCCGCATTGCGCCGTCTGAGGATCAATCACGGGCAGCCCCGCCTGCTCCAGCGTCAGACCGTTCGCCTCCAGCCCGAGGCCCGCGATGTTCGGGCGCCGACCAGCGGCGACCAGGACCCGGGCGAAAATTTCGTCGCTTTCGGTGCCATCAGCTTCCCGCCAGCGCAGCGTCATGCCACTGGCGGCAGGCGTCGCGGCCAGCATCGCGGTCCCAAGCCGCAGGTCCAGCTCAGCCGCAAGATCCCGCCGCGCCACTTGGGCAACCTCAGGATCGGTAAGTGGCCCGACGGCGTCGAAAGGCGAAAAGAAGGCAACCCGCACACCAAGCCGCTGCATGGCCTGGCCAAGCTCCAGCGCAATAACGCCGGTGCCAATAACCGCGAGGCTTTCCGGCAGGTCAGGCAATTCAAAGACCGTGTCGCTGGTCAGCACATGCTCGGCCACAGTGTCAAAGGGCGGCGGCAGGAAGGGAGTGCTGCCGGTG
>JADCFN010000080.1 GCA_020249505.1 Roseomonas sp. | reverse complement strand
ACATCATGCCGACGGGTGCGCTCAGCATCGAGCTTGCGGCCTATTTCCTGCCTGACCAGGCGCTCGCTGTGGCGATCCAGTTCCACCCAGCGGCCACCGATCTTGTCCACCAGTAGAGGTGCGATCCCCGGCCCGTTGCGCAGCTCGACATGCAATTCGCGCCCGGTCTTTTCCTCATCCGGCCGAAACAGGATCATGCCGGAGGTGTAGAACCCGCGCAGCGCGCTCGCGCCGGAGAGCGACAGGAAGGGATCATCCTTCACCTGCTGCTTGCTGAGCTTTTTGGTGTGATGCGCTAGAATGACGCCGGCTTCTGGGGCCACCATATCGCGCAGCGCCTCGACGCGGCTTTGCAGAAAGAACAGCATGGCCCCGTTGTCGTTCTCGCCTTCGCCCTCGGGGCCGCCATCAAACAGGTTGCGGATTGGGTCGATGCAGATGATGTCGGGCGGCGCATCGGGGAAAGCGCTGCGGATGCCAGCGGCCACCTGCGCCACGCCTTGTTCATCCAGCAGCAGCCGGAGTTTTGGCGTGACCACCAGCGTATCGCGCGCCTTGGCCAGGATCGCTGGATCCAGACGAAGCTGCTGCAAACGTTCGCGCAGATAGTGGTATTGGATCTCCGCCTGAAGGTAGAAAACTCGCAAAGGGCGCGGCGCGGTAAAGCGCAGGAATGGCGCGCCGGCGGCGGCATGGATCAGCAGGCTGATCAGGAAATCGGATTTGCCGACCTTGGGTGCGCCACCCAGCACCAGCATGCCCCCTGGCGTCAGCAGGCGCGGCCCGATCAGGTCATCAGGCATGGGCGAGGTATCATCCAGCAGGGCGCCCAGCGGGTAGGATGCGATTTCGGCTGGCAGTGCCTCGGCACGCAGGGTCGCGGGCCCATTGCGCGTGACATGGCGTGCCCAGATTGCGTCAGCCTCGGCCTTGAGGCGCTCCAGTGGCCATGTCGGGCGCAGACAGGCGGCGTTGTAACCACAGATGGCTTCCCAGCCCTCATCGGGCGTCATGCGGCCTTCATGCACCTGGCGGATGAAGTGACCGATGGCGGCACTCGCGCCCTGAAAGCGCGTCCAAGCGTCCTGGGCGCCCTCACGCACGGGTGTGGAAAGGATGGCGTCCAGCCCTGGCCTATCGGCCTGTGCGCCAGCCTGTGGCCGATCCTGGCCCGGCAGAAAGGGCATGGCGACAATGGCCTCGGCGAAGTCGCCAAGGTCCAATTCACGCTCCGGGTTGTGGGCGCGAATGGTGACGATGCGTTCCGCGCCCGCCTTGCGATAGACCGTGCCGGGAACGCGGATGGGCTGATGGGCAGATCGGAAATGCGGATCGCCACCGACCTTATCGGCGATCTCACCGCGCAAGGCGCAAAGCCGCGCAAGCTCTGCCCCCGCGGCCGGTTCGGTCAGTTTCCACCAGACATGCAGCTTGGGCGCACCTTCGGCGGTGCGCCCACCGCTTTCGACAATCAGCGTTGGTTCCCCAAGGTGCTGCAACAGGTGGGAAAGCTTGGCCGCGATATCGCCGGTATCGAGATCAACCACCATGGCCTGCATTTGCAGCACGTGCTCGGCGCGGGCCTGGCCATGTTCTGCGACGGTGCCGGGGATGACATAAACGGCGCTACCTTCGCGCGCGGCCCAGGCGGCATAGGTGGCGAGCAATTCCGGCGCGGTGGCATCGGCGGGGACCCAGATATTATGCGGCTTGATCGTCAGCCCTTGGCCCTGATCGACAAAGCCGCGCACCGGGATCAGCCCTTCGCAATAGCTGAAGGCCACCGCGAGGAAGCTTTTGATCTGTTCCAGATCCGGCGCGGCAGGCGTTGGGATCGACTGCCCTTCGGTGGGAAGTCGGTCCTCCAGCGCCGACACAGCATCGTTGAAATCGGTCCAGACCGTCATGCAGGCTGGTCCCAACAACGCTTTGCCCAGGGGCAGAACCGGCATTCGAAGTGATCAGCGGCCACTGCAATGCGCGGCAGCAATTCACCGGCGTCACTGGCGCGCAGGATACGCACTGCACGGTCTGACATGCGCTGCGCCAATTCCGCGTTGAAGGGCACCAACTCGTGATGCAGTTCCGCGGTATCCTTGTTGATGGCGGTAAACAGCGCCGGATTATCCGCAACGCCCGGAATGGCCGCGTCCATATAGGCCTGATAAATCGCGATCTGCGCGGCATAGATGGGCTTGGCGGCAGCGACACCCTTGCTGGCGGTCTCACGCCAGGCCTTGGCGTTCATGGTCTTGCATTCCCAAAGCGCGGGGAAGGCCATGCCGGGAATATCGGGCCCGCCGGCGATGACGCCATCCACATGGCCGCGAATACGCCCACCCACGATGGAAAAGCCGAATTGCGATGCCTCGGGCTGATCGCCCTTGCGTGTGAATAGCTGAAAGCCCGCGCCGCGCAGCCAGGCCACGGCCAAATCCTCCAGCACATGGCCGATGGCAAAGATGCGGAGCAGCCTGCCGTCAAAGCCGGCACCTTCATCCTTGGGCGCCTGGAGGTATTCGAACTGCAGCGCCCGCTCACAGGCATGGCCAAGGCGCGAGCCACCCAGATAGTTGCGCGGCGCCTGGGCGGCGTTGTCCTGCTCCAGCGCGGTATCAATCGCGGCGTTGATCACAAGGCCCGCTTGGCTGCGGCTGTTGAAGTCCAGCATCAGAAGGGTATCTCCCCGATTTCCTGCCGGGCCATGGCCCGCATCGCGTCCTGAAAGGCGCCGACCGCGACCTCGATCAGCGTCAGCACCTGGGCCTCGGTCAGATCGCAAAGGCGCGTGTTCCAGCCGATTTCCGCCATGGCCTCACCCAGGTTGCGCATGGCAGCGCGCATGGCGGCTTGTTCCTGCTCAGACAGATCAACCATGGCGGGCGATCTCCGTGCCAAGCGCGACCAAAAGCCCTGGCAGGCCATGCTGCAAAACATGACTGAGGGGCGGCGCTGTTTCTGCTTGACTGGGTCGAACCAGCCAAAGCCGAGTGCCGGGCGCGCGCAGACGGCGCAGGGGTATTGGGCGGCGCGCGTCATGGTTCATGCTGCCCTCGCCAGATTGGCGCCCTGCGCATTTTGGATCAGGTAGCGGATAGTGTTGCGATTGAATTTGAAGGTCAGCAGCGCCGAGGCGTGATAGCGCGTCAGGCTGTAATCGCTGCGCCGCTCGGGCTGGAGGTGCGCCAATTGCCGCTCGGTCGGCGGCTCACGCAGCCAGCGGCGGCTTTTATGGGCGCTTTCATCAGTCTCGTGCTCGTTCAGCCAATCATCCGCGGCCGCAAGCGCGACCAGGCGCTCGCCGATGGAAAGCAGCCTTGTCGGTTCGCCCCGCGCACCACCCACCGCGTGCCAGGCACCGTTTAGAAAAAAGATACCGGCCCAGCCATGAAAGCCATTGGCCAGCAGCGATGCGTCATCGCCGAAAAGGTCGCACCATTGAAAGCTTGAGCGCGAGAGCAGATCGATTTCCGTCATGATGAAATCGGTTAGCGGCCCGGCAACATGCTT
>JADCFN010000008.1 GCA_020249505.1 Roseomonas sp. | reverse complement strand
GCGGTCCTTGCTTGATTCCGTCCCGCGGATTGAAAACCGCAAGCGCGCTTTCAGCGTGGTAAAGGGCGAAATCCCGTCACCGCTCAACCCGCCGAGTGGCTGCCATTTCCATCCGCGCTGTCCGCTCGCGATGGAACGCTGCCGGGTGGAAGTGCCGAAGCTGCGAGAGATCGCGCCCGGCCAGCGCAGTGCCTGCCATTTGAATGATCAATGATGATGCGCTTCTTGATTGCCGTGCTGCTATTGATTGGGCTTGCTGCTTGTGAAGGCAGCGGCGCGCGCGGTGGTTATGTTGGTGGTGGGGCGGGCGGCAATCGCAGCTCAAACTGAACTCGTGCTGATACCGCGCGGGCGCGATGCCGCGTAAAAACTTGCCATCGCGAAAAGTGCAATCGCCAGAAGCAGCCAGGGCACGGGGCCATAGCCGCCGGCCGCGTCCCAAACCAGCGCCAGCGCCAAAGGGGCGGCGGTGCGCGGCAGCACGGCAAAGGCGGAAAGCGCGCCCGATGTCGCGCCAAAACCATCGCGGCCCATGATTTCTGCCACACCCGCCGCGCGCAGAATGGTGAGCAAGCCATCCGCCACCGCCCAGGCGATGATGAAGGCAATGGTCAGCGCCAGGCTATCAGGCGCGAGCGCGAAAAGCGCCATGCCAATCGGCAGCAGCAGCAAGGCAAAGCGCCCGACATGGCGCATGGCAACACCGCGCCCAAGCGTGAACAACACTAGCCGCGCCGCCACCTGGCCCGGCCCATGCGCGGCGGCCAGCAGCAACACGGTCGCTTCCGGCCACCCGCGTTCACGCAGCAGCAGCACCAGATGCGCGCCAAGCCCCGTGCCAATGAAGGCGTGTGCTGCAAAGCAAAAGGCGAGACCCAGAAACACGGGATCACGCAAGCGGCGCATCAAGGACACTGGCGGCGGGCTCTCCGCCAGGCGCTTTGGCGGCCCAGCATGGCGCAGCATGAACGCTGTTATCGCCGCCGAACATGTTTGGATCACCGCCAATACCAGCAACGCATCACGCCAGCCGAAAAGCCCGATCAGCGCTTCCACCAAGGGAATGAAAATAGTGCCGGTGAAGCCCGTGATCAGCGTAATCGCCGTGATGCTGCGCGTCACATCCCGCGCTTCCGCCACCACCACCGCCATGGCCGGCCCCCATAGGCAGGTGGCATGCGCGGCACCCAGTAGAACCCAAATCAAGACAAAGGCGATGGGGTGAGAGACAAAACTCCAGCACACCAGCAAGGCCGCACCCAATAACGCGCCGCCCGTCATCATGCCGCGCGGCCCATGGCGATCCTGCCAACGCCCCGCCGGCACTGCGATTAGGCCCGATACCAGCAAGCCACAGGTGAAGGCGCCCGAGATCAGCACGCGGGACCAGCCAAGCTCAGCCTCCATCGGCGCGACCATCAATTGGAAGGGGGTGAAAAGGCAGCCCCAGCCGACAAGCTGCGTAATCGCGGTGCCCCAAAACAACAACCGGGGCGCAATGCGCGGCGCTTCGCTCACACGGTGAATTGCTCGGCGATGATACGCTCGGAAAGCCCGTGATCAGGGTCGAACATCAGGGTCAGGGAGACATCGCGCGCTTCGCGCACCTCAACCCGCGTCACATCGCGCACTTCGGTGTAATCCGCGACTGCGGCGACAGGGCGCTTATCCGGCTCAAGAATATCGAAGACAACGGTTGCATCGGAAGGCAGCAGCGCGCCGCGCCAGCGCCGTGGGCGAAAGGCCGAAATCGGTGTCAGCGGCAGCAGATTTGCACTCAAAGGCACAATCGGCCCATGGGCGGAAAGATTATAGGCGGTGCTGCCGGCGGGTGTGCTGACCAAGATGCCATCGCAGATCAATTCCGGCAGCCGCGCCTTGCCATCCACCAGAATGCGGATCTTGGCGGCCTGCCGGCTTTCACGCAGCAGGGAAACCTCGTTGATGGCGAGTGCTTCGACCGGTGGCGCATTGTCGCGCAGCGCTACCATGCGCAGCGGATGCACAATGGCGGTTTGCGCAGCAGCAAGGCGCGCGGGCAAATCATCTTCCCGATAATCATTCATCAGAAAGCCGACACTGCCTCTGTTCATGCCATACACGGGCAGACCGCGCCGCAGGAAGCGATGCAGCGTTTCCAGCATGAAGCCATCGCCGCCAAGGGCGACAACCATATCCGCATCTTCTTCCGCGGCACTGCCGTAACGAACCACCAGCGCGGCGCGGGCCTTTTGCGCCTCGGCACTTTGCCCGGCCAGGATGGCAACGCGGCGGGGCGCGAAGGCGTTCATGCGCGCTGCCACCCTTGAGCGGCGGCGCGGTGTTCCAGCAGCGGCATATCGCGCCGCACGCGCGCGGTCAGCGCCTGGTCAATGCGTGCGGTGGCGTGGCCTTTGCCGTCGCTCGCCTTCGCCACCACATGGCCCCAGGGGTCGGCGATCAGCGAATGACCATAGACGCTCCGTTGCGCGCCGCGTTCTTCATATTGCCCGAAGGAAGCGGCGGCGATGATCCAGCATTGCGTATCAATCGCGCGCGCACGCAGCAGCGCTTCCCAATGATCCTTGCCTGTTTGCAGCGTAAAGTTGGATGGCACCAAAATGGCCTCCGCCCCCATTTGCCGGAGTGCCAAGTATAATTCCGGAAAGCGAATATCGTAGCAAATGGTGCAGGCAAAGCGAATGCCGCCGGCATCAAACAGCGCCAGATCACGCCCGCCGCCATAAAGCGCGCTTTCGCGATAGCCGGTGCCATCGGGCGCGGTGATATCGAACAGATGGATCTTGCGATAGCGCGCAATCTCAACCCCGTCCGGGCCGAAGACCAGCGTGGTGTTGAACAGCTTCTCGCCACCATTTTCGATGATCGAACCGCCATGCACGGTAATGCCGTGCCGGCGCGCCAGGCCGCGTAGTAGCTCATAGGCCGGGCCACCTTCCGCGCCTGGTGCGGGCAGCACTTCGGCCGCCGCCATGCGGGCATCCCGCCCGCCGCCTAGATTGGTCCAGGTCTCGGGCAGGCTGACCAAACCGGGCCTATCCCCGGCAATCGCGGCTTCGATCAGCGCTTCGGCCTGCGCAAGGTTCGCCGCCTTGTTGCTGCCCTGGTTCATCTGGATCACGCTGACGCGCATCCGCCTACTCCTGCTTTATGAGGCCCCCATCAAGCCGGGGAGGGGGCCGGACCGCAAGGGGGCGCGTGATCAGCTACGCGGCGCGCGCCAATCCAGCTTTGGTTCGGCACGGCGTTCCCGCAGAGGCGGCGCGCTATAGGCGGGCGGTGGCGGAACGGGCGCGCTCAGTCGGGGGCCGGCTTCAACCTCTCGCCGGGTGAAGCCCGCCGGTTCTTCCCAATCCTGCTCCACCTGCGCGCGCGGGGCGGCGGCGGGCCCGGCGCGGCGCAATTCGGCGCGCAGTTCCGCCAATTGCAACTCCAGCGCCTCCAGCCGCGATTTCACGCCGTAAACGGCGAAGGGCATGCCAAGGAAGGCCAGCACCAGAAGGCCGAGCAGCAGCGCGAGGATCAGCCCGGTCCAGCCGGGCAGCCCCGGGAAGGTGAGGGCGGCAATAAGGGCTTGCAGCGCCTCAGCCACCGGTCACACTCATGTGCCGAGCCACGGCGGGGCGATTATTCCGGCGGTCAATCACGAAATCATGGCCCTTGGGCTTGCGGGCAATGGCGTCATGGATCGCTTGCAACAGCGCCGCGTCATCCACGCTGGGGTCGCGCAGCATGGCGCGGAATTCCGCTGCATCATCCTGACCCAGGCACATATAAAGCGTGCCCGTGCAGGTCAGCCGCACGCGATTGCAGCTTTCGCAGAAATTATGAGTCATCGGCGTGATGAAGCCGATCCGCTGGCCGGTTTCCTTCACCCGCATATAGCGCGCCGGGCCGCCCGTTGAGTAATCCGTATCTTCCAGCGTCCAGTTTTGCTTGAGCCGAGACCGCACCAACGACAAGGGCAAATACTGATCCGTGCGATCGCCGGTGATATCGCCCATCGGCATGGTTTCAATCAGGCAAAGATCAAAGCCATGTTCACCGCACCAGGCGATCATGCGGTCATATTCATGCTCATTCACGCCTTTCAGCGCGACAGCATTGATCTTGATGGCAAGGCCGGCGGCCTTGGCAGCGAAAATGCCATCCAAAGTCTGTTCAATCTTGCCCCAGCGCGTGACGGCAGCGAAGGCATCCGCATCCAAAGTATCGAGCGAGACATTGATGCGCCTGACACCTGCCGCGAAAAGCTCATCCGCGTAACGCACCAACTGCGTGCCATTGGTGGTGAGGGTCAATTCACGCAAGCCACCGGGGCCGATGCGCTGGCCCAAGCCCCGGATCAGCGACATCACATTCTTGCGCACCAAAGGCTCGCCGCCCGTCAGCCTGATCTTGTCCACTCCGCTTGCGATGAAGGCGGCGGAAAGGCGTTCCAATTCCTCAAGCGTCAGGATTTCCGCCTTGGGCAGGAAGGTCATGTCTTCCGCCATGCAATAGACGCAGCGCAGGTCGCAGCGATCCGTCACGGAAACGCGCAAATAGGACACGTGGCGCCCGAAAGGGTCCATTAAGGGCGCGGGTTGAGGGGCTACAGCATTCATAGGCAGGATTTGGGGGCGAAGCGGGGTCTGGTGCAAGACCCTTTCACACGAGAAGCGCGATGGACCCCGCGCCAATCAGCACAATCAGGGCGAAGGGCCGATACCAGCTTTGCGGCACCACATGGAAAAGCCGCGCCCCGATGGGCACGCAAAGCACCATCACAGGCAGCAATACCGCAGTGCGGACCAGCACGGAGAGGTCAATCAGCCCCAGAAAAAGGGGCGGGAAGACGGAAATCACCGAAATCACCGAAAAGAACAGGATCAGATTGGCCCGATGCGTCTTGGCCGCTTCCGGCCCTGCCAGCAGGTAAAGAATGACCGGCGGCCCAGACATGCCGGTGGAGCCCTTGAGCAGGCCTGAGACCGCCCCCACGGCCATATTCAGCGGCAAGGGGCGGGACCCGTTATAGCGCCAGCCTGACAGCAGCAGCCCGCCAAAGACCAGCACAAAGGCACCAATGGCGCGCCGGAGCACCTCTCCATCCGCGGTGATCAGGATATAGGCGCCAAGGGGGGTCATGAGCGCGGCCGTGCCGCCAATGGGCAGGATCACGCGCCGATCGGCATCCTTGAAGGCGCTGGGGAGCAATTGGATGGAAACGATCAATTCCATCAGCAGCATGACCGGCACCCCGGCCTTGGGCCCCCAGAGCACGGAATAGATCGGTGCCAGGATGACCGCCGTGCCAAAGCCGGCATAGCCGCGCATCAGGCCGGCAATGGCGGTGGCAAGGGCAGCGGCCAGCAGCCGCCAATCGGTCAGCACCGGCAGGGTAGCGTTGAAGATATCGGTCATCTTGCGGGTGGAGCCTCAGTAATCAGGTCAATCAGCCGGGCATTGATCAATACCTTGCCGGCATGCTCGAAATTGACCGTGACGCGATCCCCCGCCACGGATTGCACCTGGCCCAGGCCCCAATCTGCCTCGGTCGGGTGGCGCACACGCATGCCAGGTTCTATCAAGGCCATCACCAATCGCTTCCGCTGTTAATCGCTCGCTAGGCATAAGAGGATACTGTCCGGAGCCATGTCGCAAGTGAACCCTGAGCCTGATAGCGCCGAAGGCGCTGATTTGCATCTCCGCCTGACCCGCTTGATCGGGCTTAGGCTTTGCCATGATCTGGGCGGCCTTGCCGGCACCATCGGCAATGCCCTGGAAATGCTGAATGATGCCGGTGCGGAAGCGGCGGATTTGGCCGGCGAGGCCGCGGATATGCTGCGCCGGCGCCTGCTGCTGTGGCGTTCCGTGCTCGGCAGTGGTGAAGCGCGCACCTTGGGCGCCGTGCTTGGCTTGCTGAAGGGCCAGATTGCGGCGGGCCGGGCGCATCTTGAAATCGGCGATTTGCCGGAAGAAACGCCGCTTTCCGAGACCATGGTGCCATTGCTGTTGAGCGGCCTTTTGGTGGCGGGTGAGGCTTTGCCGCGCGGCGGCGTCGTGCGCCTTGCAGGTGATTTGCAGCGGGAAATCATGATTCTGCCCAAGGGTACGGCGGCCGCCTGGAGTCCCGTGCTGGTGCGCCACGCCGCAGGGGCAGCGCTGCCGGCCGAGATTTCCAGCCGTGATGCCTTGGCACTGTGGCTTTGCATCAGCGCCGGGGCGGCTGGCGTTACGCTCAGCCTTGCCTTGCCGCCCAATGAAGCCGCTGCGGCTCTTATCATGAGCCTGCCCAACTGAATCGACGCGGGCTTTACGCTTTATTCGCAAGCGCTCCGTCATAATCCCCGGACACGACATTCCTTGGGGATGGTTATGGACGATTTGCTCGCTGATTTTCTCACCGAAACCCATGAAGGCCTGAGCGCGGTGGATGAGGCGCTGCTGCGCCTTGAACGCGCGCCGGATGATGCGCCGACACTCGCTGAAGTCTTCCGGCAGGTGCACACCATCAAGGGAACCTGCGGTTTCCTTGCCCTATCGCGGCTGGAAAAAGTGGCGCATGCCGGGGAGACCATTCTCGGTCTCTATCGCGACGGCAGCCTGAAGGTCACCCCGGAAGGCATTACGCTGATTTTCACTGCGGTGGATGCCATTCGCAAAATTGTTGTGGGGCTTGAGCAGACTGGCCAGGAGCCCGAAGGCGATGATTCGGCCGTGATCGCAGCGCTTGATGCGGCGGCGCGCGGCGAATCGATTGCGCTGCCGAAGGCGCCGGAAGTGAAGGCTGCGGCGCCGGTTGAAGCCGCGCCTATCGCCGCTGCTGCGCCGCGCACGCAAGAAGCACCTGCCGAAGCCGTGCAGACCGAATCGGCTGCGGCGCAGCAGACGATTCGCGTTTCGGTCGAAGTGCTGGAAGATTTGATGACGCTGGTCAGTGAATTGGTGCTGACGCGCAATCAGCTCATGCAATTGGCGCGCGTTTCATCCGATAGCCAGATTTCGGTGCCCTTGCAGCGCCTTTCCCACATTACGTCCGAATTGCAGGAAGGCGTGATGAAGACGCGCATGCAGCCAATCGGCAATGCCTGGGCCAAGTTGCCGCGGCTAGTGCGCGATTTGGCCAATGAATTGGGCAAGAAGATCGAACTTGAAATGCGCGGGGCGGATACGGAACTGGACCGTCAGGTGCTGGAACTGATCAAGGATCCGCTGACGCATATGGTGCGCAATAGCGGGGATCATGGGCTGGAAGGGCCAGCGGATCGTCGCGCCGCGGGCAAGCCGGAAACAGGGCGCATCCTGCTGAATGCCTATCATCAGGGCGGGCATATCATCATCGAAATCGGCGATGATGGTCGCGGCCTACCGGTTGAGAAGATTCGTGCGAAGGTGCTGGCGCAGGGCCTCGCGACCGAAGCCGAACTCGCGCAGATGAATGAACATGATGTGCTGCGCTTCATCTTCCGCCCGGGCTTTTCGACAGCGCAGCAAATCACCTCTGTCTCCGGCCGGGGGGTCGGGATGGATGTGGTCAAGACGAATATCGAACGCATCGGCGGCACGATCGAATTGCGCTCGAAGGAAGGGCGCGGCACGACCTTCACCATTAAGATTCCGCTGACGCTGGCGATTGTCTCGGCGCTGATCGTGCAGGCGGGTGGTGAACGCTTCGCCATTCCGCAGATTGGCGTCGTGGAATTGGTGCGCGTTGGTGATGAGCATGAAGGCAATACGCGCATTGAAATGATCAAGGATGCACCTGTGCTGCGGCTGCGTGATCGCCTGCTGCCGCTCGTGTCGCTGTCTTCGCTGTTGCGGCTGCGTGAGGCACCGGTGGGTGGCCTTAAAGGTTATGTTGTTGTGATGCAGGTTGGCGCCAATGTCTTTGGCATTGTGGTTGACCGCGTGTTTGACACGGAAGAAATCGTGGTGAAGCCGGTGGCGCCCATTCTGCGCCACATCACCATGTTCAGCGGCAATACCATTCTGGGTGATGGCAGCGTCATCATGATCTTGGATCCGAATGGCGTGGCGCGCGGCGCCGGCATTACCGCCGAAGGCCGTGCGGAGGATCAGCAGACCGTAACTGCAACTGGTGGCATCCGTTCGGATTCCAGCACATCGCTGCTGTTGTTCCGCGCCGGGGATCAGACGCCAAAGGCCGTACCGCTTGGGTTGGTCGCGCGGCTTGAGGATATTCCGGTCGAGCGCATTGAAATGTCGGGCGGCACGCCGGTGGTGCAGTATCGCGGCCAATTGATGCCGATGGTCCCCATTGCCGGCCATTGGGCGGCACCTGAATCGGGCCGCCAGGCCGTGCTGGTCTTCACCGAAGGTCAGCGCAGCATGGGGCTGATGGTGGATGAAATTCTCGACGTGGTTGAAGAACCCTTGATCATCCAGCCTGGGTCCGATCGGCTTGGCTATCTTGGCAGCGCCGTCATTTCCGAACGTGTCACGGATGTGATTGATACGGTCTATTGGCTTTCCCATGCGGGCGGTGATTGGTTCCGCGGCGATCGGAAGTCGTCTGCATCACATCAAAAGCCGCGCCTTTTGCTGATTGATGATAGCCCCTTCTTCCGCCATCTCGTGGTGCCTGCGCTTTCCGCAGCCGGCTTTGACGTAACCGCGGTGGAAAGCCCGGCCGAAGCGCTGCGCCTGCGCGACGCGGGTGTGGAATTCGAGGCGCTGATTTCCGATATCGAAATGCCGGAAATGGATGGGCTCAGCTTCGCCCGCAATGTGCGCGCTTCGGGTGCCTGGATGCGCTTGCCGCTAGTGGCCCTTTCCTCACGCGCTGAACCTGAAGATGTCGCGCGTGGGCGGGAAGCCGGTTTCACGGATTATGTCGCGAAATATGACCGGGATGCGTTGCTGTCTTCGCTGCGCGAATGCCTGAGCTCACCGATTGCCGCCTGAGGAGGGGATTATGCAAAGCATCAGCGAAACCCAGCGTTCCAGCTCAGCTATTGCCGCGCTGGCATTGGCCGAGCGGGAAGATGAAGTCTTCCTGACCCTGACTGTGGCGGGCCAGACCTGCAGCATTCCCGTGCTGCTGGTCCGTGATGTGCTCGGTCCGCAGGCCATCACGCCGATCCCGCTTGCGCCGGCTGAAGTCGCCGGTGGGCTCAATCTGCGCGGGCGTATTGTGACGGCGATTGATCTGCGCCGACGCCTTGGCCTGCCGCCCGCTGATAATGCCGATAAGGCAATGAGTGTAGTGGTGGAACAGGCGGGCGAATTGTACAGTCTGATCGTGGACCAAGTAGGTGAAGTGCTATCCCTGCCTACGGCTGGCATTTGTCCTAATCCCCCAACACTCGACCCGCTTTGGCGTGACGTATCGCTCAGCGTCTATCGCGAAGAAGACCGGCTGATTGTCATGCTGGATGTCGAACGTCTTCTCAATATTGGATGAATGAAATCATGCAAAATCGCTCTTGCCTTGTCGTTGATGATAGCCCGGTGGTAAGGCGGGCCGCGCGGCGCATTGTGGAAGGTCTTGGCTTTACCGTGCGTGAAGCCAAGGACGGCGCCGAAGCGCTGGTTTCCTGCCGCACTGAAATGCCGGAAGCCATATTGCTGGATTGGAACATGCCGGTCATGGACGGGCTGGAATTCCTCAAGCATTGTCGCGCGGAACACGGGCCGTCGCAGCCCATCATCGTGCTCTGCACCACGGAAGCGAGTATTGACCGCATTGTGGAGGCGCTGGCTGCCGGGGCGCAGGAATACATCATGAAGCCTTTTGATGCCGGTATCCTGCACGATAAATTCGTCCAGGCCGGTCTGCTTTCGGATGCCGCGTGAGTTTTCCGGCACCAGCCACCACGACGGAACCAGTGCGCGTGATGCTGTGCGACGACAGCGCCGTGCAGCGCGGCATCATGGCGCGCATTCTGGAAACCGATCCCGGCATCAGGATTGTTCATCGCGCCGGTGATGGGCAGGCAGCGCTTTCCGCACTGGCGGTGACCAAGCCGCAAGTGGTGCTGCTTGATCTGGAAATGCCGGTGATGGATGGCATGACAGCGATACCGCTGATCCTTAAGCAGGCACCTGGCACCGCGATTATTGTCGCCAGCGCGCTGACCCAGCGCGGTGCGGCGGCAGCCATGGCGGCCTTGCGCGCGGGGGCGGTGGATTATGTGCCAAAGCCCACGGGGTCGCTTGGCGGGGCGGCCAGCCCAATCTTTCGCGATGAATTGATCGCCAAGGTGCAGGGCTGGGCGCGGATGCGGCGCGCGCCGGAACAGCGCTTGCGCCCTCCGCCGCCCTTGCCCATCAGCGCGCGGCCGATTTCACGCCCTGCGTCCAGGGCCATGTTGCCGCCGCGGTTATTGGCGGTGGGCAGTTCCACCGGTGGTCCGCAAGCCTTGGCGAATTTCTTCAAGAATCTGCGCCCGCTGCCCATCCCTGTCGCGATTGTGCAGCATATGCCGGCCGGCTTCACCACCATGCTGGCCGATCATTTGGACAAGCTTGGCGTCATGCCCTGTGCTGAAGCCAAGCATGGGGAAGTGATGCAGCCAGGGCGCATCTATCTCGCACCTGGTGATCATCATCTGATGGTCGAAGCTGGCCATGGCGATACGCTGGTGGCGCGGCTCGATACTGGGCCGCCGGTGAATTATTGCCGCCCCGCGGTGGATCCAATGGTGCAAAGTGCTTCGCGCGTTTGTTCTGGTCGCGTGTTGGCCGTGATCCTGACTGGCATGGGGCAGGATGGGCTGGAAGGCTGCCGCGGCCTTGTCGCCAAGGGTGGCGCGGTTTTCGCGCAGGATGAAGCAAGTTCTGTGGTCTGGGGCATGCCGGGTGCGGTTTCACGCGCCGGCGTCGCCAGCCTGCAATCTCCGCCGGAAGTGCTGGCGGAACGGGTTCTCGAAATCTTCAAATTGCCGGGTGCAAAAACATGACCCCTGAATCCTTTCAATTCCTCACTGGCTTGGTCAAGGCACGCTCTGGCATCGTGCTGACCACGGAAAAGGCCTACATGCTTGAAACCCGGCTCGCGCCGATGCTCAAGCGCGAAAGGCTGGTGTCGCTGGATGCGCTGGCGGGGCGGTTGCGCAGCGCGCCTTCGTTGCCGCTGGCGACGGAGGTGGTGGAAGCGCTGACCACCAATGAAAGCTCCTTCTTTCGCGATGGCAAACCATTTGAGCATTTGCGGAAGATTCTCCCGGCACTTGCGGCTTCGCGCCCGGCGGGCCAGGCGCTGCGGGTGTGGTCGGCGGCGAGTTCGACCGGGCAGGAAGCCTATTCGGTGGCGATGATCGTCAATGAATTGGGGCCAGTGCTGGGCGGGCGGCGCGTGGAAATCCTGGGTACGGATCTTTCGCGTGATGTGCTGGCGCGCGCGCAGGAAGGGTTGTTTTCGCAATTCGAAGTGCAGCGCGGTCTGCCGGTGCAATTGCTGGTCAAGTATTTCAAACCAGATGCCGGAAAGTGGCGCATTTCCGATGGGCTTCGCACCATGGTGCGTTGGCAATGCTTTAACCTGCTGGAAAACCCCGCAATTCTCGGGCGCTTCGACATCATCTTCTGCCGCAATGTGCTGATTTATTTTGATGCAGCGACCAAGACGCAGGTGCTGGCCAATATCGCCAGTCAATTGCAGCCGGATGGGTATGTGTATCTGGGTGGCGCCGAAACCGTGCTGGGGCTCACCACGCGGCTAGTGCCAAGTTCGGGAGAGCGCGGCGCTTACGAATTGATGCGCAGCGCCGCCAAAGCTAGCTGATACAATTTAGAGAGGCTGCTTCACCGCTTCGGTCATTCGACCTACGCGGATCAGACGCTAAACCGCTGTCCCGCCCACCGTCAGCCCGGTCAGTTTTAGTGTCGGTTGGCCAACGCCAACCGGCACGCCCTGACCCTGCTTGCCGCAAGTGCCAATGCCGGGGTCGAGCGCCATGTCATTGGCAACCATGCTGACCTTGGTCAGCGCATCCGGACCATTGCCGATCAAGGTCGCGCCCTTCACCGGCGCGCCGATCTTGCCGTTTTCAATCAGAAAGGCTTCGGACGCGCTGAAGACGAATTTGCCGGAGGTGATGTCCACCTGGCCGCCGCCGAAATTCACCGCGTAAAGCCCGCGCTTCACACTGGCCAAAACCTCTTCCGGCGTATGCGCGCCGCCGAGCATCACGGTATTTGTCATGCGCGGCATGGGGCTATGGGCGTAGCTTTGGCGCCGGCCATTACCTGTGGGCGCCACGCCCATCAGTCGGGCATTCTGCCGGTCCTGCAGGAACCCAACCAGGATGCCATCTTCAATCAACGTGGTGCGCCCGCTGGGCGTGCCTTCATCATCCACGGTCAGGCTGCCGCGCCGATCAGGCAGCGTGCCATCATCCACCACGGTCACACCAGGTGCGGCGATGCGCTGGCCCAGCAGCCCGGCAAAAGCGGATGTCTTTTTGCGGTT
This sequence comes from Roseomonas sp., assembly GCA_020249505.1. GTDB lineage: Bacteria > Pseudomonadota > Alphaproteobacteria > Acetobacterales > Acetobacteraceae > Neoroseomonas. The sequence continues at coordinate 99,015 of JADCFN010000008.1, read as the reverse complement.
GTAATCGCCTTCCAACCCATGGCCGATCGCTTCATGCAGCAGAATACCGGGCCAGCCGGGGCCGAGCACCACTTCCATCTCGCCCGCCGGGGCGGGCACGCTGCCCAGATTAACCAGCGCCTGGCGCATGGCTTCATCCACGCCGCGCTTCCAGGAATCACTGCCCAGCACGCGGTCATAGGCAAAGCGCCCACCGGTGCCGAAGCTGCCGGTCTCCCGCCGATCCCCTTCCGCCACCACGACCGAGACATTGAAGCGCACGAGCGGGCGCAAATCAGCGAAGCGCTGCCCATCCGGGCGCAGGATCTGCACCGCCTGCCATTCCCCGGTGATGGAGGCCATTACCTGCACCACGCGCGGATCTCGCGCACGGGCATAGGCGTCAATTTCCTGCAACAGCGCGGTCTTGGCCGCGAAATCCATCTGCGTCAGCGGATTGGCATCAGTGTAAAGCCGCGCATTGGTCGCGCGCGGCGCGATATCCAAAGCCCCGCTATGGCCCTGGCGCACCGCCTTTACCGCGGCGGCAGCGCGCGACAGCGCAGCATCCGACAATTCTCCTGCATGGGCATAGCCCGCCGCTTCGCCGGCCACGGCGCGCAGGCCAAAGCCGCGCGTGGCATCGTAGCTCGCGGAACGGATGCGGCCATCATCAATCGAGATCGCCTCGCTTTCGCGGTATTCCAGGAACAGCTCGCCATCCTCACAGCCGGCGGTTGCATCGCGCAATTGCCGTTCGGCGCCGGCGCGATCCAGCAGCGTGAAGAATAATTCGTCAGTAATGCCGAGCGCGTTCATGGGCTATCTACCTCGAAGATCAGGCGTTCAGAGAAGCGGTTGCGCGTGGCCGGCGCAAGCCATGAATCGCAGCAAGCGCGGTCGCCAGCACCAGCACCGCGATGCCTTGATGGAGCGTGCCGAGCCAGACTGGCACCACGGCGAGCAATGTCGCGATGCCAAGCGCATATTGCAGCGCGACGGCACCGGCCAGCGCCAGCACCGCAGCGCGCGCAAAGCCCGGGCGAAGCCTGCACCAGGCCAAGACGCCTGCAATCACCGCCACCACCAGCACCGCTGTTGCCAAAAGCCGATGGTTGAACTGCACGGCGGCGATATTGGCGGTGAAGTTCTTGAGCGCCGGTGCCAAATCCCAATAGCCCTCCGGTACCAACCGGCCATCCATCAGGGGGAAGGTATTGTAGCTGAAGCCCGCGCGAATGCCGGCCACAAAGCCGCCCGCCAGCATGGCCAACACCGCGAGCCCCGCTGTTGCATGCACCAGGCCGCGCAAGGCCCCGGCATCCACCGGGCCATTCCGCGCGGGCCGCAATAGGCTCAGCGCGGTCCAGAACAACAGCCCGAACAGCACAAAGGCCAAACCCAAATGAATCACCAGCCGATAGGGTGAAACTGCCGTCCTATCCGCATCAAAGCCAGACGCCACCATGAACCAGCCAACCACCCCTTGCAGCCCGCCCAGCGCCAGCAGCAGCAATAGGCGCGGTTTGAGCGCCGCCGGCACACGCCCGCGCAGCCAGAACCAGGCGAGCCCGGCCACGTAAGCGAGGCCAATCAGCCTCCCCCAAAGCCTATGCCCCCATTCCAGCCAGAAAATCTCCTTAAAGCCTTCAATACCAAAACCCTGATTGACCAGCTGATATTGCGGAATGGTACGGTAAAGATCGTACAGCCGCTGCCATTCAGCCTGCGAAAGCGGTGGCAGCGTGCCCGCAATCGGCGCCCATTCCATGATGGAAAGGCCAGAACCCGTGAGGCGCGTCGCCCCCCCCAGCCCCACCATGAACCAGACCATGCCAGCGACGCCAAGCAGCCAAAAGGCAATGGCGCGGCGCGCATCCTGTTGTTCGGCGGCGGCGATATCGGCGGGCACGGAGCGTGTGTCGAAGGGCATGGCGCGCATATAGGGGCAGTCGCGGGGCGATGCACCCCTGCTTGCCGTGTCTTGGCGGCCCTGCTACCGCAAAATTCTCATGGTTTCCGATAATGCTCTGCCCTCGGCCGCGCCGCGCATTTCCGTGGTGGTGCCGGTGCGCAATGAGGCGCCGAACATCGCGCCGCTAATTGCCGAAATCCGCGCCGCCTTGGCCGGTGTGGCGCATGAGATTGTTTATGTGGATGATGGTTCCACCGATACGACTCCGCAGGAATTGGCCGCGGCACGGGACGCCGGAGCCCCTTTGCGGGTGATGCGCCACCGCGCTTCCTGCGGGCAATCGGCCGCCGTGATCACGGGGGTAAAGGCCGCGCGGGGCGAATGGATCGCGACCCTTGATGGCGATGGCCAGAACGACCCCGCCGATATCCCCCGCCTTCTGGCGCGCGCTGAGGCTGAGGTCGCGCAGGGCGTGCCGGTGTTGATTGCCGGGCATCGCGTCAATCGCCGGGATTCGACGGTGAAGCGCTTCAGCAGCCGCTTCGCCAATCGCTTTCGCGCCTGGATGCTGCGCGATGCCACACCCGATTCCGGCTGCGGGCTGAAGGTGTTTTCGCGCGCGCTGTTCCTCAGCCTGCCGCATTTCGATCACATGCACCGCTTTCTGCCGGCGCTGACGCTGCGCGCGGGCGGTGTGGTGATCAGCGAACCGGTCAATCACCGCCCGCGCGTTCGCGGCAAATCCAATTACGGCACGCTGGATCGGCTCGCGGTCAGTATCCTTGATCTGATCGGCGTTGCCTGGCTGCAACGGCGCGGCAAGCGCCCGGTGATCGAGCCCGAGGCATGACCACCCCCCCGCCTTCCGCCCGTCGGCGGGCGGCGCTGATCCGGTTGCTGGTGCTGGCCCTTGGGCTCATGGCCGGTGGATTTTTACTGAAAAGCCTGGGCGCCGCGCCGGGGACCGAATGGGTTGATCAATATGTGCTGGGGCAGGGCTTGGTCGGCGATGCGGTTTTCGTGCTGGCCGGGGCAGCGCTGACAGCGGCTGGCGTGCCGCGCCAGGGCATTGCGTTCCTCGCCGGCTATGCCTTTGGCGTGGTGGAAGGGACGGCGCTTGCGCTGGCGGCACAGATCCTTGGCTGCGGCCTGGCCTATGCCTGGGCAAGGGCCATTGGCCGCCCCTGGGCAGAAGCACGGCTGGCTGGGCGTTTCGGCCATAGGTTGCGGCCCATGCGCGATGTGCTGGTGGGCAGCCCCTTTGGCGCCACGCTGGCGCTGCGTTTGCTGCCTATTGGGAATAATCTGGCAGTCAATCTGCTGGCTGGCATGGCGGCGGTGCCGCCGCTCGCTTTCCTGGCGGCCTCGGCGCTTGGCTATGTGCCGCAGACGGTGATTTTCGCGCTACTCGGCAAGGGCATCCGGGTGGATGGCGCCTGGCAGATGGGCCTCGCGGCAGCGCTTTTTGTGGTTTCGGTGCTGATCGGGCTGTGGCTGCTGCGCCGGCATCGCGCCGGGCAAGTGCTGGAGGATCAGGCGGGTTCAGCCTGACCCTGCCATGCCAAGCGCGGCGGCGCGCAATTCATCCAAGGCGCGTCCTGGAAGCTGGCCCAATGCCAGGCAATGCGCGGCAAGGGCCGCGAAAATACGGGAAATGACCGGCCCTGCTTCCAGCCCCTGCATGGCGGCGCGGCTTGGTTCATCCAAGGCGCCGCTGCGCGCAAGGCCAAGCGCATCCTGCAGCGCCAGGATCGCGGCATGCGGCCCGGCTTCCAGCGCAAAGGCCATCAATGCCAGATCAAGCCCCGGTGGCAGGCGGTCCGCGCCAAGCTCATCCCAGATCAGGCGGCGGTAGATGCGCCGCGTCAGCGTCTCATCCAGGCGCATCAGGCGGCCCACGCTGGCGGGTTCGCCCAGAAAGGCGCTCAACATGCCAAGGCTGATGCCGTTCATGCAGGGGCCGCGCAAAGCCGAGTCGCGATAGACCACGCCGCCATGGGCTTCCAGCAGAGCATCGGCACAAACCTCAAACCGCGCCACCGGAGGGTGGTGCGCGATGCGGGATTGACCAAGAAAGAAGCCGTCCATGCCTGCTCCGGGCGGTAATAGGAAAGCGCATATAGTCAATGAGAAGGATTAACCAAAGCCTTAAACATCAGATGATTTCCGCCGAATGATTCCGTATTGCGCGCCCTGGCCCGATCTGCCATTCACCCTCCACCCCGTTTGACACCGCGCGGGAGAGAGCAGGCCTGCCTGCCGCCGAAGGCGCAACCGGTCCCCGGAAACGCTCAGGCAACAAGGGCCGCGCGGGGAAGGGGCCTCTGGAAAGCCCATGGCGCAGGCCATGGCACCGACGGAGAAAGGTGAGGCAACGCCCCCGCCGAATCTCTCAGGTCATCAGACAGAGGGGGACCACGTGTTGAACCCATTTCGCCGCGCGACGCGGCGGGAGGCAGCGTGGTCGAGTCCCAAACCGAATCCCTGGCGGAAACCCCGCTTGCCGCGCTGCACCGCGAATTGGGCGGGCGCATGGTGGGCTTCGCCGGCTATGCGCTGCCGGTGCAATACCCGGCCGGCATCATGGCGGAGCATTTGCATTGCCGGGCCGCCGCTGCGTTGTTCGATGTCTCCCATATGGGGCAGGCGGAATTGCGTGGCGAAGGCGCGGCGGCTGCCTTGGAAGCGTTGACGCCCGCCGATGTCGCGGGGCTGAAGCCCGGGCGGCAGCGCTATGGGCTGCTGACATCGCCAAGCGGCGGCATTCTGGATGATTTCATGTTCGCCAATCTGGGCGACCGGATTTTTCTGGTGGTGAATGCCAGCCGCAAGGAACATGATTTCGGCCATATCGCGGCGCATTTGCCGGAGGGTGTGACGCTGCATCGGCATGAGGATCGCGCGCTATTGGCGCTGCAAGGGCCGGGGGCGGTGCCGGCACTCGCGACCTTGGCGCCAGGGCTTGCGACGTTTTCCTTCATGGGCATTGGCAGCTTCGATATCGGTGGCGTCAACGCTATCATCTCCCGCAGCGGTTATACCGGTGAGGATGGCGTTGAAATCTCGGTGCCCGCCGATCAGGCGGAGGCGTTCGCGCGCCGCTTGCTCGCACTTCCCGGTGTGATGCCGACGGGGCTTGGGGCGCGGGATTCTCTCAGGCTTGAAGCCGGGCTTTGCCTTTACGGCAGCGATATTGATGAAACGACCAGCGCTGTTGAGGCGGGGCTGGTCTGGAGCATCGGCAAGCGTCGGCGCATGGAATGGAATTTTCCGGGTGCGGAGCGTGTGCGCGACGAATTAGCCAATGGGCCAAAGCGGCTGCGCGTTGGTCTTCGCCCCGAAGGCCGCCAGCCGGCGCGCGGCCATACGCCGATTGCAAGCGCGGATGGCGCGGTGATTGGTGAAGTGACCTCGGGCGGGTTTGGCCCTTCCGTGGGTGCGCCGATTGCCATGGGCTATGTTGCGCGCCCCTTTGCCGAAGACGGCACTGCCCTTGATTTGATGGTGCGCGGCAAGGCGGTTCCTGCCCGTGTCGCGCCCATGCCCTTTGCCCCCCATCGCTACGCTCGTTGAAAGGATAACTGATCATGGCTGACATGCGCTTTTCCAAGGATCATGAATGGGTCCGCAGCGATGGCGATGGCGCGACGGTGGGCATCACCGATCACGCGCAGAATGCACTGGGTGATGTGGTGTTTGTGGATTTGCCGGAAGTGGGCCGCTTGGTTGCCGCCGGTGAGGCCTGCGCCGTTGTGGAAAGCGTTAAGGCCGCGTCTGATGTCTATGCGCCAATCGCGGGCAAGATCATTGAAGTGAATGCTGCGCTGTCGGACGATCCTGGCTTGGTCAATCGCGAACCGACGCAAGGCGGTTGGTTCTTCCGCATCGAGCCCGCCGATGCCGGCGAAATCACTGCGCTGATGGATGAAGGTGCCTATCATTCCTTCGTGGATAGCCTGGCATGAGCGCCGCTGAACTGACTGCGCTGGAAGCGCAATACGCTTTTGACCGGCGCCATATCGGGCCATCGGAAGCCGAAATCAGCGAAATGCTGCGCGTGGTGGGTGCTGGCAGCCTGACCGAACTTGCCGCGCGCACCGTGCCGGCCGCGATACTGGAAGCGGATCTTTCCGCCCTGCCGCCCGCAGTGAGTGAGGCTGAAGCGATTGCCGAATTGCGCGCCTTGGCCGATCAGAACCGCGCCGATGTCAAATCCCTGATCGGGCTTGGCTATCACGGCACGCTGACGCCGCCGGTGATCCTGCGCAATATTCTGGAAAATCCGGGCTGGTACACGGCCTATACGCCCTATCAGGCGGAAATCGCGCAGGGCCGACTGGAAGCGCTGGTGAATTTCCAGACCATGGTGACGGATTTAACCGGCCTGCCGGTTGCGAATGCGTCGCTATTGGATGAGGCGACCGCGGTGGCGGAAGCCATGGCGCTGGCCCATGCCGCCACGCGCGGCAAATCCAACGTGATTGTGCTGGCCGCTGATCTGCACCCGCAAACCCGCGCCGTTTTGGAAACCCGCGCGGCACCGCTTGGCTATCGCGTTGTGGTGGCGGCAGTGGCGGGCATTGCTGCTGCTTGCGCCACTGAGAAACCCTTCGCGCTGGTGCTGCAATATCCCGGCACCACGGGTGAAGTGCGCGACCTGACTGCCGAGATCGCCGCGGTGCATGCGGCGGGCGGGCTTGCGATTGTCGCGGCTGATCCGCTTTCGCTGACGTTGTTGAAGCCGCCGGGCGAAATGGGCGCGGATGTTGTGGTGGGCAGCGCGCAGCGTTTCGGCGTGCCGATGGGTTATGGCGGGCCGCATGCTGCCTTCATGGCGGTGACGGATGCGCATAAGCGGCTGATGCCGGGGCGCCTTGTGGGTGTTTCCGTGGATGCCGCGGGCGCGCCCGCCATGCGGCTTGCGCTGCAAACGCGCGAACAGCATATCCGCCGCGAAAAGGCGACTTCCAATATCTGCACCGCGCAGGTGCTGCTGGCAGTGATGGCCGGCATGTATGCGGTGTGGCATGGGCCGGAAGGGCTGACGCGCATTGCGAAGCGCGTGCGGCTACTGGCGCGGCTGGCGGGTGATGCCGCTACGCGGCTTGGCTTTGGGCTGCGCCATCAAGGGTTCTTCGATACCATCACGCTTGAAGTCGGCGCGCGTGCCGATGCCGTGATGGCGGCGGCGTTGAAGCATGGTTTCAATCTGCGGCGTGTGGATGACGGTGCCGTGGCGATTGCCATGGATGAGACGATTTCCCGCGATGATCTGGCGCGCTTGGTTGGTGCCTTAGCGGAAGCGGCGGGCAAGCCTGCGCCTTCGCTTGATGGGCTGGCACTTGCAGGTGACTTGCCGGAGGCGCTGCGTCGTACTTCGCCTTTCCTGACGGCTTCTGTCTTCAATAGCCATCATTCCGAACATGGCATGCTGCGCTATATGAAATCCCTCGAAGACAAGGATGTCGCGCTCAATCGCAGCATGATCCCGCTCGGGTCCTGCACCATGAAGTTGAACGCAACGGCCGAGATGATTCCGGTGACCTTCCCGGGCTTCGGCAATATCCATCCCTTCGCGCCAGTGGATCAGGCGGCGGGCTACATCACCATGATCCGCCGGCTGGAAGCCTGGTTGGCGCGCATCACGGGTTTTGCCGCCGTATCCTTGCAGCCCAATGCCGGCAGCCAGGGTGAATATGCTGGCTTGCTTGCCATTCGCGCCTGGCATCTTTCGCGCGGCGAGGCGGACCGCACCATTTGCCTGATCCCATCAAGCGCGCATGGCACCAACCCGGCCTCCGCCGTCATGGCGGGCATGCAGGTGGTGGTTGTCGGCTGCGACCGTGATGGCAATGTGGATATTGATGACCTGAAGGCGAAGCTTGATCAGCATGGCGCCAAGCTTGCCGCGTTGATGATCACCTACCCCAGCACGCATGGCGTTTTTGAAGCCGAGATCAAGGAAATCTGCGCGCTGGTGCATGCCAAGGGTGGGCAGGTTTATATGGATGGCGCCAATATGAATGCGCAGGTGGGCCTGACTAGCCCCGGTGCGATTGGCGCTGATGTCTGCCATTTGAACCTGCACAAGACCTTCTGCATTCCACATGGCGGTGGCGGGCCGGGTGTGGGACCAATCGGTGTTGCCGCGCATCTGGCGCCGCATTTGCCCAATCACCCCATGCTGGCGGAAGCCGGGCCTGCCACAGGCTTTGGCCCCGTCAGTGCGGCGCCGTTTGGTTCCGCTTCCATCCTGCCGATTTCGTACGCCTATATCCGCATGATGGGGCCTGAGGCTTTGCGTCGCGCGACCGAGGTTGCGATCCTTTCCGCCAATTACATGGCCAAGCGCTTGGATGGCCATTTCCCGGTGCTCTACAAAGGTGCGAACGGCATGGTCGCGCATGAATGCATTCTGGATTGCCGCGGCTTCCAGCAAGGCGGCGGTGTGCTGGTGGAAGATATCGCCAAGCGTTTGCAGGATTACGGCTTCCATGCGCCCACCATGTCCTGGCCCGTGGCCGGCACGTTGATGGTGGAACCAACCGAAAGCGAACCGAAGGCCGAGCTTGATCGCTTCATTGATGCGATGATCGCAATCCGCGCCGAAATTCGCGCGGTGGAACAGGGCCGCATGGACAAGGCCGATAATCCGCTGAAAAACGCGCCGCATACGGCCGCCGAGGTGATGGCCGAGACTTGGTCGCACCCCTACAGCCGCGAGCAGGCCGCCTTTCCGCTGCCCTTCGTCAAGGCGCGCAAATACTGGCCGCCGGTGAAGCGCGTGGATAATGTCTATGGCGACCGCAATCTGGTCTGCACCTGCGCGCCGCTGGAAAGCTACGCCCAGCAGATCGCGGCGGAATAATCATGCGCCGGCCAGGTGCCTGGCGCGTGGCCGGCAGCCGCCTGATTCATGCTGATCGCTGGATCAGGCTGCGCGCGGATCATTGCATCACGCCGGAAGGTGCGGTGCTTGATCCCTATTACGTGCTTGAATATGCCGATTGGGTGCATGTGGTGGCGTTGACCGATGATGATCGGCTGGTGGTGAACCACCAATATCGCCATGGCGCCGGCTGTGTGCATCTGGAATTGCCGGGCGGCGTGATGGATGCGGAGGATGCCGGCCCGCTTGAAGCGGCTGCGCGTGAATTGCGTGAGGAAACCGGTTTCGCCGCGCGTGAATTTCGCCTCATCACCAGCCTCAGCCCCAATTCGGCCACGCATACCAACCGCATTCATATCGTGCTGGCTGAGGGCGCTTATGCCGATGGCGCGCAAAGCCTGGATGCCGGTGAGGAAATCGCGGTGGAATTGATGGCACTTGCGGAAATTCCTGCATTGATTGGCAGCGGCGCCTTTTTGCAAGCCGGGCATGTTGCTTCCCTGATGGTGGCTTTGCAGGCGACCGGAAGGGTGCAGTTTCACGTTGCGCCAAAGCCTATTCCATGACCGTCTCGCTTCGCATTGTGCCACTGGCACCGCATCACCGGCCTCGCTGGGAAATTCTCTATGCCGGCTACGCTGAATTCTACCGTGTGACTCAAACACCTGAGATGCGCGCGCGTGTGTGGTCCTGGACGCAAGACTCCGCGCATGAGGTGAAGGGGCTGATCGCAGAAAACGCGGAAGGTCTGGCGATTGGGATCGCGCATTATCGCCCCTTTGCGCGCCCCCTTTCGGCTAGCACAGGCTGCTTCCTGGATGATCTGTTTGTGGACCCCGCTGCGCGCGGTCAGCGCGTAGCCGATGCGTTGATTGATCATCTGGCGGCCATGGCGCGCGAACGTGGTTGGTCTGTGGTGCGCTGGATCACGGCGGATGACAATTATCGCGGGCGCGGCGTTTATGATCGCGTCGCCAAACGCACCATGTGGATCACCTATGACCGCACGCCCTGAAGGCGATTTCGATGATGTGATTGCCTTCGCCTGGGGCGGGCCTGCCGGTTCGGTCGCGGATGCCGCGCGCTTGCTGTTGCTGGATAGCCTCGGCTGCATGATCGCGGGGCTTGGCCATGCCACGCCGCGCCGCTTTGCTGATGCGCTGGCCATCACCATGCCGGGTACGGTTTATTTGCCGGGATGCGCGGCCGGGCTTTCAGAAGCCGGTGCTGCGGCGGTGCTCGCCGCTGCCATGTGCTGGGATGAAGCGAATGAGGGCCTGGCCCGCGCCCATGGACGCCCGGCACTGGCCGTCGCACCGCTTTGCATCGCGGCCTTGGCGGCGGGGCGGGTTGCGCCAGGCGCCGCGCATGCCGCTTTCGCCCTTGGCTATGAAATCGCTGGTCGTGCGGGGGAGATTTGGCGCATCCGACCCGGCATGCATGTGGATGGGTCTTGGCACACGCTAGGCGCCGCTGCGGCGGCGGCACGGCTAGCGGGCGGTGCTGCTGCCGAAGTGGCGCGCGCCGTGCGCCTGACTGCCTGCCAGATTCCCTTTGCGCTTTACGCGCCGATTGCCGCTGGGATGGATGGGCGGAACAGCTATCCTGCCCATGCGGTATTGCTCGGCGCCATGGCAGCGGCAGCCGCGCGTGCTGGCATGGATGCGCCTGCGGATGGCTTGGCTGAGGCGCGGCGCATCGCGCTTCTCCATGATGCACCGGCTACGCGTGCGCCTGCTGGCGAATGGCTGATCGAGCAAGCCTATATCAAACCCTTCGCCGGTGTGCGCCATGCGCATTACGCCGCTGCCGCCGTATTGGAATTGCGCGCGGCGGTGGCCAGCCGGCTTGGTGATGTGACGGCGCTCCGCCTTGGAACCTATGCCGAGGCTTTGCGCTATGCCGGCAATCGCGCGCCCGCGCGCGCCATCCAGGCGCAATTCAGCCTTTCCTGGGCAGTGGCGGCGGCGCTGATGCAGGGTGATCTTGGACCCTCTGCCTATACCGATACCGAGCTGGCTGATCCTGCGCTGCGGCGGCTTGAGGGCTTGGTGGAACTCACGGAAGACACGGCGCTGACAGCCGCCGAAAAACGCGGCGCCCGGTTGATCGTGACGCTGGCGAATGGTGAAAGCCATCAGGCGTCCGTCGGTGCTATTGCGGGTGATCCGGGGCATGCGCTTGATGAAGCGGCGGTGATGGCGAAATGCCAGCGCTTTGCCGGGCCGGTGATTGGTGAGGCAGAGATGGCGCGGCTTGCGGCGCTGATCCTGGCTGAAGATGGCGCCGTGCCGCCTAGATTTTTCGGGGCCGTATGACGCATCCCACACAAAACAGCGCCTTGGCGGTTGGGCTATTGCTCGCCGGGTTTTCGGTCTTCACCGGCGTGGATGCGGCTTCCAAGCTGCTGACGGAAGATTATCACACGCTTGAAATCGCCTTTGGCCGTGCGGTGTTTCAGGTGCTGCCGCTGCTGCTGATCATCGCCTGGCAGGGGCGCGCCGTGGTGAAAAGCGCCCATCCAGGGCTGCAAACGCTGCGCGGTGCCTGCATTTTCGTCTGCACCCTGCTTTTCGTGCAGGGGTTGAGCCTGCTTGATCTCGCGGATTGTATTGCGCTGACCTATATCTCGCCCTTTGCAGTGGTGCTGTTTTCCGTTTGGCTGCTCAAGGAAAAAGTGGATTGGCAGCGCTGGCTGGCGGTAGTGATCGGCTTTCTTGGCATGCTGATTGTGCTGCGGCCCGGCATGGGCGTTTTCGGTCCGGCGGCGCTCTGGCCGCTGTCAGAGGCTGTGCTTTGGGCCTTTGCGCTGGTGATCACGCGTATGATGCCGCGCGATGGCGCCATGACAACGTTGATCTGGACATCGGTGATCCAGCTTTTGCTGGCGGCGACCTTTGTGCCGCTGGTCTGGCGCATGCCGGATGCCGCGGATATCCCGATCTTCGCTGCCGCAGGGCTGTTCAACCTGGTCGGCCAATTATTGCTGATTTCAGCCTTTCGCCGCGCCCCCGCTTCGCTTTTGGCGCCCTTCAGCACTGTGCAGATTGTGGTCGCGGCTTTGGTGGGGTGGCTTGTGTTTCACACCTTCCCCGATTTCTGGACCTGGGTAGGGACAGGCGTAATCCTGGCCGGCGGGCTTCTGGTGTGGTGGCGAGAGCGGCAATTGCTGCGGCGATAGCGCTTTCCTAAATGCGCTTGGCCGCCGCCACGGCAGCCTTGGAACCCGCGCCGACAACCCAGGCCCAGGCGCCAATCAGCGGGCCATAGGCGCGGCCTTCGCCGGCTTCGCGCGCCTCATCCCGGTGGTGGATTTCTTCTTCCTGGCAGTGCCGCAGCAGCGCTTGCAGCGGCGGGAAAAGCGCCTCCGCCTCAAGCCGATCCAATTGCTGCTGATAGTGGTGATCCACGAAGCTCTCCACCGCATCAATGGTGGCATAGACGGCGCGCGGGCCGAAAATGGCGGGGATGGCGCCGGTCAGCCAGCCGGCGATGCGCCAGATTGGCAAAAGCCTACTGTGCTGATCCGGCGGCAGCAGCGCGTTCAACAAATCAAGATGCCCTTGCTCCGTTGCGCCATGCCTCTCAGCAAATTCCCGAATGGCGGGGTCTTTGCAGAAGGCAAGGATGCCGCGATAGATCATCACCGCGCCGGTCTCACCAGCATGGTCGGAACGCAATTCCCCGATTAGCCAGGCGGGCATCTCAGAGATGGCAATATCGGGCAGGGCAGGGGCAATAGCATTCATCGCCTTGAAATGGCGCGCGCGATGCTCGCGACAACCCCTTATTCAGCCGCCACCATCGCGCTGCCACGCTTTTCCCGCGCATGGCGCCAAAGTGCCAATCCGCGATACACCCCATGCACCATCTTGCTATAGGGCAGCGCCACAAACAGCGCCAAAACCAGGCCCAGATGCAAGGCGAGCAGCACACCCATCGCCCCGGTATGGCGCAGCGCCAGCAGCAAAAGCCCTGATGCACTCACCAGGAATAGCAGCGACAACATGGCGTATTCCCCGCCCACCAGCCGTTTCGCCACCGGCACAGGGTCCGTGATGATCTTCAGCCGGATCAGGCCTGCTGTTCCGATACAGAGCAAAACGCCACCCCAGGTGCCGAATTGCACCGGCAAGGACCAGAAGGGATGTGGCGAACGAAGGCCGAGGAAGTGATGATAAATCGCCCCGGTCGTGGTTGCGGCGAAGCACAGCATGAAGCCATAGAAAGCCGCCTGATGCATCCAGCGCTTTTGGCTTGAGAAACTGTCATCCACGTCATTGCAGCCATGCCCGCCGCCGCCAAGGTTGCGCAGCGTCAGGATATCCACGGCCGCATCCACCAAAGGCGCGGGCGCCGGCGCGCCGCCACCCACTTCGCGCCAATAACGTATGCCGCCGATCAGCATGGCAATGATGGCGTAACCGAAAGTGCCACCTGCCAGCGTCACCATCAGCCACATGGGGATCACGCGAAAGAAGGCGCCTTCGCCGCGCTGCGCGGTGTACAGGATGGAAGGATCAACCAAAGCCATGGTCAGCAGCAGCACCAGCGTCACGCCAAGCGCTGCCGCCAAGGTCACCACCGTACCATTGCGTTCAAACAGCGTGCCCATGGCGCGCGGCCAGGCGTAATGCGCATAGGATTGCGCGCGAATCTCCGCGAAGGTCACCGGCAGATTGATGCCGAATTCATGCGGCGGCGCATATTGGCAGGCGTGATAGCAGCCCTTGCAGCCGTGACAGAGATTGGCCAGATGCGTCAGATCGCCAGTGGAAAATTCGCGCCGCATGGTCATGGCGGGAAAGACGGCGCAATAGCTTTCGCAATAGCGGCAGGCATTGCACACCGCCATGTGGCGGCGGGCTTCCGCGGTGGTTTCGTTTTCCTGTAGCATCAGCGCGCCCTGCCTTGTTTAATTGCGCACATTGCGTGCTGCCTCCTCACCCGCCAACCGGCCAAACACGGTGCCGATCGTCATGCCGAAACCGGCCAGATAGCCCTGGCCCAGGATATTGCCGGCCATGATCTCGCCCGACGCGAACATATTCGCTGAAGGCTTGCCGTCGGCCATGATGATGCGCGCGCGGTCACTCACCTTCACACCCAAAAAGGTGAAGGTAATCCCGGGCTTGAGTGGGTGGCAGTAATAGGGCGGCGTATCAATCAACCGCGCCCAATGGCTTTTGGGGGGCGTCAGCCCTTCGGTGCGGCAATCATCGGGCTTCATGGGTTGGAAGGTGCCGGGGCGCACTGCGGCGTTGTAATCCGCGATCACCTTTTCCAACTTGCCTGCATCAATCCCCGCCATGGCGGCAAGTTCCGCGATGCTATTGGCCTTATAGGGCGGGAAGACGCTCGGCAGGTAATTGTGCAGCGCTTTGCTATCCGTCACGGCGAAGGCGACCTGCCCTGGCTGCTGCGCAATTAGCCGGCCCCAAATGGCGTAACGCTTGGGCCAGACATCCTCACCCTCATCATAAAAGCGCTCCACATTGCGGTTCACCACTACGGCGAAGGGCACGCAATCCAGCCGCATGGCCAGCCCGCCATCTTCCATCGGTGCGCGCGCGTCATTGGCAACAGCGTGGAATTGCGTGGGGTCGCCCACTTCCTGCACACCTTGATCAAGCAGATCGCGCAAAACGCGCCCCTGCGCGTAAGGCGTGCCGCGAATCTGGAAGTTATCGGCGGCATCGCCCCAATATTTGCGCAGCCAATCGCGATTAGCCTGAAACCCGCCGGATGAGGCAATCAGCGCCTTGAAGCGCACGCGTTCGGGAAAGCCATGATGGGAGATGATGGCCTCGGTCGCGAAGCCATCCTGCACTTCGATGTGCTGCACTTCGGTATCGTACAAAATGCCGATGCCAAGCTGTTCCGCCGTGCGATAGAGCGCATTGACCAGCGCCTTGCCGCCGCCCAGGAAGAAGGCATTGGTGCGTGAAAGCGAAAGCGTGCCGGAAAGCGAAGGCTGGAATACGACACCGCAGGATTTCAGGAAATCCGGCGCGTGTTGCGATGCGCGGATGCACATGCGCGCCAGATGCTCATCTGTCTTGCCGCCGGTCACGCGCAGCAGATCGTCCCAATATTCCTCTTCCAAATAGGTTTCGGTCAGCACATCGGTCGGCGCCGGATGCAGCGCGCGCAGATTGCGCGTGTGTCGGCTATTGCCGCCCCGCATGCTGCGAGGCGCGTGTTCCACCAGCAAAACGCTTGCCCCGGCCCGGCGCGCCGTAATGGCAGCGGAAAGCGCGGCATTGCCACCGCCCGCGACCATCACATCCCAGACCCGTGTTAGGTCCACCATAACGCCATCAATCCTCAACCTTCTTAAAGGCCATCTGTAAAAGGGAAATACGGCTTGTCCAGATGGCGCGCTACGCTGGCCCTTGGTCCAACCCCGCGCGCAAGGAACCATCAGGGTCCGTGAGCAGCCCTTCGCGCAGGAAAAGATCAATCAACGTCAGGTTGACGTTGAATTTGATGTCATCCGAATCGGCGACAGCCTCCAGCAGGCGCCGGGCTGGCCAGAGTTCAAAGCGCTCCACCTCGTCATCATTGGGCTTGGGCGTTACATCCTCGGGCAATTCCAGGTCATAGCAATGCAGCACATCGCGCCTGAGCCCCTCATTATTCAGCAGAATATAGGAAACCCGCCCGACAGGCCGTGCCCGCGCCGCCAATTCCGGGGGCAGGGATGCTTCCTCGGCAGCCTCCTTCACCAGGGTTTCGGCGGGCGTGAGCCCTGCCGGAATGCCGCCCGCGACCAGATTATCGAGCTGCCCCGGCGCCACCGCCTTGTCCCGCGCGCGGATGCCAACCCAGACATGCAGCCCATCCGCGCGGCGCACCAGGCCATTCATATGCACGCCCTGGGACATGACCCCAAAGGCCGGGAGCGCTCCGCGATCAAGCGTGGCCAGCACTGCCCCATCGCTGGTTTGGCGCACGTCAAAGGCTTCACGCCGGATGCGCAGAAACCCGCCCTCAGCCAGGCTGGGCAGGGCGGCGGCGAGCGCATCGCTTCGCGCCGCGCCGGTTTTCAGCCGGCCCGCCATGGCAACGCCGTTTTGATCGAAATGGAAATCGCGCGGGCGGAAGGTCAGCGCGCGGGCCAGTTCCGGCGTGATGAAGCCCACCTGCGCACCGCCCATGTGAAAGGCGAGAAAACCGGTGGGGGAGGCGATGTTGTTGCAGGCGGCAATATGCCGGGCGAAGCGGTCCATGACGCCATCTAACACCGAGCGTCACGGCTAGGCGAGGAGGGTCCAGGGCTTGCCGGGCAGGGTCGCTCTGGCCCATGACAGAACCAATCATGACCCTGCCTGCTTCCCCGCCCCGCCCCAACGCAAGCATTCCTTTCTCGGCCCTTGGCCGCATCGCGCCGCATCTTTGGCCGGTGGGCGAGCCCATGCTGCGGCTGCGTGTGGTGGGCGCGCTTTTGCTGCTGGCCGCGGCCAAGGCGGCGAATGTGCTGGTGCCCATTGCCTATGCGCGCGCCGTGGACGCCTTGGCGCCGCAATCTGGCGCTGGTGCGGTGATTGCCGTGCCCGTGGCGCTGCTGGTCGGTTATGGCTTGCTCCGCGTGATGTCCTCGGCGCTTGGGGAATTACGCAATGCCGTCTTTTCCAAGGTGCAGGCGCGCGCTGGGCGGCGCGTGGCCTTGGACGTGTTTCGCCATTTGCACGCGCTTTCCATGCGTTTTCATATGGACCGCGCAACCGGCGGGCTTTCGCGCGTGATTGAAAGGGGCGTGCGCGGCATCGCGACATCGCTCAATTTCCTGCTGTTCAATATCATCCCGACCATTGTCGAAATTCTATTCGTCTCGGTCATTCTTTGGTGGATGTTCGCAGCTTCCTTTGCGCTGACCATGCTTGGGACCATCATCGCCTATGTCGCCTTCACGCTGATTTTCACCAATTGGCGGCTACGCTTTCGCCGGCAGATGAACCAAACGGATGAGGAAGCGAATACCAAGGCAGTGGACAGCCTGCTGAACTACGAAACCGTCAAGTATTTCGGCAATGAAGCGCATGAATCGCGGCGCTATGATGAAAGCATGACGCGCTACGAAAGCGCCTATGTCAAAAGCGAAACAACGCTCAATATGCTGAATGCCGGCCAGGCCACCATCATGGCGGTCGGGCTTACCATCACCATGCTGCTGGCGGGCCGCGGCATTGCCGATGGCAGCATGAGCATTGGCGATCTGGTGATGGTGAATACCTATCTGATTCAGCTCTATCAGCCATTGAACATCCTTGGCTTCGCCTATCGCGAAATCAAGCAGGGGCTGACGGATATGGAGCAGATGTTCGCACTGCTCGATGTGCCGGCCGAAGTGCGTGATGCACCGGATGCAACGCCGCTGGCGCTTGGGGCTGGTGAAATCCGGTTTGAGGATGTGCGCTTTGGTTATCGGCCGGATCGCGAGATTTTGAAAGGCGTTTCCTTCACCGTGCCGCCGGGGCGGATGCTCGCCATTGTCGGGCCAACGGGGGCGGGGAAATCCACGATTTCGCGCCTGTTGTTTCGTTTTTATGATGTGACGGACGGGCGTGTTCTGGTGGATGGGCAGGATGTGCGCGGCATGACGCAGCAAAGCCTACGCGCTGCCATCGGCGTGGTGCCGCAGGATACCGTGCTGTTCAATGACACCATTCGCTACAACATCGCCTATGGCCGGCCAGGTGCTACTGATGCGGAAATCGAAAACGCCGCGCGGCTTGCCCAGGTGCATGATTTCGTCACGCGCTTGCCGGATGGCTATGCAACACGGGTGGGTGAACGCGGTCTCAAGCTCTCGGGCGGAGAAAAGCAGCGAGTCGCCATTGCGCGCACCATTCTGAAAGACCCCCGCCTGCTGATTTTGGATGAGGCGACCAGCGCGCTTGATACTCGTACCGAACAGGATATCCAGGCCGCACTGCGTGACGTGGCGCGCAACCGTACAACATTGGTCATTGCCCACCGCCTTTCGACCGTGGTGGAGGCGGATGAGATCATCGTGCTGCAAGAAGGTGCCATTGCCGAACGCGGCACCCATGGCGCCTTGATCGCCGCCGGCGGGCTTTATGCCGATATGTGGCGCCGCCAATCGGAGGCCATGGCGGCGGCCGAGGCAGCAGCGCGCGCCCAGGCAGCAGCGGATTTGGAAATGCCCCGGCAGCGTCCCAATGCGACCCCCCCTTCCCCTGGCACCTGAGCCTCCCTATTTGGCTGTTACATTCAGGAGTTGCCCATGCAGATGGACCCGGAAGGCATCGCGCCCGAGGATTTAAGCCATGCCGGTTCGGTCGTGGACAAGGCGATCGAATATATGGTGGAGCAGCAAATCCAGCCGATTTCCATCGCCTCTGCCCTTCTGGGCGGGGCGCTTGGGGTGCTGACACGGACCTTGGACGACCGTGCCGTGGCGGGCGTATTGCGCCAGGCCTTGGCCTCGGTGGAAAGCGGCGAATTTCGCGCGGCCCCCGCGCCTGAGGCTTGACTAGCCCAGAGCTTCCCGCCAAAAGCGCCTCTTCATGTTGAACCCGCGCGCAGGCTCGGCTTGCGCGCCTTTGTATTTGGATTTCCGCTATGTCTCGCCGCTGCGTCATTACGGGCAAAGGTGTTCTGACGGGTAACAATGTCAGCCACGCCAATAACAAAAGCCGCCGTCGTTTCCTGCCTAATCTGCAGGAAAGCTCCTTCTGGTCGGAAATTCTGGCCGCGCCGATCAAGCTGCGTCTTTCCACCAATGGCATCCGCACGGTGGAGCACAATGGCGGGCTTGATGCCTTCCTGCTCGGCACGCCGGATCGCAAGCTGACGGTGGACGCCATTGTGCTGAAGCGCCGTCTGGAACGCGCCCAGGCCGCCAAGGCCGCCTAAAGCCGAGCCTTATCGAGCCGTTCTAACCCGCGGGGGGCAGCTTCCGCGGGTTTTGTTTTATTGCCTTAAGCCCCGCTGCCGCTCAATTTCCCGCCAGCGGGCCACATTCCGGTTATGCGCTTCGAGGGTTTCGGCGAAGGCGTGCCCGCCTGACCCATCCGCCACAAAATAAAGGAAATTGCTGGTCGCGGGCCGCGTGGCGGCGCGGAGCGAGTCGCGCCCTGGATTCGCAATCGGCCCCGGTGGCAGGCCGCGATTGCGATAGGTATTGAAGGGGCTGTCGCGGTCCAGATCGGCCCGCGTAATGGCGCGTTCCAGCGCTGCCCCGCCCGTTGCGGCATAGACCACGGTCGGGTCTGATTGCAGCGGCATATTGCGCCTGAGGCGATTGATGAAGACGGCAGCGACCAGCGCGCGTTCCTCGGCTTTGCCGGTTTCGCGTTCGATGATGGAAGCAAGAATCAGCGCTTCCCGCGCGCTGCGGATCGGCAGATTTGGCGCACGGTCCCGCCAGGCTTCGGCCAATGCGGTATTCATCGCCGCCTGGGCGCGGCGGATCAGCGCGGCGCGGCTATCGCCCCATTCAAAGGCATAGGTTTCGGGCAGGATACTTCCCTCGGCGATTGGCTCCGCCTCACCCATCAGCCCTTCGGTCTTATCCAGCAGTGCCTGGATTTGCAGGGCGGAAAGCCCCTCAGGGATCGTCACGCGGCGCTGGATAGGCCGTGCCTCACGCAAAATCTCCAGCACTTGCTTGAGCGATGCAGCAGCAGGGAAGGCCAATTCCGCCGCGCGCAAGGGCCCGGCACTTTTCGTGAGCTGGCTTGCAATCAAGAAATGCCGGCCATCGGCGATGATGCCGGCTTCCTTCAGCGCGCTGGCGATGGCTTCAGTCCCGCCGCGAGGAATGACCAGCGCCTTATCGGCGGCCAGCGGCCCAGGGGCTTCGTAGATATCGCGCGCCCATTTGGCCGCCGCGCCAAGGCCGATCAGCACGGCCAGGCATAGGCTGAGCAGGATAAGCGCCACCCGCCCGCGGCGTTTGCGCGGTGCGGGCTTCGTTTCACTCATCTGTGATTAGGGCGCGCCACGGAAGATGATGCTGGCATTTGTGCCGCCAAAACCAAAGGAATTGGACAGCGCAATATCAATCTTGCGCGGTTGAGGTTCCTTCGCCACGCGGTCAATCGCGCTTTCACGCGATGGCTTTTCCAGATTGAGCGTGGCGGGCGCCACCTGGTCACGAATGGCGAGGATGGAGAAAATCCCCTCCACCGCGCCAGCGGCACCCAGCAAATGCCCAACAGCGGATTTGGTGGAAGACATGGCAAGCCCGTGCGCAGCATCGCCCCAAAGCCGTTCTACCGCTTCCAGTTCAAGATCATCCCCAAGCGGGGTAGAGGTGCCATGCGCATTCACATACTGGATTTGCTCCGGCGTGATGCCAGCGCTGGCAAGGGCAGCTTTCATGGCGCGGAAGGCACCATCATGGCCCTCTGCCGGGGCGGTGATGTGATAGGCATCACCGCTCATGCCATAGCCGATCACTTCGCCGTAAATCTTGGCACCACGTGCCTTGGCGTGGCCCAGTTCTTCCAGCACCACAACGCCCGCCCCTTCGCCCATGACAAAGCCATCACGCGCTTCATCCCAGGGGCGGGACGCGGCGGTTGGATTGTCATTGAAGCTGGTCGAAAGCGCGCGGGCGGCACAGAAGCCGGCCATGCCAATCTCGCCCACGGCGGCTTCCGCCCCGCCGGCAACAATCACATCGGCATCGCCGAGCGCGATCAGCCGCGCCGCGTCACCCAAGGCATGCACGCCGGTGGCACAAGCCGTGACCACGGAATGATTGGGCCCCTTGAAGCCATAACGGATGGAAACCTGGCCGGATGCCAAATTGATCAGCGCTGATGGAATAAAGAAGGGAGAGATTCGCTTGATCTTGCCTTGCAGGATCAGGGAAGCGGCTTCGTGGATTGTCTCAAGCCCGCCAATGCCGGAACCGATCATCACGCCGGTGCGGCAGCGCTGATCTTCATCCTGCGGAACCCAGCCGGAATCGGTAACTGCTTCATCCGCCGCGACCATCGCGAACTGGATGAAGCGATCCATCTTTTTCTGATCCTTGACAGGGATCCATTCATTGATGTCGAGCCCACCCTCGGCCTTCACGCCTGCGGGGATCTGCCCTGCAATGCGTGCCGGCAGGCTCGATGCATCAAAGGATTGAATGGCGCCGATGCCGGAATGGCCGGCCAGCATGCGCTTCCACACATGCTCAACGCCAACCCCCAGCGGGCAGGCAATGCCCATGCCCGTCACGACAACGCGACGTGGCGCAAAACCCTTTTGGAACACGCGCGATTCCCCGTTGGATCAGCTAAGGGGCGCTCAGGCGCCCTTGTGCTTTTCGATATAGTCGATCGCGTCCTTAACGGTCGTGATCTTTTCCGCGGCGTCATCTGGGATTTCCACGCCGAAGGCTTCTTCGAACGCCATCACCAATTCAACGGTGTCAAGGCTGTCCGCGCCCAGGTCGTCAATGAAGGATGCCTCAGTGGTCACCTTCGCTTCTTCGACGCCAAGGTGCTCGACCACGATCTTCTTGACCTTCTCGGCGGTATCGCTCATCGCGTAACTCTCCATTTGGCGGGACTTGGCCCGCGCTCCCCAAAACAATGCGGCTGGCTGCCTGATGGCCTGGGACTCGCGCCCCATCCCGCCCGACGGCGTCGCCTTAACATAGCTGCAAGACGGGGCCTAGAGCATTTTCAAGCCAAGTGGAACCGCTTGGCGGCTCGGAAAATGCGATCAACTCACTGCCTGATGCCTTATTGCCGCGTTTCCGCGGCGAGGAGGCATCAGGCTGGCGAGGGCGGTTTGGTCAAGAATCCGGCAAGGAAGCGTTGTTCCACCTTGAATTTACGATGCAATCTTTGCCTGATGGGTCCAGTGGTCGCGCGCGAGGGAAGAGCCGCGCGAAGCCCGATGGGGGGGCTGGACTGGCTTAACCCGCACGAGCCCGTGCGGTGCTAACTTTACCCTTTCCCAGCCCAAGTTTAATGGCTACGGCAGACAAAGGGCCGATTTTGGTAGATATGGCAGTGAGCATTTCACCCTGGGGACAAGCCCAAGAGCACAGCCAAAGCGATAAAAACTCCGCCCGATAGAAGCGACACCGCCTTATTCGAGCGAGTGCCAGAGACCCGCCGCTGCAAGCTCACCGCTATGTAGGCGTAGGCACTATGAACCGACGCCACGATCACTGATATGGTAACAAACATGAGAGCAAACTGTGGAAGTATAGGCCTATCCGGCTCCAGAAATTGAGGTAGGAAGGCGGAAAGAAAGATGACTGTCTTGGGATTGCTGGCAGATACGAGAAACGCCTCTCGGAAGCGTTGATACACAGGCGGGACCACCTCAGGCTCGCGCGCTCGAAATTTCAATTCAAGGGGCACAACAGGCTTTGTTGCTGCTTTCCAAATCATGTTCGCACCCAGGTAAAATAGATACGTGGCGCCGGCCCATTTGATGATCTTATAGAGAAACGAGTCGGTCGTAAGCAGCGCACCGGCACCGAGGCCCACCACCGTAATGATGATAAGCTGACAAAAGAGATTGGCCGTGATCGTAACCACGATGGATCTGTAACCGTATCGTACCGCGTGTGTAACTACTGCCAGCACATTCGGACCCGGGGAATAGGTAACCAGAGCGTAGGCGAGGAAGAATAGTAGCCAAGTTTGGATGCTCATGGCGCAAGCGCCTCTCTCGGTCGGGGGGCAACGTTCGAGAACACGGCGAGCTTGTTACCGCGCTCAAGAACGCAGCCGAGCCGCGTGGTCATGTTTGTGCGTTTTTCGGTTTCCGCAATTAAGTCATTGCCCATCTGCGCGTCGAACCTTTTGGAAAGTCAGCCCATGTCTGCGGCTGAGGTTTTTTATGTGCTTCTCCGCATCTGTTGGGCAAGCGGGCAAACCTCAAACATGTATTGTTTTGATAGAGAAACTTAATGCCTAAACTTATGAGAAAATTAGCTTTTTTTCATTAATAGATAACTTATTGATTATGTATCTGGGCAAAAAAATAATCTTAGCTTATTTAGGGCGACATTCTCAGTTTTCAACTCTCGCAGAGAACAGATTGCCTACAAGGAGTAGCGCGATGGAAGGCATCAAGTTTCGTCATCTGCAGGTTTTTGTTTTGGCCGCAGAGACCGAGAGTTTGACTGCTGCCGCACAGGAATTAGGCGTCTCCCAACCGGCGGTCAGCCAGAGTCTGCGCGAACTGGAGGCACTTATCGGCGCGCGCCTCCTCGAAAGGTCGGGAAGGCGGATGCGGATAACGTCTGCAGGGCAAGCTTTCCTGGGGCCGGTGCGTCGCGCATTGGCGGCAGTGCGCGATGGCGTAGCTGCCACCGGCGATTATCGCGCTGGGCAAATAGCGCCTCTCAGAGTCGGGATGGGCGCTACCGCTTGCATCTACCTAATCCCACCCGTCCTTTCGCTTGTTCGATCAACCATGCCGCAGCTTCGCCTCGCCATTAGCATCGGCAACACTTCGGATATTGTTCGTCAAATTGAGACAGGAGAGTTGGACGTCGGATTAGTCACATTGCCGGTTCCGCCAAATCCGATTTTGACCTCCCGCGTTGTGCTTCGAGATCCCCTGCTGGCGCTGGTTCCGAATGATATGGCGCTGCTTGGTGATACCGTCACGGCTTCGCAGTTGAGCGCGCTGCCGCTTATCCTCTACGATGCTGACGGAAATACGCGGGTGGCGACCGACGATTGGTTCCAAAAAGCCTCGGTGATCCCTGCCCCAGTGATGGAGCTTGGAAGCGTCGAGGCGATCAAGGTTCTGGTTGCATCCGGTCTTGGGGCAGCGGTGCTTCCTGGCATGGCACTCGCTGCTGACGTACCGGGAGCGGTGCGTAAAAGACTTCGGCCCGCCGCGTATCGAAGTTTGGGGGTGGTTTTGCGTCGCGATCGCACTCTCGATCGCGGTCTGCGCCTGTTTGTAAGCAAAGTGGAGACTGTGGCATCGTCTGTCAATTGAGTGGATACTTGTCCCTCGTTAAATGCCTTGAGACCTGCTGGCGGGCTGGATACGGAGAATTTGCTTCAGCCTAGGGTTGACTTTTGGCTGCGGTTTGTTGGGAACCTATCGAAAATTCCTGCGCACGGCCAGTTTTGTCCATCGAACTCCGGCCCTTTGGGCAAGCAAGATGGCAGACTGGATTTCGGCTCCGTAACATGCGGCGGCGATTTTACACATCCTTTGAGATATCAAACGGGGCAGAAGCGTAACAGGTGCATCATTTCCTTGTCGCCCGGAAAACAGCCAAGTGCGAACGCTGCCCTTTGGCGACACAGCCACGCAGGCTTTGACCGGGCGACCTAGGCCGCAGATGGGGATTTGGTGAAGAGTCCTTCGACCGGGGACACCCCCTCAACTTGCCGCGTAAAGATACATGGGCAAGGGCTGGGTTTCATCCGTGACCGAGGTCACGCCGGGCACAGCCTCCGCCAGCACCCTCAGGCCGCGCTTGATGGCGTCCGAGCGGGAGAATCCATGGAAAGTCACGGCGCCATCCTTCACATCCACCATGATGTAATAGGTATCGGCCCAGGGTTCCTTGCGCATGGCGGCTAGCACGGCGGCACGGATGCGCTCATCGGGGATGCCTTCGGCTTTCTCGGGCGGCAGCAGCAGGGCATGGAGCAGGTCCGCCCGGCTGATCAGGCCACGTAGCCGCCCTTCCGAGACCACCAGCACCCGGCGAATGCCATGCTTTTCCATAAGCTGTGCCACATGGGTGGCGGTCGCGTCCGGTTCCACAGTGACCAGTTTTTCAGTCATGATATCGCGCGCCTTGGCGCCATGGGTGCGGGCGTAATGCTCGGCACCGCGCGCCGGGTCGCCAAAAAGGCCACTCAACCACGAAGCGGGCTTGTCTTCCTCCCCGGCCAAACGGCGGATCAAATCCGCTTCCGTCACCATGCCAAGAAGGGCGCCGTCAGCGCCAAGCACCGGCACGGCGGAAATGCTGCGTTCGGCCAGCAACCGCGCCACGGCGATCACGGGGGTTTCGGGCGGGACCGTGACGATATCGATAGTCATCAGATCACGGGCGGTGAGTTTGGACATGGGGGTAACCTCCTGCTTATGGGGTTTTGCTAGCCTAATTGGGGCGGGCGTTTCTTGACGCAGGTCAATGGAGGATTGGTTCTCGCAACCCTGGGGGGAATATGCGACATAAAAAGCCATGAAGCTGGCGGTGTTGATTTCCACCTTGATTTTGGGTGGCTGTGGGCTGCTGGGTGGGGCCGGGCTGACTGGTTCTGCACCCCAGGGCCAACTTGTCGCCCCCGAGGCGCTGGCACCCTTGGTTGCGCCGCCTTCTGGTCGGGCGCTTTGGGCGGAACTCGGCCAGGATGCCGGCTTGGCGCGCCCGGTGCGCATGGAAGGCCAGCGCCGCTTTTGGCGGATGGATCAGGGGCTGGTCTTTGTGACGGAAGGGGCGCGAGTGGTTGCGACCGCCGGACTACCCACCATGTTGCTGGCAAGCACACCGATTGGGGAGGACCCGTTGCGGCGCGCTGCCCCGCTTGGTCCCGCGCCGGTGCGGCTCGCGCATAGTTTTGATCTGGCCGGCGCTGATGGCAGGCCGGAGCAAATGCGCTTCGGCCAGGTGGTGCAATGCCGGATCGAAGCCGAGGAACCCGCCATTGGCGGTGTGATCGAGCGCGTTGAGATTTGTGAGGGTGCCGCGTTTTTCACCAACCGTTTTTGGTTCCGCGCCGCCGATCGCGTGCTGATCCGCTCAGAACAATGGATCGGGCGGGATGTGCCGCCGCTGCGTCTGGAAGTGGCGGTGGAGGGGAGGTGAGGCGGGTGGAACCGGAGCCCGTTACAACTTCACACTATCCCAAACCCAGTCGCGCTTGGCGCGATCCGCGGCCTGCCAGGCGGCAATCTGATCCTTCAAGCGCAATGTCAGCGCAATATCATCAAGCCCTTCCAGCAGCGCATCGCGCTTGCGCGCATCAATACTGAAGGGGATTTCCTTACCTTCCGGCGAGATCACCACCTGACGCACCAGATCAATGGCAGTGTGTCGGGCACCTTGGCTCGCTTCCGTCTCGGCGGCGATTTGCTTCACGACTTCCTCGGGCAGGGCAATCGGCAGCAGGCCATTTTGGAAGCAGTTATTGTGGAAGATATCGCCAAAGCTTGGCGCAATGACGCAGCGAATGCCCGCCCCCATCAGCGCCCAGACCGCACCTTCGCGCGATGATCCGCAACCGAAATTCGCCCCCGCCAGCAGAATGGGCGCTTCGCGATAGGGCGGCTTGTTCAGCACGAAATCGGGGTTTTCCGAACCATCCGGCAGGAAGCGCAAACTCTCGAAGGCATAAGGCCCAAGGCCGGTGCGCCCGGTGCCAACCAGGCGCTGGATGCGAATGATCAGATCCGTATCCACATTGGCGCGCATCAGCGGCGCGGCGGGGCCAGCAAGTTTGGTGAATTTTTCCATGGTATTTGCCCCCTCCTTACGCCGCGAATTGCCGCACATCGGCAATGGCGCCCGCCAGCGCTGCCGCCGCTGCCATGGCCGGGGATGCCAAATGCGTCCGCGCCCCCGGCCCCTGTCGCCCGACAAAATTTCGGTTGGATGTGGAAACACAGCGCGCGCCAGGCGGCACGGCTTCGCCATTCGCCGCGACACAAAGCGCGCAGCCGGGTTCGCGCCATTCAAAGCCCGCCGCGGTGAAGGCCGCATCCAGCCCTTCGGCTTCGGCTTCCTTCTTCACGCGTTCCGATCCCGGCACCACCCAGGCCGTGACATGCGGCGCCACCTTGCGCCCGCGCAGCACGGCGGCGGCGGCGCGCAAATCCTCGATGCGCGAATTGGTGCAGGAACCGATGAAGACCCAATCAATCTTGGTGCCTGCAATCGGTTGTCCGGGCTTCAGGTCCATATACGCCAAGGCGGCTTCATAAGCAGCGCGACGAATGGGATCGGGCGCTGAGGCAGGGTCCGGCACGCGGCCTGTCACCGGCAGCACCTGTTCCGGGCTGGTGCCCCAGGTGATCTGCGGCGCGATATCCGCCATGGAAATCACCAGATCGGAATCGAAGATGGCATCCGCATCACTCGGCAGGCTCCGCCAATGCTGAAGTGCCGCATCCCAGGCCGCGCCTTTGGGTACGAAGCGCCGGCCAGCGAGCCATTCGTAAGTCACATCATCGGGGGCGACCATGCCCATCTTGGCGCCCATTTCGATGGAAAGATTGCAAAGCGTCAGGCGCCCTTCGATGGAAAGCGCACGCACCGCCGACCCAGCATATTCCACCGCGTAACCAGTGCCCGCCCCGGTGCCGAAGCGGCCAATGGCATGCAGGATCATATCCTTCGGCGTCACGCCGGTAGGAGCCACGCCTTCAAAGCGAATGCGCATGCGCTTTGGTTTTTTCTGCGGCAGGGTTTGTGTTGCCAGCACATGACGCAATTCGGATGCGCCAATACCAAAGGCCAAGGCGCCAAGCCCGCCATTGGTGCAGGTATGGCTATCGCCACACACCAGCGTTGTACCGGGCAGCACAATGCCAAGCTCCGGCCCCATCACATGCACAATGCCATTGCCATCCTGGCCGAGATCAAAAAGCCGCACTCCCGTTTCCGCCGCGCGCTTGCGCAAACCTGCGATCAGCTCACCACCTTTTGGGAAGCTTTCGGCAGTGCGGCCCGGCGTTGTCGCGACGGCATGATCCGGCGTGGCGAAGGCAAGTTCAGGATGGGGGATGGCATAACCTGCTTCCCCCACTTCACGCAGCGCCCGCCCGCCCGAGAGATCATGCAGCAGCACACGGTCGCAATGCAGCAGTGACCAGCCGGAACCGAGCTCCGCGATCACATGCGGGTCCCAAATCTTGTCAAACAGCGTCGCCGGCATGTTCATTCCCCTAATGCTTGACGGCGGCACCACTGGCGCCGCACCGTCTGCCCCTATCACGCCGCGCCAAAGATGCGCGGTCAAGCGGGCGGAGGCATGAGATGGCGCGGATCACACGGCGCGGGCTGGCAGGCTTGGGATTGGCAGCGCCTTATCTGGCGCGGCGGGCCTGGGCGCAGGGCAGCTATCCGGATCGGCCCGTGCGCATGATTGTGCCCTATAGCGCGGGCGGTGTGGCGGATACGATTGCGCGCATCATTCAGCCCAAAGTGGCGGAACATCTCGGCCAATCCTTCATCATCGAAAACCGCACCGGCGCATCGGGTTCGATCGGCGCCATGGCCGTGGCGCAAAGCCCCGCTGATGGGCACACCTTCCTGTTCGAAGGCGCGACTTTCGCGACCCTGCCGCTGGTGAGCCGTAGCCTGCCGATTGACTATACCACGGCCTTCATTCCCGTAGTGCAGGTGACGACGCAGCCCTATATGCTTGGCGTGCGCGCGGGCTTTCCGGCGCGTGATCTGGCGGGGTTTGTCGCGGAAGCCAAGCGCCGGCCTGGTGAGATCACCTATGGGACGCCGGGGGTCGCACATATCGGCCATTTCATGGGCGAATTGCTGCAATTGATGGCCGGCATCAAGCTGGAACATATCCCCTATCGCGGCGGCGCCGATGTGGCGCGCGAATTGGCGGGTGGGCGGTTGGATGCGGGCATCATCTCCTATTCCAGCCTGCGGCCCGCGGTGGAACGCGGCACCACTTTGCTGGCCAGCACCGCTGCAGAACGGCAAGCAAGCCTGCGGCAAATCCCTGTCATTGCCGAGACCTTTCCCGGCTATGATCTGGTGTCCTGGACCGGATGTTTTGCGCCGGCCGGCACGCCGGAAGTGGCGCAAAATCGCTTTGTCTCGGCTATTCATCACGCGCTGAAGGACCCTTCCATTCAGGCGCGCTTGGAAGCGACCGGGGCGGATCCCGTGATCTCCTCTCCCGCCGCCTATCAGGCGGTGATTGCGAAGGACCGGGAAGTCGCGGGGCGCATTGTCGCCGCGACCGGGCTTTCCATCGGCTGAGAGGCCGCTACCCCTGAAACCACTTTGAATGCCTGTTGTTGGAGTAGCCAATGAACCCCTTTCCCGATCTGCAATCCTTCAAGGTCAGTATCACCGATCACGTCGCGACCGTGATGATTGCGCGCCCGCCCGTGAATGCGCAGAATAGTGCCTTTCGCGATGAAATCACGCGCATCTTCGACACCTTCCACGAAATGTCGGAAGTGCGCGCGATTGTGCTGACCGGTGAGGGGCGGAATTTCTCGGCCGGGGCAGACTTAAAGGACAGGCCGGATGTGACGCGGCAAGGAGCCTTCCCGCGCCATAACCGCCTGGTGCGCGCGGGCTTTGATTGTGTCATGGAATGCGGCAAGCCAGTGATTGCGGCAGTGAATGGCGCCGCCATTGGTGCGGGCTGCGTGCTTGCCTTGGTCTGCGATATCATTGTGGTCGCCGAAGACAGTTTCATGTCCATGACAGAAGTTGAGGTCGGCCTTGCCGGCGGTGTGCGCCATGTGCTGCGCCATTTTGGGCAATCCAATGCGCGGTTGATGCTCTATACCGCGCGGCGCTTTTACGGGCCTGATCTTTATCGCATGAATGTCGCTTCCGCCTGCGTGCCGCAGGATCAATTGCTGACAACGGCGCAGGGCATGGCGGCGGAGATCGCCTCCAAGGTGCCGCTGGCGGTGGAAGCGGCGAAGCGTGGCTTTACGCTGACGGAATATCTGCCGCTGTCAGAGGGGTACCGCTACGAACAGACGCAAACGGCAGCGCTGTCGCGCACGGAAGATACGCGTGAAGCGCAGCGCGCTTTTGCTGAAAAACGCAAGCCGGTCTTCAAGGGGCGGTAGGCTTTCAGCCAGGCTTGCGCGCTGCCTCATCCATCAGGTTTTGCTGGCGGCGCGCTTCATCCCGCGCTGCCTCGGCCGCGCGGTTTTCGCGAAGCTTTTCCACCACGCGTTCGGCGGCGCGCGCATCGGCCAGAATCTGACGCTGCCGATCGGTTTCCTGCCGCGCGCGTTCCTTTTCCGCCTCGGCCGCAGCGCGATCATCCAGCGCCTTCTGGATAAAGGCACCAAGCTGCGGGTTCAGCCCTTCCGAACTTTCCTGCCGCAGCGCCTGTTTGGCAGCATGCAGGGCTCGTTCTGCGGCGGCTTCGGCGGCCAGCCTTTCAGCCAAGGCGCGGCGTTCCGCCTGGGCTTCCAGACGGCGGAGTTTTTGCAGGGTCGCCAGCGGGTCCTTGGCCATGACGCTGTAGGTAAAGCGTAACGCCCGGCCTTCCAAGCCCCAAAACGCGTGACGGTATTCGACGCCATGCGCGACTTCAGGCATGATGGCGCAGCATCAGGGAATACCGCATGACCCGCCATGTATTGCATGTGCGTCTTGCCAAGACGCTGTATCGCATCGAACGCCCTTGGGGCGATGTGCCCATGGGTGTGGGTGCGCCTTCCGATGTGGCCTGCGATGCGGATGGCAATGTCTATTGCCAGCTGCGGCAAGACCCCTATGCGGATGCGGCGGGCCCTGCCGTTGTGGTGCTCTCCCCCGATGGCAAGCGCATCGCCGCCTGGGGAGGGGATGAAGTGGCAGATGGCCATATGCTGTCTGTCCATCCTGATGGGCGCGTTTTTGTCGTGGATCGCGACGCGCAGGAAATCATCATCTTCGATCGTCACGGCAAAAGGCTCGGTGGGCTCGGCAAGCGGCATTGTCCTGGTGAGCCCTTCAACGCGCCTTGTGATGTCGCCTTCGGGCCAGATGGATCGATTTATGTCGCGGATGGCTATGGCGCATCGGTGGTGCATCGCTTCAGCGCGGATGGCACCCCGATGGGCCATTGGGGACGGCCTGGGTCTGGGCCTGGCGAATTCTCCACGCCGCATTCCGTTTGGGTGCTGCCTGATGGCCGCGTGACTGTCGCGGATCGTGAAAACAATCGCGTGCAAGTTTTCACCAGTGATGGCGAATGGCTCGCGGATTGGGCAGATCATCACAAGCCCATGTCGGTGCATGGCGGGCCTGGGGGCACGCTTTATGTCACGGATCAAGTGCCGCGGCTTTCGCTGTTGGCGCAGGATGGCACGCTGATTGGGCGCTGCCGCCCGGTGTTGAATGGTGCGCATGGCATGTGGCTGTCGCCCGATGGCAGCATATTCTTGTCGGAACAAAACCCGCCGCGGCTGACGCGGCTTGTGCCCGTGGCGGGCTGAGGGGGAAACCATGCTGGAACATGTCGGCGGCATTGACCATTGCGTTGTGCTGGTCAGGGATTTGGACAAGGCGGCTGAGACTTTTGCGCGTGCCGGCTTCACCGTGGCGCCGCGTGGCGTACATTCCGCCCATATGGGCACCGGCAATAATTGCGTGATGCTGGAGAAGGATTACTTCGAAATTCTGGGCGTGCTGACACCCACGGAAGCGAACGCCAAATGGCGCGTGGTTTTGGAAACACGCGAAGGCATGACCGCCATTGCCATGCGCGCGCATGATGCCGAGAAAGGCGCGGCTGAGGTCGCGGCGCGCGGCATTCCAACCATGCCGGTGATGCGTTTTGGCAGGCCCGTTGATATGCCGGATGGTACGCGCACCGAAACGCGCTTCGATACCTTCCATTTGGTTGATCCAGTGGCGCCTGGTTTGCGGATTTTCGCCTGCCAGCATTTGACCCCCGGCGCCACTTGGGTGCCCGGCAGCATGACGCATGCGAATACCGCAAAAGGCCTGACCGGACTTGAGGTTTTGGCCGCTGACCCTGCTTCGGTCGCCGCTTCCATTGCCAAATTGCTGGACAGCAAGGCTGAAATGATTGGTGATGGCGTGCTGCGTGTGCCAACCAGTGCCGCGCCGATCATTGTATTGAACCGCACGGCACTTGCAGCACGTTATGGCGCGCTTGATCTGGCCGGGCTGCCCGATGCGGGGCCGGTGACGCTTGGCATCACGGTTGCTGATCTGGCGGTGGCGCAAGCCTGTTTGACCAAGGCAGGGCTGCCCTTCAGCGCCATACCTGGCGGCGGCATTGCCGTGGCGCCGGCGGCCGCACATGGCGTGACTTTAGCGTTCCGCGTTGGATAGGGTTTTGCCATGCCATCTATGCACACATTGCAGCGTATTGTCCTGGTGCTGCTGGTAATCACGGCGCTGGTGCAGGTGCTGCGCGCGCTGTTTTGAAAAGGAAGTCGGTAATGCGTGTAGGGGTAATTGGTTTGGGCAGCATGGGCATGGGCGCAGCGCTCAGCCTATTGCGCGCAGGCTTGCAGGTGACGGGGTGCGATCCCCGCGCCGCCGCACATGATGAATTCATCGCCGCCGGTGGCGCAGCGGTCGCGAAGGCAAGCGAATTGCCGGCAGGCATGGAAGCGCTGGTGGTGCTGGTGGTCAATGCCGCGCAAACCGAAGCGGCTATTTTCGGCGCTGATGGTGCGGCCCCGCGCATGGCGAAGGGCGGCGTGATTATCTCCTCCGCCACCATGGCGCCGGATGCAGCGCGTGCGCTGGCGGCCAAGGCGGAAGCCGCAGGCTTGCTTTATCTGGATGCGCCAGTGTCTGGTGGCGCAATCAAGGCGCGTGCGGGTGAGATGACGGTGATGGGTGCCGGCAGCGAAGCCGCCTTCGCCAAGGCTGCGCCAGTGCTGGATGCCATCGCCACGAAAGTCTGGCGCCTGGGTCACGAGATCGGCATCGGCGCCACGGTGAAGGTGGTGCATCAATTGCTGGCCGGCGTGCATATCGCCGCGGCGGCCGAGGCAATGGCGCTTGGCATTCGGGCCGGTGCTGATCCGCAGGCGCTTTATGATGTGGTGACCAGTGCTGCGGGCAATTCCTGGATGTTTGAAAACCGCATGGCGCGTGTGCTGACCGGTGATGACGCACCGCGCAGCGCGGTGGAGATTTTCGTCAAGGACCTTGGCCTGGTGAATGACATGGCGCGCGGCCTGAATTTCCCGGTGCCCTTGGCCGCGCAAGCGCAGCAGCTTTTCACCGCCGCACGCGCCATGGGCCAGGGCGGTGCGGATGATGGCTTTGTCATTCGCATCTGGCAGGCGATTACGGGCATTGATCTGCCGGGGGATAAGAAAAAGGGCTGAGGCGCGCTTCAGCCTCGCGGCAAATGTACTGCAAGCCAAATCGTTTCGTTTGCGGGATCGGTCCAGGCGACGAGGTGGCGGCATTGCGCAGGCAATAATGCCCAATCGCCGGGCTTCAGTTCGCGTGTGGCGCCATCAGCGAATTCCAGCGCTGCGCTGCCCGCGACAAGCAGTATGAATTCAGGCCAAGCCTGTTCATACCAATCGCCATTGATCACCGAGCGGGATGCGATGCGTTCCACGCGCGCGCTGCCGGCGCGCACCAATTCCACAAAACTTTCAGCGCCCTGTTCCGGTGCGGGGCCGTTATGCAGCGACCCGAAGCTCGGCGCCCTCACGCCGCCAGCACCGCCTCAACCGCCGCCGATACCGCGAATAGATGCTGGTCTGCGCCATGTGCGCCGGTCAGCATCAGTCCAACCGGCGCTTCACTCGGCGAATGGCAGGGCAGGCTGATCGAGCAGCGATCGAGGAAATTGCCGACACTCGTATTGCGCAGCAGCAGCATATTGATGCGGTTGTATTCCTTTTCCTCCTCAACTTCCGCGATGGCGGGCGGGATCAGCGGACAGGTTGGGCAGATCAGCGCATCAAAAGGCGCGGTGCGCGGCGCGACACTCGCGATGATGCGCGCACGCGCATTGACCAGATCAACATAATCAGCGGCTGACATGCCTTCTCCACGCCGGATGCGCTTCAGGATGCGCGGATCATAGGCATCCGCCTTTTCCGCAATCAGCCGTCGATGCCAGGCCAAGGCCTCGCTTGCTGGGAAGCCACCAGCGGCGGTGACTTGTGGAATTTCCGCCAGCTCTGGCAGGTCAATTTCGATGATGCGCGCACCCGCAAGTGAAAGCTTGCGCAATGCCTTTTCAAAAGCCGCAGCGACATGGCCATCCATGCCATCGGTCAAATAGGTGCCGCGCGGCAGGGCAAAAGTCAGGCTTTGCATCGCAGGCGGGGCAGGGGGCGTGGGCGCTTCCTCGCCTGCCATGAAGCCATCAATCAGCGCACAATCCGCAACGCTGCGTGCCAAAGGCCCTGCGGAATCGAGTGAAGGTGATAACGGCAAAATGCCCGTAATTGGCACACGCTTTGCCGTGGGCTTCCAACCAACAACACCGCAAAGCGCAGCCGGAATGCGGCAGGAACCGCCCGTATCGGTGCCAAGCGCGATAAAGCCCATGCCATCCGCCACCGCCACACCTGCGCCTGAAGAAGACCCACCTGGCAAGCGGCCCGTTGCGCGATCCCAGGGGCTTTTTGGCGTGCCGTAATGCGGGTTTACGCCAAGTCCGGAAAAGGCGAATTCGACCATATTGGTACGCCCAATCACGACAAGGCCGGCGCGGCGCAGGCGCCGCACGGTTGGCGCATCCGCCTTCGCCGGCGCTGCGCCGTTCAGCACGACCGAGCCCGAGCGCGATGTGACGCCCGCCTCATCATACAAATCCTTCACACTGATCGGGATGCCGGCATAGGGGCTTGGTGCGCGGCCCACCTTGCGGAGCGAATCCATGGCGGCTGCAGTAGCGCGGGCTGCATCCCCATGCACCATCATGAAGGCGCGGCTGCCTTCTTCGGCAGGGTCGGCGATGCGCGCCAGCGCATCTTCGACCAAAGCGACAGCGCTGGTACGCCCGGCGGCGAGCGCGGCAGCGGCTTCAATCACGGTCTTGGGCATGGGCGACATCCGATGCTGAGGGGGTTGCGCCTGAAATCATGACCTGAAGCGCCGCCAAGGCCAATCCCCGCCCGGCGGCGAGCGGCCGCCTCGGCTTTTGCATTGACGGGCGCGCGGCCATCCGGCCAGGATCAGCCATTCAAACCCAAGAACAGGGCGGCCAGGACCGCCCGGCTGGAGGAAACATCATGTCCTTGCTCTCAAAACCCCGCCGCCGTGGCTTGCTGGGCGCCGTGGCTGCGGCCGCGCTTTCGCTGTTGGCCTTCGCGCCTGGCCAGGCAACGGCGCAGGAATGGCGCGGCTGGAATATCCATGCCGCCGATTACCCGAATGGCCGCGGCATGGACCGCTTTGCGGAGCTGGTCGGCCAGCGCACCAATAACCGCATTCGCATGCGCACCTTCCATTCCGCACAGCTTGGCCAGCAGGATGAAGCCATTCAGCAGATGCGCCTTGGCACGATTGACTTCGCCAATTTCAATCTTTCGCCGCTGAACAACCTCGCACCTTCGACAGCGATCCTGACTCTGCCCTTCCTGTTCCGTGATGTCGGCCATAGCCACCGCGTGGTGGATGGCGCGATTGGGGAGGATATCGCGCGCGATCTGGAAGCGATCGGCATCATCACCCTTGCCTGGTATGATGCTGGGGCACGCAGCATCTATACGGTACGCCCGGTGCGCACGCCAGCCGATGTGCGCGGCATGAAAATCCGTGTGCAGACATCGGATCTTTGGATTGACATCATGCGCGCCATGGGCGCCAACCCGACACCGCTGCCCTTCGGTGAGGTCTTTACCAGCCTGCAATCCGGCGTGATTGATGGCGCGGAGAATAATTGGCCATCCTATGAAAGCACGCGGCATTTCGAAGTGGCGAAATTCTACACCACCACGGAACATTCCAATGTGCCGGAAATCCTGGCCGTCAGCCGCCAGCGCTGGCAGCGCTTGAATGACGCTGAGCGCGCCATTCTGCGCGATGCCGCGCGTGAAAGCGCGGTGCTGCAACGCCAGCTTTGGGCGGAGCGTGAAAAATCCTCACGCGATCGCGTGGTCGCTGGAGGTGCTACCGTGATTGAGGTTGCGGATCGTGGCCCCTGGCAGGCGCTGATGGAACCCGTTTATGCCAAATATGCTTCGGCCCCGCGCATGGCGGATCTGCTCAAGCGTATTCGTGAAACGCGGTGAGCTTGGGTGAAACGCGGCGGCGCGGCGATTTGCCCGCGCCACTTGCGGTTTTTGCGCGCGTCTTGGATGTGATGGCGGGTGTGACCATTGCACTTGCGGGCACGGCTTTGGTCGCGTTGGTGGTGATGATGGGTTGGCTCGTATTTGGCCGTTATGTGCTGAATGACACGCCAACCTGGATCGAACGCGGTGCGACACTCGCCATTCTGTGCATTGCCATGCCAGTGGCAGCAGTGGGTGTGCGGGAACGCTTTCATCTTTCGGTGCTTGGCTTGCGCGAAGCCCTGCCGGGTGCAGCGCAGCGCTGGATTGCGGTGGGTTGTGATGCGCTGGTGGGCTTGTTTGGCCTTGGCATGGCGATCTGGTCCTGGGAATTGGTGGAAATGGTTGCAAATTTCCGCATCCCCTTGCTCGGCATCAGCCAGGGTTGGACTTATGCGCCCATGGTGCTCGGCGGCGCGCTGATGGCGTTGTTTGCGTTAGAGCAGGTGCTACGCGATATTCTTGTGCCAGAGGCGCGGGAAAAACGTGGCCCCGCTGCGGCCTTTTTGGAATAGGCAGATGGAACCAGGGCTTTTTCTGATTTTCGCGGTTTTCGCCTTGGGTGTCATGGCTGGTGTGCCTGTGGCTTTCTGCCTTGGCATCGCGGCTGTTGTGGGATTCCTTTATGAAGGGCTGAACCCCGCCGTTGCCTTTCAGCAGATGGCGAGTGGCATGAGCATGTTCTCCCTGCTCGCCATTCCCTTTTTTATTTTTGCTGGCGAGATCATGCTTCATGGCGGCATTGCGCGCCGCCTGGTGGCGCTGGCTTCCGCCTGTGTTGGTTGGATGCGCGGCGGCCTCGGCATGGTGGATGTTTCAACCTCCATGCTGTTTGGCGGAATTTCCGGATCTGCCGTGGCGGATACCTCGGCCACTGGCACCATTCTGATCCCGGCAATGAAGGCCAAGGGGTATGGCGTGGATTATGCGGTGTCACTCACCGTCACCAGCAGCATTGCGGGCATTCTAATTCCGCCGAGCCATAATATGATTCTCTATTCGCTGGCGGCGGGTGGTGGCATTTCCGTGAGTGCGCTGTTCATCGCGGGTATCGTGCCAGGCATCACGATGTGCCTTTTCCTTGGCATCGCCGCCTATGTCATGGCGGTGCGGCGCGGCTATCCCTCTGAAGGCTGGGCCGGGTTTCGGCATTTGTTCTGGACCTTCATTGATGCGCTGCCCGGGCTGCTGACGGCCGTGATCATTCTGGGTGGTGTGCTGTCCGGTGTTTTCACGGTCACGGAAAGTGCGGCCTTTGGTGCCATTTGGGCGCTGGTGGTGACATTGCTGGTCTATCGCAACCTGTCCTGGCCGGATTTTCTGATTGCGGTGAAAGCCAGTGTGCGCACTACATCAGTGGTGTTTCTACTCGTCGGCACGGCAACCGCTTTTGCCTGGCTGCTCGCGATGTATCGCCTGCCGGAATTGCTGACGGAAGGGATGCTCGCCATCAGCGCCAATCCCATCGTCATCCTGCTGCTGATCAACGTGTGCTTGCTGCTGCTGGGGTGCGTGATGGATATGGCGGCACTCATCCTGATAACGACGCCGATCTTCCTGCCGGTGGTGACCGCTATTGGCGTTGACCCGGTACAATTCGGCATGGTGATGATGATGAACCTTGGCCTTGGGCTGACCACACCACCGGTTGGTGCGGTGCTATTTGTTGGTTGCGCGATTGGCCGAATATCCATGGAACAGGTCATGCGCACCATCTGGCCCTTTTATGGCGCCATCCTGCTCGCGCTTATTCTCACCACCTATTGGCCGGCCATGTCACTCACGCTGCCGCGCCTGCTGCTTGGCTATGGAGGCTGATGGCATGACCGCGCCCACCAAACCCGTACTGCTGACCGGCGCTTCCGGCGCGCTCGGCCGGCATCTCACGCAAAGCCTAGGCGCGTTTGGCTGGGTGCTACGCCTGACGGATATTGCGCCCTTTCCTGATCCGCTGCCACCAAACGCGCGGTTTGTGCAGGCGGATTTGAATGATGGTGTGGCGTTGCTCCGTCAGGCGGAAGGCTGCGGTGCCATTCTTCATTTCGGTGGCGTAAGTGTTGAGCGCCCTTTCGAGGAAATACTCGGCCCCAATCTGCGCGGGCTTTATCATGTGTATGAGGCCGCAAGGCGCGAAGGCGCGCGGGTGATCTTCGCCAGTTCCAATCACACCATTGGCTTTCATGAACGCCCGCGCGGCAATGATGCGAAGCTGGATGCGGATTGCGCCTTCCGCCCCGATGGCTATTACGGCATTTCCAAAGTCTATGGCGAGATGATGGGGCGGATGTATTGGGACAAGCATGGGGTTGAGAATATCAACCTCCGCATCGGTTCCTGCCAGCCGAAGCCCTTGGATCGGCGCATGCTTTCCACCTGGTTGTCCTATCCCGATCTCACGCGGCTGATTGAATGCTGTGTGCTGGCGGAGAGAACCGGCCATGCGGTGATTTGGGGTCAATCCAATAACCCGACCGGCTATTGGCGAGAGGATCATCGCGCGCGCATTGGCTGGGTGCCTCAAGACAATGCCGAAGCCTGGCGGGCGGAGCTCGAGGGCATCACCGCCGATCCTGTCTCCGAACGCTATCAGGGTGGTGCCTATACCGCGATTGAGTATTCCCGCGGCGCGCCCTCTCCGCGGGATCACTTCGCGTCGGAATGAAGCTGTACTGCGGTGATTGGCAGGCGCTGATCTGCCCGGAACAGGGCGCGGCTTTTGCAAGCCTGCAATGGTGCGGCCACGACATTCTTGTGCCAGCCCCTGAAGGCGCGCGCCATCCTGGCGCTTACGGCGCCTTCTGGATGCTGCCCTGGGCCAATCGGCTGGATGCAGGGCGCATCGCCGGACACGCCATGCCAATCAATCGCACCGCGGAAGGCACCGCCATTCACGGGCTAGCGCGCGATCTGCTCTGGGAGGTGATCTTCGCAAAGGCGGATCACGCCGTTTTGCAACAGCGCGTGAACTTCGCCCCTTTCGACTACACGGCGCAGTTAGTCTTAACGCTTGATACCGATGGTCTGCTCATGGAAATGACCCTGCGGCATGAAGGCGCCGCGCCCGTACCCTATGGCATGGGCTGGCATCCCTGGTTCATCCGTAGTGCTGCGACCTCCCTGCATCTAAGTGCCACGCAACGCGCCAATCATTCTGAACGCGGCCTGCCGGAAAGCCTCACGCCATGCACCGGCATTGCGGCGGCTGAGGCTCCGCTGATCGGCCTCGATAATTTCTTCGCCGGTTGGGATGGCGTGGCGCGCCTCACCACGCCAGCCGGCACCATCACGCTCACTGCCACGGGTGATTTCGCTGCGGGCCTGCAGGTCTATGCCCCGGCAGCGCAGCCGATCATCTGCGTGGAGCCCGTCAGCCACATGCCCGATGCGCCCAATCGCCCGGCACTGGCCGCCGCCGCCCCCATGCGACTGTTGGGGCATGGTCAATCCCTGCACGGCACCATCCGCCTCGCTGCTGCCTGATCTGGCCTTGCGGCGCGCCGCGTGGCAATAACCTGCCGCAGTGCAGCGTAACCGGACCATACATCATGCCTCTTTCTAACCCCGCCGAACGTAATCTGCTTCATCTGCGCGACATCCAATTGCGCGGCTATCAGCGCAAGGACGGGCTTTTCGATATCGAAGCCCATCTGGTGGACACCAAAAGCTACGGCTTCAACAATGAAGGCCGCGGCTGGATTGAACCCGGTGAGGCGTTGCATGGCATGTGGATCCGCATGACCATCAATGAGGATTTTGACGTGCTGTCCTGCGAAGCCGCATCCGATTTCACACCCTATGATGTTTGCCCGGCTGCGGCACCCAATTTCGCGCGGCTCGCGGGTCTCAAGATCGGGCCTGGTTTTGTGCGCGCGGTGAATGAACGCGTCGGCGGCATTCATGGCTGCACGCATTTGCGTGAAGTGATTGGCCAGATGGGTACGGTTGCCTTCCAAACCCTCTACCCCGTGCGCCGCCAGCGTGAACTTGAACAGGCCGAAGCCCGCCGTGCCGCCGGTGAGGCAGTGGATGAAAAAAAGGTAAGGCCGGCGCTGATTGGCACCTGCATTGCCTATGCGCCGGATAGCCCAGTCGTGAAGCAGCGCTGGCCCTGGTATGAACCGGAAAAGGCTGAATAGCTTACGCGCAACCTGCCCCGGTTGACCGCCCAGCGCCATCGCGCCAGCTTGCCCCTTCCAATCCATGAAGGAGCATAAGAATGTCCGATGATCAGGCGCTATTCGACAAGGGTTTGCCCATCCGCCGTGCGGTGCTGGGCCCGGAATATGTGGATTCGTCCATGGCGAAGGCCGATGAATTCATGATGTCCTTCCAGCGCGCCACGACCGCCTGGGCCTGGGGCTGGGCCTGGGGCGATCCCACGCTGGACCGCAAGACGCGTTCGCTGCTGAACCTGGCAATGCTGACCGCGCTTGGCAAAATTCCGGAAGTGAAGCTGCATGTGAAAGGCGCGCTGAATAACGGCATTACGGTGGATGAAATCAAGGCGACGCTTCTGCATGCCACTGCCTATTGCGGCATTCCCGCCGGGCTTGATGCCTTCAAGGCAGCGCATGAGGTGCTGATCGCCGAAGGCGCCATTCCGGGGAAGAAGTGATGTCGGCTGCATTGAAGCGCATCGCCTTCGCTGGCATCGGCAATATGGGATGGCCCATGGCGGCCAATCTGGTGAAGGCCGGCTTTGACGTGACGGTTTGTGATGTGCTGCCAGGCCGCGCCGCATCCTTCGCGACCGAAACCGGCGCGAAAGCCGCTGCAACGCCGGCGGAAGCCGCAAGCGGCGCCGATTGCGTGGTGATGATTGTGCCGACCAGCAAGCAGGTAGGTGAAGCGGTGGAAGCCATGCTGCCATCGCTCAAGCCTGGCATGCTGGTGATTGACATGACATCCGGCCAGCCAGGCCGCACGCGAGAGATCGCCGCGATGCTGGAAGGCCATGGTGTGGCGATGATTGATTGCCCGGTCTCCGGTGGTGTGCCGCGCGCCAAATCGGGTCAGCTTGCCATCATGGTGGGCGGTCCGGCGGCGGAGATTGATCGTGCCGAGCCAGTGCTGAAGGCGATGGGCACATCCATCTATCGCTGTGGCGATATCGGCGCCGGGCAGGCGATGAAGGCGCTGAATAATCTCGTTTCGGCCGGCGGCTATCTGATTGGCGTTGAGGCGCTACTGATCGGCCAGCGCTTCGGGCTTGATCCGACGATGATGGTGGATGTGTTGAATGCCTCATCCGGCATGAACAATTCCACGCAAAAGAAGTTCAAGGAATATGTGCTGTCGCGTCGCTTCGATGCTGGGTTTGGGCTTGATCTGATGGTGAAGGATCTGTCCATCGCGCTTGAAGTGGGGCGTGAAACCACAACGCCCGCGCCATTTTCGGCACTTTGTCGGGAAATGTGGCTCGCGGCGTCAACATCGCTTGGGCCGGGGGTTGATCACACCGCGCTTGCGAAAATGCTGGAACAAATGACCGGCACTGTGCTGGGGGGGAACAAGGAATCATGAATTGGGAAGCCTATGCCATCCGCTACGGGCGGCATGAACGCACGGCGCAGACGAATTTCCTGTTGCCCGTGCCCGATGCGCATGAAGCCATGCCGCTTGATTACTTCATCTGGTTGCTGCGCGCGCCGGATGGGCGGGAAATTGTGGTTGATACCGGTTTTGATGAGGAAACCGCCGCGGCCCGTGGGCGCACCATCGCGCGCAATGTGCGCGATAGCCTGAAGGCCATGGGCACGGATGCCGCCAAGGTATCGGATGTGATCATCACGCATTTGCATTATGATCACGCGGGCTCCCTTGGCATGTTCCCAGGTGCGAAATTCCATTTGCAGGAACGCGAAATGCACTTCGCAACCGGCCGGCACATGTGTGTGCATGCCATTCGCCTGCCTTTTGAGGCCGCGCATGTGGTTGCCATGGTGAAGGCGCTTTATGCGGATCGCGTCGTGTTTCATGATGGCGATGGCGAAGTGGCGCCGGGCGTATCTGTCCATCGCGTTGGCGGGCATTCGGACGGGCTTCAGGTGGTGCGCGTGCAAACCGCGCGTGGGCCGGTGGTGCTGGCGTCCGACGCCATGCATTTCTACGCCAATGCGCTCAGCGGCAATCCGTTCCCGATCATTTTCGATCTGGGGGCGATGGCAGCCGGCTGGCGCGCGGCAAAGAAGCTTGCGGGTGGCGATGATAGCCGCGTGATTCCGGGGCATGATCCGGATGTGCGGCGGCGCTTTCCCGAAGTGGCGGGGCAGGGGGGCGAAGTGGTGGCGCTCCATCTACCGCCGAAGGACTGAAATAAAAAGGGCGCCTGAACGATCATCAGGCGCCCGTTATGCTCACTGCTCCATCTTCACGCCGGTGCGTTCCACAACACCCTTGAACTTCGCAAGCTCTGCCTGAAAAAAGGCGCGCGCATCGGCGGGCGTATTGGGCCGCGTCCAGGGCGAAATCCCGGCAATCAGGAAGCGTTCCCGCAATTGCGGATCAGCAAGCGCGGCATTGATCGCACGATTCAGCGCTGTCACGGTCCCTTCCGGCATGCGCGGCGGCCCCACCACGGCGAACCAATTGCCAATGTCAAAACCGGGCATGCCGGATTCTGCGAGCGTCGGAATATCCGGGAAGGCCGGGAAGCGCTCAAGGCCCGTAATCGCAATGCCGCGCACGCGATTATCGCGCACCTGTGCGGCAGCGGAAGCCAGTACGGCAACACCCCAGGCCGTTTCGCCGCGCGCAATGGATTCCACCATCAGCCCGCCGGAACGATACGGCACATGCGAAAACTTCCCGCCGAGCAGCAAGGATACCGCCACCGCCTCAGCCGCAAAATGCGGCATGGATCCCACGCCGGATGACGCATAGGGCATGTTATCCTGCGGCCCGGCGCGCAGCTTCGCCACTGCCTCAGCCGCGTTAGCCGCGGGGAAATTCGGCGCCGAGACCAGGATCAAGGGACCATTGGCGGCAATGGCGATATGACTGAAATCGGCAATCGGGTCATAGCGTGTGCCACCCTGCATGGCAGCGGGAATCAACGCATGGGATGATGCCTCATTCAACATCAGCACCGTGCCATCGGCGGGCTGCCGACGCAGCCACTCTGCCGCGACAGTCCCGGAAGCGCCGGGGCGGTTTTCCACCACCACGCGCGCATTGGCCCCCATATGCGCCTGCATGCGCTCCGCCAGCAGGCGCGCGGTGATGTCAGTCGAACCGCCGGGGGCAAAGCCACTCACCAGCGTGATTGGCCGATCGGGCAGGCCTTGGGCGATGGCCGGTGCGGCCAAGGCAAAGCCCATGGATGCACCAAGGAAAAACCGTCTCATCATCTGCGTCGCTCTCCCAGCAATCAATTTACCGTTTCCACCAAGCATAAAGGGGAAGGCCCCCGCAAGCCAAAGCTTCACGCGAGCCCGGCGCGCGCCTTCACCGGTATTTTCAAATAACGCACGCCATTGCTCTCAGCCTCCGGGAAGCGCCCGGCGCGAATATTCACCTGGATCGAGGGCAGCAGCAGCGTGGGCGCCGCCAGCTTCGCATCACGTGCCTGGCGGAAAGCGACAAATTCATCCTCGGTCACGCCATCCTTCACATGCGGGTTATGCGCGCGCTGTTCGGCCACCGTGCTTTGCCAGGCGTAATCATCGCGCCCCGGCGCCTTATAATCATGGCACATCCAAAGCCTGGTTGCGGGCGGCAGCGCAAGCAGGCGCTTGATGGAACGGAATAGCACCCTGGCATCACCACCCGGAAAATCCGCGCGTGCCGTCCCGTAATCATGCATGAACAGCGTATCGCCGACGAAAACATCATCGCCGATCCGATAACAGACACAGGCCGGGGTGTGGCCCGGCGTATGGAGTACCTCGATTTCCATGGCGCCAAGTTTCAGGCGTTCCCCATCACGCAGCAGAAGATCAAAATCGCCACCTTCGGGCTTCACATCCTCAGCCGCGAAGACAGGGCGGAAGATGCGCTGCACATCCTTGATGTGTTCGCCAATCGCGATCTGCCCGCCGCAGCGCTGCTTGATATAGGGCGCCGCGGTCAGATGATCCGCATGGGCATGGGTTTCCAGAATCAGCGCAATCGTGATCCCTTCCTGCCGGGCGGCTTCAATCAATTGGTCCGCAGAACGCGTATCCGCTTCCCCGCTGCGATGGTCCCAATCCAGCACGGGATCAATTACCGCGCCTTGGCGGGTCGTGGGGTCAAAGATCAGATAGCTGACCGTATTGGTCGCCTCATCAAAAAACGAGCGAATACTGGCAGAGGACATGGCGAGGCCTTTCCAAAGCAAACGCTCATATAAGGCGCCAAGCGGGTTTCAGAAAGGCGGCCTACCGACAGCTCAAGATCCGTACATCATAAACGGGGTGTTCAAGCATATTCACGCCCGGCGCATCAGCGAACATCCAGCCGCGAAACGCGGGCGGGCTGCCCTGCGGGGCGCGGCTGTCGGTCATTTCAAACCAGGCGGCGGAATCGGGCACCTCGGTCGGCGGGCGCGCATGGCAGGCACCGATGCGGATGCTGAGAGTCCCAAAGCGCAGGCTTTCCCCCACGCGGCCTTCCAGTACGGTCACGCGCGCTGTCACCTTATCCAAAGCCTGAATGCGCGCCTGTTGCCGCGGCACCCATTCCTGCGCCTGCGCCAGATTTGGCAGGCAAAGCAGTGCCAAGCCGAAAAGCCGTTTCATGCGCCGCGCTTCGGGCTTGGCAAGGCTGCGATCATCTCCTGCAAAATCCCGCGCATCGCCGCTTCATCCACGCCCATCAACACGGCATCTTCAAACACATCGCGCAGCACCGTCGCCGCTTCCGTGTGGTTTTCCGCAAGCATCTTGAGCTTTTCATTGCAGGACACAGGCTTGCCATCCGCCCCAGGCCAGGCGGCAGGCGGCTTGGGCAGCGCCTTCATCGCGGCGCGGCCGGCGCGTTTTCCTGATTGCCGCGCTGATTGCTCTCACCCGCCGAGAAGATGAACCGCCCCAATAGGCTTTCCAGATTGATCGCACTTTGCGTCATGGTGATCTCGCTGCCTTCACGCAAAATCCGTGTATCGCCACCCGGCACCAGCGCGACATATTTGCCGCCGAGCAGCCCTTCGCTCGAAATCTCGGCCGAGGTGTCATGCGGCAGCTTGAGACCGGCATCAACGCGGAGTG
The DNA here is from genome assembly GCA_020249505.1 of Roseomonas sp. Lineage (GTDB taxonomy): Bacteria > Pseudomonadota > Alphaproteobacteria > Acetobacterales > Acetobacteraceae > Neoroseomonas. The sequence goes on along the minus strand of JADCFN010000008.1, from coordinate 54,134 downwards.
TCAGCACCGCAAGGAAGCTTTCGGGGTCAATCCGCTGCGCCACCACCTGCCCAACCTTCACGCCGGCAATGCGCACATCGGCGCCCTGGCCCAACCCATCGATGCGATCGAATTTGGCAGTCAGGTTCATGCCCGGCCCGGAAAAGCTGCGCCCCGTGCTGGTGACAGCATAGCCAAGGAAGCTGGCCGCAACGGCCAGCACCACCAAGCCGGTCAGGATTTCCGCAATGGAGCGCTTTTGCATGAGACGGGCCGTCTAAAGGTCCGATCGCTGCTGTCGGTTTCCGACAGCAGCGTGAATCGGCCCGCCAAACATTCGGCTAGTGGTGCGCGGGGGTATTCCCGGGGCGGGGAAGATCAGCATGGATCGCACCACTAGCGCCCCGGCGTCCAGGCTTCGTAATCCCCGCCGCGGCTCGCCGCCGGGTTCACTGGCCGCCAGGCTTCCGACGTGCCGGTCATATTCGGGCGGTGTTCCTTCTGCCAGGGGCGGCGCGGCGCGTCCTCCGGCAGGGGTTGTTCCGTGGTGTGGTGCAGCCAGCCCCACCATTCCGCCGGCACGGCAGAGGCCTGTACTTCCTTCGCGAAAAGCACCCGCCGCATGGGTCTGCCATAGGAATCGCGCCGGCTGCGGGCTTCCCAATAGGTATTGCCAAAGCGGTCCTGCCCAACCTTGCGGCTGGTGAGGCGGATAAACAGCGTACTGAGCAACTGCATGGCGGCTTCCCGGTGCAAGCGAAACGTCGCGCATAATCGCACAGCCGCGCGGGTCACGCAAAAGCTAAACGCTGGCCAAGCTATCCACAGGATTTTGTGGGTCGACCCCCAAAAAACCACTAAATACGCCTTCCCAGGCTTTCGAGTCGCGCCTAGCATATCCTCATGGCTGGAATAGTCGGAACCATCTGGGCTGGGGTTGCGCTGCGGCGCTTGAAGGCGGGGGCGGATCCTGATTCGCCGCCGCGCGCTGTCGCCATTCCCGCGCCTTGGGAAGATGAAGCTGGGGAGGCGCTGGCCGCGCTCGCCCCGGGGGGCGGCCCGGCCACGCTACCAAGCGTGGCAGAAGCCTGGATTCAACGCCTGACGCTCCGCGGGCGGCGCCTTGGGTTGCTGGATGGCGCCGATGCGGCGGAAAGCCTGGCCGCTGGCCTGCGTTCCCTGATTCTGGCCCGGCGCGGCGCGCCCGGGGCCGAGATCTGGCGCGATGCGCGGGGTGAGGGGCGTTTTGTGCTCAACCTGCCGGCCTTTCTGGATGGGGCAGGGGGATTTGATGCGCCGGCCTATCGCGCGGCCTGTCAGCTTGCGGTGCAAACGCTTGATATTTGGGGCCATGGCAAGGTGGAAAGCCTGCGCCTTGGCTTTGCCGATTTGGCCGGGCTGCTGGCCGGTTTCGGCCTTGGCTATGACAGCAATGAGGCGCGCGATGTCGCCGCCGCCATTGCCGGCCTGACGCGCGGCGCGGCTGAGGCGGAATCCGGCCGCCTCGCCACCCGTTTCGGCCCGCGCCATGCCGTGGCGCTGATCTGCCCAACCCCACCCGAGGAAACCGCCATCCCAGGCTTGGCCAAGGCAGCCCGCGCGGCCTTGGCAGCGGCGGCGGCTTCGCCGGGTTTGCGGCATCGCGGCTGCATTGCCTTGGCCCCCGCTGATGCGGTGGAAGCTTTGCTGGGCGCGGAGAGCGCCGGCATTGCGCCAGCACCAGGCGCCAGTCGCCCGGCGCGCGGCGAGGATGGGCGCGTGACGCAGGTGCCAACCCGCGCGGCGGAACGCGCGGGCGTTGACGCCGCTTGGCTTTTGGCCCCCGTGGCCCCGCAGGCGCGGCGTGCCATGGAAGCGGCAGTGATGCCCTTCCTGGATGCGCCGCCGCCCGCCATGCCGGCCCCTGCTGATGTGCCCGAAGCGCGCCGCGCTGCGCCTCGGCCGATCCATGCGCCGGTTAATCGCTGCTGGCGCGTGGCCATTGCCGGCAATCGCGTGGCGCTGCGCGCCATTGAAGATGATCGCGGCCATTTGAGGGAGATTTCCTTCTCCCTCCCACGCGAAGCGGCGATGACGCGGGCTTTGATGGAGGCGTTGGCGCAGGCCGTATCGCTGGGCCTGGCGCAAGGCGTGCCTTTGGCGAGTTTCGTCAATGCCTATGCCTATGCACCCGGCCATGGCGGCGCGGTAGAAGGCGATGCCGGCATTCGCCGCGCGACTTCCGTGCTGGATTGGGCGTTTCGTCGGCTCGCGCGCGATTATCTGGGGCGTGAGGATTTGCCGGACCCGGTGGAAGAAGAAACGCTGCAACCGCGCGCAGCGGTGCTGCCCTTGCTTCCCTTGGAATTGCCGGCGCATCCTTCGCCGCGCATGCGCCGCCATTTGCGCCCCGCAGCGTAATTGGCGCCTTTGAAGGAACAGAATCATGGCCGGAAAGATCGAAGCGAAACTTGCTGCCCTTGGTATTGTATTGCCAACGCCGGCGGCACCGATTGCGAATTACATCCCTTTCAATATCAGCGGAAAGCTGGTGGTGATTTCCGGCCAGGTGCCGGTGCGTGATGGCAAGATTGCCTATACTGGCAAGCTGGGCGCGGGCGTTTCCATTGAAGTCGGGCGCGAAGCGGCGCGGCTTTGCTTCATCAATCTGCTGGCGCAGTTGAAGGCCGCTGCCGGTGATTTGGATAACGTCACGCGCGTCGTGCGGCTTGGTGGCTTCATTGCCGCGCCGGCCGAATTCACCCAGCACGCGCTGGTGATGAATGGCGCTTCCGATCTGGCGGTGGAAGTGTTTGGTGATGTCGGCCGCCATGCGCGGACCACCATTGGCGTGCCTTCGCTCCCCGGTGATGCGGCGGTGGAAGTGGAAGGGATGTTTGAGATTGGGTGAGGCAGCGCGCCTGTTCAGGCCTCTGTCAGAATCCTTGCGAGATCAGCCGGCGCCTCAAGCCGAAAGTTTGTCCAACTTGCCCTTTGGTCGAGTGCCGTCATCGCAAACTCAATCGGCTGAAAGACAAGCTGTTTGGCTTGCGCGACCATCCTGTAATCATCAAGCGGAATGCCGGGGCGGATAACCGGACGCAGCCGCGCCCGCGGCGCCGCATGAAGTAGCAGCGTATGGAACGCAGATCCGATGAAGCCCGAAACGACCTCGGCTTCATGGAAAAACTCTGCGCTACGTCGCATGGCTTCCCGTTCGGGATGTATGATGGTCCAGCCTTGGGCGGAAAGAAGCGCCTCAATCTGATTTTCGCCCACCACGCGGCCGAATTGATCCGGCAGCGCACTGCGTGAGAGCCATAAGCGCCGTCCCGGTATTGTTGCAGGACCAGTGACGCAGCCCAGGGCAGCCCTTTGCGATGGGTGCAGAAACTCACCCGAACGAAACCCTGGTGAGGGTAAAATCAAATGCTCCACGAATAAGGGCTGGCGCAGAAAGATGTGGCGATGCTTGCCCAGCCCAAGCAGGGTGATCAATTCGCGTTGCCAGCCACGATCATCCGGGTGCGGGATTGGCAGATCAATCCAGTGCCAGATGATCGGGAGTTCCGGATGACGCCGCATGAACCACAGTCGAGAAAGGCCTTCCAGAATGAAATGTCCGACATGATGCATCGCCACGCCCCCATAGACGGCCTTTGCCTGAAGTCGCGCGATTGGCGCCCCCAGGCACCTCATCAACACCACACCAGGGATGGGCAAAATCCTTGATGAACTGGCCGGTCTTATCGAAGGCACCGAAGAAATGGCGGCCGAAAGGCCCTTGTGGCGACCGCACGGGCGCAAGGGTAATATCATGAAGCTGAACGCAAGCGGGATCATTCGGTAGCGTAGCGGTCATAAGCGTAACTTCAAAGTGAACGACAAATCATACTATGGCATAGTGCGGCGATCAGGTGAAAGCGGCCAAAGCCTCATCAGCTGTCGAAGCAGCCCAGCTTAGCCATCCGCACGAATTTTCAAATCTTATGGGGCGCTGGTCGGCAAGACGACGAACAAATTCTTCCGCCCGAGGCCCCGGGCTTCAATGCTACCAAACAGGCTTTCGCAAAACGCAAACACCGACTTCGACAAGCCAAGGGAATGTCGGCAGGATCAGGCCGAGCCTTGATTGATCACGCCAAATCAATTTCGGCGGGACGCAAAAAAGCGGCCGGCAATTGCCGCGTTTTCATAATGCTCTCCGCAAACTTGCTCTGGCGAAGATCAGTGTCCACGCGACCTAAAGCAGCCGCAGCAAGGCGGGGAAGCTTCCCGCACTCCATGCCGCTGCCGGCACTTGGCTGCCGGCCGAATGGGTCCCCGCGCTTGTCGCCAGGCGCAATTCCCGGGGCGAGATACCATAGCTCCGGCGGAACATCCGGCTGAAGCTTGAAGGATCAAACAGCCCGACCGATTCGCCGATTTCCGAAATGCTGCGCAGATCGGCCGGGTTGGATAAGGCGCGATGCGCTGCCGCCAACCGTTCACGCTGGATGCATTGCGCGACGCCGCCATGGATTTCAAACAGCCGGTAAAGCTGAGACCGCGAAATCCTAGCCAGCCGGCAAAGCCGCGCCGGGCCAAAGGTGGCCGAGCCCAGATTGGCGCGGATCAGCGCACGCAGCCGCATGATTTGCGCTGCCGCCACCGGGCCTGATGTCGCCTGCTCAGCGCGCGAACCGGGGGCCACGGCAAGCGCGATCATCGCCTGGGTTGCTTCAGCCATGCGCTCAGCCTCGGCGGCATTCATGCGCGGCAATTCGGCGGCCAGCAGCCGCAAATGCTCGCCCAATAGCTGGCCTTCGGGCGTGTTCAGCATGCGCGAACCCTGCGCAAGCCCGCTCGATTCCGGAAGCAAATCCCGCGGCAGGTAAAGGAACAGCCAGGAAGACCGCGTGCGCGCCACTTCAAAGGGTTGTGCCAGGGAATCGAGCATGAGCTGCCCCGGCTGCATCATGCTGATCTGATCACGCGTGCGATGCACGCGGCTGCCCTGCAAGGCCATGGAAAAGCACCAATGGTCCAGGCCATCCCGGCGCAGGCATTCAGCCGTGCGGCTATAGGCGCCGCCAGGTGTCTCCGCCTTGGTCAGGGCAAGGCGCCCAAAACTCCAGGTTGTTGCCTCAGCCTCATAGCTTTCGGGACGAGAGGGCGGGCTGTGGTGGATCAGAAAGCTTGCATTCGCTTCCCGCCAGGCGTCGAATTGTTGCTGAGGCGGCAAATGGCGATTGGTCTCATGCAGGCAGCGCAGCGCCAAGGGCGGCGCGGGATCGCCCGGAAGGATGCCGGCGGCAATCGGCGATGGATCAGCAGCCTTGAAGCCCCCAACCTCGATCATGGTCCTTGTTCTCGCTTTGCCATCCCAGCCTTGGTCAACAGACTACATCAGGTAATGCGCCGGGCCAAGCTTTTCTTAACCTTTGGCAGGACAGGCGGCACGCCCTTGGCGCAAGGGGAATGGCCGTGGGACAGGGCGCCCCGGGCCAAGACGCCCCGCGCCTTACCCCTGGCGGATAGCGTGTGCCTGCCGGAAAAAGCCCCAGGAATGATGTGCCACGCCAGGAACAGTCGGCGCATGGCTTGAAGAAGCCGCTGCGCCTCGTCAATTAAGCGCCCTGTTACGCCGCATCAGGCGCTGCATCCCGATCTTGATCATGTTGATATCGGACGTTTTTGCTCGGCATGTCGCCCAGAGGCATCATCCTGGCCGGCTGCGCCCGCCTGAAGGAGGTTTGAATGACCAAGCGTGAGACCGTCAATGTGGACCTTGCCCTGCAGGGTGGCGGCGCGCATGGCGCCTTTACCTGGGGTGTGCTGGATCGGCTTCTGGAAGAACCTTGGCTGGAGATTGAGGGTATTTCCGGGACCTCCGCCGGCGCCATGAATGCCGCCGTCATGGCCTGCGGCTATGCACGGGATGGGCGGGAAGGTGCGCGCCAGGCGCTTGAGGGCTTCTGGCGCAAGGTCTCAAAAGCGGCGCGCTTCAGCCCGTTTCAGCGCGGCCCGGTGGATATCATGCTCGGGCGCTGGACGCTCGATAACTCGCCCGCCTTTCTGATGATGGATCTGATGGCGCGCATGGTCTCCCCCTATGATGTGCCATCACTGGGCGGCAATCCGTTGGCTGATGTGCTGGCCGATAGCCTTGATTTCACCGCGCTGCGCAATGGCCCGATCAAGGTTTTTGTGACAGCCACCAATGTGCGCACCGGTCGCGCGCGGATTTTCCGCAATGCCGATCTGGGCGTGGAGGCGCTGCTTGCTTCCGCCTGCCTGCCGCAGCTTTTCCAGGCGGTGGAGATCGAAGGGGATGCCTATTGGGATGGCGGCTTTGCCGGCAATCCCACCCTGGTGCCCTTGGTCACGGAATTGGAATCAGATGACACCATCCTGATACCGATCAACCCGATTGACCGCCCCGGCATGCCGCGCAGCGCACGCGATATTCTTGATCGCGTCAATGAAATCTCCTTCAACGCGGTGGCGCTGAAGGAACTCAAGATGATGGCGCTGCTCCGCAAGGTGGCGGATCCGGGCGATAGCGAAGGCGCCGCCTGGGCGCGCATGCGGCTGCATATGGTGCGCAATGATGTGATGGTGGAACTTGGCTATTCCTCCAAGCTCAATGCCGAATGGGCTTTCCTGGAATGGCTGCGCGATGCCGGGCGGCAGGCAGGCGATGCCTTCCTCGGCGATCACGGCGCGGCGCTTGGCAAGCATTCCTCGCTTGATCTGGATGCGCTGCTTGAAGGTATTTGATCGTCTAATCACGCGCTTCCCGCCCGGAAAGAAGTGCGGCGAAGGGCCGCGCTGCGAGGAATTCCTCGCACAGCGTCAGCGCGGCAATCAGCGCCGGCGGGCCGATAAAGGCGCCCGGCACGCCCCAGAGGAAGCCGCCGATAAAGACCGAAGCCAGCACCAGAAAGGGGGAGACCGCAAGATTTCGCCCCGCGAGCCGCGGTTCGATATAGCTGCCGCCCAGGAATTGCAGCACCTGCAACCCGGCAAAAACCATCAGCGCCGATCCCCAGGAACCGAATTGCAACGCCGCGAACAAGGTGGGGAACAACGTCGCCACCAGCGGCCCAAGGAAGGGGATGTAATTCAGCACCAGCGCAATCGCGCCCCATTCGGCGGCAAGCTCCAGCCCCATGATGCTGGCAAAGGCCCAAACCACCAGGCCAGTGACAACCGAAACCAGCGTACGCACCAGCATATAGGCGCGCAGCTTCGCCCCGATCCGCTCCGCCGCGCGCAGCAGCGCGGTCGGCGTATTGTGCCGCAGCACCAGCATTTGCGATCTGACCGCACCAACCTCCAAAAGACCGAGCAATACAAACACCAGCGTCAGCAGAATGAAGCTGAGCGTGCCGCGCAGCTGCGCCAAGACGCTTTGTGCAAGACGCACCAGCCAGCGCGCATCGAATTGCGCGGCGAAGGTGCCAGCTACATCAATCCCGCGCGCCTCTGCCCAGGCAAGCTGCGCCGTGTAAAACGCCTGAAGCTGCGCTGCATTCGCCACGATATGAGCGCCAACCCGCCCAAAGGCCCAGGCGACCAACAGCGCCAAGCCCAGCAGCGTTACCAGCGTCACCAGCATGGTGATGAGCAGCGCCGCCACTGCGGGGATGCGCCGTTGCAGCGCGCCTTGCAGCGGCCAGACCAACGCAATCGCGAACATGGCAAAGACAATCGGCGCCACCACGGCTTGTGCCGCCGACAGCGCCGAGGCCAAGATCACCACGCAGGTGAGCGAGAGCAAAACGATCAGGGGGCGGGGCAGGGTGCTCATGATCTCTCTTTCGGAGGTATTGGATGCTGATTTCTTGGACTGGGCGCTTCGTCAAGCGGGTCTTGATTGTGCTGGCGGCGCTGCTGGTGATCCTGATCGCGGCGCGGGCCTGGGATGTCTATCACGGACCTGAATTGCGCGCCTGGCATACCAAGGTGCCGCCGGAATTGAGCGCTGAGGCTTTGGATAGCACCGATTGGCGCGGCTTCACGGCGGCCGAAGCAAAGGCTTTTGATTTTGTTCGCACCAAGATCACGGAACGCCTGCCGCCGGAAGATCGCGGCCCCGCCAATCGCTATGATCCGGCAAGCGCGATCCACCCGGCGCGCTTTGCCCAGGATTGGAACCGCTCCATCATTCTGGAACCCAAAGGGCCAATGCTCGGCGCTGCGGTGCTGGTGCATGGGCTGACGGATACGCCTTTCAGCATGCGCCATTTGGCACAGCTTTATGCCGAAGCGGGTTTTCTGGCGATTGTGCCGCGCATGCCGGGGCATGGCACGGTGCCTGCGGGGCTTGCTGATGCTGCCTGGCCGGAATGGGCGGCGGCCACGCGGCTTGCGGTTCGGGAAGCGCGCCGCCGCGCGCCCGGCCTGCCGCTGCATCTGGTGGGCTATTCCAATGGCGGGGCGCTGGTGTTGCGCCATGCGCTGGAAGAGGCCGAATCGGCCAGCGCTGCCTTGCCGGATCAGCTTGTACTGATCTCCCCCATGGTGGGTGTCACGCCTTTTGCGCGTTTTGCCGGCTTGGCTGGCCTGCCGGCGCTGCTGCCGGCCTTCGCGGGCGCGGCCTGGCTTTCCGTGCTGCCGGAATTCAACCCCTTCAAATTCAATTCCTTTCCGGTGAATGCCGCGCGCCAATCGCATCAATTGACCGTCGAGGTGCAGAACCGCCTGCGCCGACTGGCTGATTCTGGCCGGCTGGATCGGCTGCCGCCCGTACTGACCTTTCAATCCGTGGTGGATTCCACAGTTAGCACCAGCGCGGTGATCACCGCGCTGCATGCCCGACTCCCGCCCGGCAGGAGTGATCTGGTGGTGTTCGACCTTAATCGTGAGGAACGCTTCGGCCCGCTGCTCTCCCCCGGCGCCGATGCGGCGCTGGCGGCGATCCCTGCCGCGCCGCGTGGCTTCGGCCTGACGCTGGTGACCAATCTGGCGGCGGATGGCGCGGCGGTGGAAGCACGCAGCACGCAGGCAGGCAGCACGGAAGAAACCCGAAGGGCGCTTGGCCTTGCCTGGCCACGGGGTCTCTTTTCCCTGTCCCATGTCGCTTTGACCTTTCCGGTGGAAGATGGGCTCTATGGGCTTGCCCCGGCTGCCCAGGATGATTTCGGCATCAGGCTTGGCGCCATTGCACCGCGCGGGGAAAGCGGTGTCCTGGTCATGAGCCTTGATGCCTTGATGCGCGCATCTTCCAACCCCTTCTTCCCTTACCTGCGGGAAAGGGTAGAAGGCATTCTTCCCACGCCCGCCGGGACACCGCGCGCAGCATCGGGACGTGCCGCCGATCCTGCGGCGCGGTCAGCGCGTTAACTGTGACAGAAGTTTTGAAACCAAAGGGGTCGAGTATGCCCAGAAATCCGGGCCGCCAGGGGCTGTTATGCCTGATCCTGGCCGGCACCCTTGCCGCTTGCGACCAACAGCCCGCTGCCCCCGCGCCTGAACCGCGCCCGGTGCGCGTGGTGAGTGTTGCCGAGCGCGCCGATAGTACCATCGTCACCCTGACCGGCACCATACAGGCGGAAACCGAGGTCAATATCGGCTTCCGCATTGATGGGCGCATGGTGGAACGACTGGTCAATGTGGGGGACCGCGTGGCGGCCGGCCAGGTGATCGCGCGGCTTGACCCAACCAATGAGGAAAACGGCCTGCGCGCGGCGCGCGCTGCCCTGGTGGCGGCTGAGGCGCAGTTGGTCGAAACCCACGCCAATTATCATCGTGCGCGGGAATTGCTCCGCACAGGCTTTGGCACGCGCCAGCGCTATGACCAGGCAGCGCAGCAATTGCAAACCGCCACCAGCGCCGTGGATTCCGCCGAAGCCCAGGTGAATATCGCTGAAAACCGCCTGGGCTATACGGTGCTGCGCGCGGATGCGCCCGGCACCGTCACCGCCCGTGGTGCGGAACCCGGTGAGGTTGTCGCCCCCGGGCGCATGATTGTGCGGCTTGCGCGCCAGGAAGGCTTGGATGGCGTTTTTGACGTACCGCCTTCCGTGAAAGACCGCGCGCCGGCCGATGCGGTGGTGACGGTGGCGCTGACGCTTGACCCAACGGTGCGCGCGACAGGCCGTGTGCGAGAGGTCTCGCCCAGCGCCGATGCGGTGACCGGGACGTTCCGCGTGCGCATTGGTCTGGATAACCCGCCTGCCGGGCTCAGGCTTGGGTCCACGGTGACGGGACGGATGGAGATTGCGGGTGGTGGCGGCTACGCCATCCCGGCCAGTGCGCTCACGCGCCAGGGCGCAAGCCCTGCCGTTTGGGTGGTAGATACGGCCGCACGCACGGTCGCGATGCGTCCGGTTGAGGTACTGCGCCATGACCCGACGCGCGTTGTGATTGGCTCCGGCCTCGCGCGCGGGGATGTGGTGGTGACCGCCGGCGTGCAGGCGCTGCGCCTCGGGCAGAAGGTGCGCTTGCTGGACGCCCCGCAGTGATCGGCCCCAATCTTTCCGAATGGTCCATCAAGCGGCCGCAGCTGGTCATGTTTTTCATGCTGGTGGCGGTAATTGCCGGCACGCTGGTGTTCCTGCGCCTCGGCCGCAATGAAGACCCGGCCTTCACCTTCCGCACCATGGTTGTGCAGGCCGCCTGGCCCGGCGCCACCATTGAGGAAACGCTGCTGCAAGTGACCGAGCGGCTGGAGCGCACGCTACAGGAAACGCCCAATCTCGACCGGCTGCGCAGCTATACCGTTGCTGGCCAGACCACGATCTTCGTTGAATTGAAGGGCGCGACGCCGGCAGCGGTGGTGCCGGATATGTGGTATGAGGTACGCAAGCGCGTGGGCGATATGCGCCATACCCTGCCACAAGGGGTGATCGGCCCCGGCTTCAATGATGATTTCGGCGATACTTTTGGCATCATCTTCGGCTTCACCGCCGATGGCTTTGGCCACCGGGAATTGCGAGACCAGGTGGAAGCGGTGCGTTCGCGCCTGCTCCGCGTGCCTGATGTCACGAAAATCGAAATCCTGGGCGCGCAGGATGAGGTGGTATTCATTGAATTCTCGCTGGAACGTCTGGCTGGGCTTGGGCTGAATTACCCCGCACTGATCGCGGCCCTTCAGGCGCAGAATGCAGTGCGCCCGGCGGGGCTTGTGCAGACAGGGCAGGAAAGGCTGGCGCTGCGCGTTTCCGGCGCTTTCCAGAATGAGGCTGATCTTGCAGCAGTGTCCTTCCTGGCTGGTGATCGGCTGGTGCGGCTGACCGATATCGCTGAAATCCGCCGCGGATTCACGGACCCGCCGCAGCCGATGTTCCGCGTTAATGGCAAGCCCGCCATTGGTCTTGCGGTGGCGATGCGCGAAGGCGGGGATATTCTGGCGCTTGGCAAGAATCTGCGCCTCGAAATGCGCAAGATCGAAAGCAGTTTGCCCATCGGGATCGAACCCTTTTTGGTGGCTGATCAGGCGGAGACTGTGGATATCGCCATTGGTGATTTCACCGAAAGCCTATGGCAGGCAATCCTGATCATCATGGCGGTGAGTTTCGTGGCGCTCGGTGTGCGGGCCGGGGCGGTGGTGGCGCTTTCCATCCCCTTGACGCTCGCCATCGTGTTTCCGCTGATGCTGCTGGCCGGGATTGACCTGCAACGCATTTCGCTTGGTGCCTTGATCATCGCGCTGACGCTGCTGGTGGATGATGCGATGACGACGATTGACGCCATGATCCGGCGGCTTTCTGTTGGTGATCGCAAGGATCAGGCGGCGACTTTTGCGTATCGGACGCTGGCCGCACCCATGCTGACCGGCACCTTGGTCACCATCGCGGGCTTTCTGCCAATTGGCTTCGCCGCCAGTTCCGCCGGGGAATATACCTTTTCGATCTTCGCGGTGGTGGGCATTGCGCTGGTGGTTTCCTGGTTTGTCGCCGTGATGTTCGCGCCCCTGCTTGGCATGGCAATCCTGAAGGCGCCGAAGCTGGCAACGGCCGGCCAAGCGCCGGCGCCTGGGCGGCTGCTGCGCGGCTATGCGGCCTTCCTGCATATGGCGATCCGCTTCCGGTGGATCACGATTGCCGCCGCGGTCGCTGCCTTTGCCATTGCGCTTTTCGCGGTGCGCTTTGTGCCGCAGCAATTCTTCCCCTCCTCCGACCGGCCAGAGCTGGTGGTGGATCTGACGCTGCCGCAAAACGCTTCAATCCACGCGTCTGAGGCAGCGATGGAAAGGCTGGATGCGGCCTTCGCCAAGGACCCCGATATTGCGCATTGGAGCAGCTATGTCGGGCGCGGCGCGATCCGCTTCTATCTGCCGCTCAATGTGCAATTACCCAACCCGTTCTTTGCCCAGGCCGTGGTGGTGGCAAAGGATTTTGAGGCGCGCAAACGCCTGCAACCGCGCATCGAAGCGCTACTCGCGGAACAATTCCCCGCCGCCATTTCGCGCGTGGCACCGCTGGAATTGGGCCCACCCGTTGGCTGGCCCATTCAATACCGCGTATTGGGGCCGGAGATTGAGGGCATTCGCGGCATAGCCAAGGAGCTCGCGCAAGTTGTCGCGACCAGTGGCGGGGTGCGCAGCCCAAGCTTCGACTGGATCGAACCCGCGCGGCAATTGCGCATTGAAGTGGATCAGGACCAGGCGCGCCAGCTTGGGCTTTCTTCCGCAGCCCTTGCCGCCACCTTGAATGCCGTGATCACCGGCAGCGTGATCACGCAAATCCGCGACGATATTTATCTGGTGAATGTGCTGGCCCGCGCGACAGCGAGCGAACGCATCTCGCTCGATACACTGCAAACCATGCAGGTGCCGATCCCGGGTGGCCGCACCGTGGCGCTTGGCCAATTCGCCACGATTTCCTATGGGCAGGAATACCCGCTGGTCTGGCGGCGGGATCGCGTTTTGGCGCTGACCGTGCAGGCCGATGTGCGGCCGGGCGTGCTGCCTGAATCCGTGGTGGCGGAACTCGCGCCGCGCATCGCGGAACTGCAAACGCGCCTGCCCGCAGGCTATGCCATAGAAGTTGGCGGCATTGCGGAGGAAAGCGCGAAAAGCCGCGCTTCGGTCTTGGCGGTGGTGCCCATCATGATTGTTGTGATGCTGACCGCACTGATGTTTCAGTTGCAAAGCTTCGCACGGCTTGGCCTGGTGGTGGCAATCCTGCCGCTTGGGCTGATTGGCGTGGTCGCATCGCTGCTTGCCTTTGGCCGGCCGCTTGGCTTTGTGGCCATTCTTGGCATCCTGGCTTTGCTTGGCATGATTGCGAAAAACGGCGTGATCCTGATTGTGCAGATTGAGGAAGACCGTGCGAGTGGGCTACCGCTACGCGATGCGGTGGTGGCAGCGGCAACCTCTCGCCTACGCCCCATGATGCTGACGGCGCTTTCCACTGTGTTGGGGCTTATTCCGATTGCGCCGACGGTATTCTGGGGGCCGATGGCCTTCGCCATCATGGGCGGGCTTTTGGTGGCGACCTTGCTGACCCTGGTGGTGCTGCCGGCGCTTTATGTCGCCAGTCTGGAACGCCAGAGCGACCGAAAGGCGATCAGCGAAAGCTGAGAGCAGCGGCAAGCCCGGGCGCTGCCCGGCTTGCTTGCGGTGCGCGGCGCATCAGTACCTCGCTTGGTGTGCAGCCGAATTCTCGGCGGAAGGCGCGGGTGAAGCTTGATGGGTCGTAAAAGCCGACTGCTTCAGCGATGCGGCTGACCGAGGGCGGCGCATCCGCGCGCACCAATTCCCGATAGGCCTGGCGCAGCCGGCGTTGTTGAACGACGCGCGCAATGCCGCCAATCGGCGCGAAGCAGCGGTAGAGTTCCGAACGCGAAATCCCTGAGCGTTGCACAAGCATCGCCGGTGAAAGCTCCGCCTCACCCAGCGCCGCATCCACCAGCGCCACGACGCGCGCGCGGCGCGCGGCTTCCAATTGCTGGCGCGTTGTCGCCGGGCGCATTTCCAGGCCCACAAGGCAGGCGGTCAGCATGGAAGATAGTGCCGCTTCCAAGCGTGGCGCATCTTCCGCGTTGATTTCATCGGCCGAGGCCGCCATGCGCGGCAGCATGCCGCCCAGCATGCGCGCTGCCGGGCTGTGCAGCGGCATGATGCGAAGGGTCGCGAAAACCGGTGCAAGTTGCGGCAGGTGTTCAGGCTGAATGAGCACGCCGCACCAATGGCCCCCAAGCCCGCGCACCCCGAAGCCGAGCGAGAGGGAGCCGAGCAATAATGCCTCCGCTTGGCCATCCGCTTCGCCAAGGCGGAGCGCCAGCAGCCAATGATCGCAACCGTCGCGCAGCCCCTCGCTACGAGCGCGGCGATAATCGGCGGCATCGGATTGGAACTTCAGCAGGACATGGCGGCCAAGACGGCGGAGTTCAGCATGGCCGGAAAAGCCAGCCGCACCAGAACGCGGCGCCGCGACATGCATCACCGGCTCCCAAAAGGCGCGCCAGACATCAAAGCGGATCGCCGATGGCAAGTCGCGCGTATCCACCGCAAAACGATCTGGCGACCCAGCGCTCATGCCCGGGCGCGGCGCCGAAGTTTCGGACAGGGTTGATGATGGATGGGGCAAAACTGCCGCTCTCCCGCGCGAGAAGTCAGAATTTTCTATCCCCAAGCCGGTCAGTGTGCTAGCCACGGAGGCAGGCGCGGGGATAAGGCGCCCATCATGGGGACGGAAGGCTCATCCCCCGCAGTAACTTGGTCCGCTATCGCAGCACCCTGCTTGAATCCAAAACTTCATTATTTCTGCCCCTGAGAATCCCTTGCCTTTATGGGCTGCCGCATGGGATAGAAAATCCCAGGCGCAGTTTTTCAAACCTGACTGAGACAGGGCGCAAGGTGACGCCATTGGCCACCACGCGATGCCCTTCCCCAGTCCCGGCACGCGCGCCATGGCCCGCAGCGTGTCGGACTTCGCCAAGGCCAGAAATTAGGAACCAACATCATGGCTGATCTTCTTGTCATTTCCTTCCCGACCGAAGCGCAGGCTGAAGAAGCCCGCACGCGTGTTGCCTCCATGCAGCGCGAATACCTGATCGAACTTGGTGATGCCGTGGTGGCACTCCGCAAGCCTGATGGCAGCATCAAGCTGAACCAGACCTTTCAACCCACAGCCGCCGGAGCTGCGGGTGGGGCGATGTGGGGGGCCTTGATTGGGCTATTGTTCCTCAACCCGCTCGCGGGCGCGGCGATGGGTGCGGCGGCCGGCGCGGTTTCGGGGCGGCTCACGGATGTCGGCATCAATGATGAATTCATGAAGGAAGTGGCAGAAAGCCTTCAGGGCGGTGAAGCCGCGCTGTTTCTGCTGATCCGCAAAATGACCGCCGAGCGTGTGATGGAAGGGCTGCAAGGCATGGGGGGCAAAATCATGCGCACCTCCTTCGATGAAACCAAGGAAGCCACGCTGCGTGAAGCCTTGGCCGGAGCATCCGGCGGATGAGGCGCACAGGCAGGATGCGGTTCCGCGCATGAGGGACGGCTTCGCCCTTCGTGCCGCCGTGGCCTGCCTGCTGCTGGCCTTTTTGGCTGGCTGCGCTAGCATTAAGCGCCTTTCGGCACCGCCGTCACAACAGGTGACGGCCATTGATGTGCTGGGTGTGCCCGATTCACGCTTCTGGGCAGATGGCGATCCTGCGCCGATCATTGCCTATTTTGAACGCGTCCTGAGCCGCAGGAATGCGGGGCGGCCAATGGGGCGTGGGGGGCGCATTCCGCCTGGACATTTCCTGGCGCTTTCGGGTGGCGCTGATGATGGCGCCTTTGGCGCCGGTGTGCTGGTGGGCTGGACCGAAACCGGCCAAAGACCGGAATTCGAAATGGTCACGGGCATTTCCGCCGGCGCCCTGATTGCGCCCTTTGCTTTCCTTGGGCCTTCCTATGATCCGCCACTGCGCGCGCTCTTCACTGAAATCGCGCCGAGTGATGTTGTGCAGCTTGGCCGGCTTGCCTTATCCGCGCTTTTCCGCGAGGCACTTGCCGATACCGCGCCGCTGGCGCGCCTGATTGAACGCCATGCTGATGCGGCGATGTTGCAGGCCATTGCGGCGGAACATCAGCGTGGGCGGCTTTTGCTGATCGGCACGGTAAATCTGGATGTCGGGCGCCCCGTAGTCTGGAACATCGGTGCAATTGCGGCGAGTGGCCATCCTGAGGCGCTCAATCTGTTTCGGCGCATCTTATTGGCTTCTGCCTCCATCCCCGGCGCCTTTCCACCCGTGATGATTGATGTCGAAGCCAATGGGCGGGCTTTCCAGGAAATGCATGTGGATGGCGGCGCGGCGATGCAGGTTTTTCTCTATCCGGCCAGGCTCCGACTACGCGCTTTGGCAGGCCCCGCCGGGCAGCAACGCGAAACCACGGCCTGGGTCATTCGCAATGGCCGCGTGGATGTCGCAATCACCGACCCACCTGGTGGCATTTTCAGCATCGCGCGCAGGTCTGCGCAGACGCTGTTGCATTTCTCCTCCATCAATGATCTTGATCGCATTTATCTGAGTACTTATCGCGATCGCATCGGCTTTCGTCTGCAAAGCATTGGGCCGGATTTCGATACGCCGCGGCCCAGATTCTTTGACAATGCCTATATGCGCGCGCTTTTCGCCTATGGTGAGGCGCGTGGCCGTGATGTGACAAGCTGGGTGACGGCACCGCCGCCGGTCGGACTGATTTCTCCGCCACCGCCGGGGCAGTGAAGCATTGCTGAGAAATGCAGTCCGCCGTTACGGCACGATAAGCCCGTAAAGCGTGGTCGCGACTTCGGTTGCGATCAGCAGCACCACCGCCAATTCCAGCAGGCGGGAACGCCGCGTTTCTGTCAAATTCAATAAGGTTTCGGAGATTTCGCGCACCATCTCAAGCTTGCCGGCGAGCGCTTCGGTACGTTCCTCAAGCTCCCATTCGGCGGCAAGGGTGGCGTGCAGCGGCGCCAATTCGGGATGATCCCACAATAGATCGGGCTTGGCCGCCGTATCCACGCGTGCGGAGGCGCGCGCGCGGGCAGAAATCGCTTCCCCGATCAGCGGCACGATAAGTCGCGTCGGCAGGCCTAGCTGCCCGCGCCGCAGCCGTTCCAAGGGGGCTTCCAGCCGGTCTAGCGTGCGCGCCAGCATCTCCTCCTGATGGGTCAAGACTGCACTTTTGGCGAGTGCCTTGGCCACCAGCGCCAGGCGCGCCGGCG
Source organism: Roseomonas sp. (assembly GCA_020249505.1). GTDB lineage: Bacteria > Pseudomonadota > Alphaproteobacteria > Acetobacterales > Acetobacteraceae > Neoroseomonas. Next base: position 37,047 of record JADCFN010000008.1, on the reverse strand, counting down.
TGCCGTCTCGCAACAGGATGGTGCCGGCTTCATCCGCGCCATCTTCCGCCGCGCCAATGATGATCTCCGCTGTTTCATGCCCTGGCACGTCAAGCGGTTCATGCAGATGCGGGCGGAGCTGCGCAGCCAGCGCTTCGGCCTGTTCCAGCGTGGTGCCGATGGTCACAACCGCGCCCCAACGGAAGGCAAAGGCGCGCCCACCGCCTGGCAAATCGCCAAGGCTGAGCGCTCCAGGCAGCACGGGGCCGCGCCGTTCAAGCGCGCGCGTATCAAGCCGCTCAGCCAGCAGCAGCGCATGGACGGAAAGAGTTGTTGATTCCATCATGATTGCTCCTGACCTTGCCGGATTGGTTTGGCGCCGGCACGCCCCCAGCACCAGGCACCGGACGGGGCGCACAGCGCCGGGACGGGCCGTGCAAGTCCAGGATGGCACACTTGGCTACACATGTTACACAGGCATTGGCGTGTCATGGAACTGGCGCGCCCGGCATTCAGGCAGGCAGGCAAAAACACATGAGCGATCTTGATCGGGTTCTGGCGCATATTGATGCCGATATGAATGGCGCCTTGGAGCGCCTTTTTACCGTGCTCCGCATCAAATCCATTTCGACCGACCCGGCATTCGCGAAGGATTGCGCGGCCAATGCCGAATGGCATGCGGCGGATTTGCGCAGCATTGGTTTTGAAGCCACGGCACGCCCAACGCCTGGCCATCCGATTGTGGTGGCGCATGACCGCGCCGCCAAAGGCCCTTCGGCGCTGTTCTACGGCCATTACGATGTGCAGCCGGTTGACCCGCTGGAACTTTGGGATCGTGACCCGTTTGATCCGGTGATCGAAGCCCTGCCCGATGGCACCAAGGTTATCCGCGGCCGTGGCAGCGCGGATGACAAAGGGCAGCTCATGGCCTTTGTCGAAGCCTGCCGCGCCTGGAAGGCCGTGACAGGCAAGCTGCCCATTCCGGTTTCGATTTTGTTGGAAGGTGAGGAAGAATCGGGCGGCGTCAATCTGCCAGGCTTTCTTGAGGCCAATAGCCAAGAATTGAAGGCAGATATTGGCCTAATTTGCGATACCAATATGTGGGACCCGCAAACCCCGGCTATTGTCACCATGCTGCGCGGCCTTTGCGGTGAGGAAGTGATCATCCACGCCGCGGATCGTGATTTGCATTCCGGCTTTTATGGCATGGCAGCGGCCAATCCGAACCGCATTTTGGCGAAGATCCTGGCTGATCTTTACGATGATCAGGGCCGCATCACCTTGCCCGGTTTTTATGATGGCGTGCCGGAATTGCCGGAAAGCCTGAAGCAGCAATGGGGCACGCTTGGCTTCACCGCCGAGAAATTCCTGGGCGTCATTGGCCTGTCGCAGCCCGCCGGTGAGAAGGAGCGCGATGCGCTGGAAATGGTCTGGTCGCGCCCGACCTGCGAAATCAACGGCATGGGCGGCGGCTATCAGGGCGATGGCTTCAAGACCGTGATTCCCGCCCGCGCTTCCGCCAAGGTGTCCTTCCGGCTGGTGTTTGATCAGGACCCGCATGCGATCCGCAAGGCCTTCCGCGCCCATGTGATGGCGCGCTTGCCATCCGATTGCCGGGCGGAATTCATCGAACATGGCTCCGGCCGCGCCATTCGCTTCCCGGATACCGACCCTGCCTTCGCCAAGGCGCGCGCGGCACTGTCCGATGAATGGGGCAAGCCGGCGGTATTTATCGGCTCCGGCGGTTCCATTCCGGTCACGCATATGCTGAAGACCTCGCTTGGCATGGATGTGGTGCTGGCGGGCTTTGGGCTGGAAGATGACCGCATCCATAGCCCGAATGAGAAATACAATCTGGAAAGCTTCCAGAAAGGTATCCGATCCTGGGCACGTATTCTGGAGGCTTTGTCCAAATGAGCGCGACGCAGAATTCCGGCGCACCTGAGGCGCCGAAAACCGCCATGCAGCGTATCCTGGATACGGTGGAACGCGTGGGCAACCGCGTGCCGCATCCGGTGATGATCTTTGTCTATCTGATCATTTTCGTGGTGCTGCTCTCGGCCCTGCTGTCGTTGCTCGGCGCCAAGGTCACCTATCAGGCCTATAACCCGGCAAGCGGCAAGATCGAGGAAGCGACAACCGCTGCCCGAAGCCTGCTGACCATTGACGGCATTCGCTTCATGTTCACCGGTGTGGTGCCCAACTTCATGGGCTTTAATGCGGTGGGCGTGATTATTGTTGCCATGGTGGGCGTTGGTGTTGCGGAAGAAGCCGGCTTGGTGAAGGCGTTGATCCGTAAGCTGGTGATCGTCGCACCACCCAAGCTGCTCACCTACATTCTTGTCTTTGTCGGCATTGTTTCATCCATTGCGGCCGATGCGGGGTATCTGGTGCTGATACCGCTGGCGGCGGCTGCCTTCATGTCGGTCGGGCGGCATCCCTTGGCGGGCCTCGCCATGGCTTTTGCCGCAGTCGCTTCCGCCTTCATGGTCAATGTGCTGATCGTGCCGGTGGATGGCATTCTAACCGAAATCACCAACGATGCGGCGCGGCTGGTCAATCCGAATGTCTCGATTGATCTGGCGGCCAATGTCTGGTTCTCCATTGCCTCGGTCGCCATGCTGACGGTGTTGATTGGCGTTATTACCGAAAGGGTGATCGAACCGCGCCTTGGCCCCTATAAGGGCGAGTACCAAGTGCCGGGCGAGAATGTACTCTCCGAGGAGGAATATAAGGGCCTGCGCGCGGCGCGGAATGCGTTGATTGGCGTGCTGGCCTTTATTGGCCTGCTCACGCTGCCGCCCGGCGCGCCACTGCGTAATCCGGAAACTGGCGCCATCATCGGCAACTCGCCCTTCATGGGCAGCCTGATCGTCACCATTGCGCTGATCTTTCTGGTCTGCGGCATTGCCTATGGTCGCGCTGCCGGCACCATGCGCACCACCAACGAAGCCATCGCCGCCATCCAGAAATCCATTGGTGCGCTGGCGGGCCTGATCCTGCTGCTGCTGATCATCAGCCAGTTTATTGCCATCTTCAATTATTCGAACATGGCCACCTTGGCGGCTGTTTCCATGGCGGATTTCCTGGAAAAGCTGAATCTGCCAACGGTTGCGCTGCTGATCGGCTTTGTGATTGCGGTCTTTGGCATTGACCTGATCATCACCGCGGCGATTGCGAAATGGGCGATCTTTGCGCCGGTATTCGTGCCGCTGCTGATGCAGCTTGGCGTAGCGCCGGAAGTGGTACTCGCGGCCTATCGCGTTGGCGATAGCCCGATGAATTCCATCACGCCGCTCAATGCCTATTTCGCAATGATCGTAACCTTCGCGATTAAGTATCAGAAAGATGCCGGTGTGGGCACGGTAATTGCGCTAATGCTGCCCTATGTCATCGCCATTTCCGTGATCTGGACCATGCTGCTGGCGGCCTGGTATTTGCTCGGACTGCCATGGGGTCTCTAGCGCATGAATGACATCACCATCATGGCCGCGATCATCCTCGCGGCCATTATGCTTTTCATCTGGAACCGCATTCCGGTCATTCTGGTCGCGATGGGTGTCGGCATGGCGCTTTACGCGACCGGCCTTGTGACGCTGAACCAGGCGCTATCAGGCTTTGGCGATCCGGCGGTGATGTTTATCGCTACCCTTTTTGTGGTGAGCGCTGCGCTGGACCGCACCGGCGTGACTGCCTGGGCCGGGCAAATGCTCATACGCGGCGCAGGCGAGAATAGCCGCACGCGGCTTTTTGTGCTGATTTCCCTATTGGCAGCGATGTTGACTGCGCTGATCAGCCTCAATGGGGCGATTGCGGCGCTTTTGCCGGTGGCGGTTGTCTTGGCGCTCAGGCTGCGTCTGCCGCCTTCGCAATTGCTCATGCCGATGGTGTTCGCCGCGCATGCGGGCTCGAAATTGGCCTTGACCGGGTCGCCCGTAAACGTGCTGGTGAGCGAGGCCGCGCTGGATGCCGGCGCACGCGCCATCGGCTTTTTCGAATTCACCATTGTCGGCATTCCACTGCTGCTTGGTGTTATCACCATCACCCTCCTGTTTGGGCGGAAGCTGCTGCCGCATCGCTCTGGTGAGACCATGAGCGCGGATTTCAGCCGCCATGCCACCACGCTGGTTGAACAATATCGGCTGAAGGAGGGGCTGTTCCGGTTGCGGCTGCGCGCTTCCTCGCCGCTGATTGGTCAGCCCCCTTCAGCCTTGCAGGAAAACACCTGGGGGGGGTTGCGTCTTGTCGCGGTGAATGATGGCGAAACCGGCGACAGGCTGCGCCGCCCCACGATGATGGAGGGCGATTTTCTTATCGTCTCCGGCCAGGGTGAGGATGCGGCGCGGCTTGCCACGGAACAGCATTTGGCCTTTCGGCTTGAAAACAGCGATGAGGATTTGCGCGATAGCCTGTTCAATCGGAGTTCCGGCCTTGCCGAGGTGATGATCCCGCCGCGGTCGGAAATGATCGGGCAAACCGCCTATCAGGGCATGATTACTGAAAGCGGTGATCTGGTGGTCATTGCCATTCAGCGCGGTGGTACTGATGTGGGCGCTGAGCCTGTGCAGTTGCAGGCAGGCGATACCATGTTGCTGCAAGGCACCTGGAAGGCGCTTGATACGCGGCTGGCTGATCCGCAGGTGCTGGTGGTGAATTCGCCCGATACCGTGCGCCGTCAGGCCGTGCCGCTTGGTGCCGGCGCCTGGACCACGATCGGCGTGCTGGCCGGCATGGTGTTCTTCCTTGCGACGGGATTGCTGCCTGGGGCGGTGGTGGGCATCGCGGCCTGCTTCATCCTGGTCCTATCGCGTGTGCTGACGGTTGATCAAAGCTATCGCGCGATTGACTGGACAACGGTTATCCTGGTCGCGGCGATGATGCCGCTTTCCACCGCCATGGTGCAGACCGGCGCGGCGCAATTGATGGCGGATGGTCTGGTTGCCATGGCAGCCGGTGGCAGCCCGATGATCCTGCTCGCGGGGCTATTCGTGCTGACGGCTGTGCTCGGCCAATTGATCAGCAATACCGCAACCGCGCTGATCATCATCCCCGTTGGGGTCGCGGCCGCGACTTCCATGGGGATTTCGCCGATACCGGTGCTGATGAGCATCGGCATCGCCGCCGCCGCCGCCTTCCTGACACCAATCGCGACACCGACCAACCTCATGGTCATGCGCCCGGGCGGTTATGCCTTCGGTGATTACTGGAAATTCGGCCTGCCCATGATGATTTGGTTTTTCGTTGTCTGCGTCTTCATTGTGCCCCTGATCTGGCGGTTCTGAAGCATGATTGGCCTTTCCCGCTTTTTGCTTGCCGGTGCAGCGCTATTTGCGGCGCTGCCCGCCCTGGCACAGGCGCCCGCGCCGCGTGAGGCAGACCCGGCAGGGACCTTCGCTTTTCTGTTGGAGAATGACACCTTCTCCGGCAATGATCGCTATTACAGCAATGGCTTTCTTTTCGCTTGGCGAGCCCCTTCCTATGACCCGCCGGCCTGGCTTGAGCGCATAACCGAAGGCGGAAACCTGCTCTTCCCAGGTGGCGGCGTGACGCGCTGGGGCCTCAGCTTCGGGCAGAAGATGTTCACGCCGGAAGATACGCTTGCGACCAATCCGGACCCGAAGGATCGGCCCTATGCGGCATGGCTTTACGGCGCGATTTCGTTGCATTCCTATACGGCCCGTGAAATGGGCACGCTTGAATTGCAGCTTGGCGTTATCGGGCCTTCTGCGCTGGGCGAATGGGTGCAGAATACAACACATGATCTGATGCGCATTGATCGCGCCTATGGCTGGGATTACCAGCTGCGTGATGAACCCGGCGTCAATCTGGTGGCGAACCGCCAATGGCGGTTGAATGGTGAAGCCGATTCAGGCGGGCGGCGATTTGGCCTGGTACCAAGCCTCGCGGCCAGCCTTGGCAATGTGCATACCTATGCCGCCGGGGGCATTCTGCTCCGCTACGGGACAGAGCTTGAAGCGGATTTCGGCCCACCCCGCGTGCGCCCGGTTTCTGCCGGTTCGGTTTTCTTTCAGCCGACCGGGCGTTTTGGCTGGTATGTCTTTGGCGGTATTGAAGGCCGCGCGGTGGCGCGAGACATTTCGCTGGATGGCAATACCTGGCGCGATAGCCGCAGCGTGGATCGGGAAGTGCTGGTGGGCGATGCCAGTCTTGGCTTTGCGTTGATTTTCTCAAGCGCGCGCCTGACCGCGACTTATACGATCCGCAGCAAGGAATTCGAAACCCAGCGCGAAGCGTCGCAATTCGGATCAATCAGCCTTGCATTCAGGTTCTAGCGGCTGATCCGCTGGGCGAGCGACAGAGATACCCTGCACAGCGGCGCGACACTTGACCAATAGGCGCGGACCCCACGCGGCCCCAAACTAATCATAAGAATATCTGGGCGGCGTTTCGTAAGGCACAGGGGGCATGCAGATGAAATCAAAATGGGCCGGGGCGGCTATGCTGGGCTTAATGGTTGGTGCTGCACCAGCCTTGGCACAACAGCCCACCATGGAAGAGCTGATGCGGCGCATTGATGCGCTGCAACAGCGCGTGAATGAACTTGAACGCGAACGCCGCCCGCAGCGCCCGGCCGCCGTGGCAGCGCCAGCACCTGCGCCCGCACCGGCACCAGCCGCGCCGACACGCGCCGCGGCACCGCGCACCGCGCCCGCAGCAGCGGCACCAGTCACCGCCGCCGCGCCTGCGCCACGCTCGCCCGAGGCTGTGCGCGCCGAAGTGGATGAGGCGCTGCGCGGCAGCCTGGATGGGCTTGCCATGCGTATCCCGAATACCGATACGACCGTGCGGCTTTATGGCTTTCTCCGCCTGACCGCGTACCGCGATTTCAATGCGCGCAACCCGACCGATGCGGCCTCGGTTCAGGGTATCCCGTTGAGCGGCGGCAATACCCAGCCCGGCGATGGCGACATCACCGCGCGCAGTTCACGCTTCGGTTTCGACACCCGCAGCGATACGGCCTGGGGCCGCCTTGATACCACCATCGAAGGCGATTTCCGCGGGGATGCCGGCGCTGATCTAGCCTATCGCCTGCGGCAAGCCTTTGCTGAGTTGACCCGCGATGATTGGAGCTATCTGATCGGTCATACCAATAGCCTTTGGAATGAGGGACTGACCGAGGCCCTGCATGACGCCACCAACCTCAATCAATCCTTCATCCGACAGGCGCAGCTTCGTGTGACGCATCGTTTCGACAGCAATTTGATGCTGCAAGGCTCGATTGAGGCACCGTTTGGCGACATCCTGACGAATAATGGAGCACGAGTCCCGACTGATCGCTTCGATGGTGGGGCAAGAAGCGCAGTCTTTGATCAGATGCCCGATTTTCTCGCGCGGCTAACTTGGCGGGATGGCGCAGAAGAATATGTGCTGCGCGGTCTGTTCCGCCAGCTATCGCTTGAACCCGATGGAGCTGCACTTGGCCCGGGCTCTGCATTGTCAGCCGGTCCGAGTGAGAGCACCTTCGGCTGGGGCTTCGCCGCGCATACGCGCCTGCCGCTTGGCAAATGGATTTCTGCCCTCGGCCGGGACGAGCTGATGCTCATGGGCCATTATGGCGAAGGCATTGGCCGTTATTTTGCCGGCAATACCTTCGGCCAAAGCGCGATTACCGACCTATCTGCGGCGACCCGCATGGATTACAGCCTGGAATCCGTGCCGAGTTATGGCGCCACCATCGGCTATCGCCGCTTCTGGTCCGATTTTGTGCGCAGCACGGTCTCCTATGCCTATGCACGGCAGGATTTCCCATCCTCAATTCAGTTCGTCGCAGGCGATCCTGGGGCCTTGGCGCGGAACCGGGAAATGCAGCAGGTCATTGCCAATCTGATTTGGAGCCCCTTTGCAGATCGCCCAACCAGCCGCATGCCTTTCGGTTGGCTCGATCTAGGGCTGGAGTATGTTTTCAGCCGGCGTGATCTTGAAGATGGCGCAGCGGCGGCGGGTGCTAATCGTGTGGGCCACGGCATTGCCAATCGCCTGCTGGCCGTTGGCATTGTGCGCTTCTGAAATCGCCAGACAATGCCACAAGAAAAAGCCGACCATGGTGGTTTAAGGGGTCAGTTCTGCCACCATGGCCGGCCAGGCTGGAAACCGCGGCCCTTGCGGGACGTCTCCGCATGGCGCGCGGCGATGTCTCTCCAGCTTTGGGGTGAAGCGGGTCAGGTGATCCCCTGACCCGCTCAGTCTTCAGGCCTGCGCTGCCGGCACGGCGATAAAGGCCGGCTTGCCATCGCGCAGGATGCGCACCGCAACCGCACCGCCCGCGGCATTCGCCTCACGCAGCGCGCGCACCACGGCGTCAGCATCATCGGTTGCGGCAGCGCCAACACCCACGATCACATCGCCCCGGCGCAAACCCGCTTCCTGGGCACGTGAATTCGGCTCCACGGCCTGTACCAGCGCGCCCTTGGCATCATTGGGCAGACGGAGTGATGCACGCGCTTCCGGCGTGATCGGCACCAGCGAAACACCAATGCGCGGCGCGTTGGATTCCTCCGCCCCTGCACGGGCGCGTTCCGTGCCAGGCTGCGCGGCGATATCCACGCGAAGGCTCCGTTCCGCACCATCGCGCCAGAGCTTCAGATCAGCCTTCGCACCGGGGCGGAGTTCCGCCACGCTGCGCGCCAGATCACGCGGGTTGCGCACTGGTTTGCTGTCCAGCGCGGTCACCACATCACCGGGCTGCAGGCCGACCTTGGCCGCTGGGCTGTCACGCTCCACACCCGCCACAAGCGCGCCGCGCGGGGCTTCGCTGCCATTCGCGGGCAGTTTCAGCGCTGCCGCCATGGCAGCGTTCACCGGCTGGGTGGAAACGCCGATGAAGCCGCGCTCCACCTGGCCTTTTTCACGCAATTCGGCGACCACGCGCTTCACCATATTGGACGGCACGGCAAAGCCGATACCAACCGATCCACCGGTGGGGCTGAAGATTGCGGTATTCACGCCAATCACGCCGCCATCACGGGCGAAAAGCGGGCCACCGGAATTGCCCTGATTGATCGGCGCATCCACCTGGATGAAATCATCATAGGGGCCAGCGCCAATGTCGCGGCCAGTTGCCGAGACAACGCCCGTGGTCACAGTGCCGGAAAGGCCATAGGGATTGCCCATGGCCACCACCCAATCGCCGGGCTGGGCGCGGTCAGAATCGCCCAAAGCCACGAAGGGCAGCGGCGCGCCGGCTTCCACTTTCAGCAGCGCGACATCGGTGCGCGAATCGCGGCCAACAACGCGGGCCTGCAAGTCACGGCCGTCTTCAAGCTTCACCATCACGCGGGTGGCGCCATCCACAACATGGTTATTGGTCACGATGAAGCCAGCGGCATCAATGATGAAGCCCGAACCCGTGCCCTGCACGCGGCCCTGGCCAGGGTTGGGCATGCCCATTTCCGCGCGTGGCGCCTTGCCGGCGACATTGATGGTGACAACGGCCGGGCGTACGGCCTTCACCAGCTCGGCAAAGCCGGCAGCCGGTGCGGCGCGGTCAAGCGTGATGGCCGGGGCCACCGGGGCGGGCGCATTTTGTGCGTGCACGGCAAGGCCGGTCAGCGCGGTTGAACCAAGCAAAAGGCCGAGTAGCGCATAGCGCGCAGTACGGCGGGCGGGGCTGGAATTAGCCATGAGTTGTTTTCTCCATCAAAAGGGCCGGGCGCTGATTCGCTTTCGCCTTGACTGCGAAAATGGAGAAAACCTGCTGTAAAGTCCCGAACGCGAAGCTGAAATGATTTTCAGCTTTCGGCCTTTGCGGTGGAAAGATCGACCGTCACGCGAAGCCCTGGTGCGGCGTCTGACAATACCGGCGCCGCGCCATGCAGCTTTGCCACCGCCGCCACCAGCGCGAGGCCGAGCCCACTGCCCGGCGTGCCGCGGCTACGGTCCAGCCGATAGAAGCGCCGCAGCACGCGCGCGCGTTCTTCTGCCGGCACGCCTGGCCCATCATCGGCCACCTCCAGCTTCGGGCCAGGGCGCAGGGTCACGCGCAGGGTCTGCCCGCCATGCATCAGCGCATTATCCATGAGGTTCGTGAGCATCTGCCGCAGCAGCGCCGCATCGCCATGCAGGCGCTGATCGGGTGCGATGTGTACTTCAAGCCTTTTGCCGGCTTCTTCCGCGACAACGGCATAAGCCTCGGCCAGGGTGGTGACGAGTGCAGAAAGATCCACCACCGGGGCTTCCTGGGGCGGCAAGGGTGGGCCGGCTTCAAGCTGCGCGATGCGGAGCAGCGCGGTGAAGGTGGCTAGCACCGTATCCAATTCGGCCAAGGCCGCTTCAAAGGCGGCGCTATCGGCATTGGGATCACGCGTGCGTGCGAGGGCTGCTTCCAGCCTTTGGCGCAGGCGGGAAAGCGGGCCGCGCAAATCATGCGCGACATCCACCGTGACTTGCCGCATGCCCTCGATCAGCGCTTCCTGGCGATCGAGCAGCGTATTCACCGTGCCAGCCAGCCTGTCGAATTCATCGGCGCTGCCGGCCAAGGGCAGGCGCCGCGCCAAATCACCGCGCATCACCTGTTCTGCGGCTTCTGAGACGCGGCGAAGACGCAATTGCAACCCGCGCGCCATGAACAGCCCAAAGCCGAGCGCGATCAGCACCGCCACCGCACCCGCAGCAAGCAAGGTGGTGGCAAGGGTTGCAGCCGTATCCAGCACCGCGCCGAATTCGGCCGCGACCAGCAGCGTAAAGCCGTTGGAAATGCCGATGCCGAGCGTGCGCACCGGCCCTTCCGGCGCCTTCAGCGTCACAAAACCACGTAAGCCCGCCGGCGCGCCGGAAAGCCGCGCGGAACCCGCCACGGGGCGCCCATCGGGCAAGCGGAGCTGCACCAGAATGGCGCTTGGTGTGCGGTCGCGTGTGCGGGCTTCCACTGCGCGGGTCAGGCCGATCATGCCGAAGCGCTGGAAGTCGCCGAGCAATAATTCGGCCTCCGCGCGGATAGTGCTGTCCAAAGCTTCTTCCAAGGCCGAGGAACTGCGCAGCCAGCCAAGCCCAAGGCCAAGTGCGGAAATACCCAAGACGCCAAAGGCGGTCAGCAGCGCGGTGCGCAGCGCGAAGCTTCGAAACAGTCGGCCAAGCCCAGTCATCAAGGCGGGCCGAGCATATAGCCAACACCGCGCATGGTCTGGATTGGCACAGGCGCGCCTTCCTGGGAAAGCTTGCGGCGCAGTCGGCTGACATGAACCTCAACCAAATTGGTGGAAGGATCGAAGTTCAAATCCCAAACGCCTTCCAGCAGCATGGTCTTGGTCAGCACCTGGCCGGGCCGACGCAGCATGAATTCCAGCAGGCGCATTTCGGTCGGCAGCAATTCCACCGGCTGGCCATTGCGCCGCACCACGCGCTTCAGCAAATCAAGTTCAATATCGCCAACTTGCAGCAATACTGGATCGATGCTGGGTGCTGGGCGGCGCGCAAGGGCGGCGATGCGCGCGCGGAGTTCGCTGAAGGCGAAAGGCTTGGCGAGGTAATCATCGGCGCCGGCATCCAGCCCTTCGACGCGGCGTTCCACCTCACCAAGCGCGGTCAGCACCAGAACAGGCGTGGTAATGCCGGAAGCCCGCAACGCGCGCAGAATAGTGAGGCCATCCGGCCCCGGCAGCATGCGATCGGTCACGATCACATCCCAAGCCTCACCGGCGGCGAGCAGCATGCCATCGCGCCCGGTGCGCGCCACCTGCACGACATGGCCAATTTCCTGCAGACCCTTGGCGATGTAATCGGCGGTCGCCTTATCGTCTTCGATCAGCAGGATGCGCATGGGGCGCGGATATTACTCCAGCGTCGCGATGGCAACCGCCAGGCGGCAGCCCTGGGCGAATTCTGGCACATCCACATATTCATGCACGGTATGGATTTCCGCCTGGCCGGCGCCGAAGGTCACGGTCGGCACGCCATGCTTCACCAGCCAATTCGCATCCAGCCCACCTGCGGACACCATCGTCACAGGCTCAAGCCCCATGGATTGGGCGGCCTTTCTCGCGCGCTGCACGGCGGGATCATCGGCTGACATCAGGAAGGGCGGATAGGCGGTGCGGGTTTGGAAAGTGACCTCGGCCATGTCGCCATCGGCATCCTTCACTTCAGCCTTGGCTTTGTTGAAGGCTGCTTCAAAGGCTTCAGTGATCTTGACGGCGAAGTCAGCATCCGTGCTGCGCGCTTCACCAACCAGGTGCACGTAATCGGTCACGACATTGGTGGCATCGCCGGCGGGCTTGCCATCCTTGCCGCCAAAGATACCGACATTGGAAGAACCCTTGCCTTCCGGCTGCACCACCTTGCCGAACCAGCCGCCGCGTTGCGCTTCAGTCAGCCCGATGGAGGCCACGAGCGTTGAGGATATGCCGCGTTCCGGCGCAACGCCGGCATGTGCGGCCTTGCCCTTGATGGTGACTTCCCAATTCTGCTGGCCAACCGCACCGATGGTCAGCAAGGCAGCATGGGTGCTGTCCACATTGAAGCCCATGGTGGCACCAAGAAGATCCTTCGGGTCAAGTTCCCGCGCGCCATGCAGGCCGCTTTCTTCGCGCACGGTGAACAGCATGGTGATCGGCGGGTGCGGCAGCTTGTGATCAATCAGGGTTTTTGCCAGCGCGATCAGCACCGCGCAGCCCGTGCCATGATCCCCACCCAAAGCCGTGGTGCCATCGGAGACAATCCGGTCCCCGTCCCGCCGCGGCTTCGCACCTTTGCAGAGCGGCACGGTATCCATGTGGGTTGAAAACAATAGCCGCGGGCCAGGCTTGGTGCCCGGCAGGTCCACGATCAGATTGCCAACTTCGGTCGGCAGCTTGATGCGCTGATGCACCGTGTCATAGCGGATGGCGCTTGCCGGCACGCCAACCTTCTTCAGCTCATCCACAATGGCAGCGCCGATGGCGGCTTCAAACCCTGTCACGCTGTCAATCGCTAGTAGGCGGATCAGCATTTCCGTCGCGTATTCAACGTCAATCATCTCGGCAGGGCTGCCCATGGTTTTATCCTCCTGATCTTGGGATGGCGCGCTACGTTACCGCATCGCGAGAAGGGGCTTCAGGGCGTCGAGCACGCCCGTCAGCATGATTTGTGCGCCGATACATAGCAGCACGAAGGCGGCAAGCTTGGCCGCAATCAACATGCCCGTAGGGCCAAGCTTGCGCGCCACGGCGGCGGCATTGGCATAGGCAATCCAAACGGTGAGTGCGACCGTCGCCGCAGTCAGCGTGAAGGCCAGCGTATTCAATACAATATCGCTGATTTCAGAGGAACGTCGTTCCGCAGAAAGCGCGATGGAAGCGGCGATAGTGCCCGGCCCGGTGGTCAGCGGCAGGGTCAGCGGAAAGAAGCTCATGCGCTCGACCGGGGCGGTATCCAGGGCGGCAGGAGCCTGGGATTCGCGGCGCTGATTGTCGTCTTCCTCATTCAGCATTTGCCAGCCAGCCACCGCGACCGTCAGGCCGCCCGCGATCCGCAAGGCTTCCAGTGAAATACCGAAAAAGCCGAGGATGGGCGTGCCGAGGAAAAGTGCGGCAAGCAGCACAATGAAGCTATTGATGGCGATGGACCGCGCGAGCCGCGCGCGTTCCTGTTCGGTCAGCCAGCGCGTCATGCCATGGAAGATGAGCGCACCGGCGGGCGGGTTGATAATGCTGATCAGCGCCGAAAACCCGAAAAGCCAGGCGGCAACCAAATCCCCGAAAATGGCGGAAGCGGTCATAATGACTTGCCTGATACCCGAAATGCGCCCGCTGCCGGCTGCAAACCCAGGCTTCTTCTTTTGGAGGGGCGGCGAATGGACATAATTCTAATGGCGATAAGGGAAGGCCGCGTCGCGCGTTAGTCAATTCAGCCCCGAGGCTGTGCGCTGCATCCCATGGGTTGGGCAGAGACGAGGTTAGGCATGAAGCGCCGACTGCAGATTAAAACTACACGCCGATGCGGATGACTACCGCCCCGTTTGGAAAACAATAAAAACCCCGCTGTACATGAAGCACAGCGGGGAATTTCAGATCTATACGCCGCCCATGAGGCCGCGATGCTAGAACCCTGCGAGCCAGCGCCAAGGCGCCGCAGCAGAGACTAACAGATCAGCCGCGTGCGCGCGGGGCCGGAGCCGGGGCGGGCGCGGGGGCCGGGGCAGGGGCTGGCGCAGGCTCGGAAGCGCAAGCGGCGAGCAGCGCGGCCGGGGCCAGAATGGCGACCGCCGCAGCCTTGCGGAGGAGCGCCTTGCGGGTCATTTCTTTGGAATCGGTGTTCATGTTGCACATCCAGGTTGCTAGAGACTAGGAAACGGCGCAATTAAGAGTCAATTATTCGCGAGTTGTCAAACCCTTTTCTTGCGTAGAATGTGAAGTTTCAGGAGTTGGACGGGTGAAACGGTCTTGGAACGGGCCAGAATGGGATGAAAAGGGGCTGGGCGAAGCGCCAGCGCCCCTGATTTCGCGGCGCGCCAGCCTTTTGCGGGGCGCGGCGGGCCTGGCCGGCATGCTTGCCCTGGTGGGCTGCGCGGCCTCTGAGGGCGATTCGCTTGAGCCGATGGCGGGGCGCCAGCCTGAAGAAGGACCTCAGCAAGCGCCGGAGGATCCGCCCCCCGTTGTTGCCGGCGAAACCCTGGATGGCGCGCTATTGCGGCGCTTTTACGCCCGGCGCGACTTTGAACCGGTGTGGACCACGCGCGAAGCCGAGGCGAGGGCCTTCAAGGCAATGGTGATGCGGGCGCGCGATCATGGCTTGGACCCCGCATTGTTTCGGGCCGATCTCCTGCGGCGCATGGATAGTTTTCCGCCCGACCGGCGTGACTTGCTGCTGACCCATGCGGTGCTGACCTATGCCGAAGCGCTCGCCTTTGGCGCAGTGCCGCCCAGCCGGCGCAAGGATCGGGAAGCGCTGAAGCCCGAACCTGTGGATGTGACGGAAGTGCTGCATGAAGCGCTGGATGGCCCAGACCCCGTTGCTGCCATTGAAGCGCTGGCACCGCAAACCCCGCCCTATAAGGCGCTGCGCGAGGCGCTGCATCGGCAGCAAAATTCACTGCGCCCAGACCGCAACCGCGTGAACCGCTTGCGCGTGATTGAGGCCAATCTGGAACGCCAACGCTGGCTGCCGCGTGACCTGCCGGCTGATCGCGTTTGGGTGAATGTGCCAGATCAGCAGCTTATTTTCTATCGCGATGATCGGCCGGTTTTTGTCACGCGCGTTGTTGTGGGCGACCCGACAGATCGGAAGCAAAGCCCTGAATTGCATACCGTGATCGAATCGGCGCTGTTTAACCCGCCCTGGATCATCCCAAGTGATATTGTGGAAGCGGATATCCGCCCCATGCTGAAGCAGGACCCGCTTTACCTGGTGAAGAACAAGATCACCCTGCTGCCGAATGGTGACGCGAAGCAGGCGCCGGGCCCGCAAGCGGGGCTTGGCGCTGTTATGTTCGAAATGCCGAACCGCTTTGATGTCTATTTGCATGACACGCCGGACAAGGAAGCCTTCGGCCGCGATAATCGCCGCCTCAGCAATGGCTGCATTCGCGTACAAAACCCGCTGGAATTGGCTGCGCTGCTAATGGATGAACCGATGGAGGTGATCCAGAAAAAGGTCGCGACCGGCGATACCGTGCGCAAATCCCTGCCCGAGCCTGTGCCGGTTTTTCTGCTCTATCACACGGCCCTTGCTTCCGCCGGGCGGGATGTGGAAATTCGCCCGGATTTCTATGGCCGGGATGAGGCGCTGTGGCTGCGGATGCAAAAGCGCCCACCGGAGCACGAGGTGTTGCGTGCAGGCCAAATGGCGGCCGCCCAGCGCCCATCATCCGCCGCCGAGCCCTCCCGCCGGTTGGTGCCGTCTGCGCCGGCAAGGCCCACGGTGCAACGGCGCATCTGATAGGCGGTTTCCCCAACTGGGCGGTCGCTTTTTTTTGATTATGCTTCCCGATGAAGCCAGCGTGAGCTCCCTGCAAGACTGACGCGTCTTCCACACCAAAGGGGATCACATGTTGTGTTATCGTCGGCCCGTCCAGCAAAGGGACCGCGCGCCCAGCGCCGCCGGCAAAGGATAATGATAGCCCTGCTGCTACCGCATTACCCAAAAGCATCGCGCGCAAGCCGCGCCAGATTGTCATGCCCCATGCGCGCATAGGTCAAAGGATGCGCCTTGGCGGGGTCTTGTTCGGCTTCGACCACAAGCCAGCCCGCATAGCCCGCCGCCGCCAGGGGTTTCAGCACCGCTGGGTAATCCACGCAGCCATCGCCGGGCACGGTAAAGACACCCTGAAGCACTGCTTCCAGAAAAGGCAAATCACGCGCCTTCGCTTCGCCTAGCACCGCCCTGCGGATATCCTTGCAATGCACATGCACAATCCGCCCCGCATGCTGGCGCGCTGCCAGCGCGGGATCACCGCCGGCAAAAGTGAGATGGCCGGTATCGAGCAAAAGCCCAACCTCACGACTGGTGAGTGCCATCAGCCGGTCAATCTCGGCCTGGGATTCGATTACCGTGCCCATATGGTGGTGATAGGCAAGGCATAGTCCGCGCGCCTTGAGCCGCTTTGCAAATTCCGTAATGCGCGGCGCGAAAATTGCCCAATCCGCATCGGTCATCACGGGGCGCTGTGACAGCGCAACACCCCTTTCGCCATGAATGGCGCGCGCGACTTCGGCATGCACCATCACCTTGCAGCCCATCGCCACCAAAAGGCTGATATGCGCCTCCGCCGCGGCCATTTCGGCATCCACATCACGTTCCAACAGGCGCGAGCCATACCAGCCGGACACCAAATCAAGCTCATGCCGCGCCATAATCGGGCGCAGCAGCGTGGCATCGCGCGGGAATTTATGGCCAAGCTCAAACCCCGCGAAGCCGGCCTGCTTGCCCTCAGCGAGGCAGATTTCGAGCGGCGTGGCCGCGCCCAATTCCGGCATGTCATCATTGGTCCAGGTGAGCGGATTGATCCCAAGACGAATACGCATGATCAGCCCCCTTCTGCCTGGTTACGGCGCTTTACTTCATAATCCTGGCGCGCGGATTTTTGCGCGGGCGAATGCGGTGCAGCGCTGACTGGCACTTCCCACCAGGCGCCACCTTCGGCCGTGCCGGTCTCCGGATCTGTTTCAATCACGATCACTTGCGTGCGCTTGGCGGCGAAGGCTGCGGGCAGGGCGGCTTCCAGTGCCGCGATATCGCTGACCTTGCGCGCCTCAGCGCCGAGTGCTGCGGCGTGGGCGGCGAAATCAATGCGCGGTGCGCTATCGGTCAGCAGGTTATTGAAGGGCGCGCCGCCCGTGCCGCGTTGCAGGCGATGAATGCAGCCAAAGCCACGATTATCAAGCACAATGATCGTAAGCTTGGCGCCAAGCGCGATGGAAGTCGCGATTTCGCTATTCATCATCAGGTAGCTGCCATCGCCGACCATTACTACCACTTCGCGGTTTGGCGCTGCAAGCTTGGCGCCAAGCCCGCCCGCGATTTCATAGCCCATGCAGGAATAGCCATATTCCAGATGGTAGCCAGTGCCATCTGTTGCGCGCCATAGCTTGTGCAATTCGCCGGGCAGGCCGCCGGCCGCGCATACCACCAAGCCATGGCGCGGCATGGCGCGATTGACCGCGCCGACAACCTGCGCATCGGTCGGCAGGCCAGTATTTTTGCCCTTGGGCGCGGCGGTGACGCGATCCACCACGCGCTGCCATCGCTGGATGGCGCTGCGTGCCTTGCCTTGCCAGGCTTGCGGCGCGGCCCAAGAGCCGAGCGCGGTTGAGAGTGCCGCAAGCCCTCGCGCCGCATCGGCCACCAAGGGTAGCGCACCATGCTTATGCGCATCAAAGCCTGCGACATTCAGGCCGATCACGCGCGCTTTCGGAAACAAGGCGCGAGAGCCCGTGGAGAAATCCTGCAACCTGGTGCCAATCGCCAGAACAACATCGGCCTGAGCGGCCAGCGCATTGGCCGCCGCCGTACCGGTCACGCCAATGGCGCCCAGATTGCCCGGCGCATCCCAAGCGAGGCTTCCCTTGCCGGCCTGGGTCTCGGCATAGGGAATGCCGTTGTGCGCGACAAATTTCTCAAGTGCTGCTTCCGCGCGCGCATATTTCACACCACCACCGATGATGATGATCGGGCGTTTCGCCTGCCCGAGCAGCGCAGCCGCGGCGGCGAGTTCTCGCGCGTCAGGTTCCGCCGCGCGCGGGCGCCACAGGCGCTTGCGGAAGAAGGCAGCGGGCCATGCCATGGCCTCCGTCTGCACATCCTGCGGGAAGGCCAGCGTGACGGGGCCGCATTCGGCAGGATCGGTCAGGACGCGCATGGCGGCGGGAAGTGCCGCCAGCAATTGCTCGGCGCGCGTGATGCGATCGAAATGGCGCGATACGGGGCGGAAGCAATCATTGGCGGAAAGCGTCGCATCACCGAAATTCTCGATCTGCTGCAAGACTGGATCAGGGCGGCGGCTGGCAAAGACATCGCCGGGCAGCAGCAAAAGCGGCAGGCGATTCGCATGCGCCACAGCCGCCGCTGTCACCATATTCGTCGCGCCGGGTCCGATGGAACTCGTGCAGGCCATCATGCGCCGCCGCGCATGGGTTTTGGCATAGGCAATCGCGGCCAGCGCCATGGCCTGTTCATTATGCGCGCGAAAAACCGGTAGCTTGGCGCGCTGCGCTTCCAAGGCCGGCCCCAGCCCGGCGACATTGCCATGGCCAAAAATCGCCCAGACACCGCCGAAAAGCAGCAGCGCCCGGCCATCAATCTCGGTTTCCTGCGCTGCCAGGAAGCGGACCACGGCCTCGGCCGCGGTCAGAGTGAGGCTCGCCATGGAATCTCCTCGCCTGGGGGTATTGTCCCGCCTTTCTTGCGTGTTACGGTCATTGAAACCACCGCGCAAGAACCAACGAGGAAACGCGAGGCCACGCATGCTGACCTTCGCCCAATTCGGCGCCGGACGTATCGGCGCCATCCATGCCGGCAATCTTGCCGCGTCCGGCCATGCCAGGCTGAAGCATGTGGTGGATATCAATGGCGAAGCGGCGGCAGCGCTCGCCACACGCCATGGCGCGCGCGTCAGTGATACCGCAAGCGCGCTGGCCGATCCGGAAGTTGGCGCGGTGATTATCGCGTCTTCCACCGATACCCATGCCGATCTGGTGATTGCCGCCGCGCGCCAGCGCAAGGCGATATTCTGCGAAAAGCCGATTGATCTTGCGCTGCCACGCGTGGATGCGTGCTTGGCCGAAGTGGCCAAGGCCGGCGTGCCGATGCTGGTTGGGTTCAATCGGCGCTTTGATCCATCTTTCGCGGAATTGCATCGCCGCATCGCTACCGGCGCGATTGGCACAGTGGAACAGGTCATCATCACGAGCCGAGACCCCGCGCCACCGCCGATTTCTTATGTGAAGGTATCAGGCGGGTTGTTTCGCGACATGACGATTCATGATTTCGATATGGCGCGCTGGATGCTGGGTGAGGAACCCAATGAGGTCTTCGCCTATGGCGCCAATCTGGTGGATCAGGCGATTGGCGCTGCCGGCGATATTGATAGCGCCATGGTGCTGCTGCGCACGCCAAGCGGGCGCATGGCGCATATCAATAATAGCCGGCGCGCCCGCTACGGCTATGATCAGCGCGTGGAGGTTTTTGGCAGTGGCGGGCGTCTATTGGCGGGCAATCGCACACCCACCACGGTGGAATTGGCCGATGGCCGGGCGGTTGCTTCCGATAAGCCGCTGCATTTCTTTCTGGAACGCTATGCGGATGCCTATCGCATCGAATTGGCGGCTTTTATCGATGCCGTCTTAAACAAAACGCCCATGCCGGTCGGCGCGGAAGATGGCCGCCGCGCCCTGGTTTTGGCGGAGGCCGCCAATGCGTCACTTGCCAGCGGCAAACCCGTGAGGCTGTGATGGGCGCGTTGCCGAAAATCTCTCTTGCGGGGCGGCATATCCTGATCACCGGCGGCACGCAGGGCATTGGGGAAGGCTGCGCCCTGGCCGCCGCGGAAGCGGGCGCCGCGGCCATTACCATCACCGGTCGGCATGAGGCGCGTGGCGCTGCCGTGGTGGCGAAGCTCCACGCGCTCGGCACGCGCGCGCAGTTTTGTGCGGCTGATCTGGCAGATGCCGAAAGCGTTGCGCGCATTATCCCTGAAGCCGAAGCAACACTTGGCCTGGTGGATGGGCTGGTCAATGCTGCGGGGCTCACGGATCGTGGCAGTATTCTGGACACATCGGTGGTGCTTTGGGATCGGCTTTTTGCGGTGAATGCGCGAGCCCCTTTTCAATTGACGCAGGCGATGGCGCAACGCCTGGCTGAAGCCAAACGCCCCGGCGCCATTGTGAACATCATCACCATGTCGAGCCATGGCGGGCAGCCTTTCCTGACCGCCTATGCGTCTTCCAAGGGCGCGCTTGCGACACTCACGAAAAATACCGCGCTTGGCTTGAGACCCATGCGTATTCGGGTGAATGGCATCAATCTTGGCTGGGCCGATACGCCGGGTGAACACGTGATCCAGCAGCGTGATGGCAATCCGCCCGATTGGCTGCCCAAGGCCGAAGCAGCGCAGCCTTTTGGGCGCCTGATCAAGCCCGCCGATGTCGCGGGGCTTGCCATTTATCTGCTGTCAGACGCGGCCGAGATGATGACCGGCGCCCTGGTGGATTTCGATCAGAATATTATGGGGGCCTATACGTGAACCCTGCCGAATTGCAGCGCCGCCTTGCGCTTTTGGCGCCAATGGCGCGGGATGCCGCCGCGCTTGCCGCGCGGTTGCGCCATGAAGGCAAGGGCGCCGCGCGCTTGAAGGGCGCGCAGGATTTCCTGACCGAGGCCGATGGCGCGACAGAGGATTTCATTCGCGGCGAACTCGCGCGGCTTTTTCCCCGTGAGGCGATCCTGGGTGAGGAAGGCGGTGGCGAGGTATCTGATTCCGGCCCGCTTTGGATCATTGATCCCATCGATGGCACCTCCAATTTCGCGCGCGGCGGGGATCGCTGGTGTGTTTCGATCGGTCTTGCGCTTGATGGCCGTGCCGTGTTGGGCGCCATTGCCCGTCACGCGCCGCAGGAGGTGATGCTTGGCGCGCAGGGCTGCGGTGCCACGCTGAATGGTACGCCGATACAAGCAGCAGCCACCCAAGATTTTGACCGCGCGACGATTGAAATCGGCTGGTCGCTGCGTCGGCCAGTTGCGAATTACATCGCACTTGCCGGGCGCGTCATGGCAAGCGGTGCGGGCATGCGTTGCGGTGGTTCCGGTACGCTCGGCCTGGTGGAAACCGCCATCGGGCGGCTGGATGGCTATATGGAATTGCACATCAATGCCTGGGATGCTTGTGGCGCGCTTGCCATCGCCCGCGAAGCCGGTTGCTGGACGAATGCGTTCGACAGCGGTGATTGGCTGGCCAGCGGCAATCCCATCTGCTTTGCTGCGCCCGCTTTGGGGGCAGGTTTGATGCGTTTAATGTCACCATGACCGGGAACAGGGAGAGGAAAAAATGAAAAGCAGGATAATCGGCGCGGCGCTTGGCCTTGCCATGACCGCGCTGCTGCCGATGGCGGCAAAGGCGCAGGGCAATCTTTCAGTCTATTGTTCCGTGCAGGAAGAATGGTGCCGGCCCATGATGGCCGCCTTTGAACGCGCCACCGGCATCAGCGTTGCCATGACGCGCAAAAGCTCTGGCGAGACGCTCACGCAGATCCGCGCGGAGGCGCAGAACCCGCGCGGTGATGTCTGGTGGGGCGGTACGGGTGATCCGCATATGCAGGCCGGGCAGGAAAATCTGACGGTTGAATACCGCTCACCGATGCTCGAGCAATTGCAGCCCTGGGCGGTACGGCAGGCGGAACAGACCGGCTTCCGCACCGTTGGCATTTATGCGGGTGCCTTGGGCTATTCCTACAACGCGCCCGAATTGCAGCGCCGACGCATCGCCGCACCGCGGTGCTGGGCGGATTTGGCCAAGCCGGAATTCCGCGGCGAGGTACAGGTCGCGGACCCGAATACTTCCGGCACCGCCTATACCATGCTGGCGACGCTCGTGCAGATCATGGGTGAAGACCCTGCTTTCCAATTCCTCCGCGCGCTGCATCGTAATGTCAATCAATATACGCGTTCCGGCGCGGCGCCGGCACGTGCGGCGGCGACGGGTGAAACGCTGGTCGGTATCACCTTCCTGCATGATGCCGTCGCGCAAAAAGTGACAGGTGCGCCGGTGGAATTGGTCGGGCCTTGCGAGGGCACAGGGTATGAAATCGGTTCCATGTCCATCATTCGCGGCGCGCGCAATATGGCCAATGCACGGCGGTTCTTTGATTGGCATTGACCGCAGAGGCCCAGGCGCTGGCGGCGGATGCGAAAGCCTATCAATTGCCATCCAACCGCAATGCGCCGATCCCACCGCAAGCACCGCGCTTCGAAAACGTGCCGCTGATTGATTATGATTTCGCGCGTTGGGGCAGTGCGCAGGAACGCACCCGCCTGATTGAACGCTGGCAGCGCGAAGTGCGTGCCGGGGCGCGCTGAGACAGCACGCGCTACACAGGGCTTGATTTGGGCGCGTTGAAACTGGCCCGCCTGGCGCTGCTTTGCGCAGCGCTGGGCTTGCTGTTGCCGTGGCATGGGCTTGAAGACGGGTTCAAGGAATTCCGCGCCTGGCCGCACGGCAATGCCGCGCCCTTGCCGGTGCTAATTGGCACCGGTGCCCGCTGGTGGCTTTGGCCGCTGCCATGCCTGTTGCTGATTGGCGCTGCTGCGGCGCTCGGTAAGCGCGCCCATGCGGCGCTGTTACTGCTGGCAGGCGGCGGCATCATCGCTTGGGTTTTCCTGATGGGGGAAGCCATTGGGCTGCGCGGGCTGGAATGGGACTGGCTTGGCCCCTGGCTCGCGGAAGCGCCTCCTCAGCCATCGCTTGGTTGGGGCGCGCTATTGTTGCTTATCGGCGCTACGGGTTTTCTCGCCGCCGGCCTTGCGGCGCGTGGTGGCTTTCGTGGTGATGCCTTCATCGCCTTTCTTGTCACTGGCAGCGGCTTTCTGTTGTTGCTGTTTGTTTTTGCACCACTCACGACCATTCTTGTCGCCGCAGTATATGAGGGCTCGGCATTCGCACCAAGCGCGCTGATGGCGCGCCTATCCGCACCGGAAGCCTGGAGCCTTGCCTGCCTTTCCACCCATCAGGGGTGCGGCGTGGTGTGGAATACGCTGCTGCTGGCAACGCTGACGGCGACGATCTCCACCGCGATTGGCCTGTTCTTCGCGCTGCTTGCGGTGCGCGGCGGGATGCGTGCGGCGCCACTGTTTCGCGCCATGACCTTGCTGCCGCTGATCACGCCACCCTTTGTGGTGGCCATGGCGCTGATCGTACTATTCGGCAGGACGGGAATCGTGACCACGCTGCTGTGGGAATGGTTCGACATCCCGCGCAGCCGCTGGATTTATGGCCTGCCCGGCGTACTTTTGGCGCAGGTTCTGGCGCAGGCGCCAATTGCCTTCCTGCTGCTGGATGGTGCGTTGCGCGCGATTTCGCCGAGCCTGGAAGAAGCCTCTGCCACCATGGGGGCAAGACGCTTCACCGTATTTCGCACCGTCACCTGGCCCTTGCTGCGCCCTGCCTTGGCGGCGGCATTTCTGCTTGGTTTTGTTGAATCCCTCGCTGATTTCGGCAATCCGTTGGTGCTTGGCGGTGATTTTGATGTGCTGTCCACGCGCATCTTTTTCGCCATTGCCGGCGCGCGGCATGATCCGGGGCGGGCGGCGGCGCTCGCCTTGCTTTTGTTATTGCTCACCTTCGGTGCCTTTGCACTGCAGGCGCTTTGGCTCGGCAAGCGGCGCTACACCACCGTGACAGGCAAGGGCGATTCCGGCCTGCCGGCGCCCTTGCCAAAGGGCCTGAAATTCACTGCCGCTGCGATTGTCTGGCCCTGGATCGTTTTCACTGCTGTTGTCTATGGCATCATTCTGGTGGGCGGCTTTGTACATGATATTGGCCGCGGCGACATGAGCTTCACCTGGCGACATTTGATCACGGCCTTTGAAGTGGAATGGCAGGATGGCATGGCGCTGCGCGGTTCGGCCTGGGATAGCCTGCTCACCACGCTGGAAGTCGCGGCCATATCGGCGCCGCTGACGGCTGGGCTTGGCATATTGCTCGCCTGGCTGATTGCGCGGCAGGAATTTCGCGGCCGTCGCCTGCTGGAATTCATGACCATGCTGTCCTTCGCCATTCCGGGCACTGTGGTGGGCGTTTCCTACATCATGGCCTTCAACGTGCCGCCGGTGGAACTCACCGGCACGGCGCTGATCCTGATTTTGTGTTTCGTCTTTCGCAATCTCCCGGTGGGTGTGCGCGGCGGCATTGCCGCCTTGGCGCAGATTGACCGATCACTGGATGAAGCCAGCGCCACCATGGGCGCGAGTGCGGTGCAGACGCTCCGCCGTGTGGTGCTGCCGCTGATGCGCCCGGCGATCATCACCGCACTCGCCTTCAGCTTTGTCCATGCCATGACAGCGGTTTCCGCCGTGATCTTCCTGGTCTCCGCACGGCATAACCTCGCCACGGTTTATATAGTGGGCCGTGTTGAGGCCGGCGAGATGGCGCTTGCCATTGCCTATTCCACAGTGCTGATCGTGATCATGCTGGTGGTGGTATTGGGGATCGAAAAATTTGTGGGACGCGCCGAGATGGCGCGCCGCGCGGCTGGCGCGCCAGCACCCGCGCCCATCAGGGCTGGAGCCTGACATGACTGCCAATGCCATTATTTTCGATAAAGTAACAAAAAGCTTCGGCACCGTACATGCCGTGGATGAGGTGAGCCTTGCCTTCCCGCGCGGTGCCTTGGTTACGTTGCTTGGGCCATCGGGCTGCGGCAAGACAACAACGCTTCGGCTGATTGCCGGCCTCGAATTGCCCAATGCCGGCAGCATCATGATTGAAGGGCGCGATGTAACGCGCTTGGCGGCGGCGGAACGACGCATCGCCATGGTGTTCCAATCCTACGCGCTGTTTCCGCATATGAATGTGCTGGAAAACGTGGCTTACGGCCTGGTGGTACAAGGCGCGCGCAAGGCCGCTGCGGAAGCGGATGCGCTTGCCATGTTGAAAACGCTCGGGCTGGAAGGCTTGGGGCAGAGATTACCGTCCGAGCTTTCTGGCGGCCAGCAGCAAAGGGTCGCGGTGGCGCGCGCCCTGGTGCTGCGCCCGCAAGTGCTGCTGTTTGATGAGCCCTTGTCAAATCTGGATGCCCGGCTACGCCGGCAGGTACGCGAAGATATTCGCGATTTGCAGAAACGCCTTGGTCTGACGGTTGTTTACGTCACGCATGACCAGCAGGAAGCGCTTGCGGTTTCAGACCTTGTTTGTGTCATGCGCGCGGGTAAGATCGCGCAAATGGGCACGCCGCGGGAACTGTATGATGAACCGGCCGATGCCTTCATCGCCGATTTCATGGGGGAGGCGAATGTGCTGGAAGGCGAAGTGCTTGGCCCTCAGTATATTTCGCTCGCTGGCGTGGCCCTTGAAACCAGGCTCCGTCCCCATCCGCCCGGCGCAGCCTTGCTTGCGATCAGGCCGGAAGCTGTCTCTCTGCACGGGGAAGGGGCTGGACTGCCCGGTACCATCAAGCGCGCGGCGTTTCTGGGCCAGACGCACGAATATGAAGTGGTGACACCAGCCGGGCAGATTTTTGTGGTGGCGCCAGCAGGGGCAGCGGTGTTCTTGACGGGCGATGATGTGCGGTGCCGGTTTGACCGGGTTATTCCTTTACGTGGCGCGCCCATGGCGCAGACAACACGCTGAAGCCGAATACTCCCGGGATGTGCGATGGACGCGCCGCTGGTTCAAGCGAAACCTAAGCCGCTGGATGCGCGGTCTAGCTTCAGATTTTCAGGTCTTGTAGTGATTCTTCCACTTCCTGGAAGCTTGGCATCAGATCCGTCGGCACCATCTTGCGCCCCGTTTCCACCGCAACCTGCGGCGCATTGCCATGCAGATGCGCGACCAGCACGGCGCGGATCACTTCATAATACTTCGCCTCTTCCTCGATCACGGCCTTGAGGCGCGCGGCAAAGGGCCCAACCAGACCATAGGCAAGCAAAACACCCAGGAAGGTACCCACCAGCGCGCTGCCGATCATCTTGCCCAGCACCGCTGGCGGTTGGTCAATGGACGCCATGGTCTTGATCACGCCCATGACGGCGGCAACAATCCCAAGGGCTGGCAGCGCATCGGCAACGCTTTGCAGCGCATGGGCGCTGTGCAATTCCTCTTCCTTCATCTTCTTCAATTCGCGCGCCATCACGTCTTCAATCTGATGCGGGTCATCGGCATTCATGCCGACCATGCGCAGATAGTCGCAGATGATCGCAACGGTGTGGTGATCCTTCAAAATATTCGGGAATTTCTGGAAGGCGGCGCTTTCTTCTGGCTTTTCGATATGCGGTTCAATGGCCATCGGCCCCTTGGTCTGCGCAAGCCGCACCAGCCAGAACAGTAAGCTGAGTAATTCCATGTAATCCTGGCGCTTGTATTTGCCGCCCTTGAGGATTTTGCCGAAGCTGGCAAGAATATGCTTCACCTCGGACATGCTATTGGCCATCAACAGCGCGCCAAAGGCGGCACCGCCAATGATGGCAAATTCGAAGGGCAGCGCCAGAAGGATGATTTCCATCTTGCCGCCGGCAAGAATGTAGCCACCAAAAACGCAGACAAGCAAAAAGATAAAGCCGGCGATTGAAATCATGGGCGTGGCGTCTCCGGCGCCTGCCTGATCAGCGTGATGGAAACACGGCGATTGGCGGCGGCGGTTGGTTGTTCCGGTATCAGCAAGTCACGCTCAGCATGGCCTGCCAGGTTTCTGATTCGGTTATCGGCAACGCCGGCATCAATCAACAGGCGGCGCGTGACATTGGCGCGTTCTGTCGAAAGATCCCAGTTGCTGCGTTCGCCACCGCCACGGAAGGGCGTGGCATCCGTATGGCCCGCGATGCTGATGGCATTTGGCAGGCGCTGGATCACTTGCGCCACGCGTTGCAGCAGGGCACGCGCGCGGTCATTGGGCGCGGCGCCGCCAAGTGCGAACATCGGCTGACGCTCCGCATCCACCAATTGAATGCGCATGCCCTCTGGCGTTTGTTCAATCAGCAATTGGCGCCCAAGATCAGCCAGGGCTGGGTCGGAACGCACAGCTTCACGGATTTGTTCGGCTGCAGCTTCAAAGGCTTCGCGTTCGCGCCGGGCCAATTCCTGGCGTAATTCCACTTCGCCCACATTTTCCGGCCGTTGTTCCGGAGAGGGCTCAGCCGCCGGGCCGCCGCGTGGTTGTTCTGGCCCCGCCAAGGCGCCAGGGGGCGTGCGAATCGTCAGCCGCGCATTTTCGGCATCTTCCTGGCCCCTTGGGCCTTCGCGCACGGGCACCGGTTCGGCCGGCGTTCGGCTATCATCCTCATCAATATCCATCACTACCGGGCGCTTGCCGGGCTGCACTTCAATTGTGCCGGTGGTGGACATCAGCGCTGCGTTATCATTTGGCGTCTGGCCGCCAAAAGGCCTGCCAGAGCCGGAATCGGCGCGGGAGAGCACATTGGTCGGGTTGAAATAATCGGCGATGCCGCGGCGCTGTTCTTCCGTCGTGGCATTGATCAGCCACATCAGCAGGAAGAAGGCCATCATCGCCGTCACGAAATCAGCATAGGCAACCTTCCAGGCGCCGCCATGATGTGCGTGCCCGCCGCCTTCTTCCCTTTTGACGATGATCAGATCACCGCCGCTTTGCGAGCCTCTTCCCTTGCGCGCCATGTCAGACTGTATAGCCCCAAATGCCTAAAATCAGCTAATGTTACCGCTGATCTAGCGGCGAAGCGCCAGACTGACGGAAGGGACGCGGTGTGGTTTCGAGACTTTATCCATGAATTCCCCCATTCACGCCGCCCCAGACCCGGCCCAGGTTGAACCGTACCTCATCAAGCGGCCGGAACGTCAGACCATCCCCCTGGTCTTTGCGTCCCCTCATTCGGGTCAGCAATATCCGGACCAACTTATCCTGGAAGCCCGGATGGACCCGATTGCGCTGCGCCGGAGTGAGGATTCCTTCGTGGATGAGCTGTTCGCCGCTGCCCCCGCCCATGGCGCGCCGCTGATCGCCGCTTCCTTCCCCAGGGTCTGGTGCGATGTGAACCGGGAAGCCTGGGAATTGGACCCCGCCATGTTCGCCGAACCCCTGCCGCCCTGGGTCAATAGCTCCAGCCCCCGTGTGGGCGCAGGGCTTGGCACGCTGGCGCGGATTGTCACCGGGGGGGAACAGATCTACCGCCGCAAGCTTAGTTTCGCCGAGGCCGAGGCCCGCATCCGCGCCTGTTGGGAGCCCTATCACGCAGCGCTTGCTGGGTTGATTGCGGAAACCCGGGCAAGGTTTGGCTTTTGCCTGTTGATTGATTGCCATTCCATGCCGGCGCACCCCGCGCATCTGGCCAACCCCCCACATTTTGTGTTGGGCGATGCGCATGGCACAGCATGTACGCCACGTGCGACCCGCCTGGTTGAGGAAGCGCTGCTTGGCCTTGGCTATAAGGTCCGGCGCAATGACCCCTATGCGGGTGGCTTCGTCACCCGCCATTATGGCCGCCCGCGGGAAGCGACCCATGCGCTGCAAGTGGAAGTGGCGCGCAACCTTTATATGGATGAGGCGCGGATCGAACGCTTGCCGGGCTTTGGACCACTCCGGCGGGACATGACCAACCTGATCGAAAGCCTGACGCGGGTGGAATGGGATTTCCTGACCCAGGATCGTTGAGGTCAAAAAAAGGGCGGTGCCCGAAAGCACCGCCAAGTTTAGGGAGGAAACGTCCAAGAATGTACAGCGGAAACCGCCGTACAGGCCGGATATAGGTACCCCATCTGGGCTTTGCAAGGAATTTTTTTGCAGCGCAGCAAAATGGGCTTTTGCAGTATCAACCAGAGGTTTCCTTCGGTGCTTTCTGGCCAGCCGGGGTAAATCTGGCACGCTGCTTGCGCTACCGCATCCATGCTTTGGACCCGAACGCCGCTGCCCCGCCTTTCCGTGAAGCTTGCCCTAGCGGCGGCCATGCTGCTTGGCGTCGCGGTGGCGCCCTTCTCGGCTTCGGCGCAGCTCATGCCCGGCAGGGGCTTCAGCGAAGGGCATTTGTGTCGCGCCGCCATTGCTGAGGCTGAGCGCGGTGCCAATCTGCCGCGCGGGCTGTTGCAGGCCATTGGCCGGGTTGAATCCGGCCGGCGCGACCCCGAAACCGGCCATTTCGCCCCCTGGCCCTGGACCATCAACGCGGAGGGGGAGGGCAAATATTTCCCAACGCGAGAGGCAGCCATTGCCCATGTGCGGCAATTGCAGGCCCGTGGGGTCCGCATCATTGATGTCGGCTGCATGCAGGTGAATTTGCATCACCACCCCAATGCCTTTGCCTCGCTTGAGCAGGCTTTCGACCCTTTGATCAATGCCCGCTACGCGGCGCGCTTCCTGACTGAGTTGAATGGCGGGCGGGCGGATTGGCGTCAGGCGGCGGGGCATTACCATTCGCAAACGCCCGAAAGGGCGGGGCCTTACCGGGAAAAAGTGCTGGCCGCCTGGGAACAGGAAGCGCGCAATGCCGGGGATAGCTCGGCCGAGGCCATGGCGCTGGCCCGGCTGCGCGCCGGCTGGGGCAGTGTGGCGCTTGCGAGTGCGGGCGGGATTTCACTGAGCAACCGGGCGGATCGCGCGCAGGTTATTCCACTTCCCGGTGCTGGTGGAGGCTTGGCCGGCGGTGGTTCTCCAGGGCGGGGGCTTGATGCCTATCGATCGGCGCCGATCCATGCCGTCAGCCGACCAATTGTGGTGGCGCAGGCAGGTCCAGGGCGGATGCTTCGCTAGGTATTCCGTAGGGTGACGATCAGCGGCGTGTGATCGGAAGGCTGCGCCTCGGCGCGTGGCGCCACATCAACCTCACAGGCTTCCAAACGCTCCGCCAATTCGGGGCTGAGAAGCGCATGGTCAATGCGCAGGCCGCGATTGGCTTCAAAGGCCGGGCCGTAATCCCAGTAGGTATAGAGCGTCTCGGCGGGGTGCAGTGCACGGAGCGCATCTGTCATACCCAAATGCAATAGCGCGCGGAACCTTGCGCGGCTTTCGGGATGGACCAGCGCATCAGTGGCAGGCAGGGCGCCGGGCGCCAGGTCGGCCTCGGTCGGGCAGACATTATAATCGCCCAGCACCGCGAAGGGCAGGAAGGCATCAAGCCGGGTCTGCACCAGCGCGCGCAGCCGGTCCATCCAGGCAAGCTTATAGGCAACGCCGGCGTCGCCGCCGGAATTGCCATTGGGAAGATATATCCCGGCCGCGCGCAGCCCTGCCGCCGCCACTTCAATATAGCGGGCCTGGGTGTCTTCGGGATCGCCGGGCAGGGCTTCGGCCAGAACCTCAAAAGGGATGCGAGATAGTACCGCCACACCATTCCGCCCGCCTGTCTGACCCACCGCATGGGTCTTATAGCCAAGCCCTGCGAATTCCATGGCCGGGACCTGTTCTGCCGTGCAGCGGGTTTCCTGCAAAAACACGAGGTCAGGCTTTTGCCGTTCCAGAAAGCGCGCGACATGGGCCGCGCGCGCGCGAATGGAATTGACGTTGAAGGTGCAAAGGCGAAGCAGGGGGATCAGCCGATCGCGAAGGAAGAACCGCAGCCGCAGCCGGAACTCGCTTGCGGGTTGTTGATGGCGAAATGCGCGCCGATCAGCGCTTCGGCCCAATCGAGTTCAGCGCCGGCCAGCAGATCGAGCGAAACGGGGTCAATGAAAACCCGGCCCTTGCCTTCGCCAATCACCAGATCATCGGGGGCGGGCGCGCCTTCCAGGCCGAATTTGTATTGAAAGCCCGAACAACCGCCCGCTTCCACGGCAAGCCTGAGCCCAGCATCCGGCCTGCCTTCACGCGCGGCGATATCGGCCACTTGAGCAGCGGCGCGGGCGGTGACGCGAAACGGGGCGGGGTTGCTGCTGCCATCCGGCATGGTGTGGGCTCCTTATGGGGTAATATAGGCATTTTGGGCGCCGCTTCCAATCACCAAAGATTGCGGGGGCCGTGCGGCGGGTGTTACAGCGCTTATTGAAGCGTTTTTCACGGAAAATCCCGATTTCCATGCAAGCCCAGGCCAAAGCCGCGACATATGAGCCCAAAGGGCAGGGGGCGGTATGAACCTTGCCCCTTATGCGGTGCTGCCAGAGACCTCTCGCGGGCGGTTATACCCTGAGCCGGGTGGCGATGCGCGTTCGCCCTTTCAGCGGGACCGGGACCGTATCATCCACGCGACTGCCTTTCGCCGCCTGCAATACAAGACGCAGGTCTTCATTTACCATGAGGGCGATCATTTCCGGACGCGCCTGACCCATTCCATTGAGGTCGCTCAGATCGCGCGGTCCATCGCGCGGCTGTTGCGCCTCGATGAGGATTTGGCTGAGGCGCTCGCGCTCGCGCATGATCTGGGCCACCCGCCCTTTGGCCATGCGGGGGAAGATGCGCTGAATGCGGCGATGAAGCCCTATGGCGGGTTTGACCATAACGCGCAGTCTTTGCGTGTCGTGACTCATTTGGAAACGCGCTATGCCGGGTTTGATGGGCTCAATTTGACTTGGGAAACGCTGGAAGGGCTCGCCAAGCATAACGGCCCCTTGCGGCGGCCATCGCCCTATATAGCGGAATATGATGTCCGCCATAGCCTGGATCTGACCAGCTATGCCTCGGCCGAGGCGCAGATTGCGGCCATTGCGGATGACATCGCCTATAACAACCACGATCTGGATGACGGGCTACGCGCGGGCTTGTTCACCCTGGAAGAAGTGGGCGCGCTGCCGGTGATTGGCGATGCGCTGGCGGCGGCAAGGGCGGCAGCGCCCGATGCGCCGGTAGAGCGCCTTGCGCCCGAGATGATCCGGCGCGTGATCAGCCGCATGGTGGGCGATGTGGCGGCCGAGGCAACGCGGCGCCTGGCGGCGCTGAAACCAACAACGGTTGCGGATATTCGCGCGGCGGACCGCCCCATGGTGGTATTTTCCGAGGATATGGCGCGCGCGAACCTTTCCATCCGGGAATTCCTGTTCCAGCGCATGTATCGGCATTGGCGCGTCAATCGCACCATGGCGAAATCGAAGCGCGTGGTGCAGGTGCTGTTCAGCCTGCTGCATGGCGGGCCGGCCATGCTGCCGCCGCTCTGGCGCACCCGCGCCGGAGAGGCCGGTTCCGCCCAGGCCGCGCTGGTGGTTTGCGATTATATCGCCGGCATGACAGACCGCTTCGCGCTGGAAGAACACCGGCGCATGACCGACCCCGATATTTCAGGCTGAGAGTTGCATGACCGAAAATGTTTTCACCGCCATGGCGGAACAGGTGCGCGCGGCGCTGGTGGAGCTCTATCCCTATCTGCCGGCGGATATTCTGGCCCGCGTTCAGGTGGAACCACCGCGTGATGCGGCGCATGGCGATATGGCAACCAATGCCGCCTTGGTGATAGCCAAGCCCGCGCGCCTGCCGCCGGCCAAGATTACAGCCGCGCTTGTGGAAAAGCTTGGTGCGCTGCCCATGGTTGAGACTGCCGAAGCGGCAGGACCTGGCTTTGTCAATTTGCGTTTGCGTGAAAGCTATCTGGCGGGGCAGGTCAAAACAGTCCTTGCCGCCGGGCTTGCCTATGGCGATAGCGCGTTGGGCGCGGGGCGGCGCGTCAATGTCGAATATGTCTCGGCCAATCCAACGGGGCCGATGCATGTCGGGCATTGCCGTGGTGCGGTTGTCGGCGATGCGCTGGCCAATCTTTTGGCCAAGGCGGGTTTTGCCGTTACCAAGGAGTATTACGTGAATGATGCGGGGGCGCAGGTCGCAGCCCTCGGCTGGGCTGCCTATTGGCGCTATTTGCGCGTGATTGAGCCCAATCTTGAGGAATGGACCGCGGAGCAGGTGGAACGCCGCTTTGGCGTGACGCTGCAATATCGTGGCGATTACCTGGTCGCGGTCGGTGAGGCCTTGGCGGAGCATCACGGTGCTTCCATGGCGCCGCAGCGGATTGAAGGCGCACCAAGCGCCGCCCAATCCGCCGCCGGTGTGGCAAGTGCTTTGGAGCTTGGCTGGTTCGTGGATCGCGCCTGGCTGGATGCGGCGCGGGAACGGGCGGTCGCGATGATGATGATCGCGATCCGCGAGGATTTGGCGCTGCTCGGCGTCAATCAGGAGATTTTCTTATCAGAACGCGCGCTCGTGGAAGCAAATGCGACCGATGCCGCTATTGCAGCACTTGAAGGCAAGGGTTTGCTTTATGAAGGCGTGCTGGAACCGCCCAAGGGCAAGACGCCGGATGATTGGGAGCCGCGCCCGCAATTGCTGTTCCGTTCCACGCAATTTGGCGATGATGTGGATAGGCCGCTCAAGAAATCCGATGGCTCCAACACCTATTTTGCCAATGACATTGCCTGCCATGCGGATAAGCTGAAGCGTGGTTATGATCTGCTGATTGATGTCTGGGGCGCGGATCATGGCGGGTATGTCTCCCGCATGGGCGCCGCCGTGAAGGCGCTATCCGATGGGCGTGTGCCCTTGGAAGTGGTGCTTTGCCAGATTGTGCATGTGATGAAGGCCGGCGAGCCCGTGCGCATGTCCAAGCGTGCCGGGACCTATGTGACCTTGCGCGATTTGATCGAGGAAGTGGGCCGTGATGCGGTGCGCTTTACCATGCTGACGCGCAAATCCGACGCGCAGATGGAATTCGACCTGGACAAGGTTGTCGAGCAAACCCGCGAAAACCCGGTATTTTACGTGCAATATGCCCACGCGCGCTGCCGGTCTGTGCTGCGTCAGGCGGGTGAGCCTGAGGTGGCGAAACTCGCCTCTGCGCCGCTTGAGCATTTGCGCGACAAGGCGGAATTGGACCTGATCCGACGCCTGATTTCCTGGCCGCGGGTAGTGGAAGCTGCCGCTTTAGCCCGCGAACCGCACCGCATCGCGTTTTTCCTTCATGACTTGGCGGCCGATTTTCATGTATTGTGGAATCGAGGTCGCGACGATTCGACGCTTCGCTTCATCCGTGAGGATGAGCCCGCTGCCACAGCCGCCAGGTTGGCGCTGGTGGCGGCGACGGCAAGCGTGATTCGTTCCGGCCTTGGCGTCATGGGGGTGACGCCGGTCGAGGAAATGCGCTGACACTATTCCAGCGCCGATCGGGGGATAGGCGTGAGGGAAGTTCCGGTTCCGGCCTATAGGCTGGGTCGCAAGGGGGCTGGGGGCCCGCCTTGGCGAATGATCATCATCGCAGGCTCTGTTCTTGCGGTGGGGGCATTGATCGCTGCACTCGTCTGGGGATTTTCGCGCGGGTCATCGCGCAATGCCCCGCTGATCGAAGCGGATGCGCGCCCGATCAAGGTGCGGCCCGATAATCCTGGGGGCTTGCGTGTGCCCAATCAGGATGAGCTGATTTTTGACCGCAATCGCGGCGCGCGTAGCACGACGCCAGGTGCCCTGGCGCCAGAGGCGGAGAATCCGCGCGTGGATCAACTCCGCCAGCAATTGGCCGAACGCGCGGCGCAGGAAGCCGCCCGCAGCGCACCGCCCCCCGCAGCGCCAGCGCAGCCCGCCGCGTCACAAGCCGCACCGCGCACTGCGCCCCAGGCCGCCGCACCCGCCCAGCCAGCGCCACCGGCCACGACTTCGGCGCTGACCGCACCGAGCCTGCCCGCGCCGGTGCCCGCGAATGCCGAGCGTTTTGCCCCGGTCGCGAATGGTCGCGTGCAGGTGCAATTGGGCGCGCTGCCAAGCGAAGCCGGGGCGCGTGGCGAATGGGATAGGTTACAAAAGCGCGTGCCGGAATTGCTCGGCAATCGGCGCGTATCGCTGGCGCCGTTTGATCGTGAAGGGCAGACAACGCTGTATCGGATCCGCACCGGAGGCTTTGCTGATGCCGCGACCGCGCGCGCCTTTTGCGAGGAAATGAAGACGCGCAGCATCCCCTGCATGGTGATCGGCGGATAGGTTCATATGGCGCCTTCACGGGCTGCGATACTCGGCCTTTCCGGGCCTAGGCTGACGGCGGCGGAAGCGGCGTTGTGGCGGCGCTTCCCGCCGCTGGGTGCCATTCTGTTTGCGCGCAATATCCAAAACCCGGCGCAGCTGCGCGCGCTGACCAATGATATTCGTGATGTGCTGGGCGCCGCCGCGCCGATCCTGATTGACCAGGAAGGCGGGCGCGTCGCGCGCCTGAAGCCGCCGCATTGGGCGGCATTTCCCGCCGCCGCGCGCTTTGAAGGGCTGCCGGAACTGGCTCAGCGCGCCAATGCGTATCTGCTGGGGGCCATGTGTCGCGCGGCAGGTTTGGATGTTGTCTGCGCGCCGGTTTTGGATTTGCGACTGCCCGGCGCGCATCAGGTGATTGGGGATCGCGCCTTCAGTGCGGAGCCGGATGAGATTGCGCGCCTCGGTGTCGCGTGCATTGCCGGGCTGCAAGCGGCGGGCTGCATTCCTGTGATCAAGCATATCCCTGGGCATGGCCGCGCTATGGCCGATAGTCATCACGAATTGCCACGCGTTGGCGCGGGTATCGCGGAATTGGCGCAGGACATCGCGCCGTTTCGCGCCCTGGCCGGCAGTGGCGCCTGGGCGATGACCGCGCATGTTTTGTACGAAGCCTGGGATGCGCGCCTGCCGGCCACCCTTTCGCCTGTTGTGATTGACCGCGTGATCAGGGGCGAGATTGGCTTTGATGGCCTGCTGATCACGGATGATTTGGCGATGGGCGCCCTTGCGGGCCTGGCGAATGATCTGGCTGCTGCAGCGCTTTCGGCGGGCTGCGATGTGGTGCTGCATTGCACGGGTAAGCTTGAGGATGCGGCAGCGTTGCTGCCGGATTGCCCGGTGCTGAGCGATACTGCGCTGCGTCGGTTGGCAGTTGCGGATGCGGCGCGGCGTGGGTTTGGCGCGGGGGATGTCACGGCGCTGCGCGAGGTGCGGGATGGCGTGTTGGCCGCGCCGGTGGTGGCGGTGGCGGAGGGGGACCCGACGGAGCGGGCTTAGGCTTTACCACGCCTGCGCATGCTGGATATGCTTGCTTCGACCGAGATGCTGATGGGCGGCGTGCATGTGCCCGGGCTAGGTTTTGGTCGCGTGATCCGTGATGGTGAGGGTTTCCTTTATGTACCTCGCCCGCAGCAATTCACCTGAAGGCGCTAAGCTGCGCTGCGTGCTTTAGGTTTTTCGGGCCTATCAGTAATTTTGTGCGTGGGGTCCTATGGATGGAATGGAAGGACCCATCGATATGGCCATAGACAAAGCGTTACTGGATCAGCTTCTGGCTGGGCGAGACCCCCAGGAGCTATTCGCCAAGGGCGGCCTGATTGATGATTTAAAGAAGGCGCTTTCGGAGCGGATGCTGGCTGCCGAGCTGGAAGATCACCTTGAAACGGAGGCCGAGGCGGGGCTCGGCAATCGCCGCAACGGCAGTTCGAAGAAGACGATGCTGACTGGCTCATCGACATTGACGCTGGATATTCCGCGCGATCGGTTGGGCACCTTTGATCCCAAGCTGATCGCCAAGTACCAGCGGCGTTTCCCTGATTTCGACGACAAGATCATCTCGATGTACGCACGCGGGATGACAGTGCGCGAGATCCGCGGACATCTTGAGGAGCTTTACGGCATTGATGTCTCGCCGGACCTGATCTCGACGGTGACGGACGCTGTGCTTGAGGCGTTCACCGAATGGCAGGGCCGGCCGCTTGATGCCTGCTACCCGCTGGTATTCTTCGATGCGATCCGGGTGAAGATCCGCGATGAAGGCTTTGTCCGCAATAAGGCGGTTTATATCGCACTTGGTATTTTGCCGGATGGAACCAAGGAAATTCTCGGCCTCTGGATCGAACAGACCGAAGGGGCCAAATTCTGGCTGCGCGTCATGAACGAGCTCAGAAGCCGGGGTATCGCAGATATCCTGATTGCCGTTGTTGATGGTCTCAAGGGCTTTCCGGAGGCGATCAATGCGGTGTTTCCACAAACCGTGGTGCAGACCTGCATTGTACATCTGATCCGCAATTCCATGAGCTTTGCGTCCTGGAAAGACAGAAAG
>JADCFN010000079.1 GCA_020249505.1 Roseomonas sp. | reverse complement strand
CGCCACTGCCAAAAAGAAACAAATTAGAGTTGGTCGTCGCAGCCGAATTCACCGTAATCTGATCGCCAGTCGCCGAACCCACCAGAACTTCAAAACCCTGGATGCTGTCCGTCCCGTCCGTGGACGTCACCGTCGCCCGGTTCACACCACTTGAACTGCCATTATGTGTGATCGTCGCCGTAATCGCAGGGCCACCGTTATGGCTATACAACACCCGGTCGCTGGTACCCGAACCCGCATCTATCGTGTCACTGCCGGCTTCACCGTAAATCCGGTCGTCGCCGTTACCGCTCGTGATACTGTCAGCACCAGTGCCACCATAAATCGTATCACCGCCTTCCCCACCAAGGACCGTATCGCTGCCGTCATTCCCAAAAAGCGAGTCATTGCCAGCCTCGCCCAAAATACTGTCAGCATCATTGCCGCCGCCAATCGTGTCAGCGCCATCACCGCCTAGAACAGAGTCGCTACCGTCACCACCGCCAAGCGAATCATTCCCAACCTCACCCAAAACGCTGTCGTTATCGTCGCCACCGGAAAGGGAATCATCGCCATCACCACCAAGCAGCGTGTCAGTGCCTTCATTACCACTGATGCAATCCGCACCATTCCCGCCCGAAACACTATCCGCTCCATTGCCACCAGAAAGCGTATCGGCGCCTTCTTCACCAAGGATAAGATCAGCGCCATCCTCACCTAGGATGTTGTCATTGCCCTCACCGCCCAAAAGCGTATCCAGCCCGCTCCCGCCAAGGATCGTATCGGCGCCAAAGGCTGCGCCGGCGAAGCTGTCACCACGGATGATGTCATCGCCCGCCCCGCCCAGGAGCGAGTCGTCTCCGCCAAGGCCCGTAAGAGAGTCATTGCCGTTACCACCATCAATGGTATCGTTAAAATCGCCGCCGGCCGCCAAATCATCATTGTCGCCGAGATTTAGAAGAATGCCTTCAGGCATGGCTGGTCACTCCTGGCACTGCAAAATTGGGCGGGGATGGGTCACGGAGGGGGTGGCGGGTTTGGCAAAACGGCAAGTCGCGACGCGCGGCAACGAAAAGCTCCTCGGACCACCCAATGGCCCAAAGCCCCGTTCCCAGCCAAACAGCATGCGCCCCACCAAGCCGATGCCCCACCGATTTCCTTAACGGATAGTGAAGCCAAATACGCGCGTCCGGGCAAGCTGTAAAACGGGCTAAAATGAAGGAGAAACTTGACTTCTCCGGCGCGTTTGCTGCTTTGCGAGGCATTTCGCGACCAAGGGTCGATTAAAATTCCTTAATGTATTAATCTTTAGAAGAATCATATGAATCGTGAACATGCATCTGCCGCGCCATTTTCTGGCAAGGCTTGATTATCGCAGCCCGTCGCGCCCTCCTCACTGGCGAAGGACCGCGCAGGGGATAGCCCCCCTCACCCGCACTTGGCGTGGCAACCCGCCTGTCGTCATTCTTGACATGCCGCAAGATTAAGCGCCGCCTTCTCGCCTAATAAGGCTTCAGGAGGAACCACCCATGCGCGCCCGCGACCTGATGACCACCAGCCTTGTCACCATCCCGCCCGAAGCCCCGCTTGAGGCC
Organism: Roseomonas sp.; assembly: GCA_020249505.1. Classification (GTDB taxonomy): domain Bacteria; phylum Pseudomonadota; class Alphaproteobacteria; order Acetobacterales; family Acetobacteraceae; genus Neoroseomonas. The sequence goes on along the minus strand of JADCFN010000079.1, from coordinate 25,164 downwards.
GTCGCCCGAGTCTTCGCGGATCGAGGCATCTCTGGCGCCCCGGTGGTGGATGGCGCCGGCACACTCCTTGGCATGGTGACCGAAGGCGATCTGATCCGCCGGCTGGCCGCCAAGGAAGATGCGCCGAAATCCTGGGTGCTCGGGCTTTTCGCCTCAGCCGCCGATCAGGCGGCGCGTTTTGCGCGCACCCATGGCCACCGGGCGCGGGATGTCATGACCACCGATATCGCCTCGGTCAACGAAGACACCTCGATCGAACACGTCGCCAAGATCATTGAGGAGAAGCAAATCCGCCGCGTTCCCGTGCTGCGTGATGGCAAGCTGGTCGGCGTGGTGTCGCGTTCAGACCTGATCCGCGCCCTGCTGTCGGCCCCAGGCAGCCTGGCCGCCGATGCGCCGGATGAACGCATCCGCCGTGATCTGGCGCTCGCCATGCGCAATGAACCCTGGGTGGATACTTATTTCATCTTCCCGGATGTGAAGAATGGGCAGGTGACCTTCCATGGCTTCTGCCGGTCTGACGTTGTGAAGCAGGGCTTGCGCGTTTTGGCTGAAGGGGTGCCGGGGGTGAAGGGCGTTGCTTTTGAAACCCAGGACCCGCCGGCCTATGTGATGGGGGTGAGCTGACCTCATCATTTTCAATAAGGGATATCCTTCAACCACGGATATCCCGCCCGCGCTTGGTCGAAGGCATGGGCGTAGAGCTTGCGCATATAGGATTGTTCGAAGGGTTCGCTTGGTTCATCCGGGAAATCAGGGCCAATGGCGGCCAGGTTGAAATCCACCTTGTCTTCCCGCGTGGTGTTGCGGATGCGCGCCACGTCATTGAAGCCGCTCGCTGAAATCATACTGGCGATGGCGCGCTGCGCGATGACAAAAGTCTGGCGCTCGGTCCGGGCAGGGTTCGGCGTGAGCCGCCCATTGCGGATGATATAGGCCCTTGCCGGCTGAACATGATCACCATGGCGCAGATGGGCGCGCCGCTCACGCGTCACGCTGCGCGGATAGAGAAACAACTGTGTGAAGGCGCCGCCATCCACATGCATTTCCTGATAGGTTTTCCCATCTAGCGTCACATCAATCATGACGGGCGGGAAAGCGCCAGGTATGGCGGCGGATGCCAATAACAGCCGGCGCACCAGGTCAAGGGCTTTCGGATGACCGCTGGCTGCGATGGCACCAATATTCCAGGCCACCGGCAATTGCGCATCCATATCGGATGTGCCGACCAGCAATAGCCTGCCGCGTTCATAGGCGCGGGCGATATCCGCCAGCATCGCGTCATTCAAATACTTGGAAATGGTGCGAAACAACGGTGCGTTATCGGCCAGTGCATCTTCAAACAGGGCCGCATTAAGGATATTCCGCTGTTCCAGCACATCCTTGGGCGTGATCTCCGTGTAAACGGCTTTAAGCGCCGCATCGTAACGCGGGCCCAGATAGGCGAAGGGGGCCGTGAGCGCGCCGGTGGAAACGCCAGTTACCAGGCTAAAGGTGGGCCGATTGCCGGCTTCGGTCCAGCCATTCAGCAAGCCAGCCCCGAAGGCGCCATTCTCCCCACCTCCAGAAATGGCCAGCATTTCAATGGTGCGGTCCTGGCCACGGCGGGGCGGGCCATGAATGCGCCGTGCCTTTTCCTGGGCGGATAGCACTTCAGCACGGAAGGCATCGCCATCCCAGGGGAAGAAAAAGCGCTCATTTGGAAGGCCCAGCACCTTCGCGTCCCGGGTGCGGGCAAAGGGTACGGCAGGGCCGCGGACCGGGGTGGCGCAGGCGGCAAGCCCAAGCCCCGCACCGCCGAATAGGGCCGCACGACGGGAGATTTTCAGCGCCTCTTCAAGCTTGTGGCCCATATCAGCCCCTGCCTTCCTGTTTTGGAAATCTTGCGCCTGTGCTTAACAAAAGCCCCGCGCGGCGTCGAGGCGCCGGTTCGCCCAAGCTCCGCTTGCCCCTTTTCGCTTGACCCTTAAGCGCTTGGGCGATAAACGCCCCCCAACACCGGTTCGTCCTGAACCTTGGTCCGCTCGCCTTATGCGGGTTGGCTCCGTCGCTCCGCGAAGGCTCGCGCAGCGGCGCATTTTGCTTTGGGGCAACCGCAACGCGAGAGGACTAGTGGGCTGCCCCATGTTTGAGGCTCTGTCCAGCAAGCTCAACGGTGTTTTTGATCGGCTGCGCCGCCGTGGCGCGCTGAGCGAAGCCGATGTGACCGAAGCGCTGCGCGAAGTGCGCGTGGCCTTGCTGGAAGCCGATGTGGCCTTGCCGGTGGTCCGCGACCTGGTTGCGCGCGTGAAGGAACGCGCCGTGGGGCAGGAAGTAATCCGCTCCGTCTCTCCCGCGCAGCAGGTCATCAAAATCGTCAATGACGCGCTGGTGGAAGCGCTTGGCGGCACGGAAGGTACGCGCGGCATTGACCTGAATGCGCCGGCACCCGTCGCCATTCTGATGGTGGGCTTGCAGGGTTCGGGCAAGACCACGACTTCGGGCAAGATTGCGCTGCGCCTGAAGGGCCGCGACAAGAAAAAAGTGCTGCTGGCGTCGTTGGACGTGCATCGCCCAGCGGCGCAGTTGCAATTGCAGCAATTGGCCGAACGCGCGGAAGTGACCAGCCTGCCGATCATCGCCGGCCAGCGCCCGCTGGAAATTGCCGCGCGCGCCATGGATGTCGCGCGGCGTGAGCTTTACGATGTTGTCGTGCTGGACACGGCCGGGCGCCTTGCGATTGATGAAGCGCTGATGGCCGAAGTGGCCGAGGTAAAGGCCGCCACCAAGCCGCATGAAACCTTGCTGGTTGTGGATGCCATGACCGGGCAGGATGCGGTGAATACCGCCAAGGCCTTTCAGGAAAAGGTCGGCGTCACCGGCATTGTCATGACGCGTGTGGATGGCGATGCGCGCGGTGGTGCGGCGCTTTCAATGCGCGCTGTGACTGGCGCCCCGATCAAGCTTTTGGGCGCCGGCGAAAAGCTGGATGCGCTGGAAGATTTCCACCCTGATCGCATCGCGAGCCGTATTCTTGGCATGGGCGACATTGTCTCGCTGGTCGAGAAAGCCGCCGAGACGATGGATCAGGCGGAGGCTGAAAAGCTCGCCGCGCGCATGCAAAAGGGCCAGTTCACGCTGGATGATTATGCGGCGCAGTTGAAGCAAATCGGCAAGATGGGCAGCCTGCAAGGCATTCTTGGCATGCTGCCCGGCGTGCAGAAGGTGAAGGCGCAGCTGGAAGGCGCCAATCTGGATACCGCTATTCTGAAGCGCCAGGCCGCGATCATTTCCAGCATGACGCCCAAGGAACGCCGCACGCCTGATCTGCTGAAGGCATCACGCAAGCGCCGCATCGCGGCTGGGTCCGGCACCACGGTGCAGGATGTGAACCGCCTGCTGAAGCAATTCGACGATATGTCCGCCATGATGAAGCGGATGAACAAGATCGGCCAGAAGGGGCTGATGCGTGGCGGGCTTGCCGCACTGCTCCCCCAAGGCCGGAGGCCGTTTTGATGATGGCCTTCTCCAAACCCAACGTTTCAAGTCACTAAAGAAAGGAATACCCGTATGGCTCTCAAGATTCGCCTTGCACGCGCTGGTGCCAAGAAGCGCCCTTATTATCACATCGTGGTTGCCGATAGCCGCAGCCCGCGCGATGGCCGCTTCATCGAAAAGGTGGGTTCCTATAACCCCATGCTGCCTTCTGAGCATGCAGATCGTATTCGCTTGCAGGAAGATCGCCTGAAGCATTGGATCGGCAATGGCGCGGTCGCGACTGAACGCGTGGCGCGCTTTCTGGGCCGTGCTGGCCTGATCGCCATGCCGGCGATCCCGGCGCAGACCAAGCAGGCGCAGCCTAAGAAGAAGGCGCAGGAACGCGCCGCTGCTGCTGCGGCTGGCTGAAGCCGGCGTTAGCGGCAGGCAGCACGGCAGATGGGCGGCAAGCGCATTATGGTGGGGGAGTTCGGCAGGCCGCATGGCGTGCGCGGGCTTTTGCGCCTACGTGCCTTCACCGCTGATCCGGCCGCCATCACCGCCTATGGCCCGCTCTCCGATGAGGCTGGCACGCGCCAATTCCGCCTGACGCTGAAAGGCCCTGATCTGGTCGCCGTTGAAGGCATCACGGATCGTGATGCCGCGCAGCGCCTGACCGGCACACGCCTTTTCGTCGCGCGGGAGGCTTTGCCCCCCACCGAGGAAGAGGAATTTTACCTGGCCGACCTGATCGGCCTTCAGGTGGTGACGGAAGCGGGTGCGGCACTCGGCACCGTGCGCGCAGTGGAAGACCATGGCGGTGGCGCCTTCCTGGTGATTGAAGGGGCAAGCGAAATGCTGCTGCCCTTCACGCGCCAGGTGGTGCCGGTGGTGGATATCGCCTCTGGCCGCCTCGTGGTAGTGCCGCCGGCCGAAGTGCTGGTGACGCCCGAAGGGAAGGAGGCCGCGGCATGAGCTGGCGCGCCGATGTCCTGACGCTGTTCCCGGAAATGTTCCCGGGGCCGCTTGGCCTTTCCCTCGCGGGGCGCGGCTTGCGCGAAGGGCTTTGGTCCTTGGCCGCGCACGACATTCGCGAACACGCCAAGGACCGTCATCGCAGCGTGGATGGCACGCCCTTTGGCGGCGGTGCCGGCATGGTGCTGCGCCCGGATGTGGTGGATGCGGCGGTGGGGGCGGCCTTAGCCGAAATGCCAGATCGGCCAGTGATTTACCTGACGCCGCGCGGGCGCTTGCTGGATCAGGCCCTGGTCCGGGAATTGGCGGCGGGGCCGGGGGCAGTGCTGCTCTGCGGGCGCTATGAAGGTGTGGATCAGCGGGTGATTGAAGCGCGCGGCATGCTGGAAATCTCGATCGGTGATTATGTGCTGAGCGGGGGGGAATTGGCTGCGCTCACGCTACTCGATGCCTGTGTGCGCTTGCTGCCGGGGGTCATGGGGGCGGCGGAAAGCGCTGCCGAGGAAAGCCATGGCGCCGAGGGGCTTTTGGAATATCCGCATTACACGCGCCCGGCCGAATGGGCAGGGCGCGCGGTGCCGGAGGTACTGCTTTCGGGCCATCACGCCGCCATTGCGGCCTGGCGCCGGGCCGAAAGCGAAAACATCACAAAGGAACGCCGCCCCGATTTATGGGCGCGGCATGAAACACAGCGCGGAGGCGCGGGGGCCATTGCCGGCCATCCCGCCGCCGCCTAAAGAAACCGAAGAAAGGGTACCAACATGAATATCTTGCAGCAATTCGAAGCTGATCAGCAGGCCAAGCTAGCCGCTGCCCGCACCACGCCGGATTTCGGCCCGGGCGATACCGTGCGCGTCATGGTGAAGGTGGTGGAAGGCGAACGCATCCGCACCCAGGCCTATGAAGGCGTGGTGATCGCGCGTTCCAACAAGGGCGTGCAGAGCAACTTCACCGTCCGCAAGCTTTCCTATGGTGAAGGCGTGGAGCGCGTGTTTCCGCTATACAGCCCGAATGTCGCCGAAATTCAGGTGGTGCGCCGTGGGCGCGTGCGTCGCGCGAAGCTCTATTACCTGCGTGGCCGCACCGGCAAATCCGCGCGTATTGCGGAAAAGCTGGGCATGAAGGCTGCTAGCCCCGCCAAGACTGCCGAGGGCTGACTTAAACGCGCCGCGCTGAAAGGCGCGGCGTTTTCATGTGTGATAAGGGGGAAGATGAAATGTCAGCGCAGAAGCCGCGTACGCTGTTCGACAAGATTTGGGACGCGCATGTTGTTGAAACCCTGCCGGATGGCACGGCGCTGCTCTACATTGATTTGCATCTGACCCATGAAGTGACGACGCCGCAGGCTTTTGATGGCCTGCGCGCTGCGGGACGCAAGGTTCGCCGCCCGGATGCGACGTTGGCCGTGGTGGACCATAATATCGCGACGGATGACAGCCGCCGCACCGGCATTGTGGACCCCGAAAGCCGCTTGCAGGTTGAAACGCTGGAAAAGAACGTCGTTGAATTCGGCGTGCCTTACATTCCGCTGCTCGATGACCGTCAGGGCATTGTGCATGTGATCGGCCCTGAATTGGGTCGCTCTTTGCCGGGCATGACGATTGTGTGCGGTGATAGCCATACCTCGACCCACGGCGCCATGGGCGCGCTGGCATTCGGCATCGGCACATCGGAAGTGGAGCATGTGCTGGCGACGCAGACGCTGCTGCAAAAGCCCGCCAAGAACATGCGTGTTTCGGTGGATGGCAATCTGGCTTTTGGCTGTTCCGGCAAGGATATTGTGCTGGCGATCATCGGCAAGATCGGCACGGCGGGCGGCACCGGCCATGTGATTGAATATGCCGGGGATGCGATCCGCGCCCTGGATATGGCGGGCCGTATGACGGTCTGCAACATGACCATCGAAGGCGGTGCGCGTGCGGGCATGGTGGCACCCGATCAGACCACTTTCGATTACATCGCCAAAACGCCGAATGGCCCGAAGGGTGAGGCGTTCAAGCGCGCCCTTGAATGGTGGAAGACGCTGCCTTCCGATGCGGGCGCGCATTTCGATAAGGAATTGCGCCTCGCCGCGCATGAGATTGCGCCGCAAGTGACCTGGGGCACGAACCCGGAAGCGGTGCTACCGATCACGGGCATTGTGCCGAACCCAGCGGATGAGGGCGATGAAGCCAAGCGCGCGCAGTTGCAGCGCATGGTTGACTATATGGGCCTGACCCCCGGCCAGCGCCTGACCGATCTGAAGGTGGATGTTGTTTTCGTGGGTTCCTGCACCAATAGCCGCATTGAGGATATCCGCGCCGCCGCCGCCATCGCCAAGGGCCGCCGCGTGGCGGATCATGTCCGTGCTTTGGTCGTTCCTGGTTCTGGCCTCGTGAAGAAGCAGGCTGAAGCGGAAGGGCTGGATCGCATTCTGCGCGAAGCGGGCTTTGAATGGCGCGAAGCGGGCTGTTCCATGTGCCTTGGCATGAACCCCGATAAGCTGACACCCGGTCAGCGCAGCGCCAGCACGTCCAACCGCAATTTCGAAGGCCGTCAGGGCCCCGGCGGGCGGACCCATTTGTTGAGCCCTGCCATGGCGGCCGCTGCGGCACTCGCGGGCCATTTGGCCGATGTGCGTGATTATCAGCCGAAGCGAGCGATCTGAGATGCAAGCCTTCACCAAGCTTACCGGTATCGCGGCACCCTTGCCCAAGGCGAATGTGGATACGGACCAGATCATCCCGGCGCGCTTCCTGAAATCCATTAGCCGGCTCGGCTTCGGGAAGAATCTGTTTGCCAATTTCCGCTTCAAGGAAGATGGCACGGAAAACCCGGATTTCGTGCTGAACCAGGAACCCTATCGCAAGGCCGAAGTGCTGATCGCGTTTGAGAATTTTGGCTGCGGATCATCGCGCGAACACGCGCCCTGGGCCTTGCTGGATTTCGGCATTCGCTGCGTGATCGCGCCTGATTTCGCTGATATCTTCAACAATAACTGCTTCAAGAATGGCGTGCTGCCGGTGCGCCTGCCGCGCGAGATTTGCGAAAAGCTGATGGAAGACGCGAAGATGGGCGGCAATGCGCGCATCACCGTCGATCTGGAACGCCAGGTGGTGGTGCGTCCGAATGGGGAGGAGATTCCCTTCCAGATTGACCCGCTGCGGCGACATCTGATGCTGAATGGGCTGGATGATATCGGCCAGACCATGCAGCACGCGCCGGCGATTGATAGTTTTGAATCGCGCCAGCGCGCTGCCCAGCCCTGGCTTTATGCCTGATTGAGTGACGCCCCGGCGCCAAGCCGGGGCCTTGAGGAAAACGCCATGTCATCGAACAAGAAGCTTCTCATCCTCCCCGGCGACGGGATTGGTCCCGAGGTGATGCGCGAAGTGCGCCGGGTGGTGGATTGGATGGATCGCCGCCGTCATGTCTCCTTTGATATCGAAGAAGGGCTGGTGGGCGGTGCGGCTTTGGATGCGGAAGGCACGCCCTGTTCGGATGAAACCGTGGCACGTGCAAAGGCCGCCGATGCGGTGCTGTTCGGTTCCGTCGGTGGGCCGAAATGGGATTCCATGCCCTTCGACAAGCGCCCTGAATTGGGCGTGCTGAGGCTGCGGAAGGATCTTGGCCTTTTCGCCAATCTGCGCCCGGCTGTGGTGCTTGATGCGCTGGTGGATGCTTCGTCGCTGAAGGCCGATCTGGTGCGTGGGCTTGATGTGATGATCGTGCGCGAATCAACCGGCGGCATTTACTTCGGCGAACCGCGCGGCATCCACAAAGATGCCAATGGCAAGCGCACCGGCATTGATACGGAAGTCTATACCGAAGACGAAATCGCCCGCGTGGCGCGTATTGCCTTTGATCTGGCACGCAAGCGCCGCAACAAGGTCACGAGCGTCGAGAAGGCGAATGTGATGCAATCCGGCCGGCTATGGCGCGCCGTGGTGGGTGAGATCGGCAAGGCCGAATTCCCCGATGTCGAGCTTGAACATATGTATGCCGATAATTGCGCCATGCAGCTTTGCTCTCGCCCCAAGCAGTTTGACGTGATCCTGGGGTCCAATCTGTTTGGCGATGTGCTGTCTGATCTGGCGGCTGCGCTGACCGGCTCGCTTGGGATGCTGCCATCGGCGACCTTGGGGGCAGTGGATTCCTCTGGCCGGCGGCATGCGCTTTATGAACCGGTGCATGGGTCAGCGCCCGATATCGCCGGCAAGGGCATTGCCAATCCTTGTGCGCAAATCCTGTCCTTCGCCATGCTGCTGCGCTGGTCCTTCGGCATGGAGGAAGACGCACGCCTGGTGGAAACCGCGGTGGAGAAGGTGCTGGGCGGTGGTCTTCGCACCGCTGACATCATGCAAGCCGGCATGGCGCGCGTTGGCACCGGCGTGATGGGCGAAGCTTTGGTGCGGGAATTGGATAAACTCGCCGCCTGAGTAATTTACGGCGGCTGCGGGGTTGCGCCTCGGGCGTGGCTCCGCTATCCGTCGGATCATCAATGGCGCCCGTAGCTCAGCTGGATAGAGCACCAGACTACGAATCTGGGGGTCAGAGGTTCGAATCCTTTCGGGCGCGCCATTCCCACGTAAAGACATTCGCGGCTTTCTTTTTTATGAGGCTGTGATGTATCGTTTAATCTCTACCCGACCTCGGACGCACTATTCCTACCACCTTCATGAGCAGCTGTTCGGTTTGGCGGTCCGATTGGTGCGCTTCATGCCAAAAATACCAGCTGGCGGCCTGCCTCTGCTAACCATCTCTCGCTTGATTATGCGCCGTTGCGCGGGCTTCTCCGAGACGTCGACCTGCTGCCTTGCGTAAATCAGGAGGGTGGATTTCGGTAGGCAGACCTGCCGCGCGCGCCCAGGCGGAGAAAAGATGGCGACCTGCGCCACACAAGGCATGGTTCAGTAGCGTTAGACTTTCTTTGGAGGCCAGCCAGTCCTGAGCTGCGGCGGCGCGACACCGCGCCCCTGCCCCGCCGGATCGCCCGGATCGGCATCGCTTGGTCCAGCCTGTCGGCCACCGCCATGCCCCTGTCCGGGAAGATCACCCGGATCCGCATCAGAGCTACCCGTATTCCCTCGCCCTCGACCAGGCTGATCGCCGGGATCAGCATCGGTCACACCATTGCCGCCACGGCCCCTACCTGGCGCATCGCTGGGGTCTGCATCGGTGGCGCCCTGCGAACGGCCACCACCTGCCACGCCGCGCCCATTGCCCGGTTCATCACTGGGGTCGGCATCGGTTTCACCGCTGCGGGGCTGTTGGGGGGCTGGCCCGTTCTTGCGTGGCAGATCGGGCTCCGCCGGTGCGGGCAATTTGCGCCCCTGCGCCATCGCGACACCAGAGGGCACGGTAAGGCCAGTGGTGGCTAGGTGCAGCACCAGCAAGCGGCGGAACAAGCGAGAATTGGATGGCATGGGAATTTCTATACCGCGACGACCAAAATCAAACGAGATTATTAATCAGGCATCGTGAAAAAAACATGAATAGCGACAAGCATCCATAAATCCAAGCCGCGGCCCCTCATTCTGATTAACGCATTCATCGCGCCCAGATTGTTGCGGTAGAGAGAATGAACACCCCCTCCCCTGACATCCCTGCCCAGGAGATGCGGAGATGGCGCTGGATCACGAAGGGGAGCACCTCTCTCGCTGGGCTGCGGCATGATGGACTTCGGCTGAGATAGGATGTTCTGCGCATACGCTGCCTGACTGGGTTGACCGGGCCGGGGTGGATAGCGGCAAGCGGGCTGGCTTGCCGAGTGATATAATGGAAAATCTTAACGTAATGGAATGGTTGACTGGTGAACTACGCCAAGCCAATGGGATGCCGCGCAAGGCTTCTGCTTATTTTGCCAGCGATCAGCGCGCTGCGGTGGCGCGGAGCCCGGCCGCCGGTGCCAGGCATCATTAGTTTTTTTGATGACCGCCGAGGTGTTCTTGGCTTCAGCGGCAAAGCGGATCAGGGCCGAGCTGCAAGGCATTGGCGATGGCCGCATTCATTGAGCGCAAGCCTTGCGCTGGCCCTTCCGGGTGGTTCCAGACCGCGCCGATGACCGCGAGGAAATCCGCGCCAGCCTGCACCAGCGGCGCGCAATTGGCCGCAGTAATGCCGCCAATGGCAACTGAGGGTATTTCGAACATCTCATGCCACCAGGCAAGGATCTCGGGCGCGGCGCGGTGGATGGTTTCCTTCGTCTCGGTAGGGAAGAAGGCACCGAAGGCAACGTAATCTGCGCCCAATTCGCCAGCTTCCATCGCAAGATGGCGTGAGGCGTGGCAGGTAATGCCCAAAATGCGCCCTTCGAGCAGCCGGCGCGCTTCAGCGTGATTGCCATCTGTTTGGCCAAGATGCGCGCCATCACAGCCAAGCTTGGCGGCAAGCGCAGCATTATCATTTAGCAGAAATGCAACATCCCGCGCGGCCGCTACGGGCATCAGGATTTCTGTAGCCCGCGCAAAGTCATCTTCTGATGCGTCCTTCAGGCGTAATTGCAAACAGGCGACATCACCTGCATCGAGTGCCGCGGCTAGGGAGTCGCGGAAAACCGAAGGTTCAAACCGCGGGGGGGTAATGAGGTAAAGACGGCAGGCATTGTCAGGCATGAGGGCAGCGAGGTTCCGAAATGGGCTACCCAGACAAGCCTGAAGGGCATTTTCTCGCAAGTCAGTTCGATATTTGGGCAAAGGGGGCTAGGCGTGGAGGGTATCAGAGGCTATTGAGCGCGTCTTCCGGCCTTGTCCCGTTCGTCTAGAGGCCTAGGACACCAGCCTTTCACGTTGGCAGCACGGGTTCGAATCCCGTACGGGACGCCACTCGCCATAAGGCACGCGCTCTCCCCCCGCCCGATCCCCCCGCTCTTTGGCAGGATTCCTGGGGTTTTCGGGGTTTACCTGTTGACCGGCCAAGCCGGGGAAAGCCCGAAAATCGCTCTCCGGCTGCCAATTCTCTCCTAACCTGTTGACTTGGCCGATTTAGTACGGAGGTCTTAAGCTGTTGGAAAGGCGGAAAACCTGCGTGGCCGAAATGTGGTTCGGTTCGCATTTTCAATTGCCTGGGAGATCCGTACTTAAAAACAAACCGAAGCAATGGTGCGTGCGGCGTAGGACCTCTCGGTCACCCCGAACATCAGGCTTACTTTGCGTCACACCCACGCTTCGCTGCTGGTGAACTCAACATCTGATCGCCCTCTGCGACCACCAAGTCACCCGTAACCTTTTCCAAAATTTCAATAATTGCAATTTGCTTCGTTAATTCCGTATCTTCCCCATCTTATTTGATCCGAGGATTCGAGAATGGCGGGGCGCAAGCAGTCAAAATCTGGACAGCAGCAGGCTGGTTTGCCCATTGAGGATTACCGCCATGAAGGTGCCACCCGCCCGAATAACCCGCCGGCGGCCATTGCCGCGGAGGGGCGGACCCCGCCGGCACCTCGGACCAGCTATGCCTATTCGCCCCGGCTTGATCCGGCCTTGCGGTCCGACCCCTCCGGGCAGGCGGATGCCCTGCCGCCTCTGCTGGAGAAGGCAACACGGGAAAAGCTGACGCCAGAAGAGGCTGCGCTATTGGCTGAGGCGCTTCGGCGCCATGAGCCCTGGCTGGAATGGGCTGGCAAGCGGGAGAAGCCAGGCTTCGCGGTGGACCCGGTTGCGCTACACATTCATGAGCGCGTGAGCACCCAAGCCATCCTGCGGGCCGCGGCGCGGCAGGATGTGACCCGTGATCTGTTTGCCGACCCCGGGCTGGCTTATTCGCAGGCTGTCAAGTTTTACCAGCACGATGTTGATTGGGCGAACCGGCTGATCCTGGGCGACAGCCTGCAGGTGATGGCGAGCCTGGCGCAGAGGGAGAATCTGGCCGGCAAGGTGCAGATGATCTACCTGGACCCTCCCTATGGCATACGGTTTGGTAGTAATTTTCAACCTGAGACGGGCAAGCGAAACGTAAAGGATCGTGAAGCAGATTTGACGCGCGAGCCGGAAATGGTGCGCGCCTATCGCGATACTTGGCGGCTCGGCGTGCATTCTTACCTGACCTATCTCCGCGACCGTTTAACCGCTGCGCACGCGCTACTGTCGGACACTGGCAGCATCTTCGTTCAAATCAGCGACGAGAATGTACATCGTGTCAGAGCGTTGATGGACGAGGTGTTTGGGGCGGAGAATTTCGTCTCGATGATATCATTTCAGACGACTTCAGGCTTTGCCCAATCGGGTGGTCTTGCCCGAATGGGTGACTACCTTCTTTGGTATGGTCGTATGCGAAAACGGACGCGGATCAGAACGCTTTATGAACGCCAAAACGTGGATGCTGGTAGCTTGGCTGCGGGTTGGCTGATCACGCGCGAGGGTGAATATCGCGGCGTGAGTTCCGACGAAGAAAGCGGTCGGAAGCCCCTGCCCGACGGCGCTTTGCTTTATAATCCCGATAACCTTCAGTCCCAGGGCGCTGCCTCAAATCCCCAACCTTTCGAGTTTGAGGGCAAACAATACGAGCCGAACGCAAACAACCACTGGAAACCCAACTATCCAATGGGCCTGGTACGGCTGGCGCAATCGGGCCGTCTCCACGTTGCAAAGGACAGCATCAGATACCGACGATACTCGCATGATTTTCCGCTCAAGGCACGCGGAAACCTTTGGACAGATACACTAACCGGCAGCTTCACAGATTCAAAGCTTTTCGCCGTGATGACAAATCCAAAGGTGATAGAGCGGTGCATGCTGCTCACAACCAACCCTGGCGACCTGATCCTCGACCCCACCTGCGGTTCAGGAACTTCTGCTTTTGTAGCCGAGGAATGGGGAAGGCGATGGATTACAATAGACACCTCACGCGTTGCCGTTGCCGTATGCCGGCAACGCCTCATGACGGCGCGCTTCGAGCACTACCGCCTTGCCAACGAGGCAAAGGGTATCGCGGGAGGTTTCGTCTACAAGACCGAACCCCACATCACTCTGGGCTCAATCGCTCGTAATGATTCGCTCGACGCGATCTTTGCAAAGCATGAGCCGATCCTCGAAGGCCGACTTTCTGCCTTGAATGAGGCGCTGCAGAGCGTTGGCAAAGACTTGCGGAGCATTCTAGCCGGTAAGCTTGCATCTAAACAGAAGGTTGAGGGCAAACGTGCCATCTCAGAGGTTGATCGTCGGCGTTGGCTGTTACCCCAAGGTACTGAAGGCTTCCGGCACTGGTCGGTACCCTTTGACACAGACCCGGATTATCCAGACCATTTTGCTCAAGCCATTAAAGCATACCGCGCAGCTTGGCGTGCGAAGCAGGACGATGTGGACAAGGCCATCGCTGATGCCGCCGAGCAGGAAGACTTAGTTGATGAGCCCAAGACAGTAAACGGCATCACTCGTGTCGCTGGTCCGTTCACGGTGGAGGCTGTTCAGCCGGCCGAAACCAGCCTGGATGATGCCATACACGAAAGCCCGATTGACGGTGCGCCGGATAGCCTCAACGAAACGTTCGTTGACGATGCAGGGGGCGGTATTGCGGCGGAGCCGCAGAACGCCGAGGCCTATCTGGATCAGATGTTGCGGCTACTTAAAATGGATGGAGTACAGTTCCTCGATAAGCGTGTGATGAAGTTCTCCCGACTTGAGCCACTGGGCGCCCGTTCCCAGGCTATTCACGCTGAAGGGCGCTGGGCGTTGGAGGGCGGGATGGACGCGGACTGAACCGCCCCGGGTTTGTCGGAGGCTCCAACTTCCAAATAGGATGGAGCCGTTATGAGCAAGACGACAAACAAGTTTTCCCCCGAAGTCCGTGCCCGCGCGGTGCGGATGGTACTGGATCACGAGGGGGAACACCCCTCTCGCTGGGCTGCGGCGTTATCGATTTCGGCCAAGATTGGCTGTTCGGCGCATACGTTGCTGGACTGGGTCAAGCGGGCGGAGGTGGACAGCGGCAAGCGGGCGGGCGTGCCGAGCGACATGGCTGAGAAGCTGAAAGCGCTGGAACGCGAGAACCGCGAGCTACGCCAGGCCAATGAGATCTTGCGCAAGGCATCCGCATATTTTGCGCAGGCGGAGCTCGACCGCCGGTTCAAGCCATGATCGCTTTCATTGATGATCAGCGCGGGGTTCACGGTGTCGAGCCTATCTGCAAGGTATTGCCGATTGCACCGTCAACCTATTTTGATCACCAGGCCAAGCGCGCCGATCCTGATCTTCTGTCTGATCGGGCCAAGAGGGACGCGTTGCTGCTACCGGAAATCAGGCGAGTGCATAAGGCGCATTTCGAGGTCTATGGCGCGCAGAAGGTCTGGCGCCAATTAGGTCGAGAAGGTTTCAGTGTCGCGCGCTGTACCGTTGAACGTCTGATGCGTGCGGATGGGATTGAGGGGGCGGTTCGCGGAAAGCCTCTGCGCACGACCTTTTCTGACAAGGCGGCGCCCTGTCCAAGGGATCATGTCAATCGGGAATTCCAGGCTTCGGCGCCGAACCGGCTTTGGGTCTCTGACTTTACTTATGTCTCGACCTGGACTGGCTTTGTCTATGTCGCTTTCATCATCGATGCCTTTTCCCGCCGGATCGTCGGCTGGCGTGTCAGCCGCACGGCGCATACGGGGTTCGTGCTTGATGCGCTGGAGCAGGCTTTGCATGACAGGCGGCCCCTGCATCGCGGCGGCCTGGTCCATCATAGCGACAGGGGCAGCCAATATGTCTCGATAAAATATACGGAAAGGCTGCTTGAGGCCGGGATTGAGCCTTCTGTGGGCAGCGTCGGCGATAGCTACGACAACGCGCTCGCCGAGACCATCAACGGGCTTTACAAAACCGAGGTCATACACCGCCGCGGGTCGTGGCGGAGCTTCGAGGCCGTGGAATTCGCTACCTTGGAATGGGTAGATTGGTTCAATAACAGACGCTTGCTGGCACCAATCGGCTATATCCCGCCCGCGGAAGCCGAAGAACGATACTATGCCTCACTGGAACAACCAGCCATGGCAGCGTAACTTAAGCAAAACAGCCTCCGGCAAACCCGGGGCGGTTCAGACCCCGAAGGACGCGCTACCGTTGCCGTCGCTTTCGGCCCACAATACGGACCGGTTACGGCTATACAGGTGGAGCAACTGATCCGCGCCGCGTCACGCCGCGGCTACGATGATCTCGTCATTGCCGGCTTCGCCTTCGATGGCGCCGCACAGGCGGCGATTGAAGAAGCGGAGCATCCCGAGCTTCGCGTTCACATGGCCAATATTCGGCCCGATGTGAATCCGGCAATGGCTGGCTTGTTGAAAGACACCCCGGCAGCGCAACTCTTCACCGTCTTCGGCAAGCCGCGCTCGACCCTGGAATCGGTCGGCAAGAATGAATGGCGCGTAGTGATGGAAGGCGTCGACATTTACGACCCCGTTTCCAACACCGTCATGCCCAGCCGCGCTGACAAGGTGGCCGCCTGGTTCGTGGACAGCGACTATGATGGTCGAAGCTTCTGCATCACCCAGGCCTTCTTCCCCGACAAGGATGCCTGGTCAAAGCTTAGCGCCGCGCTGAAGGGCGTGGTAGAAGAGGAAGCCTTCGCAGCACTTTCCGGCACGGTCAGCCTGCCCTTCCCGAAGGGAGAGCATGCCTGCGTCGCGGTGAAGGTGATCGACCCGCGCGGCAATGAGGTGATGCGCCTGCATCGGCTGGAGGGCTGAGGCGATGGCCAAAGCGCCCTCACAGCAACAGGACATCCCTATCCAGCCGGTCGAGCGGCCGATCCTGTGCTCGCCCTACAAGGAGCCGGACCAGCACTGGAAATACGACACCGTCACCGGCGCTGCGCGGAAGGAGCCAGGCCGCCGCCCCGCATCCTACTGGTACAAGACCGAGCGGACAGGCAGCGCGCAGATGTCGCTGTTGGCGCAGGAACAGCAGGACGACTTGCCGCTGCCCAACCTGCTGCGCGACGATGTGCGCCGCTGGCGGGAGGCTGACTACCGTGGCGCCACGCTTGCGACGCGCGAACTGCTCCGCCACTGGAGCCGCGAGGATCGCGAGCGCCGCCTGTTCTTTGGCCAGCGCGAGGCAGTCGAGACGATCATCTACCTGGCGGAAATGCGCTTCACCGGCCGCACCAGCCGCCTACGCTTCGCACCGAAGGTGACGGAGGACGATCTCGGTCGGCTGCTGACCGGCCTGAGCCCCGGCCCCGCATTCCAATTGAAGCAGGGGGCTGAGTTTTTCCCGACCCTGGTCGACAAGCCTGCCGACACGTCACTGAAGCCGCTACGCCGGCTGGGCACCAAGCTCGCAACCGGCAGCGGCAAGACGCTGGTCGCGGCGATGGTGATCACCTGGGCCTTCGTGAATCGCGGCATCAGCCCGGAGAGCCGGGAATACCCGGACGTTGCCCTGCTCTGCGCGCCGAACCTTACGGTGAAGGAGCGGCTGGGCGTGCTGAAGCCTGATGCGCCAGACAATTACTACGATGCCTTCGACCTCGTGCCGGCGAAGTGGCGGCCGCTGCTTCAGCGTGGGACAGTCATTGTCGAAAACTGGCACCGGTTCGCGCCGGAAAGCCCGCACAAGGATGGTGACAAGAACCACGCCGTCGTGGACAAGGGCGAGGAAACACCCACCGATTTCCTGCGCCGTATCCTGGGCAGCGCATGGGATCGGCTGCCTATCCTAGTCATCAATGATGAGGGCCACCATTGCTGGCGGCCGAAGCCTGGCACCTCGCCAGGCGCTGGGTTGACCGGTGACGACAAGGCGGCGTTCGAGGATGAAGCGCGGGAAGCCACAGTCTGGGTGGACGGGCTGGATCGGCTGAACGCGGCTGGTGGCGATGCGCCGGGCATCGCCATGGTGGTGGACCTTTCGGCCACGCCCTTCCGCATCAAGGGCAGCAACTATCCCGAGGGCGAGCCCTTCCCCTGGATCGTCTCCGACTTCGGGCTGGTGGACGCGATCGAAAGCGGCATCACGAAGATTCCCCGCCTGCCGGTGCAGGACACGACGGGCCGGCCAGACCCGCGGTACTTCCGCCTTTGGGAAGCGATCCGTGACGGCCTGCAGCCTGGCGAGAAATTGCCCGGGCGCTCCGGCAAGCCGAAGCCGGATGTGGTCTGGCGCGAGGCGCAGGGCGCGCTGGTCCAGATCATGGGGCAGTGGAAGGAACGCTTCGACCTTATCCGCGCCGGACAGCCAGGCGTGGACCGGACGCCTCCCTGCGTCATCATCGTCTGCGACAACACCGACATCGCCGAGGAATTCTATCGCCGCATCAGCGGCGAGCAGGTGATCGAGACGGTCACCGAGGCTGAGGTGCTGGAAGTTCTCGAAGAGGAGGAAGGCGAGGACGAGACGCCCACCACTAAGCGCGGGAAGAAGCCAAAGCCGCGCACTGTCTACGGGCAAGGCGAGGTCTTTCCGGAGCTTTTCAACAATACGCCGGACCAGAAGGTCACTATCCGCATCGACAGCAAGCTACTGGCGCAGGCCGAAGCCGGCGGTAGTGGGACGGGAAAGAAGAAAGCCGACGCGGCGGAGGAGCTGCGGCGCGTTGTAGCGACCGTCGGGAAGGCCGGGGAGCCCGGCGAGCATGTCCGCTGCGTTGTCTCGGTGGCCATGCTGACCGAAGGCTGGGACGCCAACACCGTGACGCAAATCCTCGGCCTGCGCGCTTTCACGAGCCAGTTGCTGTGCGAGCAGGTCGTGGGCCGCGGTCTGCGGCGGATGGATTATAAGCCAGATCCCGCCACCGGACTGCTGACCGAGGAGTATTGCGACGTCTATGGCGTTCCGTTCTCCGTCATCCCGTTCCGCGGGAGGCCGGTGGATAAGCCTGAGCCAGACGACACGCCGCCCAACCTGGTAAAGGCACTGCCCGAAAGGGCCGCGATGGAAATCCGCTTCCCAGTGGTGGAGGGTTATGCTTTCGCACTGCGCCGCAACTTGATCCGCTGCGATGTCGGCGCAATGGAGCCGCTGCGCATCGAGCCAAACCGCGAGCCCACCGGCACCTTCGTGCGGCCGCAAGTAGGCGTTCAGGTTGGCGGCGGCATGGCGGAGACGCAGTCACCCTTCGGCTTCCAGCAGCAGGACCGTGAGGCTTACTATGCCTCGGTCCACCTTCAGACGATCCTGTTCCAGGCTGCGCAGCGCATCGTCGAGGAACTGACGCAGGCGGGCACGGCTGGCGCGGAGGGTCGCAAGCGGCGCGTCTTTGCGTTGCAATCACGACATGCGCTGTTTCCGCAGGTGTTCCGCGTGGTTGAGGATTACGTGCGCCGGAAGGTGGACTTCAATGGCGCGCCGGAGCCGGAGCTTGGTCTAGAGAAATACGCGCGGCAGGTGGTGGAGCGGGTGCGTGACGCTATCCAGCCGGACGATTCATCCGGCGAACCGCCGCTACTCCCACTTCTGAACCGGACGCAGGAGATTGGCAGTACCGCAGGAGTTGAGTTCCGCACAAAGCGGCCGGTGTTCGCGACGATGGCAAGTCACATTGGGCATGTCGTTGCTGATACGGCTTCATGGGAGCAGAGCGCAGCGTTCCGTCTGGAGCAGGCCGCGCAGCAGGGGCTGGTCCGCTTCTACGCGCGGAACGAAGGGATGGACCTCAGCATCCCGTATGAGTTCCTCGGGGTCGATCACGGCTACGAGCCCGACTTCCTCGTGCGCATGTCGATGCCGGATGGCGAGCCTGACCTGACGCTGGTGTTGGAGGTGAAGGGCTTCGAGGACAATCAGACGACCGCCAAGCACGAAGGCGCGCGCCGCTGGGTACGCGCGGTGAACAATTGGGGGAAGCTCGGGCGGTGGGCGTTCCATGTGTGCCGGAACCCGCAGATGCTTGAGCGGGAGTTAGCGTATCTCGTGCAGCAGACGAGAGGTGAGTCTGCCGCGTGATTCGAATTTTTCCCCACGCGCGATCGTGGCAAACGTAGCTGCCGGTCAGGAGATTTCATGGAATGGATTGATAAGAATCACCTGGATACGTTTGCTGCAAGGAAGGACGCCCGGGATCTTCTCCCGGCTCTGATCTATGACCTTATCCTCGCCACATCTGAGACGCCCGTGGACGCGCGCTTCTTATCAGGAGAAGCGGGTCAGGTGCGCGGCTTCGATGGCGTACTTACGTCTAAGGGCGCCGATCCGTTCGTCCCAGCCGGACACTCGGTGTGGGAGTTTGGCTGCGAGCCAGACTTCAAATCCAAGGCTGCAGATGACCTCAGCAAGCGGACCAAGGCGCTCGAAGACCAGCAACGCGGACAGACGACCTTTGTGTTTGTCACGCCCCGCACCTACGACACGCCCAAGGAGCGCCTCGACCAGTGGGAGGCCAAACTCGGCGAAGGGAAGGGTTGGAAGGACGTACGCGTTGTTGATGGTGGCAAGCTGAAGCACTGGCTAGGCCTTGCGCCAGGCGTTGCAGCGCATTGGGCTGCAGGATGGTTTGGCGCGTACCCACCTGACGTCGCGTCGACCGCCGAGCTGTGGGAAGAATATACGAGTGGTTGCGCCCTCACTATCACTGAGCAACTGCTTTTGGCTGGTCGCTCCAAGCAGGCCGAATCCGTCATTCAGCGCCTTTCCACATTGCAACCCGATCGAATTGAGATAGCCGCCGATTCCGCCGAAGAGGCGTTGGCATTCGCCCTTGCCTCGCTTAGGTTGGCCCCGCTGGAAGTGCGGGCAGTTCTCGAAGCACGTTCACTTGGGCTTCGAACAGCCGAAGCAGTGACAGATCTTGTTCGTCGTGGCGATCTTGCTAACGGGCTTATTTTTTTTCCAACGGGTGCTGCGGCGAGGAACGCCGGCCTCCTCTCTCGACACGGTCCAACAATTATCGCTTTGGGGCGCGCGCAAGGGCGTGGCGGCAGCTTTCTTCAGCTCGCTCGCCCGCCGCGACACGTATTCGGAGATACGCTTGCTTTAGGCGGCGGCGTCGATCCCTCACTCGCTGCACAGCTCGCAGCCGGATGCGGTAGTAGCGTCACTGTGCTCATGCGATTGCGACCAGGCGGCACGCCCAATCGGCCGACCTGGGCAGACAATGCACGAGGAACAGGGCTCATCGCGGCGTTACTTGCGGGGGCCTGGGATGCCTCGGTTGAGGGGGATCGTGCCGTCCTAGCGAACCTTTCCAACGTATCTTCATATGATGAATTCGAGGCGAGTATTCATCATTTTCTCGCAATGAACGACCCACCGCTGGAGCGCGCCGACACTGTCTGGAAGATTCGCGCCCCAATGGACGCATTCGTGCTGCTCGGCTCGCTCGTCGATGGCTTACACTTGAATCGCTTTAAGGAAAGCTGCTGCGATGTATTAGGCGAGCGCGACACCAATCTTGAACTTGACGATGAAGCTTTTCGCCTAGCAGGACGCGCTTTGAGCCGGTCAGATTGGCTCCGGGAGGGCATGGCGATGACCCTCCTCCTTGCGGCTACGATGCACAATGCCTCAGCCTTCGGCGCTAGCCTAGCCGCCGTAGGCGGACCGGAGGCCTGGGTCGCCGGCATAGTGCAAGCTCTCCCGGGTCTCGCCTCGGACGCTGCGCTACTGGCGAGTCTACGAGGCGCGTTACCGCTCCTCGCGGAGGCTGCGCCTGCCCCTTTTACCGCGGCGGTCGCTCGGCTTCTTGACGGTGGTGCGGAGGCCGTCGCTCCGCTCTTCCGGGAGCGAACCGCCTTTATCACCCCCGACGCGCGGCATACCTACCTGCTTTGGGCACTTGAGGTTCTTGCTTGGGATACGGACCTCCTGCCCAACGTGGCAGTTCTACTGGCCCGACTCGCGGCGGTGGATCCAGGCGGTAAGCTTGGGAACAGACCGATTAGGAGCTTGCGAGAGATCCTTTTGCCGTGGTTACCGCACACTGATGCGCCTTTAGAAAAAAGACTCGCAGTGATGCAGGCTGTTATACGGACGGACGAGAAGGTGGGCTGGGATCTCTCCATGCTTCTTCTGCCTGAGATGCACTCTCATAGCTCACCTACGTCTCGGCCGAAGATAAGGGAAGCCGTAGCGGGTGAGGCTGGGGTACCAACCACGGAGATGGTCGCGGTGCATAGCGCTGCTGCCAAGGCGGCTCTGCGCCTTGTCGGGACTAGTCGATCGCGATGGCTCGATCTCGTTCCGAGGCTGCCCGATCTCCCCGTGGAGGAGTATGACGAGGCGCTGTCAATCCTGGACTCTACTCTCGCAGCGCTGCCAGTGGATGATCGCCAGCAGGTCTGGGACTGCCTCCGCGCTATCACAGCTAGGCATGCTGGCTTCCAACACAGTGACTGGGCGCTGCGTGGGCCGCCTCTTGATCGGCTATTGTCTTTACTCAAGAAGTGGGAATCTGAAGATATTGTTGCCCGCACAATACCGTTATTTACAGAAAGCCTCCCCGAACTAGTTATCGCACCCAGCGCCTCCCCTTTTACCCGCGAAAAACTTGAAATCCTGCGAGCAGAAGCCGTACACAACCTTCTGAAAGCGGAAGGCGAAGCAGGGGTCCTACGGCTTGCTGACGGGTTGAGTAGAACTGGAGATCTTGCGCGGCTCACAGGTCAGGCCCTGCCTTCGGCACAGGCGATCTTCGATCTCTGCCGTCGCGCTCTCGCTCACGGAACGCCTAGCGCCATTGATCTTGCTGGCGGCCTCTCTGGCGTCAGCGATCAGCGGTTTGGTAACGAATGGATAACAGTCCTACGGTCTGGGCAAAATGTACTTTCAACATCAGACCTTGCGGTACTGCTGCTGGGACTTGATGAACAAGAAGCGGCTTGGGATTTCGCCGCTTCACTGGGCCGAGAAGTTGAGGACGCATACTGGAAACGGAAATCTGCCTGGTTCCTCCCAGATGGCAATCCAGCCCTAACTGAGCGCGCAGTTCAGAAACTGCTTGAGGTTGGACGACCCACTCAGGCTCTAATAGCTCAAGAGCGCGTCCTGCCGCCATCTTCTCATTTGACGCTCAAAGCCCTCGACTGTGCTATCGCGGAGATCAACGCTTCGGGTCAGGACATCGGCGCGAACTTCGTGTATGTAATCGAGCAGATTTTTGAGCTCTTAAGGGCGCGCGCCGACGTCGATCGCAACGAAATTGCCAGACGCGAATTTGCCTACTTATCGCTGCTTACCAGCGCCGGGAAGCCAAAGCAGCGTCTGGTTCTTTTCGAGGAAATGGCCGCGGACCCTAAACTCTTCGTCTCGCTAATCGAATCTGTTTTCTTTCCTGCTTCAGGGGAACGTCCACAACCGAATGAAGCGCGTCGCCAGCAAGCGCAGGCGGCGTTCCGAGCCTTAGAAGCATTCCGCGAGCTACCGGGCCGGATCGGCAACGATGTCGACGTCTGCGCTTTGCGGTTATGGGTGACGGGGGCTTTGCGACTTACCGCAGAGTCAGACAGGGAAAAGGTAGGGGCGCAGTATGTCGGCAAGGTTTTGGCGCACGCGCCATATGATCCTGTTGATGGGGCGTGGCCGCATAGGGCTGTGCGTGAGGTGATCGAGGAGGTCGCTAGTGACGAGTTGGATCGCGGGATTCAAATAGAGCGCTTCAATATGCGTGGTGTCTATTCAAAAGATCCTTATGATGGCGGTGGAGCCGAACGAGCACTTGCTGAGCAGGCACGGCAATGGGCGGATGTCGTCACCGCCTGGCCACGGACATCCGAGATGCTCTCACGCGTCGCCAAACACTGGGAGCATCACGCGCAGCGCGAGGACATTGAGGCGCAGCAGCGGTTATTGGAGGGATGAAGTTGCCGGTGATGATCCGCAACATTCTTCTCAACCTTTCTTTTGCGATCTTACTACCCAGCGCTTCTGATGCACAGTGGCGCGAACCTCCGCGCAGCATGCAGGCTGGGCCACAGCGCTACACTGATTGCCGTGCCGTGGATGGCGACACGCTGGCCTGCCGCCAGGGTCGTGTCCGTCTGCGCGGGGTGGATACGCCGGAGCGTGGCGAGAGCGGCTACCGCGCGGCGCAGCAGGAGCTACGGCGCCGGATCCCAGGCGGCACTGTGACTGTGGTACCTCATCATCGAGACCGCCATGGGCGGGTTGTGGGCGATGTTTACGCGCGGGGCCAGAATGTTGGGCGGTCCATGCATGCTGACGGATATTCAAAGCGGCGCCGCGCTAGGCGGTGAATAGTGCTGGGCCGCGACGCACGCTACTGCGGCGCCCCGGCGCAAGCCGCCCTCTGCTCCCCCCAGCCCACCGGCACCCCCTCCAACAGCGCCGGCAGCGTCAGCCCCTCCGGCTGCCTTCCATCCAGGATCGTCTCAACCATTTCCGGCGCCAGCAGCGTAAGCCGCAGCATGCGCGAGACGTAGGACGGATTGATCTTTTCTGCCGCCGCGAGTTCCTGAATGGTGGCAAAGGCGCCCGATTCCAGGAGCCCCCGCCACCGGAAAGCCCTGGCCAGCGCCTTGACCAGCGAAGGATCACCAGATGTCTCGGCCTTTCCCTTGGCCTCCCTCCCGCCGGGCGTGATGATCAGCTTCCGGCCTCCGTGCTTTTTCAAGGTCAACGGAACCCGGATGGTGATGGTATGGGCTTTGTCCATTATGCTGCTTTTCCTATCTCTGCGGCCCGTCGCGGCCTGAATTCGCGTGCGAGTGAGCCGAGGCCTTCCAAGCGCAGCCGGACGTCAGCGCCGTCAGTCCCTACCTCCACCCGATCGACCATCAGGCCGAAGATCCGCGCCTGCTCGGACGGGAAAAGCTCGCCCCACATCTCGTCGAGCCTTTCGAGGGCTAGGCGCGTGTCCTCTTCCGTGATGTCCGCCTCCTCCTCCTGCGCCGCGCGCCAGGTGCCCACCACCACCTCCGGCTGGCGTAGTAGGGCGCGAAGCTGGTCCAGCACCAGCGCCTCTATCTCGCCCGCGGGCAGCCTGCGATAGGGCGCGTCATCCGCGCCGCCCTTCAGCACCGATTGGCTGACATAGTAGCGATACAAGCGCCCCTGCTTGCGTGTGTGCGTGGGCGACAGCGCGCGCCCATCCGCGCCAAAGATCAACCCGCGCAGCAGGGCCGGCGATCGATTGCGCGCCAGCCCCGCCCGCATATGCGGGTTGGTCGCCATGACCTCATGCACCTTGCTCCAGAGCGTCTGGGAAATGATGGCGGCGTGCTCGCCGGGATAGGATTTACCCTTGTGCACGGCCTCCCCAAGATAGACGCGATTGACGAGCAGCTTGTAGACCGCGCCCTTGTCGAAGGGACGGCCATGTTTGGTGAGCAGCCCCTGGGCGCGCAAGATTGGCAGCAGCCGCGTGGCGGAACCGATGTCGGCAAAGCCCTCGAACACGCGACGCACGGTGGTAGCGGCGGTTTCGTCCACCAGCAGCTTGCGGTTTTCGACGCGGTAGCCAAGCGGCACCGGCCCACCCATCCACATGCCCCGCGCGCGGGAGGCAGCGATCTTGTCGCGCACACGTTCGCCGATTACTTCGCGTTCGAATTGCGCAAAGGAAAGCAGGATATTCAGCGTCAGCCGCCCCATGCTGGTCGTGGTATTGAAAGACTGTGTGACCGAGACGAAGGTCACCTCATTCTGGTCGAAAATCTGCACCAGCTTCGCGAAATCCATCAGTGAGCGTGACAGGCGGTCAATCTTATAGACCACCACCACATCCACGAGCCCGGCTTCGATATCGGCCAACAGGCGTTTCAGCGCCGGGCGTTCAAGGGTGCCACCGGAAACGCCGCCATCATCATAGCGATCATGCACCAGCACCCATCCTTCGGAACGTTGGCTGGCGATATAGGCCTCACAGTATTCGCGCTGCGCGTCG
>JADCFN010000078.1 GCA_020249505.1 Roseomonas sp. | reverse complement strand
CGCAGCACCAGCACGGGTGATGGAACCCTGCGCCTTGCTAAAGGCCGTGAAGGCCGCGCCGCTTGGCGTGCCGCCGGAACTCGCCGCACCGCGTAGCGAGCCCTGGCCCAGCAGCCCAATTGTCGCGCTGGCAGCACCGGTCGGCGTGAAATCCATCTCCAGTGTATCAGCGCGCACGCCTGTGCACACATCGTAATTCGGCACATCGGGATAGCCGATTTCGATACTGTTGGAAGGCAGCGCCGCAAGGCCTGAGGCAAAGCTATGGATGAAATTCGGGCTCGTGCCGCTCGTGGTCGGTGGGCCGAACAATAGCCGCAGCCAATGCCCGAAATTGATCAGATCAATCGGCACCACCGCCTGGCCCGCCACCGTCACCGTATCCAATAGTGGCGCGCCAGTGTCGCGATTGCCGCCAATGCCAATCACATCCGCATCCAGCAGCGGCTGCTCCGCGCCCAGGTTGCAGGACAGAAAAGGCATGCGCCGCCAATTGCCACTTGGCGCGGTGCCATAGCTGGCCTCGGGGATCATCAGCAGGCGCGCATTCGCACCAATGGCACGGGGCATGAGGTTTCTCCTGGTGGGCGATCAGGCCAGCGGTGACCCGGTGGCGGTAAAGAACAAGGCAACATGCAGGCTCGCAGCACGCGCGCTGGCCGCGCCTTCGAATTCGACATCCTCGATATCCGCGCTGCCTGGCTGCGCCCATTCCACCGCGCCACCCAGCATGGGATCGGCAGTGATGGCGGTGGCGATGGTAACCAGCAGCGCATCCAACAGCGCATTATCCGCCGCCAGCACTTCGATTTCCGCGCGATGTTCAATGGCAAAGGCAAGTGGCGAGAGTATGGGCGTTTCGGAGACACTCTCCCCATCGCGCAGCACCACCAGCCCGCCCGAGGGCAGGCGCAGCGGCACGGTCTCATTGCGGCGGATGACAGGCACTGGGTTGCGTGCGGCCAGGCTGGCGTTCAGGCGCGCGAACAGGGCGGTCAAGGCGGCTTCGCGCAGGCTCATCGCGGTCTCCCCGCCTCGGCGGCCCAGGCCGCCACAAAACGCCCGGGCAGGCGGCGCAGGCCACGCTCTGCCGCGCCCTTTACGTCGAGCCGCTTGGTGAGCTTCACCTGCGGCAGCAGCAGGAACATCGGCACCATGCCGCGCGCGAGCAGCCCGCGCGCCCAGGCCTCTCGGCCACGGCGATGGGCGGTGCCGATTTCTGCCACACCCCCGGCAATCAACCGCAGGCGCTGCCGTCGCCGCCCGGCCTGTTCCCCGGCGCGGAGTGGCAGGCACCAGACAAAGCCGCGCCCCGATTTGAAGGGCCGCAGAAACGCCTGGCCCGAGGCCACCATTTGCGCCGGCGTCACGCGCATGCCTTTCTCGCCCCGCCCGCGCTGTCCGCGTGCGGCGTTAAAGCCGGTGGGGATAGCTAAGAACTTCCGCCCGCCCTTGGCGCGGATCAGCGCGCCACGCTCAAAAGCATCAATCACCCTGGGGACTTTGGTGAATACCAACCCGGCAGGCCGGAGAGACTGACCCGTCCGAGGAAACACCATGGACCGCCAGGCATTGGCGATACCGCGCGCATTGCCGGCAAAGGCGGTGGTGACCTGCTGGCGGAGTTCGGCTTTTACCTCAGCGGTCTCGGTGCGGATCGCGGCCATTGCAGCGCGTTCGCCCGCGCGTACCTCCTCCGTGAGCATCTTGCGAAGATCGCCGACAAGCTGCGCGCCAAGCCTCATGTCGTGTGCCTATCGCTGACAAAAGATGCGCGCATCAGCCAGACGCGCACCGTGCCGTCGGCGGCGAGTGCGGCCTGTGTGGCGATACCGACCTGGAAGTTACCGGTGGCGGTAGTGGTAATGCGCCGGTTGGTATTGTCCCAGAACACCCGCACACCAGCAGCGATGGCCAGCGCCGGTTCCTTGGTGAGATCAAATACGCCCGCGGTTGCGGCCTCGATCATGGCGTTCTGCACGCCATCCACGGCAGCCACGCCAAACAGCGCGCCGACAAGCACCCCCTGACCGGCGGAAACGCCTGTCGCATAGGGCACAGCAATCGCCAGGCTATTGCCCGGCTGGATGAAGTTACGCATGGAATGGTTCTCCTGAAACGCAACAGGCGCCCCGAAGGACGCCCGTTGCGAAATTGCGATCAAGCGAGATGCCCGCGGCATCCAGTGCGGCATTAGCTTCGCGGATCATCTCGACCGCCGAGCGGAAATCATAGCCAAAGGCGCCGGCAGCTTCAGGCTGCGGCACAAAGCCGGCGCGTACCTGCGCGATCAAAGCCGTGGTGTCCTTCAGCGGGTCGATCATTTCATGTGCCGGAGGCACATGCGCCACACCCTTCGGCATCACATCGCCCCAAAGGCCGAGCAGCGCGCCTTGCGCATGAAAGCGCTCGGCAATCGGCCGCACTAGCATGGGGATCAGCATGCCGTATTGCACCTGTTCGCACAGTCGGCGGAATTCGATCTTGCCGGCGCGGAGGCTGGAGTAATTCGCCTGGGTCAGATCGCCGGAGACCTGGTCGTAGGTATCGATATGACGTGCGCGACCGGAAGCTCATCATCAATGAAGCCGAAGCCGCGACAGTGCGGATGATATTCAAGCGCTTTGTGGCCATCGGCTCCGCCACAAAGCTCGCCAAGGCGCTGGTGGCGGAGGGTGTGCGCACCAAATCCGGCAGGCCGGTCGACAAAGGCTACATCTACCGGCTGCTCAACAGCCGGGTCTATTTGGGCGAGGCCACGCATAAGGACGCTTCCTACCCCGGCGAGCATGCGCCGATCATTGACCGCAGCCTGTGGGACAAGGTGCACAGCATTCTGCAAACCAGCCCGCGGCTGCGTGCAGCCAATGCCCGGGCCCGCACGCCGGCCTTGCTGAAGGGGCTGATCTTTACCGAGACCGGCTGCGCCATGACGCCGGCTTTCACCAAAAAGGGCACTCGGCAGTATCGCTACTATGTTTCCATGGATGTGATCCGCAACCGGCCGCTGGACGAAAGCCCTGGCCCGCTACGGTTACCTGCGCCGATGGTGGAAGATGCCGTGATTGGCGAAATCCACCGCATGATCCGCGCCCCCGAAATCACCGCCCGCACCATTGCCACGCTGCGCCGCGAGGGCGTGAAGGTGGAGGAAGCCGCCGTGGTTGCGACCCTTGCCGGGTTTGAGAGGCTTTGGGGCGCGCTGTACCCGGCCGAGCAGGCGCGCATTGTCCAATTGCTCGTCGAGCGCATCACCGTCAGCACCAATGGCATCGCGGTTGATCTGCGCAAGGAAGGGCTCGGCTTGGTCCTGCGGGACATGCTGCTGCCCGCAAAGGAGGAGGCCCTTGCATGATTGAAACCGCCACCAGCATCCGGGTTGTGATTCCACTGACGCTCCGCAAGCGAAACGGGCGGCCAAAGATCCTACCGCCCGAGGATGCAGGGCTTCCTGGCAGCCACGGCCAGGACCCGCATGTGCTGCGGGCCATCGCGCGGGCCTGGAAGTGGCGGCGGCAGTTGGAGGAGGGGGAGATGGCCGGCATCCAGGACATCGCCGCAAGGGAGAAGATTTCCGACCAATACGTAGGCCGAATGATCCGGCTGGCGTTTCTGGCACCGGAAGTGATGGAGGCGCTGGTGGTGAAACGGCGGCCGCCGGCGATTTCCATCAACGAGATGGTGGAGGTGGCGAAGCTGCCTTGGGCAGATCAGATGGGGCGGGTGTTTGGGTGACCACGTCCGCGTCCGGCGTTCTCGTGCACAACGTCGGCTAATCCCGCGCCGCCCGGCGCTTGACGTGCGAGGCGGGAGGGCATTTATTTTTCCCATCTAGCCGTTCCGTCGCAAGCTGCGGGAGAACTGACGATGCCACGCCTGGCCGCGCGGCCGAGGTGCTGCCTGTGACGACGCCGTCGGGCCGCAGGGCGCTGGCTGTCGCGTTGCTTCTTGCGCTGGCGCCGCCGCCCGCCGCTGCGCAATCCGATCGCACCGAGGCCCGGCTGCTGTGCGAAGGCACGGGCGGGGTGCCGGCGGCGCGACGCCTTGTCGCGTGCGAATGGCTGCTCCACGCCGATCGTGAGAACCCGCTGGATCTCGCCTGGGCGCTGAACCGGCGCGGTGGCATTCGCATGCAGGCCGGCGACCACGCGGGCGCGCTGGCGGATTTCGATGCAGCGCTGCGGCAGGACCCTCGCCAGGCCGCCGCCAGCTTCAACCGCGCGATGCTGCTGGCCCGCATGGGCCGCGAGACCGAGGCGGAGGCGGCGTTCGGCGCGGCGATCGCCCTTGATCCGCAGGATGCCGGGGCTTGGCGAGAGCGTGGCGACCTACGCCGTGTGGCGGACCGGCTGGCGGACGCCGAGGCCGATTTCGACGAGGCGATCCGCCTTGCGCCCGGCGATGTGGAGGCCCTGCTGCTCCGTGCGATCACGCGCGGCCTGCGTGGCAGCCCTGCCGGTGCCCTTGCCGACCTCGACGATGCGGCCCGACAGGGCCCGGACAGGCGCGATGTCGCCTACTACCGCGCCCTCACGCTGCGCCGGCTGGGCCGCGACATCGAGGCGGCGGCGGCATTCACGGCGCTGATCGACCGCTTCCCGCAAGACTTCGAGGCCTTGCGAGGGCGCGGCGAACTGCACCGTCTTGCCGGCCGGCACGTTTTGGCGGAGGCCGATTATGGCGAGGCGCTCCGCCACTCGGGCCCTGATCCCTGGACCTTCGTGAACCGCGGGATCCTTCGCCGCGCCCGCGGCGATGCGGCGGGTGCCGTGGCGGATTTCGACGCCGCCATCCGCCTTGATCCGGCCCTTTCGCAGGCCTGGAACCTCCGCGGCACGGTTCGGCTGGAGACGGGTGATCCGCGGGGTGCGATCGCCGATTTCGACGAGGCGCTCCGGCTTGATCCGAGCTACGCCAGCCCGGCCTTCAATCGCGGCAATGCTTGGCGCGCACTTGGCGAGCCGCGCCAGGCCGTCGCGGACTACACGCTCGCGATCCGCCTCTCGCCGGATGATGCGGGGCCGCGCGTCAATCGCGGCGCGACCCGTGCCGGCTTAGGCGACCTTGTCGGCGCGGAGGCGGATTTTTCCGACGCGATCCGCCTGTCCCCCCGCCTCGCCCCCGCCTACCTGAACCGTGCCGGGGTGCGGCGGGTGCTGCGGAACCTCGACGGCGCGGCGGCGGATGCGGACGTGGCCTTGCGTGCCAGGGGCTGGCACGCCGAGACTCGCATCGAGCACGCCAGGATCCTGCTTGCCCGGAATGATCCGGCAGCCGCGATCATCAGCCTTGACGTCCTGCTGGGGCGCCAGCCGCAGCACGCCATGGCGCTTGCCCTGGGCTGCATCGCCCGCGGCCGCCTGGGGCAGGCGGAGGCACGGCCGACCTGCGACCGCGCCGTGCAGACGGCGCCGGAGGGGTTCGACATGGCCCATCTGGCGCGCGCAGGGCTCGCGCTGCTGAATGACGACGCGGCGGCGGCGTTGCCCGATATCGCCGAGGCATTGCGCCGGCAGCCGAACGGGGCGGAGCCGATGTATCTGCGCGCGGTCGCCGCCGCCCGTGAGAATCGCCTCGGCGCGTCGGATCGTGACCGGGCTGCCGCCCGCGCCCGGGACCCGCGCGTGGATGACCTGGTGTCCGACCTATTCGGCGCGGCGCTCCGGCTGGACTGACGTCCACCCGGCGTTTGACGTGCGAGGCGGGAGGGCGTTTAAATTCTCTATCTAGCACACCACGTGGCCGTGACTTTTTCCCTACTGTGGACCCGGCACCCTGCCTTCGCGGCTAAGCACGGATGCAAAAGCCTTTGACTCTGGGCGCGAGAACTACATCAGCTCTGCACGTACGCTGCGCCACCTCCTGGCTTCCCCCTTCACGCGCCACTACGCCCATTCCGGGTTGAGGCCATTTTCCTCTCGACAGGCGGGAGGACCGTCACGAATTTGGGAAGCTCGCCAAAATTGTAAATAACTGAAAATATGCCTTTTTCTTTGAGTAAACCAATTTTGGCGAGGTTTGGTCAAAAAGAGACGGAAGCGTCTCAGAGACGGATTTGTCGGCTTTTCCGGGTCTTGGAGGTTTACTCGCTTTTGCAATTTCCTTTGAAACCCTCAAAGGAACGCAGGCCATTTTCAGGGCTAGGACCAGTTCGCGACGAAAATCTGGCGGATGAGGTGGACGGGGATTCGAAATTCTGTCGACCTGTTGCCTGGAGAATGCGGGCAGGCGCGGTGGCCGCCGCACTTGCGAAGCTTTTGCTAGGCGGGGGAAGTGGGAGGCCGAAAACAACGCCCATAAGAAAGCTAAGACTTTCTCTGGCCAAGGCGACAGCAAAAAATGAAAACATGGCTTGCTTTTTAGAATCGATAGGCCGTATGGCAAGGCATAATTGCTCCAGGGGCCAATCTTTGGCTCTGCCGAGCAGGGATGGAATAAACCTTAGCATGGCTTCGCGGACCGCCGACATCCTTTACAAGGACCAGCTAGCAGGCAGCCTGACAGAGACAGCCGGCGGTGGGACCCGCTTTACCTACGCTTCAGGCTGGAACAATGAAATCGCGTGTTGCTTCCCAGCGGTTCGGCGGGAGCATGAGTGGGCCCGAGGGCTTCATCCGTTCTTCGAGCATCTCGCGCCAGAGGGCTGGCTGCGTGAGCAGCAGGCCAGGGTCGCTCACGTGCTCGAGGAAGATGATCTCGGCCTCCTCCTGAGGTACGGCGCCGACTGCATTGGTGCGGTGAGCCTGCGTCCACCTAGCGACCTAGCCCCAGCCCCCGAAATCACCGAGGCGACGGCGAGCCCTGGCAGGACGGTCTCGGGCATTCAGAAGAAACTTCTAGTGGTGAAGGAGGGGAACGCCTTCCAGCCGGCAGCCCCTCAAGGGCTTGCGTCGTACATCGCCAAGTTCAATTCGGAGCGGATCCAGAGCCTGGTTCGCAACGAGGCCCTAAGCCTGCGCTGGACGGCTGCCGTTCTCGGTGCGAACGAAGTCACGAAGTTCGAGCTGGCCCATGTTTCGGTAGTCGAGGAGCAGGCCCTTGTCGTCACCCGGTTCGACCGGGGCGCACGCGGCGAAAAGCTAAGGCTCGAGGATTGCGCGCAGTTTCTATGCAAACCTCGCGGGCAGGACTACGCGGGCAAGTACAATGCAGCGTATGAGGATATTGCATCAATCATCAAGCAGCATTCGGTGCGCCCATCAATTGACCTGCTGCGCTTCTATCGGCGCTTGCTCGTCTTCGCGCTCATCGGCAACTGTGATGCGCATTTGAAGAATTTCTCGCTGCTGGAAACACCTGCAGGACTGCGCCTGTCGCCCGTGTATGATGTGTTGAACACTGCGATCTATGATGGCTTGGATCAGGCGCTGGCGCTAACCATCGGTGGGCGCCGAGTAAGGTTGGACGAAGCTGACCAATCCCTGTTTCGGCGCTTCGGGCTGGAGATCGGCTTGCCAAAGCGAGCAGTCGACCAAGCCTTTGTGGCTCTCGAACGGCAGGTGCGCAAGGCAGCACCGATTATTGCTCCGCCCGCCGCAGAAAGCCCAGACGGATTCAGAAATCGGTTCGCAGAGATTGTGACAAACGCATGCCTGAGAATGTTCGCGCGATGACGCCTTTAAACTGGCCAGCGCTGGTGGAAGAGACTATCCGCCGAAGAAAGGCGGAGAAACTTACTCAGCGGGAGCACGCCGCGCTCGCAAGCGTCAGCGTTCCGACAATGGCTGCCTTCGAGCGTGGCGAAACAACCCTCACGCTGTCGAAGGCGTTCGACATCTTGCGCGTCGTCGGTCTGGTAGACGAGCAGACCGATCAGGGAGCGCAGGAAGCATTTGTGCGCGACGCATTCGAACGCTGGCGCAGCCTCACGAAAGATCTGCCGAAGGACTCGCCCGGCTGCTTCCCACACGGCTGGTACCGCTTCGATTATTGGCTTGAAGGCGAGTTGAGAACGCCCAGCCTCACGGCCTTTGAGGCAATCCTGGACAAGGCAGTGACGAGGCATACGGGATGGCCATTGTTCTGGGTTCCAAAAAGGCCCGAGATTGCACCGCGCGAAGTGGACGGCACGATTGAATGCTGGCTTGCCCCCGAGGGACACGACGGCATCAAACGTGGCTTCGACGATGCAGCGCATAGTGACTTCTGGCGCGCCACACCGACTGGGCGCCTTTTCCTTATCCGTGGATACCAGGAAGACAGCCAGGAGACGTTCTCGCCAGGTACGATCATGGACACAACGCTGCCTATATGGCGCATGGGCGAGGCGCTGCTGCATGCCGAGAAGCTGGCGATCCTTATGCGAGCAAACGATCAGGCATCGCCGACCATCCGCTTCCGCGCAGTTTACTCTGGCCTGAGCGGAAGAGTGTTGCGCTCCTGGGCGAACCCATTGGCCGACCTGCTGATCGAGGGGCACGCTGCCCGAAGTGACGAGGCCATGCTGGAAGCGGTGCTTCCGGCCCAGGATGTCACGGCTCGTCTGGCTGAGCACCTGTTTCCCTTGATCGCGTCGCTTTACGAACGCTTCGGCGTAGTTGGCCTCTCTGAAAGTAGGGTCAGGGCTGAAGTTGATCGGCTCCTTGGCCATCGATCTCGTTAAGACGGCGCAGTTATTCATAACAAGAACCGCTAACGCCAGGTGAAGGCTGATGCTCGAACGGGAGACCCTGAAGTGGTTCAAACCGGCCAAGGGTCAGATTTCAACCGGCGTTGACACCGCCGCACGCGGCGCGCTGAGGCGGCGCGCGGAGGCTGCCTGGGCGGCGGCCACGACGGCGGTCATGACAGGGCGGATTTCCACGCGAGCGCCACGCGGAAGGGCGAGCCAGTAGGGATTGGTGGGGATGAGTGGGGTGAGCATGGGGGGATCTCCAGACTTGAAATTCAGCCCCCCCATGTCAAAGTATGACATGCGCAGGGCAGGAGCAAGTAAATGCCAAATGTGAGCCTGACGCCCGAGCTTGAGGGCTTTGCGGAGCGCTGCGTCGCCTCCGGTCGCTACGGCAATGTGAGTGAGGTGATGCGCGCAGCACTTCGCCTTCTTGCGGACCAGGAAGCGCGACGCACAGCCTTTACCGAAATGCTGGAACGTGTCGAACGAGAGGCTGATGAAAAAGGCTGGCTTACCGCCGATCAGGTAGATGCCGAGCTTCGAAAGGTCATCGCGCAAGCTAAAGCCGCGAGGGAAAAAAGCTGAGTCCGCGATCTCGTTGCGCTGGCGCGATCCTATCGCCAAAGGCTTTGGCGGATCTGGGAGAGGCAATTGCCCGGATCAGCCAGGAGAATCTCAGCGCCGGTGAGAATTTACGCATTGCGGTGGGCGAGGCCGCCCAGTTGCTCGGCGCCCATCCCAATCTTGGAAAACAGCGACCCGACCTTGCTTCTGAGAACATCAGGTTTCTGATACTGCGCGGCTTTCCTTACATCGTGGTTTATCGCGCTAATGCAATTCCGCCTAGGATTCTGCGGGTCCTTCATGGCGCCCGCGATCTGCCGGAAGTGCTACAGGATCTTGAACGCGAAGG
Source organism: Roseomonas sp. (assembly GCA_020249505.1). GTDB lineage: Bacteria > Pseudomonadota > Alphaproteobacteria > Acetobacterales > Acetobacteraceae > Neoroseomonas. The sequence continues at coordinate 11,044 of JADCFN010000078.1, read as the reverse complement.
AGGTGTATAGCCGTGCCTCACCCATACTCACTTGCCACGTGCTGATTCTTCAACACCACCGTCATCATCCGCTGCGCTGTCGCATTAAACGCAGCACGGAATTCAAAACTCGCCTCCACCCCTGCCCGCCCTTCGATTGGCGTTTTGGCCATCGCCAGAAACTGGACGCACCATTTCGATACTTAGCAAACTCATGGCGCCCATACCCAGCCGCCGCCGCCTTCACCCCCGAAATTCCAGTTTCAAGGCACCGCTTGACTAAGTGTTTGTCCAAAGGCGAGCGGACAAACGGCCTTGCTTTGTACCACTATGGTCTATAAAAAGGTCTCGACATTTTTAAAAGACCTTTTTATGGATCAGTTTGACCTAAAATGAGCAAGCCAGCCTCACGGAGCTATTCTGTCCACAGCAAGGAAGCCGTCGAACTACTCGGCTCCATGATCAGAAGCACGCGAATTGATCGCGGCATGACGATCGTCGAGCTTGCCGAGCGGGCGGGCATATCGCGCGGCCTGGTTCAACGGATCGAGCTTGGTGATATGGGTTGCTCCATCGGCACTGCTTTCGAACTCGCGGCAATCCTTGGCATTCGTCTGTTTGGTTCGGAACCCGAAATTGTTGCCAGGCATTTAGGCGTAATGCGCGAAAAATTGACGCTTCTTCCGAAGTCAGCACGCAAACCCCGGAAGGCGGCGAAAGATGATTTCTAAAACACAGCCGAATGAAGCTTACGTCTGGGTCTGGCTTCCAGGGGCGGCAGAGCCAGTCGTGGCAGGTCTGATTTCGCGTGATGGCGAAGGCTTGGCATTCAACTATGGGCAAAGCTTTCTCGAACGGCGACAGGCGATTTCAATCTATGAGCCAGAGCTCCCACTAAAGCGCGGGCTGATTCCGCCCGGTCCTGGCCTTGCCATGGCTGGTTGCCTCCGAGATGCAATGCCGGACGCTTGGGGGCGGCGGGTGATCCTCAATCGCCTTTTGGGCATCCGCGGCAAAGACGCGGATATTGGGGCGCTTGATGAACTGACCTACATGCTGGAATCGGGGTCAGATCGGATTGGCGCGCTGGATTTCCAAGTTTCTCCCACGGATTATTCGCCTCGTCTTGCCCGTTCTGCCACACTTGAAGATCTTCTGGGCGCTGCAGAAAAGGTCGAACAGGGTGTCCTACTTTCGCCCGATCTTGATCAAGCGCTGTTCCACGGCAGCTCGCTGGGCGGTGCGCGGCCCAAGGCGCTGATTGAGGATAAGGGAAGAAAGTATATCGCCAAGTTTTCCTCATCCACCGACATCTATAATGTCGTGAAGGCCGAGTTTATCGCCATGCGGCTAGCCGCGAAGCTCGGGCTTAATGTCGCGAATGTCACTTTGGCCCATGTTTTGGGCAAGGATGTGCTACTGGTCGAGCGCTTTGATCGTGTGCGCGGCGCCGAAGATTGGGAGCGCCGTTCGATGGTGTCTGCGCTGACACTGTTCGGCCTGGATGAAATGATGGCGCGTTACGCCAGTTATGCTGATTTCGCAGAAATTATTCGTCACCGCTTCACGCAACCAAAGGAGACATTGCGGGAGCTATTCAAAAGACTGGTCTTCAATGTTCTTTGCGGAAACACGGATGATCATGCCCGAAATCATGCCGCGTTTTGGGACGGAAAGGCTCTCACGCTGACCCCCGCGTATGATATCTGTCCCCAGATTCGTACCGGCAACGAGGCCACTCAAGCGATGCTGATTACGGGCGATGATCGGATGAGCCGTCTTGTAACCTGTATCTCAGCCGCGCCTCAATTTCTCTTGGATGAGAGAAGCGCGAAGAACGTGATCCAAGAACACATTGAGCAACTGCAGTTAGCCTGGCCTGAAATCACGCAGGAGGCGGGATTGATGGAAGTCGACCAAAACCTGCTCGGTCGGCGCATGTTCCTCAACCCCTTTATCTTCGAAGGTGCACCGGCAGATATCAGGGTTACGCACCTACGGTAGTCTGCCGCATGCGCTGATGCTCAGAATCAAACAATGCTTCGCCGCTTGGCGCGCGCATGGGCGTGTTCGCGCAATCCGGCGGAGTGAATAAGGTGGGCCGCTCCAGATAAGCCATTAGCTTCAACGTGCGGGTGTCAAATTTTCTTGCGTCTTGCCGATATTCCGGATAGATTTCCGGAATGCCAAAACAGCTGCCTTCTCCTCCATCGAAATCTCGTACCCCGCCCAGCGCGGCGTTGGCCGAGCATCGGAAGCGGCTGCGCAGCCGAGGTCTGCAGCGTCTTGAGGTGCAGGTCCGTGGTGAAGACGCCCCGCTGCTTCGTGCGGTTGTGGCCGCCCTTGCAGATCCCGGACAGGCTGCTGAAGCGCGGGCTTTGCTTCTACGCCGCTTCGCTCCGGGGCCGGTCCGCAGCCTCAAGGGCCTTATTGAGTCGGCGCCGCTCGATGGGATCGATCTCGATCGTCCACGCGACATGGGGCGCGCCGTGGAGCTGTGACCTGGCTTGTTGACACGAACATTATCTCTGAGGTCCGAAAAGGGCCGCGCTGCCATCCCGCCGTTGCCGCGTGGTGGTCCAGCGTCGAGGATCGGGACATCTTTCTCAGCACGCTGACCATCGGCGAGATCCGGAAGGGTGTCGAAGCTGTTCGGGTCCGAGATCCTGACAAGGCCCGCGCGCTTGAAGTTTGGCTGCAAGCGATCGTGGAGGCGTTCGGGCCGCGCATACTGGGTATTGACGCTGCCGTAGCGGAAAGCTGGGGCCGAATCTCAGCTATGCGCTCTGTGCCCGTGGTGGACGGGCTTCTGGCGGCGACCGCGAATGTGCATGGCTTGGTGCTTGTGACACGCAATACTGCTGACGTCAGCGGTCTTGGTGTTCCTGTCCGCAACCCCTTTGAGGTATCCGGGGGCTGAGGGGAAATAGGCTTGTTGGGCGATGTGTTGCGCAGCATTCCCGCCCGCGAGGCGAATGCAAAGGAGGTGTCTCACCATGAAAAAGGTTCGCGTGAAGCTTGAAGCGGGCATATCGCGCGTCAGTTGCGAGGGGAGCCTCAACGCCAGCGCCGCGGCCCGACGCTTGCCTGAAGTGCTCCGGGCCGCTGCGGTGATGGCGGTATTGATGCCTGCAATCTTCGCTGAGCAGAAAAATACGAATCAATAATTCTGATGCACTTCGAAGTTCCATAAGCACATTCTATTTTTCTCAGTTCATACCGGCAGACTTTAAAAGATAAGACTTGCCATGCCGCGCACCTCTCCTTATGCGTGACAGATACGAAAAACAATTTGGTTCGATCCAAAGATGCAGACTGAAACGCCCAGATTGCCGCTTGCTCGTCGCGCCGCGCAATATGTCCGCATGTCGACGGAGCACCAGCAATACTCCACCGAAAACCAAAGCGACAAAATCAAGGAATACGCAGCAAGAAACGATATCGAAATTGTCCGCACCTATGCCGATGAAGGCAAAAGCGGCCTCAACATCGGTGGTCGGGAGGGGCTGCAAAAGCTTCTCGCCGATGTGCGCGCAGGCAAGACCGATTTCGGACTGATCCTTGTTTATGACGTCAGCCGCTGGGGTCGTTTCCAGGATGCTGACGAAAGCGCCTATTACGAATTCATCTGCAAGCAAGCCGGCATTCGCGTGGTTTATTGCGCGGAGCAGTTCGATAATGATGGCTCGCCGGTTTCAACCATCGTCAAGGGCGTCAAGCGCGCCATGGCCGGGGAATACAGCCGCGAATTATCCGCCAAGGTTTTCGCTGGCCAATGCCGCCTGATCGAACTTGGCTATCGCCAGGGTGGCCCTGCGGGATTTGGCCTACGCCGCGTGCTGCTCGACCAATCCGGGGCGCTCAAGGCCGAACTGAAACGTGGGGAGCATAAAAGCCTTCAGACGGATCGCGTCGTGCTTCGCCCCGGCCCCGAAGCTGAAATTGAGATAGTCCAAAGGATCTATCGGGGCTTTCTTGAGGAAAGCCTGAATGAGGGAGAGATTGCGCGCCAACTCAATGCCGATGGGCTGCGCACTGATCTTGGCCGACTTTGGACCAGCGGGACGGTGCATCAAATTCTCACCAATGAAAAATACATCGGCAATAACGTCTATAATCGGAAGTCCTTCAAGCTCAAGCAGCACCGTGTGGCCAATCCGCCCGAAGCCTGGGTGCGCAAGCCGGGCGCCTTTACGCCGGTGGTGCCGGTTGAATGGTTCTACACTGCCCAGGGCATCATTCAGGCGCGCTCTCGCCGGCAGAGCGATACCGAATTGCTCGACCGGCTCAAGCAGCTTTACCAGGAACGCGGCTTTCTCTCCGGCATATTGATTGACGAGACGGACGGCATGGCCTCCTCCAGCGTCTATGCTAGCCGCTTTGGTGGGTTAGTGCGCGCCTATGCGCTGATTGGGTTCTCACCAGATCGGGATTACGCTTTTCTTGAAGTGAACAAGCTGCTGCGCCGCATGCACCCAGAATTGGTGCAGCGGGTGGAATCCGAAATCATGGCGCTTGGTGCGGAGATTGAACGCGACAACGCCACTGATCTGCTGCGGATCAATGACGAGTTCTCTGCCTCCCTGATCCTGGCGCGCTGCAATGTTACCGATGCAGGAAAGCAGCGCTGGAAGCTGCGCTTGGACACCAGCTTGCGCCCGGATATCACCATCGCAGTGCGGCTCAATCAGGATAATACGGCGCCACTTGATTACTACCTGCTGCCCTGGATTGACCTTGGCCCAAGTCGGCTGACGCTTGGTGAGGTGAATGCCTCGCTGCTGGATGGCTACCGCTTTGACGATCTTTCGATGCTCTACAGCATGTCGCAACGTGCCAGCATAAGGAGGGCCGCATGAGCCGTATCACACGCGAGGGCGAGGATATTCGGTTGATTCCAATTGACCGGATCGAAATCCTGAACCCGCGCGAACGCAATCAGAAAGCCTTTCGGGAGATCGTGGCCTCGATCAAGGCGCTCGGTCTCAAAAAGCCCATCACTGTCACGAGGCGTGGCCAGGGAGATAAGGAACGCTTCATATTGGTCTGCGGCCAGGGACGGGTGGAAGCCTTCCATGCACTCGGTGAAACCATGATCCCCGCCCAGGTGATCACCGCCTCTGATGAGGAGGCGTTTGTGATGAGCCTGGTTGAAAATGTCGCTCGCCGCCAGACGCCCGCGCTGGAGCAAATCGAAACGATCCGCAATTTAAGGCAGCGCGGCTATGATGTGGCGACCATCGCGCGCAAGACTGCACAGGAATCGGTCTGGGTTCGGGGTATCCTGACCTTGCTGGATCAGGGTGAAGGAAGGTTGATTACCGCGGTCGAAGCCGGGCGGGTGCCGCTGAATGTGGCGATCAAGATCGCTGGCGCGGTTGATGGCCAGATGCAGGAAGTTCTGCAAGCCAGCTATGAAAGCGGTCAGTTGCGCGGCCAGAAGCTGCTGACGGCACGACGCATTATCGAAAAGCGCCAGCTTTTGGGGAAAAACAACGCGCGGAAAACCGCACGCCCAGGTACGCGGCTTTCCTCCTCGGCACTGGTGCGTGCCTATAACCAGGAGGTGCAGCGACAGAAAATGCTGATCCGAAAATCCGACCTGGTGCAGCAGCGTATGGCTTTCATTGTGGCGGCCATGACGAACCTGCTGGGCGATGAGAATTTTGTGAACCTGCTGCGGGCAGAGGGGCTTTCCAGTCAGCCGCGACAGCTTGAGGACCGCATTCGCGGCATGGGGCGCGCATGAACCTGCCGGCAGCTTTCGATGGCAGGGTCCTGGATTTGGCCCTGGAGCGCTTATTGCCAACGCGCAGCCTACCCAAAGAAATCATCCGCTTGCGCAAATATACGCAGATCATGGCCTCCATGAAGGAGGTAGGATTGATTGAACCGCTTTCCATCATGCCCGGTGATCCCAAGACAGGCATGCACATGATACTGGATGGGCATGTGCGGCTGAGAATAGCGCGTGATCTTGGGTGGGAAAGGATCGCCTGTATTGTGGCGCGCGATGATGAGGGCTTTACCTATAATCGCCGCGTCAATCGGTTGGCGACCATCCAGGAACATTTCATGATCCTGCGCGCCCTGGAACGCGGTGTTCAGGAAGCGCATCTGGCGCGCGCCTTGGATGTGAATATTGGAACCATTCGGCACAAGCGCAATTTGTTGGATGGCATCTGCCCAGAGGTGGTGGAATTGCTGAAGGAACAGCAATTTTCCACTAAGGTGGCGCAGCTATTACGGAAAATGAAACCAGCGCGACAAATAGAATGTGCGGAGCTTATGTGCAGCCTGCGTAATTTCTCCATCAGCTATGCGCAGGCCCTCTTGGCGGCAACACCGCAGGCGCAATTGGTCGAAGCCGAGCGTCCCAAGAAAATCAGTGGCCTGTCAGCGGAGCAGATGGCGCGGATGGAACAGGAAATGTCGCAGGTGCAAAGCCGGTTCAGGGCGATTGAGGCCACTTACAATACAGATGTGCTGAGCCTTGTCGTGGCGCGTGGCTATGTAACCAAGCTGATGGGCAATAAGGCGGTGGCGAGTTATCTGCGCCGCCATCATGCGGATTTGGCTGAGGAATTTCAGACCATCGTTGCCAGCACGTCGCTTGATGAGGGGATGGCGGTTGGTTGAGGGGCTCTCAAACCCTCTCCACCATCCTGAACCCCCGCGATGCCAGCGGCAGGCTGTCCCGGCTTATAGCGGCGTCCTCGCCGGGCGCGTTCATCGCCCCCCAGATGGCGCGGCGGTTCCGCTCGGCCATGGTGTCGCCAAGCTCCGCAATCCAAAGCGTATCCCGCGCCGCGCCAAGCCGGCGCAGCATATCGCGATGCTGATTGCGCGCCTCGGCGGTGGAAAGCGCTGGCAGGGTGAAGGCCGCCATGCGCGGGTTCACGATGGCAGGCACAGGAAACTCTGCCCCGGTATAGGGATTGCGGTCGCGCCGATCGAGCATCACGCGACCTTCGCGAATGCCGTAGGCCGTGCCGCGTTGCAGCCGCCAAAGCTGCCCCGCAACAAGCAGCCCGATGTCCATGTAAGGCGCCGCGCCATCGGTGAGATCAACGCGCAGATACCGCGCCGTGACCGGGGCTGGCAGCACCAGCACGACGTTCCCCTGGCTCTCATCCTGCGCCTCGGCATTCAGCAGCCCGGTGTCTGCAAGCGTCACGGTGAAATTCGCGACATTCGCAAGCCGTGCCTGCACCATGGCGCCCGCACCAAGCGTGGTGGAAATCAGCGCCATGCAATCCACCGGCACTTCCGCCCCTAGGTCAGCGGTGACGGTCGCGCTGCTGCCCATCAGGCGCGCACGCCGGCGCGGCTGCGGATCCTGCAGGTTCGTGATCGGCATGGTGGCGATGGTCGCCTGCGCCGATGCCACGCTGCCGGTCGAAACCCGGTCCTGCTGCAAGAATGCCCCCGGCATCAGCCCGCCCCCCAGAGTGTGATTTCAACCCGCCGCGCCGTCAGGCTTTCCCGCCAGCCAACGACGACCCCGACAAACCCCTCTTCAAAGCCAAAAGCCGGATAGGTGACGCGCCCGATCTGCCCGATCTCGATCTGGCCAAGGAACCGGTCCGTCAGCACGCGCACCATGCGCGGCCCGGCTTCCAGGACGGTGCGCCATTTCTCGGCGCGCGCCAGGGCCTCGGCCTCAGTCCAATAAGCGGCGGGGAAAGAGATTTCTCGCTGCTGTGCCACGCGCGATGTGATCAGGCTGCTTTCCGCCCGGGCAAAGCTGCCTTCCTGCGACAGGCGCTGGCGATCAGCCGCCGCGACGCTGCCGGCCATGTTGGACAACGGCGCGTGGTTGCGCCCCCAGCGCACCGCAATGGCGCGCGGCAGGGGCCGCAGGCTTGCCGGCAGTGGCAAGGGCTCGCAAGACAGCACGCAGGCCGCGGGCAAATCGAATTGCGGCGCGTCGGTTGCCAAGGGATCAGCCAGGCGCAGCTTTCCGCCGCGCCCGGCTGCCAGCATCGCGCCCGACCCGGCCAGGATTTCCTCGGCGGCCGCGAGCGTGGTGGTCGCGGTCGCACCCTGGTGAAAGCCAACAATGCCCGGCAGATCGGCCTCAGCAAAAGCCCAGGCGGTGGCATCGAAATCGGCGGCTTCATAAGCGAGGCCCAGGCTTTCCAGCATGCGGCGCAAAATGCCGGCGATGCTGTTCACATAAATCGGCACGGTGTCGCCGCGCAGATCAGCGGTGACGTCACCATCCGGCGATGCACCAAGCTGGAACAACCCCATCGCCGGATAATCCCGCGCCTTTCCAACCGTGGGCGTCCCTTCCGAGACAACCACCTGCGCCACGCCGCGAATGCGAATGGCGTCATGCCCGGCGATCGCGCGCCAATGCGATTGATAGGTCGGCAGGCTGCCAGCGCCGAGATCGACATTGCCCAGAAACACCGGCGCAATATTGAACACCTGCCCGAGTGTCACCGGCTTCGGGCGGCCCTTCAATTCCAGGCCGCCTTCCCGGCCGCCAGTGCCTTGGAACAACACCGGCTGTAGTGGCGTTGCCATACGCTCCGTCACATCGCCCAGCGCCAGCCTGGCGCGGAAATCGCCACCCCGTTCCACGCCACGCAGAATGCCGGTGAATGGCAAGCTCGCGGCGGCAAGGCTGGTGCCGAAATCACTCGCGCGCGCATTGAGCACGGGCAGGCTGAGCAGCCGCACGGCCCGACCATCGGCCACACCATAACGCGCCAGATCGGCGGCGAAATTGTCTCCATCCGCCAGCGCGATTTCCGAAACCGTCAGCGCCACCCTGCCACCGACCGCCAGCGCATCCGCGGCAGATTGGCCAATCTCGATATCCTCAAGGATGCGTGGCTCATAAAATGCGAGCGCCGGCGTATCGCCCGGCGCCGAGACAAATCCAGCGGAGGCAAGCCGCAGCGTCGCGATGCGCTCCGGCGCCAGAAACGCAGCGGGCAGAAACGCCGACGCTAGCATGCCATGCGCATCAAACCCGATCACGACAAGGGCTTCCAGTACTGCGCGGCCTCGTCCCAAATATACTGGCCACCATCATCCGGCATGGGTATGGGCGCGACCCAGGCGGAGGTTTCATCCAGGCGCCAGGATGGAAAGGGCTGCGGCGCGATAAAGGCATCACGCTCGGCATCATAGCGATAGCCAATGCCGGCAAAGCGGCGACGCTTTTTGCCCGTATAGCTGGTTTGCACCCAGCGCGTAGCAGCACCGAAAAGCGATTGGCAGAATGCTATGCCAGCGCCTTCATCATCCTGGCCATGGGTTTGCGCATCGGCATTGCTGATGACAATCACCCGAAGCACCAGGCCCTGCGCATCGATTTCCGCGAAATGTGCCATCAGAAAGTGACGCTCCCGCTCGCGGTGAAGGTGATGATGTGAAAGCCGCCGCTGGTGATGATGGTGCCACCGCCCGTGATGGCAGCCGGCAGCGCGTAACTGTCCGGGTAGCGCAGCACGGCAAAGCCTGAACCGCCCTGGCCACCCCAATACCCCGCACCACCACCATCGCCGCGATTGGCAGCGCCATCTTGCGGTGGATTGATCCAGCCATTGCCGGCACCGCTGCCGCCAAGCCCATCGCCACTGCCACCACCGCCCGCGCCATAACTGATGGCGTTGCCAGTGATCGAGGATATCAGACCAGGGCCACCATCGCCGCCATCGAACCAATAGGAATAGGGCGGCGCATGCTGACCCGGCCCGCCTGCGCCACCGCCGCCACCTCCTCCGCCGCCGACAGGGCTTTCCTCGCCGAACAGAAACGGCGAACCATTGCCACCGGGATAGCCTTGTCCAGCAATACCGCTGCCGCCTGGGGGGAATGGTAGCACGGTCGGATTATCTTCGAGGCCAAAGCCGCCACCACCACCGGAACCACCATTGGCGCCCGCCTGATACGCATCACCGCCGATGCCACCACCGATGGCGGTGACATCGGCGATGGCGGAATTACTGCCATTCGAAGCTGCACCACCGGCGCCGATGATGATGGGAATTTGTGAGCCGGGTGAGATGCTGAGATTGCCGGTACGCACACCGCCACCACCGCCGCCACCTCCGTAAGGTCCACCACGACCGGCACCGCCGCCGGCAACCAGCAGATATTCGACGACGCTTGGCGGGAATGGTCCGGGCACATCCTTCGCGGTGCGGATGGCGATTTCCAACAGCAGCACGGCGGCGTTGGGTTGCGGGCCGAGCGTCAGGCTGGGCCGTGTTGCCAGCGCCGCATTGGACATGCCTGCGCCAAGAAAGGCCGGCGCATCCATGGCGGGCGCATCGGAGGCGATCATGCGATCAGGCTTGAGGAGTCAATGCCGATGGCCTTCAGCAGCGCGGCCACTTCGGGCGCGAGCAGATTCAGCTTTTGCGCCGCAAGCCAGCGTTCGCGCAGCAGCAATTCCGCATCGGTGAGATCGGTGGCGGGCGCTTCAAGCTTGAGTAGCGCCATGGCCTCGCGCAGTTTTCCTGCAGCGCCCAAAGCCTCGACCAACCGAAGCTTGGTGATCTCGCCAGGTGGTGGTGCGGGTGGCGGCGGCGGTGGCACTTCCGGTTCAGGGGGCGGGGGAGCGGCGATGATCTCGACCGCGTCCATCCCGCCCGCCGCGACGATGGCCTCGACCAGCGGATGTTCCACCGGACGGGGCTCGCCGACACTGAACCGATGCGCCTCCAGCGCGGCGGCATAGGCTGCCACACGATCCGCGAGATCATTCCCGAAGGCCTCGATCGCTTCGGCGGGGACGCGCAGCCTCGGTATCGCCAAGGTATCCGTACCTTCCTCCGGCAGCATCGTCGCGCCCTGGATGGAATCATCGCTTGCATTGTCCATGCTTAACCTCCTCGGGTTTTTGGCTTGAAGCCCTCAAGCACCCGCAAACAGCGCGACCGTACAAATCAGCGCGGGCGGCATGTTGAATGCCGCTGAGAAGTGACCCGGTTTGGGGTGAAGTTGCTGCTGAGATTTGACCCATGTTCGGACGCTAGCCTCGGCCCTTTGGGCGGAGGCAGCTGGAGTGTTGGACATGGCTTTATTGAGCGTTATCCGGCGT
>JADCFN010000077.1 GCA_020249505.1 Roseomonas sp. | reverse complement strand
TCAACATAGCTGAACAAGGAACCAGCCACCGCGTCATTGCCACGCATCGCAACCTCGACCCGAACACGGAAACAGTGAATCATAAATACGGAAATCAGGCTACGAATTTCAGCAGCCTGCTAGTGCGCGGATAGGTCTGATGGCGGATAGAGCCAAGATAGGGCACCTCCATGCCATCTGGTTCCAGCAAAACCGTCTCCACATGATCCGCATGCAGGTGATGCAGCAGAGCACCGCAGCGCCGTACCCCAGGCAGGCCTTGCTGCTCATCCTCCTCCACCACAAAGGAAAGTGGCGGCGCCCAGACAAAGGAAACTGCGTCACGCTTGAATTCATGATGCAGGTGCAAGTGGCCGGAGGCGACCAGGCGAAGCCCTGGATGCTCCAGGATGGGCACTAAGGTATCGCGCGCGTGCGGGGGAACAGACCAGTAATCAAAAAGCTGATCCTCCGGATGCGTCACAAAGATCGGCTTGTGCAAAAATAGCGCCAAACGCCGAGCATCCGCGCTTTCAACGGCTTCAATAATGAATCGCGCCTGAGCTTCTTCTTCCGGGTGCCCCGTTCCCATCACCTCGGAATTGAGGCCGATGATGCGCCAGCCAGGCGGATCATGCAGCCCATACCCAGCTCCCAAATGCCGTTGAAACCGGGTCAGCCTTGTTGCGTCAAAGGGCTGACGGGGCATGGTATGGGGATGACTGCCCGTATCATGATTGCCTGGCAGAGCCAGAATTGGGCCCGGGAAGCGGCCCAGTTCTTCGGCGGCAAAGGCCATATCCGCCTCATGATCTGCGCCATCAAGCGAAAGATCACCGCTGGCAACCGTAAGGTCGGGCGGGGCAGTCGCTGCCAGTGCACGGATCAAGGCAAGGTTGCTGCGGAATAACTCATTCCGCGGCGAGAGATGGGAATCAGTGAGCTGAAGGATGGTGTGCATGTTTCAGCCCCGGCGTGGCAGCAAGCGGCGAACTTCACTCGCCATATCCGCCAGCGCCACTTCGGGTGTTGCGTTCCCTTCGACAACGCGCGCCATGTTATTCACCATCACTTCAGTCACCCGCACGCTATTGGTACCGGGGAAAGCATACCAGGGAACCATACGGCCCACCTGCATTGTGGCCGTCTTGAACAGAGGATTCTCGCGGTAGAATTCCGAAAGATAACGCGGATCATCAATGGCAAGCTGGTTTGTGGGGACATAGCCAGTGTTCTTGACCATCAAGGTCGTTCCCTCCGCGCTCGTTGAAAAGCGCAGGAATTTCCAGGCAGCCTCGCGCTTTGCGGCATCACGGGCGGTCAACATGCCGGCGGCACCACCTGTGGGCAGGCGGCCATTCACGGGATCAACAACCGGCAGCAGCGCGGTTTGCATTTCGAAATTCCGTCCGACGCTGGTCATCATATTCCGCAGGAAGGCGGTTGAACCAAAACGCATGCCAAGCTTGCCGGCCGCAAAGGCCTGAAGTGCCGTTGTGCCATTCAGTTGCGGCATCCCGCCTTCGGTCACCATACGGCGGAGCAAGCGCAAGCTGGCGAGACCTTTGGGGCCCGCGAAGCCTACATCGCGCTCATCCGGGGTAAGCATGCGCGCGCCATGGCTAAACAGCAGCGCGGAAAACATCCAGTCATCGCCGGGCTATTGGAACCACATGCCTTCAGTGCCATCGCCAAGCGCCTTGATGCGCGCCGAAAGCGCAATCACCTCATCCCAGGTCTTTGGGAAAGCTTCTGGGGCAGGATTGGCACCAACGCGGCGCAGAAGTTCGGTGTTGTAGTAGGAAATCGCGTTGGATGCGGCATAGGCAAGCCCTGATTGCATGCCGCCAAAATGGCCAAGGGCAAGGATGCCAGGCGTATAGCCATGCGCGGCCGGATCACCCTCACGCGCAAGAAGGGGCGCGAGATCTTGAGCAATGCCTCGTTCGGCGAATACCCTCAACCGATTGAAGCCTTGGTATGAAAGATCGGGTAATTGATTGGTGGCCGCTTGCCGCAGGATAAGCTGATTGCCTTCCTCATAATTCGGCGTTGTGATGAAGCGGACCGTAGTATTCGGTTCACGCTTGGCAAATTCTGCCGCAATCGCGTCGTAACTTTCTTTGAAGATCTGCGGCTGTGCATAATGCACCGTGATTTCCACATTCGCTTGGGCGCGCAACTGCGGCGCGGCGAGCAAGCCGGCCGTGACGCCCAAGGCAGTGCGACGGGTGAGTGATTTCATGGGATACGTCCTTCTGGTTTTGGGGGTCAGGAAGCGCGTGGTAACAGGCGCGTGACTTCGCGCTGCATGTCTTGAACTACCTGTTCAGGCGTGGCACGTGCCTCAACAAGACGCTGCAGATTATCGGATATGGTTTGACTGATGCGCACACCATTCGTGCCTGGGAATGCATACCAGGCGACAGTGATGGGAAGCTGGCGCATCGCTGCCGAGAATAGTGGATTGGCCCGGTAGAATTCACCCAACCAGCGTGGGTCATCTACCGCCATCTGGTTGCAGGGGACGTAGCCGGTATTCTGAACCATCAGCGCGGTGCCCTCGGCGCTCGTCGAAAATCGAAGGAATTTCCACGCGGCTTCCTGCTTCACCGGATCGCGCGTGAGCAGCATGCCGGCTGAACCACCCACCTGAAGCCGGCCACGCTCTGCATCAATGACTGGCATGATCGTCGTTGCAAGGGGAAAGTTCTGCCCCACTGATTGAATGACATTGCGCAGAAAAGCGGTTGACCCGAAGCGGATACCGATACGCCCGGCGCCAAATGCCTGCTGTGCCGCGGGTGTGTTCAAATTTGGCATTCGCCCTTCGCGCAAAATACGCTGATAAAGCCGCATGGCAGCCAGACCTTGGGGCGTATCCATCAGAAAGCGGCGTTCATCACCGCTCATGTATTGGCCGCCATGACCGTAAAGTAACGCAGACCACGCCCATTCGCCGATATCGTAATAGAGCGGATCAGGCGCATTCGGTAGCCGAGCGATGCGAGCCGCGAGATCAAGAACGCCATCCCATTTGGTTGGAAAGGTTCTGGCATCCACGCCGATATCGCGCAGAACATCGAGGTTCATATAGGTGATCATTGTCGAAACAGCATAGGCAAGGCCCGCTTGCATGCCGGCGGTTCTACCAAGACCGAGAATGGTCTCACTATATCCCTGATTGGCAGGATTACCTTCGCGGTTCAGGAAGGGCGTTAGATCCTGACAGATACCGCGTTCAGCAAGGACGCGCAGCCTATTCAGGCCCTGATAGGTCAAATCCGCCTGAGTGCCGGCTACGGCCTGACGCAAGATAAGCTGTGTTCCTTCATCGTAATTTGGAGTGGTCACCCAGTTGATGCGTATGCCGGGTTCATGGCGCGAAAAGGCTGCTGCAACGGCTTCCTTGGATTCACGAAAGACGTGCGGCTGAGAGTAGTGAACGGTGATCTCTACGTTTGGTTGCGCGCGGAGCGCTGGTACAGCAAGCCCCCCAAATGCGATCCCCACCAGGCTTCTTCTGCGTAAAATGAACGGTTTTGGCGTCATGATGGCTTCATCCCTTCAGCCCGGTTGTGGCGATACCCTCAACGAAGCGGCGTTGTGCAAAAAGAAATGCCAGGACTAGCGGCAGCGTCATGATGACGGCAGCCGCCATCAATGCGGCAAAATCATCGCCCGCCTCATCAGAACGGAAATACAAGACGCCAAGCGCTGGGGTGGCACGAGCCTGCCCTTCAATCACAATCAGCGGCCAGAAGAGATCATTCCAATGCGCAACCACGGAGAAGATCGCAAATGCCGTGGCCGCAGGCCACGCGTTTGGCAGGATGACACGCCAGACAATTTCAAATTCGCCAATGCCATCCAGACGTGCGGCATGCACCAATTCATCAGGCAGTGCCTTGAAGAATTGCCGGAACAGAAAAATTGCAAAGACTGAAATGGTGAAGGGCAGGATCAGCGCTGCATATGTGTTCAACAGCCCCATTTTGCTGAAGGCCACATAAAGGGGCAACGCTGGAACGTGGGGCGGCACAAGAAGTCCCAGCATAACCAGGCCAAGGGCCAGATCTCGGCCAGGGAAGTGCAGTTTCGCGAGCGCATAGGCTGCCGGAACAGCGAAAAGCAGCTGGAAAAAAAGAATTCCAGCGCAGACAACAACACCGTTCCAGAGGTACCCAAATACCGGAATCTGTGAAAAAACCTGCCGGTAATTCTCAACACCGTAAAAGCGTTCCGGCCAAAGATTGAGACTGGCGCGAAATAACTCATCCAGTGGCTTCACGCTGGCGGAGATCATCCAGATATAGGGCATGAGCAGCAAGAGCGCGAGGAAGCCCAGCACAAGCAGGCGCGGCGTATCCGCCCAAAGCGATCTCAAGTCGCGCTTAGCCATAATGCACCCGCTTATCCAGAGCTTTGGTTTGCAGCCAGACAAGGCCCAGAACCATCATCAGGAAAACCAAGGTGATCGCAGCAGAGTACCCAAGCCGCATGAAGGTAAAGCCTTCCTTGTACATGGTATGCAGCAAGACTTCGCTTGCCTTGTTCGGTCCGCCTTGGGTCAGAACAGCAACCGTATCAAAAACCCGAATGCTACGGATCATGGTAATGGTCAGCACGAAGAGTGTCGTTGGTCCAAGCATTGGCCAGGTGACGAGCCGAAACCGATCAAGCCAGGTTTTGGTCCCATCAACTTCAGCGGCATGATAGAGTTCCCGCGGAATAGCGCTAAGGCCCGCCAGGAAGAGCACCATGTTATAGCCAATATTCTCCCAGGTACCGATGGCCCCGAGACTGAGTAGCACCCAATCTGAAGATGAAAGCCAGAAGGGAGGGGAGGCGACACCAAGAAGGCGCAAAAAAGCATTCAAAGGCCCGATTGTTGGATGCAGCAGATATTGCCAAGCCGCTGCCATGGCGACAGTCAAGGAAACAACTGGCAAGAAGAAGACCGCACGAAACAGGGCGCGCCCGCGAATGCCCGCTTCAATCAAAAGCGCCACACCAAGGCCTAGTAAAATGGAAAGCGGCGTAACGAACCCGACGTAAATGACGGTATTGCGAAGAGCGACTGCAAAACCACGATCTGCCAGCATTTCCTCAAAGTTCGCGGCGCCAATCCAGGCCCATTCGAGTGCACCCAATTCGTAATCTGTGAACGCCAAAAGGATTGTGGCCAAGCTGGGCAATAGGAGCATCAGGAAATAGGCGACACCCGCCGGTAGGCTCAGTAACAGGCCGACCAGGGCTTCGCCCCGCGCAAGACGGCGCGGTCTTGCCTCAAATGATGCAGGCGCAGCTGCTGACATTACTTCAGGCAAGGGTCAGTTCCTGGTTCTGGGCAAACTGTTTGCTTGGCACCAGACGCTTGCCATTTTGGTCAAACAGCAGAGCGTGCTTAGCCTCAAACGCAAGATGGATCACCTCACCGTCATGCGGGCGCGGCATTTCTGGCGGAAGCCGTATGATAAAGGCTTCATTACCGGCGCTATGGCGCGCATGAAGCAGCAGGCTTTCCCCGAGAAATTCGATACTTTTGCCACACAAGGAATACCGTTGGATTCGATCCGCAAATTCTCCGGACGAATGGCAATGGTAACGGGACCAGGTGTTGCTTGAAGCCCACTGGATTTTCCCGCGATATGGACATGACCAGCGGCATTCGCTGCAGCCGAGATTAAATTGATCCGCGGGCTACCAATGAAAGTCGCCACGCGGATATCTTGCGGATCGTGATAAATCGCCTCAGGTGAGGAAACCTGTAGTATCTGACCAGCTTGCATAACGGCGACGCGGTCCGCCATGGTGAGTGCTTCAGACTGATCATGTGTCACGTAGAGTGTCGCAGCGCCGACGCGGCGATGAATCTCGACAATCTCACGACGTGTTTGCACACGAAGCGCCGCATCCAGGTTGGAAAGCGGCTCATCCATGAGAAAAGCATCAGGATGGCGAACAATTGCCCGGGCCAAGGCAACGCGTTGTCGCTGCCCCCCCGAAAGCTGTCCCGGCTTTCGGTCTAATAAGGCATCCAGGCCGAGCGATTGGGCAGCCTGGAGGACATCGGTGGCGATCGCCGCCCGCTTCTGCGAAAGGCCTGGCATCATGTGCCCAATAAGGGGAAGGCGCTCCAGGGCAGAAAGGCGGCGCATCGCAAGAGGAACGGCGATATTCTCACTGACAGTCAGATGCGGATAAAGCGCGTAATTCTGAAATACCATCGCGACATTACGTTCGGCGGCGCGTAGGGCACTAACGTCTCGTGACCCGATGGAAAGAGAACCTGCATCGGCGGATTCAATGCCGGCGACGATGCGCATGAGGGTGGATTTGCCGCAGCCGGATGGCCCGACCAGGGCCACAAACTCACCTGCGGCCACGTCTAGCGACACTTTATCAAGAGCTCTTACTGATCCAAAGTGACGCGAAACAGATCTGATGGAGATGCCCTGCACGCAGAGAGATCCTAAAAAATTCGTGAACCGCTGCTCGCAGATGAACGGTGGCAATGACGTTTCCAATTTGTGATATTTTGAAGAAAGCTTGTTTGGCTGGGGTGAGGGCGGCTTGGAGGTCGAGTGAAATTTCTCGGCTAAACCGATTGAAAAAGATAGTAAAAGTGCAATGTAAACAGGATGCCTGCTAGTCATATAGTGCCAGAGCTTTGCGTCGCTCCATCTGTGGAGGAGGTTATTTCAAGCATAGCGGAGACCTCCAGTGGCGTACCGCGTGGAATGCGGTTAGGGCGGCTTGCCACTTGGCGTCGTGCGCAATGCCGATGCGCTGAAGGGGTTCCAGTGTCACCCTGGCCCGGCTGTAGTATTCGCCCTGCATGCGGGCGAGCCACCCGGAAAGCCCCTGCGCGGCAAGGGCGTCGCTGGCGGTCACTATCTCTGCCTCGCTTGGTTCAGTGCGACCGAGGGACACATGCCGGCCATCGGCGCCCAGTATGATCCAGCGAGTTTCAGTTTCTGTATGCATCGTCATTCTCCGTCTTGCGTGACGGATGCTTCGCGCTGTGTTTCGCGCGAGCCAAGGCAATAAAGCGCCAGGGATCGCGATGATCCCTGGGCTTGGCAATCATTCATGCCGCTGTGGCTGCGCAGCTTCATTCAGCGACGCGGTAGACGGTGTAGGAGCCTTTTGCGCCCTGCTTGTTTGGGCCGACTTGGCGGATGCGTTCCGCGATCTCCACCGTAATGCCCTGGCGCTTTTTCAACCCAGCGAAAAATCCGCGCACCGTATGCTGCGCCCAGCCTGTCGCCTCGGCGATTTGCGCCACTGTCGCGCCCTCAGGGCGCCGGAGCATGGCCAGCACCACCTCCTGCTTCGTGCCCTCGCGTGGCTTGCGTGGCGCGCCCGTGGCGCGTGTGCCGCGCCGTGAGAGCGCGCTGCGCAGCATGTCCATCGCGCGCGTGATCGGGTCCTGCGAGGCATTGGGCGGCGGCGTTTCCTCCCAGGCTGCGAGCAAGCGCTCGGCGGCTTCGCGCGGGTTCACACTGGCCATGTTGGGCGCCTCTGGCGCGGCTTCGGCGGAAGGCTGCTCCTCAGCCTGCGGTGCCGTGTCCTCGCCGCCCTGCGGCGCCGTATCGGGCGCCACGCGCCCCTCATTCGGGTCGATGCCAATCGCGCGCAGCCCCTCATCCGTCACTTGAATCAGGATCGGCGTGCCGTCGGCATCCTTGCGCCACACCATCGCCAATTGATCGCGCGGCGCAGCAACCTCAATCAGCAGGCGGCTCTTGATCAGGCTGTTCACCACCGCGCGGCAGGCAGCGACGGGCAAATGCTCCGGCGCAATCGCCAGCAATTGCGGGTGCTGCGCACCATGGCTCAATACAATCCGCTGCGTGTCAGAAAGCTTCATTGTCTTCGTCTCCGGTTGCGGGCGCCGACCATCGGCCCCCTACTGCCGGGAGCCCCGCGGGCGGGCCCTGCGGGGCAGTGCGGCGCCGCTGCGCGGCGTCTGGCGCGTCAGTCCTGCGCTTCGGCGGCGATGCCCTCGTTGATCACGAAGCCCGTCAGGTAGGGCAGGCCGGCGGGGATGCCCGTTTCGCGGCTCGTGCGCTGCGTGATGCGCCAGCCCATCCATTCTGCGGTGGTTTTCGCAATCGCGTCCGCGAGGCTCGCGCCGTAATGCATCTGGCCATTCACCCCATCCGCGAAGTGGCGTCCGTAGCGGCTGTCGAGGAAGGCGCGGACCGAGGCGGGATCCGTGCTGGTCGCGTTGTGGATCGCGGTGAAAGCGATCGGCCAGGCTTCTGCTGCGTGTTCGCGCATGGTGCCCCAGAAACCCCAGTCTTGGTTTTCGGTGGGAAGGATCGTGCTCATCAGTTTGTCTCCGTCATCGGCGGGGAAAATTCCCTGCGCGTGACAGACCATTCGCGCTGTGATGGGGGCTGAGCCAAGCGAAATAGAGCGTTATTTCATTGCTATGTTCAGCAGGGTTTGATCATGATGTGAGGGCCAAATGGCAGCACCATTCGGCCCTCGCTTTGCC
>JADCFN010000076.1 GCA_020249505.1 Roseomonas sp. | reverse complement strand
TCCCGCAGCTTCGGCACTTCCACCCGGCAGCGTTCCATCGCGAGTGGACAACGCGGATGGAAATGACAGCCCGGGGGCGGGTTGAGCGGTGACGGAATTTCCCCCTTCACGACGGAGAACGCCCGCT
This sequence comes from Roseomonas sp., assembly GCA_020249505.1. Taxonomy (GTDB): domain Bacteria; phylum Pseudomonadota; class Alphaproteobacteria; order Acetobacterales; family Acetobacteraceae; genus Neoroseomonas. The sequence goes on along the minus strand of JADCFN010000076.1, from coordinate 22,610 downwards.
TGCGGTTTTCAATCCGCGGCACGGAATCCAGCAAGGACCGCGTATAGGGGTGATTGGGTCGGCGGAAGACGGTTTCCGTATCCGCTTCTTCCACCACGCGCCCCAGATACATGATCACCACCCGATCAGACAAATGCTCCACCACGCCAAGATCATGGCTGATGAAAAGATAGGTCAGATCAAGCTCTTTCCTGAGGCGCATGAACAGGTTCAGGATTTGCGCCTGGATCGAAACATCAAGCGCCGCCACAGCCTCATCACACACAATGAAATCCGGCTTCACCGCGAGCGCGCGCGCAATGCCGATGCGCTGGCGCTGCCCGCCCGAGAATTGATGCGGATAGCGCCGCTTGAAGCCCGGGTCCAAGCCCGCGCGGCGCATTTGTTCATCCACATAATCATCAAAGGCCGCACCTTCCAAAAGCCCATGCACGCGCGGCGCTTCACCCACAATATCCTGCACGCGCATGCGCGGATTGAGCGACGCATAGGGGTCCTGGAAAATCATCTGGGTGCGGAGCTTCATCTGCCGCGCTTCCGCGCCCGTCAGCGCCTTGATGTCGCGCCCATCACGCAAAATCGCGCCTTCGGTTGGCGGCAAAATACCCGCCACCATGCGCCCCAACGTGGATTTGCCGCAGCCGGATTCACCCACCAGCCCCACAACCTCGCCCTTGCGGACGGTCAGGTTCACACGGTCCACCGCATGCACGATTTCTTCGCGCACCGGCGCGCCCAGGCGCTGCGCGATGCGGCCCGCGAAATCCAACTTCTTTTCAAAACGGCGCGTGATGTCGCGCAGTTCCAGCATCGGTCCGGCGTTCATGCAGCCTCCGATGCGTCAAGATGGGGGTGGATGCAGCGCGCTTCCCGCCCGGGCAGAATCTCCGCCATAACAGGCTCCGCCAGGCAGGCCTCAGAAGCGCGCGGGCAACGCGCACGAAAGGCGCAGCCCGGCGGCAGGTTCAGCAAGGAAGGCGTCATGCCCGGAATTTGCCGAAGCGCCTCACCCCGCTTGTTGCGGCTGGGGACGGAGCCGATCAGCCCATGTGTATAGGGATGCAAAGGCTTATCCAGCACTTCGCTGACCGCACCCTTTTCCACGATGCGCCCGGCATACATCACCGCAATATCATCCGCGAGGCCGGCGACCACCGAAAGATCATGCGTAATCCAGATCATGGAAGTGCCGGTGGTGGCGCAAAGCTTCTGCACCTCGGCCAAAATTTGTCCCTGAATGGTCACATCCAAGGCCGTGGTTGGTTCATCAGCAACAATCAATTGCGGTTCATGCAATAGCGCGATTGCAATCGCGACACGCTGGCGCATGCCGCCCGAAAACTGGTGCGGATAGGCCTTCAGCCTTTCATCCGGCGAAGGAATACCCACCATGCCAAGTGTATCGCGCGCCCGCTGGCGGGCTTCCTCGGTCGAGACCTTCTTGTGTGCCTTAACGGTTTCGATCATCTGCGTATCAATGCGCAGCACCGGGTTCAGAGTCATCATCGGGTCCTGGAAGATCATGGCGATGCGGTTGCCCCGCAAATCGCGCATTTCTTCTTCGGAAAGCTTCGCCAGATCGCGCCCCTGAAACAGGATAGACCCGCCCGCGATACGCCCCGGCGGATCAACCAGGCCAATGATGGAAAAGCCCGTGACGGATTTGCCGGAACCGGATTCTCCGACCAGCCCCATCACCTTGCCGCGGCCAACGGAGAAAGAAACGCCATCAACTGCCTTCACCACGCCAGCGCGGGTGAAGAAATGCGTCTGCAAATCGCGAACTTCGAGTGTAGGTGCTGTCATGTGCTTATTTCTTCAGCCGCGGGTTCAGCACATCACGCAATTGATCACCAACCAGATTGATGGCGACAATCGTGATCAGCAGCGCAATGCCGGGATAGAAGGAAATCCAGTATTTGCCTGACAGCATATACTCATAGCCATTGGCGATCAGCAGGCCGAGCGATGGTTCCGTGATCGGCACGCCAAGCCCCAGGAAGGAAAGGGTTGCTTCCAGCGCAATGGCGCGCGCCACCTGCATGGTGCCGACAACGATCAAGGGCGGCAGGCAATTCGGCAGCAAATGGCCAAACAGCACGCGATGTGTCGGAAGCGCGAGGCATTGCGCCGCTTCAATATATTCCCGCCGTCTTTCGACCAGCGCCGTGCCGCGCACCGTGCGCGCATAATAGGCCCATTCCACCAGCACCAGCGCGATCACCACATTCATGATGCCCTTGCCCAGAAAGGCCAGGATCATCAGCGCCGCCAGAATGGTCGGGAAGGATAATTGCAAATCCACAAGGCGCATAATCACGCTATCGGTCCGCCCACCGGCATAAGCCGCGAGCAAGCCAAGTGATGCGCCAATCAGGCAGGCAATCAAGGCCGAACCCGCGCCGACGGTCAGCGAAATCCGCAAGCCATAGATGATGCCAGAAAGCATATCGCGCCCCTGATCATCCGTGCCGAGCCAATAGGTGAAGCCCGCACCGCCCACCGTGCCGGGCTCCCTCCGCCCATCCATGATGTCAAGCTCGGCAAGGTCATAAGGGTTCTGCGGCGTGATCCAGGGCGCGAAAATCGCCAGCAGCGCGATGATGATGAAGACCACCAGCGCACCAAGGGCGACCTTGCTTTCGGCAAATTCAGACACAAAGCGCCGGAAGGGCGTTTCCACCTTGTCTGCCGGCTTCGCGGAAATGACAGCGTCGCTCATGTGCCTTTGCTCTCCAGCCGGACGCGCGGGTCAAGCATTGAATAGGTCAGATCAACAATCAGGTTGATGGCGATGAACATCAGCACGATCATCATCAGGTAAGCGACAATCACTGGCCTATCGAGCACATTGATCGAATCAATGATCAGCTTGCCCATTCCGGGCCAGGCGAAGACGCTTTCCGTCACGACGGAGAAGGCGATGGTGCTGCCAAGTTCCAGCCCCACCACGGTGACAACGGGGATCAGGATATTCTTGAAGACATGTACGAAGGTCACGCGCGCCGGCGACAACCCCTTGGCGCGGGCGAATTTCACATAATCCATCAGCATGGTTTCGCGCACACCCGCACGCGTCAGGCGAATGACCAGGCTGATCTTGAACAGCGCAAGATTGATCGCGGGCATGGTCATATGGCGAATGCCATCCCAGGTCAGGAAGGACCATTGCAGCCCAAGCAGCGTGCCCGTATCGCCCCGTCCGGTAGATGGCAGCCAGCCGAGATAGACCGCGAACACCATGATCAACATCAGCCCAACCCAGAAGGTGGGCAGCGAAAAGCCCAGGATGGAACCGGCCATGATCACGCGGCTGACGCGGCCATCGGGCCTAAGCCCCGCATAGAGCCCAAGCGGCAGGCCGATGATCAGCGCGATAATCGTCGCACCAAAAGCCAGTTCCAGCGTTGCCGGCATGCGCTGCAAGATCAGCTTCAGCGCCGGTTCGTTATAGACAAATGACCGCCCCAAATCGCCCTGCAAAGCCTTGGTCAGAAACACCGCATATTGCTGCCAGAGCGGCAGATCGAGCCCAAGCGCCTGCACGGCACGTTCACGCTCAATCTGGTCCGCATCCGGGCTGATCAGGATTTCCACCGGATCGCCAATGGCATAGACGCCGATAAAGACAATCAGCGACATCGCCAGCACAACAAGCAGTGCCTGCAAGACGCGCCGGACAAGGTAGACGGTCATTTGGTCCTATCCGGTTCAGCGCGCCGCCGGGCGCACATCCTGCGCGCGCGTCAGCTCATCATTGCGGGCATCATGCGCCAAATGGCGGCGCATACCCCAGATATTGGTTTGGATATGCAGCGGAATTACCGCAACATCTTCGGCCGCGATGCGCTGCGCTTCTATCACCAACTGCACGCGTTTGGCTTCATCAAGCTCGACCAGGGATTGATCCAGCAGCGCATCCAACCGGGGGTTGGAATAGCGCCCACGATTGGAAGACCCCCAGCCCTTTTCGCGCGTCTGAGTGGCCAGGATATTGCGCAGCGGGTGAGAACCATCGGGGTTCGATCCCCAGCCAATCAAATGCGCCGAGAAATCAGCGCGACCCGCGCGGCCAACAAAGGTGGTCCAGGGCTGTGCTTCCACCGTGGTGCGCACGCCAATGCGCGTCCACATCTGGCCCACAGCCTGGATAATGCGCGCATCATTCACATAGCGGTCATTCGGGCCGTTCAACTGAATGCGGAAACCTTGCGGATAGCCCGCTTCCGCCAGCAGGCGGCGCGCCCCATCGGGATCGAAAGGCGGCGGTGTCACGCCGGGCACATGGGTATAGACGCCTTCGGGCAGGAATTGCCCCGCCGGCACGGCGGCACCTTCCATCACGCGGTCCACAATCGCCTTGCGGTCAATGGCGATTGAAAGCGCACGCCGCACGCGCACATCCTGCAGCGGGTTGCGGCCCAGCGGCTTGCCATCATTATCCGTGATGAAGGGCGAATTCTCATTGGCCGGGCGCAAATGATCAAGGCCCAGGAAGATCAAGCGCAGGCCAACCGTCTCAGAAAGCGCAATGCGGTTATCCTGCCGCAGCTTCGCCAGATCCGATGTCGGCACCTGGTCAATGAATTCCACATCGCCGGCCAGCAGTGCCGCAGTGCGCGCCGCATCATTGGTGATCATGCGATAGATCACGCGTTGGAAGGCAGCGCGATCACCCCAGTAATTATCGTTGCGTTCGAATTCGATCCGGTCGCCACTGCGATGCGACACAACGCGGTAAGGGCCAGTGCCAATCGCCGCGCGGCCAGCGTTGAAATCCTCGGTCGTCGCGTTCTGATGCGTCTCCCGGTCCAGAATGCGGACATTGGTCATGTCCAAGGGCATCAGCGGATGCGGTGCAGCGGTGCGGAAGCGGATCGTCAGCGGGTCCACAATCTCAATCGCTTGGATGGGCCGCGAATAAGCCGCGAAAGATGATGGGCTATTGGGCACATTCGGCAAACGCTGCAAAGTGAAGGCCACATCTTCGGCCGTGAAGGGATTGCCATTATGGAAGCGCACATTGGGCCGCAGCTTGAATTCCCAGACATTGGCTTCAACCGCGCGCCAGCTCAACGCCAGCCCCGGCAGGTTGTTTGACTTCGCATCCGTGTTCACCAGCTTGTCGAAAATGGTATCCGCCACGGCGTTATTGGGCGAAAGCTGATGGTAATGGGGATCAAGCGAGGTAACTGGCGCTGCCACCGCCATGGTGACGCTTTGTGCCACGGCGCCTTGCGCCGAAAGGCCAATGATTGCTGTGCTGGCGGCCAGCGCCAGCTTGCGAAGTTTTCCCGTCATCCCAGACCCCCTGTTGTTTTTGAGCCAGACCTCACTTCTTTCTAGCAGCCGTTGCGGGGCGCGGCTAGCATTGGGCAAAACCCGCAGCAGGAGAATGCCGCCATGCTCCCCTCATCATCCCGCCCCCCTCGTTTTGCCTTGGCCGCCTTGCTGCTCGCCGGCATGAGCGCTTCCGGCGCACTGGCGCAGAACCTCACCATCGGCATCGGCGGGTCGCCCACCGCGCTTGACCCGCATTTCTACAATGCCTCCCCCAATATCAGCCTCACGCAACACATGTTCGACAGGCTGGTGGAACAGGATGCCGAGGCACGGCTGCAACCCATGCTGGCAGAAAGCTGGCGCCCGCTTTCCGACACCGTCTGGGAATTCAAGCTCCGGCCGGGCGTGAAATGGCATGATGGGCGGGATTTCACCGCTGATGACGTGGTCTTCACCATCGAACGCGTGCCCAATGTGCGCAATAGCCCCGGCACCTTCGCCGGCATGATCCGCGCCATCACCCGCGCCGAGATCATTGACCCGCTGACCATCCGCTTCCACACCGCCGCCCCGCACCCGCTGCTGCCCACGGAACTGGCATCCGTGCAGATCATCTCCCGCCACGCAGGCACGGGGGCAGAGACCGAGGATTACAATGCCGGCCGTGCTGCTATCGGCACCGGCCCCTATCGGCTGGCGAGCTACCGCCAAGGCGACCGCACTGAATTCACCCGCAACGAGAATTACTGGGCCGGACCGCAGCCCTGGGCGCGGGTTTCCTATCGCTTCATCGCCAATGACGCGTCACGCACCGCGGCCCTGCTGGCCGGCGATGTGGATGTGATTGACCAGGTGCCGTCATCCGACCTGGAACGCCTGCGGCGCGATCAGCGTATTACGCTTTATGAAATCCAAGGGCTGCGCCTGATCTATCTTTGGTTTGACTATTCCCGCGCAGAAAACCCTGTGCTGGTCAGCGATAATGAAGGCAAGCCCTTCACGCGCAACCCCTTCCATGATGTGCGCGTGCGCCGCGCGCTTTCCATGGCGATAGACCGCAATGCTCTTACTGAACGCGTCATGGAAGGCACCGCCAAGCCCACCGGCCAATGGCTGCCGCCCGGTGCCTTTTCCTACAACCCCGATGTGCCCGTACCGCGCTTTGACGCCGACGGCGCGCGGCGCCTTTTGGCCGAAGCTGGCTTCCCGCAAGGCTTCCGCCTGACCCTGATGGCGCCCAATGATCGCTGGCCGAATGATGCCCGCACCGCCCAAGCGGTTGCGCAAATGTGGACGCGCGTTGGACTGCGCACCGAAGTGCAAACCCTGCCCTGGACCACCTATGCCGCACGCAATTCACGCCAGGAATTCAATGCCCGCATGGGCGGCTGGGGCAGCGTGACCGGCGAGGCATCCTACATGCTGGTCAATATCTTCGGCACATTCGACCGCGAGAAACGCCGGGGGGCTGCCAATTCATCGCGCTATTCCAACCCAGCGCTTGATGCGCTGACCGAACGCGCCGCCGCCACGCTTGATGACGCAGAACGCGAGAAGTTGTTGCGGGAGGCTGTGAAGATGGTCACCGTAGATGAACAGGTGATGATCCCGCTATTCCAATTGGTGAATGTCTGGGCCGCACGGCGCGGCTTTGCCTATACGCCACGGATGGATGAACGGACCACAGCCATGGCGGTGAAACCAGCGAACTAAAAGGTCAGGGAGGGCTTTGCCCTCCCTGAAACCCACCCACCAAAGGCCCGAGGCCTTTGGAAACCATTACCTTGTCACCCCGCCGCGTCGGTATTCCTATCCGCGACAAACCTCTCCAGCCAATGGATCGTATAATCCCCATCCTGAAATTCCGGCGCTTCCATCACCGCCTGATGCAGCGGCAAGGTCGTCTTGATGCCGGCCACCACCATTTCCGAAAGCGCGCGCCGCATGCGGCCAATCGCCTCGGCCCGGTTTGGCGCATGCACAATCAACTTCGCCACAAGGCTGTCATAATGCGGCGGCACCACATAACCGGAATAAAGCGCGCTATCCACGCGCACACCAAGCCCGCCCGGCGCGTGATAGGTGCTCACCTTGCCGGGATTGGGTGCGAAGGTCTCAGGGTCTTCCGCGGTGATGCGGCATTCAATCGCATGGCCATAGAAGCGAATATCCTTCTGGCCGTAACCTAAAGCCTCACCAGCGGCGATGCGGATCTGTTCCTTCACCAGGTCAATGCCGCAAACCATCTCAGTCACCGGGTGTTCCACCTGTAGCCGCGTATTCATTTCAATGAAGGCAAACTGCCCATCCTGCCACAGGAATTCCAAAGTGCCGGCATTGCGATAGCCAAGCTTGCTCAAGCCCGCAGTCACCGTCGCACCCAAAGCATCGCGCGCTGCGGCATCCAAAACGGGGCTGCCCGCTTCTTCCACCAACTTCTGATGGCGCCGTTGCAGGGAACAATCACGCTCCCCGAAATGTACCACATTGCCGTGTGTGTCGGCCAGCACCTGCAATTCGATATGCCGCGGCCGATCGAGGTATTTTTCCAGATAGACGCTGTCATCACCAAAGGCCGCCTTGGCTTCGGTGCGCGCGACACTCCAGGCTTCCTCAAGCTCATCTGCGCTGCGGGCTACCTTCATGCCGCGGCCACCACCGCCGGCAGCGGCCTTGATCAGCACAGGGTATTTCACGGCTTCCGCCACTTCGCGCGCCTGTTCCAGGGTATCAAGCGCACCCGTGGAACCTGGCACCAGCGGCACGCCAAGGCTGCGCATCGCATCCTTCGCCGCGATCTTGTCGCCCATCATGCGGATATGCTCGGGCGCGGGGCCGATGAATTTCAGCCCATGTGCTTCCACCATTTCGGCAAAGCGCGCGTTCTCAGAAAGAAAGCCGTAGCCGGGATGGATGGCATCCGCGCCCGTCACCATGGCGGCCGAAATCACCGCCGCCATGTTCAAATAGGAATCACGCGCGGCCGGCGGGCCGATGCACACACTTTCATCAGCAAAGCGCACATGCATCGCCGTAGCATCGGCGGTGGAATGCACGGCCACGGTGCGTATGCCCATTTCCTGGCAGGCGCGATGGATGCGCAGCGCAATCTCACCCCGATTGGCGATCAGAACCTTACCGAACATGACATGCACCCCCAGCCGAGCGCGCCATTACTCGACAATCATCAGCGGTTCGCCGAATTCCACTGGCGTGCCGCTTTCAACCAGAATGCGCGTCACCGTGCCGGCGCGCGGCGCCTTGATCTGGTTATAGGTCTTCATCGCCTCAATCAGCAGCAGAGTCTGGCCCTGCGTGACCTTGCTGCCCACCGTCACGAAGGGTGCCGCTGTGGGTTCTGAGGATAAATAGGCAACCCCAACCATGGGGCTATTCACCGCGCCGGGATGGTCCGCATCCACCTCAGCGGCGGGCGCTGCGGGCGAGGGCGAGGGCGCGGGCGCGGCAGCGGCCGCCGAGGCGGCAGAAGGCGACGGGGCAGCGGCCACCGGCATCGCCATGGGCGCCACCGTCAACTGGCGCACCAGCTTGACCCGCATATCATTGTCAACAAGCTCAATTTCGGTCAGGTCACTCTCACGCAGGATTTGCGCCAATTCCCGGATCGTCGCCGGGTCGAATTGCAGGTCCTTGCTCATGCTTCCTCATCCTGTGCGATCAGCCCCGCCATGGCGCGGATCGCCAGCGCATAGCCTTCAACGCCAAGCCCGCAAATCACGCCGGTCGCGGCCTTAGAAATAAAACTGTGATGCCGGAATTCCTCCCGGCGATGGATATTCGTGATATGCACTTCAATCACCGGCACGCCCACGGCCAGAAGCGCATCCATGACGGCGATGGACGTGGTGGTATAGCCCGCCGGGTTCATGATGATGCCGGCAGCCCGCCCGCGGCATTCCTGCACCCAGGTCACCAATTCGCCTTCGCTATTGGTCTGGCGGAAATCAATGGCAAGCCCAAGCCCATCCGCCACTTCGGCACACAGCGCTTCGACATCATCAAGGGTGGCGGTGCCGTATTTCTCGGGCTCACGCACACCCAGCATGTTCAGGTTTGGGCCGTTCAGGACGGCGATCAGAGGCGGGGTCACGACGCTTCCCTTGCGATCAAATCTTGAAGCTTGCGCTAGCACGGGGGGTCCAAGCCCGGCAAGCCGGGCGGGCGCTTGCCCTTCCGCCCCTGCCCCGCCACATTGGGCCCATGTCTGCCATCGCCATTTCTGTGAACGGGGAACCCCGCCAGATGCCCCAAGGCGCCACTGTGGCGGCGCTTTTGGCCGCGATCGGGCTTGATACGCGAAAGGTGGCGGTTGAACGTAATGAGGAAATCGTGCCGCGTTCCACCTATGCCGCCGTCGCCTTGGCCGAGGGCGACAAACTTGAAATCGTTCACTTCATCGGGGGCGGCTGACCATGGCTGACGCAGATGATGATAGCTGGCAGGTCGCCGGCCAGCGCTTCCAGTCCCGCCTGATCGTTGGCACCGGCCGCTACAAGGACCTTGAGGAAACCGCCGCCGCCATTGAAGCCTCGGGGGCGGAAATTGTCACCGTGGCGGTGCGCCGGGTGAACCTTTCGGACCCCAAGGCGCCGATGCTGCAGGATTATGTCTCCCCCAAGCGCTATACTTATCTGCCCAATACGGCCGGCTGCCACACCGCCAAGGATGCGGTGCGCACGCTGCGCCTGGCGCGGGAAGCCGGGGGGTGGAATCTGGTGAAGCTGGAAGTGCTGGGCCCGGCGCCCTTCCTGTATCCCGATATGCCGGCCACTTTTGAAGCGGCGGAAGCGCTGATCGCCGATGGCTTTCAGGTGATGGTCTATTGCGCGGATGACCCGCTGGCGGCGAAGCGGCTGGAAGATATGGGCTGCGTTGCCATCATGCCTTTGGGCGCGCCCATCGGGTCCGGCATGGGGGTGGTGAACCCCTATATGATCAGCGCCATCAAGCGTGAGGCCAAGGTGCCGGTGTTGGTGGATGCTGGTATTGGCACGGCATCCGATGCGGCTTTGGCGATGGAGCTTGGCTGCGATGCCGTGCTGCTCAATTCCGCGATCGCTCATGCGAAAAACCCGGTGCGCATGGCGCGCGCCATGAAGGCCGCGGTGGAAGCCGGGCGCCATGCCTTCCTTGCGGGGCGCATGCCGCGCAATTACAGCGCGGATGCTTCAAGCCCCATGAGCGGGCTGATCCAAAGGTAAATCAGCCCTTCGGCCTCAGATGAAGGTCAGCAGACGCCTTGGTGTATCCACCAGAATTTCCTTGATTTCGGCTTCCGAAAAACCGCGCCGGCGCATTAGCGGGATGATGATGCGGTGGATATGCGCGTATCCCCAACCACCCCAGCGGGTCATATGTGACCGGTGGCAGATATCATGCGCAATCACGATCTGGCCCTTATGGCCACGATCCAGAATCTTGCGCATGGCACGCAGCCGCCCGGCATCATTGGGCATGTCCACATCCGGATTGAGCGGATAGAGGCAGCTTTCCTGGCCGAACAAATCCCATTCCAGCACCACGCCAGTATCGGCGAGGCGAAACAGCGCATCCTCATCAAACACGGTGCGATCAATGTGATCCATGATGGTGCGTGATGGATCACCACCGCGTGCCTTGATGAAATCCATCACTTCCTGCGGTTGATCCTGCCGCCGGCCAGGATGGATGGTCAGCGCCGCGCCGGTTTCCTTTTGCGCAATCAGTGCCGCTTCCAGCACACGGCGTTCAAGCGGTGTCCAGGGGCTCTGACAGCCAATCTCGCCAAGCAACCCGGCGCGCACCTCGGTGCCCCAAAGCCCTTCCTGTACCTGGGAAACCATCTCGGCAGCGAAATCATCAATGCTGCGGTGGTGGTTTTCGGGCGGCTGGTATTCTTCCACGTAATGCCCGCAGCCCATCACGATATGGCAGCCCGTGGCGTCGCTTACTTGTTTCAGGCCATTCGGATTGGGGCTGATGCCGCCAATCGTCAGTTCCACAATCGTCTGGCAACCATGCGCGACGGCTTCCGCCACCGCTTCAATAGCGACGTCAACGCTTGGCTGATGCAGATTGGCGGGCGAACCGGCAACAGAAGTCGTCATGCCCCAATGATTGGCGAGCCCCGGTTCTTCCCCTTGATCGCCCTGCCGCAACGGCGGGGGGCGTAAATCCCAAATCAAATGCTCATGCATGAGCGTGGAGCCAAGCACGGCTGGATCCACCAGGCCTTGCACGGTTTGCGCCTTGCCGCGCATCTGGTCTCTTGAAAGCTTAGGCATTTCCGTCAACCCCGCCGAATATTCCAAGGATAGGCGCCAGTGCCGGGCACGAAGCCGGAAAGCCCGGTACGATAGGCGCTTGCGATGAAGAATTGCCCAAGCGGCAGCACGGGCACGTTTTCAAAACTCTCCTGCTGGATCACATCGGCCAGGCGCTTTTGCTCGGCTTCGGTTTCCGCGACCAGCCATTGCGCTGCCGCTTCTTCCACGCGGGCGTTTTCATACCAGCCAAACCAGCCGCGTGATCCCATGCCGCGCAGAATGGCGCTGACCGCCGGGTTGATGATGGATACGCTGGGCCACCAGGTATGGAAAATGCTCCAGCCGCCGCGCTCTGGCGATTCGCGGCTGGCGCGTCGCTGCACCACCGTGCCCCAATCGGTTTCCACCAAATCAACATTCATCCCAAGCCGGCGCAGCAGATCGGCCATGACATGGCCAAAGGGACCGATGGTCGGGAAATCGCTTGGGTTGATGATGACAACCTTCTCGCCATTATAGCCCGCAGCACGAATGGCAGCCCGCACCGCATCCAGGTTGCGCGGGCCTTTCAGTGCGGCATTGCCGGTCGTGCTTTCGTAAGGCGTGCCGCAAGGCCACATGGAATGGCAATCACGGAAGGCCGAAGGATCATTACCCGTCACACCCCGCATGAAATCTTCCTGCTGAATAGCCTGAAGCAAGGCGCGGCGAATGGCTGGCTTGTCGAAAGGTGGGTGCAGAACATTGAAGCGGGAGACGCCAATATAGCCAAGCGTATTCAGCACCTTCACTTCAACACCACGGGCGCGGCGCAACAGCGGCGCAAGATCGGCATTGATCTGTTCCCACCAATCAATCTCACCCGCCTGCAAGGCCGCGGCTGCTGTCGCGCTATCGGGCATAATGGTCCATTCAACGCGATCCATATGCGCAACCTTGCCGCCCGCAGTGCGTGATGCCGCTTCCTGCCGCGGCACATAGCCATCGAATTTCGCATAAGCCGCGCGGCTGCCGGAGACATATTCGCTCGCCAGAAACCGATAGGGGCCAGAACCAACATGTTCCGAAATCTGCTGGAAGGGATCGGTCTTGGCCATGCGTTCGGGCATCATGAAGGGCACCACGGCGGCAGGCTTGCCAAGCGCCTCACGCAGCAATGGAAAGCGTGATTTCAGCTTGATGCGTATGGTGCGGTCATCCGCCGCCCCCCATTCATCAACAACAGCGCCGAGTGATTGGCCGAAGGTATCGCGCCTGGACCAGCGCGCCAGGCTTGCCGCGCAATCCTGCGCGCGTACCGGTTCACCATCATGAAAGCGCAAGCCTTCGCGCAGCCGTATATTCCAGGTCCGGCCATCATCAGAAACCGTATGGCCTTCGGCCATTTGCGGCGCGATGCGCAGATCATCCGTCATGCCATAAAGCGTGTCATAAACGTGCCAGCCGTGGTTTTCCGTCACCGCCGCCGTGGTCCAGATGGGATCAAGCGATGTCAGATTGGCTTGCGGCACAAAGCGCAGCGTCCGCGCACGCGCGCCTTGCGCCAGGGCGGGTGCTGCGGGTGCTGCTGCAATGGCGGCGGTGCTCGCCAGGAATTCTCGACGACGCATGTTTCTCTCTCCCCTTTTCCGTCGCGCCTGATGGGCACGATTTGCAAGGAGCTTGGCATGGCTTGGCCAAAGATCAAAGGAACGAACCGGCGCCCTTCACATGGCGCGGATTTCAGCTTCCAGCAGCGCGGGATCAGGATTGGCCCACCAGCGCCCCGGCACGGCAATGGCCGCTTCCAGCAGACGCTTATAATCGGCCTTGGGCAGTTCCACCGCACCAAACCGCGCCAGATGCGCGGTCAGGAATTGCGTATCCAGCAGCGTGAAGCCGCCCAAGCGCAGCCGCGCCACCAGCGCCACCAAGGCCACCTTGGACGCGTCCGTCACGCGGGAAAACATGCTCTCCCCAAAAAACGCGCCACCAATGCGCACGCCATAAAGCCCGCCCACCAGCGCGCCATCTTCCCAGACCTCAATGGAATGGGCGGCACCCATACGATGGAGCGCGGTGAACAGCGTTTCGATTTCAGCATTGATCCAGGTATCCGCGCGCCCCGGCGCGGGTTCTGCGCAGCCCGCGATTACGCCGGGGAAATCCTGATCTGCGGTCACGGTGAAATGGTCAGACAGCACCGTGCGGCGCAGCCGGCGCGGCAGATGAAACCCCTGATCCAGGGGCAGAATGCCGCGCAGTGCCGGATCAAGCCAATGGAGCTTCTTGCTCTCCCGCCCCTCCGCCATGGGAAACAGCCCAGCGCCATAGGCACGCAGCATCAATTCGGGCGTGATTTCCAGCGGCCGGCGGCTCATTGGCGCCGGCCCCGCGCGTTAGACGCTAGGGCGCTATTCTTCCTCATCCGCCGGGGCGATCGGGAGCGCGCTGATTTCCTTATGCGTTGCCAGCGCCACCAGGGTTTCCGTGCGCATCACGCCAGGCAGGGCACGCAGGCGGGAATTGGTGAAGCTATCCACTGCCGCAAGGTCCGGCAGGCGCAGCTTCACCTGATAGGACCAGCGCCCGGAAATCGCGTGGCATTCCAGCACCGCCTCATCTGCCGCCATCGCCGCGATGAAGCCTGCTTCCGTGCCTGATTGCAGCATCACAAACACCCAGGCGAGTTGCGGGCAGCCCACCGCCGCGGGGTTCAGATCGGCCCGCCAGCCCCTGATTGTGCCGCGTTCTTCCAAGCGCTTCACGCGCTCCGCCGTGGCCGAGACAGAAAGCCCCGCGACCTTGGCGAGTTCCGCAAGCCCTGCCGAGCCATTGCCTTGCAGTTCCAGCAGGATATTCCGGTCTATATCGTCCATAACGAGACTATATCCGGCAAAACCATCAAATGGAATGAAAATCTTACTATGATTTCATGGTTTTTTCGGCGATGCGACGCGGCTTTTTCTTGCCAAACGCCCGTCTGAAGCCTCAGGCTACGCGTGGAAGGAAAAACTCATGCACATCACACGCCGCAGCCTGATCCTCTCCCCCGCGCTGCTTGCCAGCCCTGCCTTGGCCCAAGCGCCCTGGCCGCGCCGGCCTATCACCTTTATCGCGCCCGCCGCCCCTGGTGGGGCCACGGATATCCTGGCGCGCGTCATGGCACAGACCATGCAAACTACGCTTGGTCAGCCGGTGGTGGTGGAAAATCGCGGCGGCGCCGCGGGCGTGATCGCGACCGAAGCAATCGCAGCCGCGCAACCCGATGGGCACACCATCGGCATTGGCATGATCAGCACACTGGCCGTGAACCCGCATGTCTATCGCATGCGCGCCGATGTGATGAAGGATTTCGCGCATATTGGCATGATCGCCAAAGTGCCCATGGTGCTGCTGGCGCAACATAATCTGGCGGAAGGCGGGCTGGCCGGCTTCATCGCCCGCGTCAGGGCCGCACCCGATACCATCACCTATGGCAGTGCGGGCGCTGGGTCCAATGTGCATATCGGTATGATCGCGTTTCTTGAAGCGGCGGGGCTCAAGATGGTGCATGTGCCCTATCGCGGATCGGGGCCGATGGTGATTGATCTGGTCGCCGGCAATATCCAATCCGGCATGACCGGCACGCCCGCTGCCCTGCCCGTGTTGCGCTCGGGCCGCGTCGCGGCGCTCGGCACCACGGCCAAGGCAAGGCTGGCGCAAACCCCGGATATTCCCGCGATCAGCGAAACCATTCCGGATTTTGAGGCGATGCAATGGTACGGCATTGTCGCGCCATCCCGCACGCCGCCCGAAGTGGTGGCGAGGCTTGCGGAGGCGACCAATGCCGCCCTTGCCAATCCGGACGTGCTGGCGCGGCTGGCCGATGAAGGCGCCCTGCCCACGCCGATGTCCCCCGATGCCTTTCGCGGCTTCGTGGCGGCAGAGCTTGATCGCTGGGGGGCCGTGGCGCGGCGCAATAACCTGAAGCCAAATGAGTAGGTAGCCGAACGGCGGCCAAGCAGGGCATAATCGGGCTTTACTTCAGGAGACCACCCATGCCCGAAGGCCGCCTTGTGATCGGCACCAAGCGTTATTCATCCTGGTCAATGCGCGGCTGGTTGGCCGTGCATCTGGCGGGGCTTGATGTGGAGGAGGTGTTGATCCCTCTGGCAGGTGGCGGTGCAACCACTGCACTCAAAGCCGCAACGCCAGCCGGTATGGTGCCTTATCTGGAACATCGCGGCGCGCGGATTTGGGAAAGCCTGAGCATCTGCGAGTATTGCGCCGAAATCGCGCCGCAGCTTTGGCCCGACGAACGCAGTGCGCGCGCCCATGCGCGGTCCATCGCGGCCGAGATGCATGCCGGGTTTCGCAATCTGCGCATGGCCATGCCGATGAACCTTGGTCGTAGCTTTCCGGGACGTGGCCGCACGCCGGAATCGCTTGCCGATATCGCGCGGGTGGAGGCGATTTGGGCGGAAGCCATCGCAGCCCATGGCGGCCCGTTTCTAATGGGCGCAGACTTTGGCGCGGTGGATGCCATGTATGCGCCGGTGGTGGCGCGCTTCATCACCTGGCAGCCGGCGCTCTCCGCCACCACGCAAGCCTATATGGCAGCAATCCGCGCCCATCCCCTGGTTGCGCGCTGGTATGATGAAGCCGCCGCCGAGCCCACCGCATGGTTGCTTGATCGTTATGAGAATCCCGCATGAACACGGCCCTTGCCCTTGATCATCTCGGCGTCGCGGCGCGCGATCTGGCGCCGATGTGCGCAGCCTATGAAAGGCTCGGCTTCACGCTATCGCCCATTGCGCAGCAAAGCGGGCGGCGGCGGCCTGATTTGCCGGTGGAAAAATACGGCTCCGGCAATCGTTGTGCCTTCCTCAAGCACGGCTATATCGAATTGATCGCGATCCTTGATCCGGCGCTATTCGACAATAACCTGAACGCCTTCCTGGCGCGCTATCCGGGGATGCATATCCTGGCTCTCGCCATGTTGGATGAGGAAGCAAATCTGGCACGGCTGCGCGCTGCGGGGCTTGATATTCCAGGCGTTGCCTATCTGGAACGGCCAGTGGAAGCGGGCGGACCGATTGCGCGCTTTGCGCGCCTCCCCTTCCCGGACCCGCCAGAGGGCCGCGTGCAGCTTATCCGGCACCTCACGCCCGAAATGGTTTGGCAGGATCGTTGGATGGATCACGCCAACAAGGCCGAGGTTTTGGAAGCCGCCATCCTGTGCGCCGACAACCCGGCTGAGACCGCCGCGCGGCTTTCGCGCCTGTCCGGCCTGCCGGTGGAACCCGACCCGGCAGGGGGCTTCCTGCTGCGCCTGCCCGGTGCGGCGCGCGCTGCCGGGCCGAAGGCGCCAGCGCTTGAAACGCGCGTCAGGGTACTGACGCCGGAAGCGCTGGCCTCTGTTCTGCCCGGCGTGGTGCCCCCGGCCTCACCCTTCATGGCGGGGATGGTGGTGCGCACTGCCGATGGCGCGGCCTCTGCCCGGCGTATCCTGGCCGGCATGCCCACGCAGGAGGCTCCGGAAGGCATCATGGTGCCGCCCGAATACGCTGCCGGCGCAGCACTGATCTTCACGTGAACCGAGCCGCCATCAGCCGAAGCCTGCGCATCTACCACGCGCCTGGCCGCGCCGCGGCCTTGGACGGCTTCTATCGGCGCTTCCTTGGCGCCGGCGACCTTGCCTTTGATGTCGGTGCGCATGTCGGCGACCGGATGCTGTGCTTTCGGCGGCTGGGTGCAAGCGTGGTGGCGGTGGAACCGCAAGCCGCCCTCGCGCGTGTGCTGCGGCTTTTGCTGCGCGGTGACCCCGGCGTGACCCTGGTTTCGCAATTGGTGGGCGCGCGGGCAGGCAAGGCAGAACTTCGCCTCAACACCGCCAATCCAACGGTCGCCACTGCCAGCACAGCCTTCATCGCCGCCGCCGCCGGCGCGCCGGGGTGGGAGGGGCAGGAATGGGACCAGGCCGAAACCCTGCCCGTGACCACCCTTGATGCGCTGATCGCCGCCCATGGCATGCCGGCTTTCATCAAGCTGGATATCGAGGGTTTTGAGGCTGAGGCGCTGCGCGGCCTTTCCCGCCCGCCGCGCGCACTTTCCTTCGAATTCACCACCATCCAGCGCGATGTGGCGGGCGAATGCCTGGGGCTGCTGGCAGCGCTTGGCTATCAGCATTTCCAGGCGAGTCTGGGGGAAAGCCTCAGCTTCGCCCTACCCGCGCCCTGTGACGCTGCGGCGATGCAAGAATGGATCGCGGCACTGCCCGCCAGCGCCAATAGTGGCGATATCTATGCCAGCCTGGAGCCAGGGCGCTTGATGCATACGCCATCGAATTTGCCCGATGCCGCTCGCGTCGCATAATAACTGGCCAAAAGGTAGGGGCTCCTTGCGGAGCATCATCGAAACTACCGAAATGGACACAAGGGCCAGCAAAGCCACCCATGCGCGGCAAACTTTAGGCGAATACATTTTTTGTACAATTTTTACGATTCTTCACAGCGGAATATAGGAGAAATCGTCATGAAATTGCAGATACAAATAGCTGTTGCCACCATGCTGATCATTTCTTTGCTCTTCCCTCTCTGGAAAATTGCTGGACTGCTATTTTGGTTAGTTTTTTCATCGTTCAATCAATATCACTCCACTGGTTTTCGTGAATTCATCGCATCGTTACTGCAAAATACTACCCTCGAGCTCATTTGGCTCACTGTAGCTAATGTTATCCAGGGATTTATCGCTGGCATGATGGTAATTTCTTTGGTCAAAAAAATCATGGGAGCCGACATTTTGAAGAAGGCTGCCCCCATAAGCGCCGGTGGTTTGATCGCCCTTTTTTTCATATCCATTACTATTGACTATTTTTATTTCATTGGAGATTTCAAGAACTATCTTGGGCTATTCATGGCAATCACGGGAGCAATTTTTTCGATAACTCGGTGGGCTTTCTTTATGAAGAACCATCAAGGCTAAGAGAGGATTTCGTCAGTGAAAGACCCTGCACATAAGCCGGAAAGGTTGACAGCTTCGTCCTGCCGGCAGAAGCCAATAGTGGCGATGTCTATGCAAGCCTGGAAGCGGCGCGCCTGATGGTTACCCCGCCTCAGCCGTAATGCGCGCGGCGGTAATCAAGCTCCGCCAGCGTTCCAGATCGGCCACCAAGAAGGCGCGAAACTCCTCAGGCGTTGAGCCCACCACCACGGCGCCAAGCGAACGGAGCCGCGCATTAAGCTCCGGCTTCGCGAGCGCAGTGCGCACGGCATTGTTGAGGCGCTCCACCACCGGCGCAGGCGTTTCGGCAGGCGCCACAAGGCCAACCCCCTGGATATAGCGTTCAAACCCACCAAAGCCCGCTTCCGCCATGGTGGGCACATCCGGGAAATCCGGGTGGCGTTCCGCGGTGCTGACGGCAAGGCCGCGCAATTGGCCGCGCTGGATATGCTCGGCAATGCCGACCATGGGGTAGAACATGAAGGAAAGTCGGCCTGACATTACCTCGGCCAACGCGGGCGCATTGCCGCGGAAGGGGACATGGGTCATTTCCGTCTGCGTCATCACGGCAAGCAGCGCGGCTGACAGATGCGCCGAACCGCCATTGCCGGCCGAGCCATAGGTCACCGAACCAGGCCGCGCCTTGGCCGCCGCCACCACCGCGCTGATATTGGCATAGGGTGAATTGGTGGCCGTGACGGCGATCAGTGGCAGGGTCGCAATCAGGGACACCGGCGCGAAATCTTCAAGCGGGCGATAGCGCGCATTGGGCAGCAGAATGGCATTCACACTATGCGCCAGCGTCGTCACCAGCAGGCTTTGCCCATCAGGCGGGTCACGCATGACGCCTTCGGTCGCGATCAGCGAATTGGCGCCGGCGCGGTTTTCCACCACCACGGGCTGGCCGAGCAGCCCCTGCATTTCCTGCCCGAGCACGCGGGCGATCACATCCGTGGGTCCACCCGCGGCGAAGCCCACCACTAGGCGGATCGGCCGGCCCTGCTGCGCGCGGGCGGCACGCGGCAGCGTGGCGAGGCTTGAGAGTGCCAGCGCCCCGGCGGCGCGGCGGGTGAGCTTTCCTGTCATGGGGTTTCCTTGATGGTTTTATTTGTAGCCCCAGTGTTTTCCGCCTGGCCGCTTTGGGTCAAGCGGGTGCTGCGTGGCGCGGGATGACGGCGCCGGTATTTTGCGCTTAAGTCTGGCGGTAATTTGGTAACGGGAGACGCAGCATGGGTGTTTTGACGCAGGAACAGAAGGATGCCTTCTGGCGCGATGGCTGCCTGGTGGTGCCGAATGCTGTCTCGCCCGATCTGCTTGCGCGGCTGCGGGCCGAGATCGCCGGCTGGGTGGACGAAAGCCGCGCGCACACAAAGCCCTTCGGCCCGCCCTGCGTGGATGGCCGCCCGCGTTTTGACATGGGCAAGGAACATTCCGCCGAAAACCCTGCGCTGCGCCGGATCAATAACCCATCTGACATCTCGCCCGCCTATCTGGAAGCGATGCAGGGTAGCGACATGACGGAAATGGTGGCCGAACTGATCGGCCCCGATGTGAAGTTCCATCATTGCAAGATCAATCTGAAGCTGATGGGGGCGAAGACCGAGGTGCTGTATCATCAGGATTTCGCCTATACGCCGCATACCAATGACGACATCATCACAGCACTTCTGTTCCTGGATGATGTGGATGAAACCAATGGCGCGCTGACAATTGTGCCGGGTTCGCACAAGGGCCCGATGTATTCGCTGTTTGATGGCGATCGTTTCACCGGCGCTGTTTCGGACGCGGATGAAAAGGCGCTGCTGGCGCAAAGCATTCCCTGCTACGGCCCGGCAGGGTCAGTCTGCCTGATGCATACCAAGCTTGCGCATGGTTCCGCCCCCAATGCCGGCACCAAGCCGCGCGGGCTTTATATTTGCGTCTATACCGCCGCCGATGCCGTGCCCTTGGCGCGCAACCCGATGCCAAGCACGCATGAGGGTGAGGTTATTCGCGGTAAGCCGGCCCGCTTTGCGCGCATCACGGAAACCCGGGTGGAATTGCCGCAACAGCCCAAATCCGCGAGCTTCTTCACCGTGCAGGGGCAGGCTTCCGCGCAAGCGGCAGAGTGATCCGGTCTCACGCAAAAGATGCAGGTCGGGGCTTCTGCATTTCTATTGGGGCCGCTGCTGCAAATGAGCCATGGTGTCATATGGGGACTGTTAAGCGCCATGCCCGGCATGAGCACAGCAGGCGGCGCTATCCCAGCGGCCAGACTGATAAGGAATGGGCGCTGGTCAGGCCGCAACGCCCCCGCGCCAAGCTGGTGGTGCGCGTGGGCAGTTTTGGATCGGGAAAGGTCAGCATGAACCGCACCACTCGGCCCTGCTTCTTTTAACGGGAAGCATATCCGGAATTGGCCAAGCAGTTGCTGCACGCGCTCGGGCTGCCAATGTCAATCAGCGCGCCGAGCTTTCGCCAAATTTCTTCGATATTGCGTGGTTGCGGCGCCAAGTGACGGTGCGGCGATAGCGTCATGACATCAGACATGGTTTCCCCCTTGGATGAAGAAAATGGGGCTGGCTGAGGACCTCATGGGATCACCGCGCCAAAGTCATCGCGAAGAATCCGGCCACCGCCGCAGCGCTTTGCGCTGCCATGGCAGGCCAGGGGCGCACGGAAAGGCGCTCTGTCATGCCAGGGGCGGGCAGCCACACGTCGCGTGAGGTCCCAAGCTGCGGATAGTCCCAGGCATAGCCGGCGCCAGGGATTTCCTGGTGCTCAACCTCGGCCCCTTGGTCGCGCAGGGTCTCGGCAAGGGCCGCGCAGGCGCTCTCAGGGTTGGCCGGGTCTTCCGAACCATGCACAAGCTGGACAGCCGCCCCTTGATGGGAGGGGGCAAAACCCGGCGCCCCGCCCGAGACATTGTAGTTCCAGGCATATTCCGCGGGGCCAATGAAGTCCCGAATGCCCGCTTCCAGCGTCCAGGCCACGCGCTGCACAAGCGGCGCGGGCTCGGCTCTCGCGGCCATTTTCCGCGCGGCGGGCAAGGTGGCACAGCCGGGATAGAGCAGGGAGCGCGCCGCGGCGCCAAGTAGGTCGAGCGCCATGCGCGCCCCTTCGCCAAAGCCCAGCACGCCAAGCTTCGCGGGGTTGATGCGCGGGTCAGCGGCCAGGGCCGCCAGCGCAGCCCCCGCCGCTTCCAGGCTGGCGTCGCGCAATTCCAGCACAATGATGTCGGCGCCGAGCAATTGATCCGCGTAAGACGACGAGCGGCCATCAGCGCCGGACGCATCATGAATAATCAGCACAGCGGGCAGGGGCTGGCGCGACGCCGCTTCGGGCATGTCAAAGATACCTGAGCCATCGGCCAAGGTTACAGCGAAGGACCGTGCGCCGGCCTTAGCCTCGATCATGGGTAGGCTTTCGGCGCGGCTGGCGGTAGCTGCCACCGGCGCCTCCGCTGCCGTAGCTATCGCCGACGCTGCCGACAGAGGGTTCAATCCCGGCCTCAAGCAGCCTTTCCGTATATTTAATGGATACATACTGGCTGCCCCTGTCGCTGTGATGGACCAGGCCGCCGCGATGCAGGGGCCGCCTGTCGTGCAAAGCCTGCTCCAGCGCATCAAGCATGAACCCCGTATGCGCCGTACGGCTGACACGCCAGCCGACGATCCGGCGCGAAAAGGCATCAATGATGAAGGCGACATAGACAAAGCCAGTCCAGGTCGAGACGGAGCATTTTCAAGCCAAGCGGAACGCTTGGCGGCTCGGAAAATGCGACCAAACAAACATGCTAAAGTCAGAGACCCAAAGCCGGTTCGGCGCCGCTGCCTGGAATTCCCGATTGACATGATCCTTTGGACAGGGCGCCCCCTTGTCCGAAAAGGTCGTGCGCAAAGGCTTTCCGCGAACCGCCCCCTCGATCCCATGCGCACGCATCAGACGCTCAACGGTACAGCGCGCGGCACTGAAACCTTCTCGACCTAATTGGCGCCAGACCTTCTGCGCGCCATAGACCTCGAAATGCTCCTTATGCACTCGCTTGATTTCCGGCAGCAGCAACGCGTCCCGCTTGGCCCGATCAGACAGAAGATCAGGATCAGCGCGCTTGGCCTG
>JADCFN010000075.1 GCA_020249505.1 Roseomonas sp. | reverse complement strand
CATGGCCATGAACATGATACGCAACGCAGACGACAAACACAGCCTTAAAGTCAGAAGAAAAAAAGCCGCCATGAACACAGATTATCTGGGCTCATTACTACTCAGAACTCAGCAGTGAGCCCTTCAAGCGATTACCCTGCCTCCGCAGCACGATCAAGGCGCTGATAGCTTTCGCTAAGCCAGAACAATGCGAGAGCGAGGGAATTCATCGCCTCAGGGTCGTCCGGGCGCTCGGCCAAGAGGCGCCGAGAGACGTCCAGATTTCGTTCACGCAATTCGCGCTTGAACTGGTTCGACGATTCGAACGGGAGCGTCTCATCCAGGGAATTGATAAACCAGCCATAGGCATCCAGCCGCTCCGGCGATGCGGCCGCGATACTGGCGGCATCCAATGGCAGTAACCGGCCAATCTGGTCCAGGATGGTCGCCTGATCCTCCCGCAGCGCGAGCCGGTCCAGCTGCTGCACCAAAAGGTTGCCGGTCATGGCATAGAGCATGAGTTCGCGATCGGTGAGCGTTCTTGCCTGCGAGAGCGCCAGCAATTGCCCATGCGCGCGCCGAGCGACGGGCAGCGCTGCTTCAGAGGATTGCGCCACGGCAAGCTGCCGCGCCATGCGGGTAAGGGCCTCGGCCTGCATTCCGGCGGTCTGCCAGAGTGGATTGATTGCGGCGAGGGCTTCGAGGTGGGGGACCAGGGAGGTCAGCAATTCGACCACAACCTCCTCAGAGCCAATCCGGAGGCTGTACCGTGGATCCTGCACAACCCGCAGGACGCCGCCAAGCGCGCCACTGGCGGTCGAAAAGGATTGCTCTGCATAGCTGCGTGCCGCGATTGCCTCACGGCGTTCCTGCTGGGCCTCGCGGAGCGCGGTCTCCAGATTATTCTGGGCAGCCTGGATCTCGGTGTTCCGCACAATGAGATCCTGCTCGCTGAGCCTTGCCTTCCAGCCAACCACACCCAAACCTAGCGCCAGCGAGACCATCAAGCCCAATGTCCATCGCAACCGAAGCTTCTCACGGCGATCCAGGGCTTGGCGCTCTGCTGCATGGGCCAGTCTCAACTGCTCGTGTGCCTCTTCGGCTGCCTTGCTGCGGTCAACAAAATCAAGCGCCGATGCAAAACCTCCGCCATGGCGCTCGGCCCAAGCCTGGTTCGGCTGCTCTTCTGTCAGCCAGCTCGCCATGTTGTGCAAATCGAGCCCGGAGAGAAGTTCAGCCCGACCGCTTGCATGTGCCTCGGCTGAAGCGACCAGGCGGCGCCAGGTTGATCCTGCCTGTGCTTCGCGTTCCAGCCAACTGGAAAGATCAGACCATTGTCGGATCAGGCTTTCATGGCTGATGTCGATGATGGTTTCATCCGATAGGGCGGTCTCCGGCGGCGGCATCAGAAAATTGCATCCTGCAGCGCGAAATGCCTCCACGACACTGACTACCGGATCGCGTGCGCCCTCACACAAATCAACGAGGTCCGCGAAACGGCAGGGATGCCGAAGTGCAGTCGCAACCGTCGAGCCGGTGACGAGGCCGCGGAAAACACGCTCAACAAGCCGAGCGGCCTCAGTCGGCAGCGCGGCTACGACCTCTGCCGCATGCGCGTCGATCCCGCCACCAAGCCCGCCGAGTAACTCGTACTCTGCCATGCGCAAGGTTATTCTGGAGGAACCCGCGCTTTCCCTTGCGCGCAACCAGAGTCGATTCAACACATGCTGCATCAACGGAAGTTGGTCTGCCCGCCGCGACAGCATGCGCAGCTGGTCGCTGGCCTGATCGTCCTCCCAGGGTGCGAAGGCTGCGAGATCGTTCAGGAGGCGGTTGACCAGCGCCGGCTCGATGTCAAACCCGCATACAGCGGCGGGGCCGATGATCGCCTCGCGCGTTTCTTCCCGCGTCATACGCGGCGTCAGGTACAGGCCCTGATTGATACGCTCCGCAAGCCCCGGCACAAGCGAGCAGGCGCCCAGAAACTCAGAACGCATGGTTAGCACGACGTAGATAGGCAGGTCGCGTCCCGAAACGCTTTCCAGAAGCAGGGAGACGAAGGCCTCCGCTTCCTCTCGTCCGGCATAATCGCCGAAGCGGAAAAGTTCTTCGAACTGATCGACCACGATAAGCAGGTTCGTTCGCGGCGCGAGATGCCCTTCGGAACACCAGGACAGGACGGAGCGCGGACCGCGGCGCAGGAAGGCGTCCAGCAATTCAAGCTCATTGGCATCGCCTGTGCCGCGGCCGTCAATTTTCTGCAAGGCGGAGGCTAGGTTGGCGATGGGCGCACCCGCTGGCCGCATTGTGGCAACTGCCCAACGCGAACCGGCCGAGGAGAGCCAGCCGAGCTCCAGCGCGTCTAAAAGCCCTGTGCGAACAAGGGAAGATTTGCCGCTACCCGATGAGCCGAGCACGGCCAGGAAGCGGGTCGCCGCCAGCCGCTCAACCATCGTATCGATGCAGTTCTCCCGGCCGAAGAAGAGATCTGTCTCCTCGCGGCTGAATGCACGCAGGCCAGGGTAGGGTTGCCGCATCATGGTGCCTTCATCAAGGAGACGACGATGTTCCGGATCGGGTCAAGCGAGACGCCGCTGCGACAATCGATCTCGATCATATCTGGCACATGGATCGGTAACGGAAGCCGCTTCTCACCCGGAGGACCGGCATAAAGTGCAACCAGCCTTGGGTCGGTCTGTCGGCGTCCAGCCAACTTGAGGAAGCGGCGGAGATTTCCGGTTACCCAACTCGACGGCGCATACCCGTATATGGTGATCAAAGCGTCACAATCAACCAGGTTGCTCTCGATGTCGTTGCGAGCCTGCTCACCCTCTGCATCGGGATCTGGCAGGCTTACAGCGATTCGGTTGCGCTTGAACTCTTCATAGATTTGCTCTGCCAGGGGAAAGTCGTCGCGGTCAGCGTTAATGAACACAAGCGCGCCAGGCGTAGGCTGGCGCCTCGGCATTTCCGGTGGACGCAGAGCACGACGCTTTACCTCCGCCTTGAACGCTTCGAATCCGTCCGCGATGACGGATTCTCCGCTGAGCAATTGCCGATGGTGCACATCAGCGATCGAAGCGAGGTCGAGATCGGGACGACGCCACTGGAGAATCTCAAGCCCCTTGGCCCGCGCTGTGTTATACTGGTGGACCGTGTAACCCTCGGGCAGATCGGGCGGGGTCTTGCCGGCGCGCGTACCCAGCAACTGGACGAAGACCTCGGAAGTTTCGACATCTCTCGCCACCGCGCCGCGAAACGCGTCGCCCCCCAAGGGATATCCATCGGCCGGCACCAAGGGCACCCCATATTGTTCAAGGTAGCGTCGCAAATCGTCACGCAGGTCGTCCAGATCATCTGTAACCTGCGCGAGCATAACCTGTCGCCCCCCGATTGGCCGAGGCATCGACGCAGCGGCAGCAGCTTTCGTCGCTGCGGTGAAGGTTTGGCGCATCGCCAGAAGCTGGCCACGAATCTGCTCTGCCAGATCAAGAACCCGTTGCCGAAAGATCGGTGCATCGAATTCAGGGGTTAGCGGGATCGGCGTCGATCCATCCGCGCCCAGGGCGCGCCAGAAACTTAGGCGCTTGTGGCCGTTCAGCGGCTCAGGATATGCTTCTGAATTATCTAGCGGCAGGCACTCGATGGCGAAAAGGCGACGCGTATCACCCGCTGCCGCGGTCGAAAAGGCCTGCAACTCCCTGCGTGTCCACTCCCGCGCCGCATAGCTGCGCGAAGCGACCGCCAGAAATACCGCTGAATTCCGCGCCGCGTTAAGAACCTCCTCCACCTGATGGTTCGCGTGGAGCGCCTCCGAATCGAAGAACCAATTTACCTCGTCCGCCATACCCAGTCTTGCGCGCAAAGCGCCCTGGAGAACCTCAACAAAGCGCGACACCCAGCGCTCACCAGACGGATCGATCCGCTCATCAGCATGGGCATAGCTGACGAAAACATCGTAAGCGTGTGATTCAACGAATGCCATGCGCGACCAGCCTTAACCAGGGAGGTTGTAACGTTAACTATATTTAGGGATTTCGGCCACGGCAAGCCCTAACAGCGCGCAACAATTCACCAGGTTTGCATGCTTTTCCGCTTTGGCCCTTTATTCAGTCAGCCCCACGGCCGGCACCGGTGCCGGGACGTGATGCAGGATATAGCCCAACCAGTTATTCCCCCCTTCCGAAGCGCCCACCTGCGGCCCCTTCATGAACACAATGCGCCGCGCCGGATGCACGGCCGACAACGCATCCATCACATCGCGGAGATACGGCGTGCGGCTGGTGCGCCAGGGTCCGGGTTCCGATGATGCGCGGCTGCCCAGGATGCGGTGCTGTTCCGCCCAGGCAGATACAGTGAGTTGAGGCGGCGGACGCAGCATCGCCCCGGCGCGGCGGCGCACATGCTCACGCGTGCGGCTCTCGCTCGCCGCCGATGCCGGGAGGGTCGAAGCGATCGGAGGCCTCCGTCAGAAGCTCATTGATGTGCTGCTGTAGGATGGTCTGCAGCAGATGGGGCTCGACGCCGAGTTCGGCGGCAATCACGCCTGCCACGCGCGCGGGCCAATTCAGCAGGGCGTCGCGCATGGTGCTGGCGATTTCATCAATCGTCGCATTGGCGGTCGCGACATCGAGCAGCCGGCCCTTGCTTTCATCGAGCGCCAGGCGTTGCGCTTCGACCTTCAGGGCGAGTTGCGCAACCTTGAGGCGTGCGAATGGCGTGCCCTCTGCCACCGCGCTGCCGCTAAGCGTGGAGCGCTGCGGGTCCGAGGTTTCCAGCAGCCGGGCGCGCGTCTTGGCGATGTCCCATCGGCCATCGGGTTCGCGCGCGATGCGTCCCGTGCGCTCGGCCTTATGCATGGTGGTGTCGCTGACGCCGAGGCGTCGTGCTGCTTCGCGCGTGGAGGATGTCAATTCAGCCATGGCGGCGACCTCCCGCCGCGCGTTGGTAGGGGTTCAGGAAATGATCAGCCTATCAGCGCCTTGAGCTTCGCGCGTACTTCGGCGAGTTCCGATGCGGAAACGCGACCCTTCCGTGTGGCGCGGCGCGCTTGCCAATCCAGGCTTTTGACCTGATCTGCCAGTACCACGCTCGCGGGATTTCCCTTGATAGTGACTTCGAAAGGATAGCCCTTGATGCGCGTTGTCAGCGGGCAGCACACCATCAAGCCTGTCTTGCCATTATAGGTCGCCGGGCTGAGTACCAAGGCCGGGCGATGACCAGCCTGTTCGTGGCCAGCCTGTGGATCGAATTCCAACCAGACGATATCGCCAGCTTCCGGAACGTAGCGGCGACCACTCACCAGATTTCGCGCCCCATGGGGGGGCCTGTTTCAACCGCATCGTGTCTATTCTTTTTGGTGATGCCATTGAGCAGCGTATCAAGGTCATAGCTCGGCTCACGAATGGGTGTGATGACGATGCGACCGTCTTCCTCTTTCACTTCGACCGGCTGGTCGAGCGAAACCTTGGCTGCTGCCATGACGGCGGCAGGAATGCGAAGCGCAGCGCTATTGCCCCATTTCTTGACGAGCACCTTCACGGTGGTAGCTTTCCTTTTAGCTTAGGAAGCCTGAATAGCGCTTTGCACCCTTTGGTGTCAACATTGTAGATACTCCGTCAGCGCGTGGCTTGGGCCAGGGCCAACCCGCGCAAACGCTGGAAAGCAGCAAGGGCAGCTTGCCTGTCTGCTTCGTGATCGGCGCCAATGCGCTTGAGAGGAGCGAGCGTCACTTTTCCCCGGCTGTAGTAGTCGCCCTGCATGCACGCGAGCCATCCAGAAAGCCCTTGCGCGGTGAGCGCATCACTCACGCCGATGATTTCAATATCAGTGGGCGGTGTTGCGCGCCCAAGCGACATGTGCCGGCCATCGGCGCCGAGCACGATCCAGCGTTGCTGCATGCCGGCGCTCATCGCGCCGGCTCCGCGTTGCGAATTTGCGTCAGCAATTCGTCGAGCCTCCGGCGCCACACACCCGCACCCTCGATGCAATAGGCCGGGCCGTACTTGCCAGCGCCGCCCTTCCGCGCTGCGCCGAGCCAATGCGCGTGGCTCAGCCGGGCGTGTTCGGCGAGACCCTTGAGTTTTGCGGTTTCTGTCTGCTGCATCTTCAATCTCCGTCCTACGGGGCGGCATGCCCTTCACGTGACGGACGCTTCGCGCTGCGTTTCGCGCGAGCCAAGGCAATAAAGCGCTAGGGATCGCGAAGATCCCTGGGCTATGCGCTGATAATCCAAACTGTGGCTGCGCAGCTTCATTCAGCGACGCGGTAGACGGTGTAAGACCCCTTGGCGCCCTGCTTGTTCGGGCCGACTTGGCGAATGCGTTCCGCAATCTCCACCGTGATTCCCTGGCGCTTTTTCAGCCCGGCGAAAAATCCGCGCGCCGTATGCTGTGCCCATCCGGTGGCCTCGGCGATTTGCGCCACCGTCGCGCCCTCAGGGCGCCGGAGCATCGCCAGCACCACTTCCTGCTTCGTGCCTTCGCGCGGCTTGCGTGGCGCGCCCGTGGCGCGTGTGCCGCGCCGTGAGAGCGCGTTGCGCAGCATGTCCACCGCGCGCGTGATCGGGTCCTGCGAGGCATTGGGCGGCGGCGTTTCCTCCCAAGCTGCGAGCAAGCGCTCGGCTGCTTCGCGTAGGTTCACGCTTCCCATGTCGGGCGCCTCGGGCGCGGCTGGGGCGGGTTGTTCCGCCACCGCGTCGTCCTGCTGCGGCGCGGCGCTTTCCCCGCCCTGCGGCGCCGTGTCGGGCGCGGTGCGGCCCTCATTCGGGTCAATGCCAATGGCGCGCAGCCCTTCGTCCGTGACCTGGATCAGGATCGGCGTGCCATCCGCATCCTTGCGCCATACCATCGCCAATTGATCGCGCGGTGCAGCCACCTCAATCAGCAGGCGGCTTTTGATCAGGCTGTTCACCACCGCGCGGCAGGCAGCGACTGGCAAATGCTTCGGCGCAATCGCCAGCAATTGCGGGTGCTGCGCGCCATGGCTCAACACAATCCGCTGCGTGTCTGAGAGTTTCATCGTCTTCGTCTCCGGTTGCGGGCGCCGACCATCGGCCCCTACTGCCGGGAGCCCCGCGGGCGGACCCTGCGGGGCAGTGCGGCGCCGCCTTGCGGCGTGTGGCGCGTCAGTCCTGCGCTTCGGCGGCGATGCCTTCGTTGATCACGAAGCCCGTCAGGTAGGGCAGGCCGGCGGGGATGCCCGTCTCGCGGCTGGTGCGCTGCGTGATGCGCCAGCCCATCCATTCCGCGGCGGTCTTTGCGATGGCATCCGCGAGGCTCGCGCCGTATTGCATCTGGCTATTCACCCCATCCGCGAAGTGGCGCCCGTAGCGGCTGTCGAGAAAGGCGCGGACCGAGGCGGGATCCGTGCTGGTCGCGTTGTGGATCGCGGTGAAAGCGATGGGCCAGGCGGGCGCT
>JADCFN010000074.1 GCA_020249505.1 Roseomonas sp. | reverse complement strand
GGGCAAGGAAGTGCTGGCGCGACATATGCACGCCACATCGCGCCGCGCCAATGGCCCCTTTGTTGCGCTGAATTGCGCCGCGCTGCCGGAAGCGCTGCTGGAAAGTGAATTATTCGGCCACGAAAAGGGCGCGTTTTCAGGTGCGGTGGCGGCGCGCAAGGGCAAGTTCGAACAGGCCAATGGCGGCACGCTTCTGCTTGATGAAATCGGCGAAATGGACCCGCGTTTGCAGGCAAAGATCCTGCGCGCCATCCAGGAACGCGAAATAGATCGCCTGGGCGGCACCGCCCCCATTCGCATTGATGTGCGCATTCTGGCTGCGACACATCGTGATCTTCAGGCCGAAGTCGCCAAGGGGCGCTTCCGCGAAGACCTTTATTTCCGCCTGGCGGTGGTGCGGCTTCGCATCCCATCGCTCCGCGAAAGGCCGGCCGATATCCAGCCCCTCGCGCGCTATTTCGCTGAGCGTTACGCCAAGGCCAATGGCCTGCCGCTGCGCCTTCTGTCACCAGAGGCGGAGGCGATGCTGCTGCGCCATCCCTGGCCCGGCAATGTGCGCGAATTGGAAAACGCCATACATCGCGCCGTGCTTCTGGCGGAAGGCAGCGTGATTGGCACGGACGCGATCGAATTGATGGCGCCCGCTGCGGTGGCCACCATGGCAGCCCCCATCACTGCGGCCATGCCTGAAGTTTCATCCACGCCAATGGCGTCAGCACCGCCAGCAGCCGCGCCCCCCGCGCTGCGTGGCGCCTCAGCCCTGGTGGGGCGACGGATGGAGGAGGTGGAGCGGGAATTGATCCTGGAAACCTTGTCCCATTGCCTGGGCAACCGCACGCGGGCGGCGGAGATGCTTGGCATTTCCATCCGCACCTTGCGCAACAAGCTGCATGAATACCGCGCTGCAGGGGTTTCGGTGCCACCCATCCCCGGCCAGATGCCAGCTTCCGCGGCGGTTGACTGAAGCGCGTGTCAGAAACGCTGGTCCCTTCCTGGTTAAAGCGCGCCCAGCCCGGCAATGACGTGGCGCTGGCACTTGGTGTCGCGCTGCTGCTGGTGGTGCTTATTGTCCCGCTGCCGGTGCTGCTGCTTGACCTTGGGCTCGCGATTTCCATCACGCTTTCCGTGCTTGTGCTGATGACGTCGCTGTTCCTGAAGCGACCGCTTGATTTCACCTCCTTCCCCACGCTTCTGCTGCTGACAACCTTGCTGCGTCTTTCGCTAAATGTCGCGACCACGCGCATCATCCTGACCCATGGGCATGAGGGGCCGGAATCCGCAGGCCATGTGATTTCCGCCTTTGGTGGCTTCCTGATGGGGGGCGATGTTGCGGTCGGGATGATCGTCTTCTTCATTCTGCTCATCGTGAATTTCGTGGTCATCACCAAGGGCAGTGGGCGCATCGCCGAAGTTGCCGCGCGCTTCAGCCTGGATGCCATGCCGGGCAAGCAGATGGCGATCGATGCCGATTTGTCGGCCGGGCTGATTGAAGAAAGCCAGGCCCGCGCGCGGCGCAAGGAATTGGAAGCGGAAACCGGCTTTTATGGCGCGATGGATGGTGCCGCGAAATTCGTCCGCGGCGATGCCATTGCGGGCCTGATCATCACCGGCATCAATCTGGTTGGCGGCATCGCCATCGCCTTGCTGCGTCATGGCATGGGCTTTGGCGATGCGGTCACCACTTTTTCGATGCTGACGGTGGGCGATGGGCTGGTCACGCAAATTCCTGCGCTGCTGGTTTCGGTCGCTGCCGGTATCGTGGTCACCAAGGGAAGCACGGAAGGCACCGCTGATCAGGCGCTGGTCGAGCAATTGGCCTCAAGCCCCAAGCCGCTTGCAATCGCTGCCGGCGCTTCGGGCCTTATGGCGCTGATGCCGGGTATGCCCTTCCTGCCCTTCATTGCCCTGGCAGGTGCGGCCGGCTTTGGCGCTTGGCGGCTCACGCAAAAGGAACAGCAACGTAGCATCGCCGCAAGCAAGCCGCCCTTGCCAACGCCCGAGGCCGATTTGCCGATTGCCGAATCCCTTAAGATGGATTTGCTACGGCTGGAATTGGGCTATGGGCTGCTGTCGCTCGCTGCCGGAGATGCACCGCGGCTGACGGAACAAATCAAGGGTTTGCGTCGCAGCATTGCGCAGGAAATGGGGTTTGTGCTGCCTTCCGTGCGCATTCAGGATAACCTCTCGCTGCCATCCGATACTTACAGCATCAAGGTGAAGGAGATTGAGGCAGGGCGCGGGCAATTGCGCCCCCCCTTGCTGCTGGCGATTGATCCATCGGGCGGCACCCCCGACATGCCTGGAGAACGCTGCACGGAGCCTACCTTTGGCCTGCCCGCGCTATGGATTGATGAGGCGCGGCGAGAAGAAGCATTGGCGCGTGGCTGCACCGTTGTGGATTGCGCCGGGGTGGTCGCGACCCATATCACCGAAATTGTCCGCGAATTCATGGCCGAGCTGCTGTCCTTCTCTGAAACGCAGAAGCTGCTGGATGAATTGCCGGCGGAACAGAAGAAACTGGTTTCCGATCTGGTGCCACAGCCGATCGGCGTTGGCGGCATTCAGCGCATTCTGCAAAGTCTGCTTGCGGAACGGGTTTCCATTCGCGATCTGCCGACGATCCTGGAAGGCATTCAGGAAGCGAATGCCGCCGGCGCACGCACGGTGCCAAGCATTCTGGCGATTGTGCGTCAGCGCCTGGCACGCCAGCTTTCGGATGCAGCGCGTGGGCCTGAGGGCTATGTGCCGATGATCACGCTGTCAGCCGATTGGGAAGTCGCCTTTGCCGAAGCACTGATCGGCCCCGCGGATGATCGGCAGCTTGCCATGGCGCCATCCAAGCTTTCGGAATTCATGCAAAAGCTGCGCGATGTTTTCGACAAGGCAAATGCCATGGGCGAACAACCCGTGCTGGTTTGTTCGGGCGCCATTCGCGCCCATGTGCGCGCCATTGTAGAACGCTTCCGCCCGGCAACCCCGGTGCTGGCGCATACGGAGATTCATCCGCGCGCACGCATTCGAACCGTGGGCTCGCTTTAGGTGGCGCGCGCCCCGCAAAGCCTGTGCCCGGCGCAAGGGGGCCGCTGAAGCATGCGGCTCAAGCTTTTCCACGCTGCCACCATGGCCGAAGCCATGGCGCAAAT
The DNA here is from genome assembly GCA_020249505.1 of Roseomonas sp. Classification (GTDB taxonomy): domain Bacteria; phylum Pseudomonadota; class Alphaproteobacteria; order Acetobacterales; family Acetobacteraceae; genus Neoroseomonas. Next base: position 5,402 of record JADCFN010000074.1, on the reverse strand, counting down.
ACGCGCCGAACTTGGCGCGGATGCGATCATCCTCGAACAGCGCCGCACGCGCCATGGTGTCGAAATCACCGCAGCGCTGGAACCGGATGAACCGCTGCTGATCCAACCGCTGACCAGTGCTGCGCCCTTTGCGGCGCCCGGTCCGCTTGATTTCCACAATATCCCGCCTAGCCTTTCCCAGGCCTTGTCAGCAGGCCCCCTGCCGCAAAGCCTGGCCGAGGCCTTGGCCTTCGCCACCTTGCCCTTGGGCCGGGACCGCCCGCTATTGCTGGCCGGCCCGCCCGGCGTAGGAAAAACCCTCACGACGGCCAAGCTCACCGCGCGCATGGTGCTTGCCGGTACGCCTCCGCTGGTTATCACCACGGATGGCCAACGCGCCGGTGCGGTCGAACAGCTTGCGGCTTTTACGCGGGTTTTGGGGGTCACGCTCGCGGTGGCGCCAACACCTGCCATGCTCGCGAAGGCGCTGGTGCATCGCAGCCCCGGCCAGCCGGTGCTGATTGATACTGCAGGCTGCGATCCCTTCAATGAGGATCAGGCACGGCAATTGCGACAATTGGCGGTGCAGGCCGGGGCGGATATGGTGGTCGTGCTGCCGGCTGGGCTTGATCCGGCAGAAGCTGCCGATCTGGCGCGCGCTTTTGCCGCCCTTGGCGCACAGTATTTACTGGCGACCCGGCTGGATGCGGCGCGGCGCTTGGGGGGCGTATTGATGGCGGCCAAGGCGGGGCCGCTTGCATTGACGGAAGCGGGCATCGGCCCGGAAGTTGCTGATGGGCTTGAAACCCTGACGCCGAAGGGGCTGGCATCGCGCTTGCTCTCTTCTGCACAGAACGCTTCTGCTCAGCGCGGGGCCGCAGGGTCCGGTAAGGAAAACCCTTGATGTCGAACGGGAGTGGCGCGTCCCAAACTGGGCGCATGATCGTGGTAGCCTCCGGCAAAGGCGGCGTTGGCAAGACATTGTTTTCGATCAGCCTTGCTCAGGCGCTGGCGCGCAAAGGGCGTCGCGTGCTGCTTGCTGATGCGGATCTTGGCCTTGCCAATATTGATGTGCAGCTTGGCATCCAGCCGGAACACGATCTTGCTGCGGTTCTCTCTGGCAAAATGACCGTGGCCAAAGCTGCCACGCCCATCCCGGATGCCGGCTTTGAGGTTCTGGCGGGGCGTTCCGGCTCAGGCGCGCTTGCCTCATTGAACCCCGCCGCGCTGGATGCCTTCCTGGCAGCGCTTGGTAATGCAAGGCGGCAGTGGCAGGATGTGGTGGTTGATCTGGGCGCCGGGCTTGATTTGGCCCAGCGGCGCATCGCGGCAGCGGCGGATGTACTGCTTGTGGTGGCGACCGAAGAACCAACCAGCCTGACCGATGCCTATGCGGTGCTGAAACTGCATGGCATGGACAGTCCAGGCGGTGTTTCACGTATCGTGGTGAATATGGCGGATGACCGTGCCAGCGGGCAGCGTACCTATGAAGCTCTGCGGCGCGCAGCGGGCGCTTTCCTAAAACGCGAGATCCCCCTGGCCGGCATTGTGCGGCGCGATGGCAAGGTGCGCGATGCAATACGCCATCAGGTGCCCCTACTTACCCGTCATCCGAGCGCTGCCGCAGCTGTCGATATTGAAGCTATCGCCCAATCCTTGGTGTGACCTCGGTTCTCTGGCGTAGATCGCGTTCAGATGGAATCATCTGAACGGGTGAAGATGCTCGAAGAACAAAGCTGTAGAGCGGGTTGCGTGAACCTGTGTGAACGCAACTCGATCTAGCGTTCAATCATCACGGGGCTCACGCGGTCACTATCATCATCCCACATCAAGACCTGCCCTTGACGATAGCTGATGGGGTAAGGACTTGGCGGGATCAGTGGCGTGCCAGCGCGCTCGCGACCTGAGAGAGCATTTCGGAAATGCGGAAGGGCTTCTGCAGAAACATGAATTTCTCGGAGACTACCTCTCCGCTCAACGTGCCCTCGGCATAGCCTGACATCAGCAGGACAGGCAGTTTGGGGCGCGTCTGTCGCAGGCGGCGCGCAAGCGTCAGCCCATCAATATTGCCCGGCATGGCAACATCCGAAATCACGAGATCAGGCTCAAGCCCCGCAGCAATGGCGCCGAGTGCGGCTTCGCCATCTTCTACGGCCGTCACTTCATAGCCTGCGGTTGTCAGTGCGCGGGTCAGCAGGCGATGCAGCGGTGCTTCATCTTCCACCAACAACAGGCGCCGACCAGCGCCGACCGCATGAATGCCGGGCGTATGCGCAACCGGTGCGTCAGGCTCGGCCGCGACGCGCGGAAACCACAAGCGAAAGCTGCTACCCTCACCAGGGCGGGAGCGTACGGATACATGCCCACCGGATTGCCGCAAAATGCCAAGCACGGTCGAAAGCCCAAGTCCTGTGCCGCCGCCATCGCGCTTGGTGGTGTAGAAGGGCTCAAAGATGCGGGAGATTTGCTCGGGCTCCATCCCAGCACCTTCATCCTGAACTTCGAGAACTACCCAGGGGCCAGGGGTAATGGTGCCGCCCTGCGCCGGTTCGGGCGCTTGCAGGTCGCGGCTTTTGACGGAGATATGGAGCTTGCCGCCCTGCGGCATGGCATCACGCGCATTGACGGCCAGATTCATCAGCGCCTGGTCAATATGGCTGGGGTCCACCCGCGCGCAGGGGCCGGGCCGTTCGAGATCAAGCGTGATCGGGATGCGGCGGCCCAAAAGCCGCGCCAGTAGCGGCGCCATGCCATCCACCGCACGATCAAGTGCCACCACGCGGGGCTGCACGGCCTGCCGGCTGGCAAAGGCCAGAAGCTGGCGCACCAGCCGGGCACCGCGCCCGGCACTATCCAAGATCTGGCGCAAATCCTCAGCCGTTGCGGCATCCTGCCCGCGCGCCAGCGCTGTTTCCGCCGCCGCACCCACAGCAGCCAATAGATTATTGAAATCATGCGCGACACCGCCGGCAAGCCGCCCCACCGCTTCCAGCCGCGCCGCTTCTTCCAACTGCGCCTGCCGCCGCCGCCGCGCCGTGATGTCAAGCACGCGCAACAGGGCGCCAGCCTCTCCGCGCAGGGGGCGGCAATGGACCTCCACCGCCGCATCGGGCGCCTGGTCGGGTGCGGCGAGCTTCGCTTCAACCGCCGGCGGCGCGGGTGGGCCGGCCAGTGCGACGGAAATGATCTGGCGCACCGCATCCTGGCTTGCTTCCGCAAACAGCAGCGCGGGATCGCGCCCCGGCCCTGGCGCCGGGCCATCAGCGCAAAGTCGTTCAAGCACCGCACTTGCGGCGCGGATGCGCCCTTCTGAATCAAGCACGGCAAGCCCGGCTTCTTCTTCCGATTCAAAAAGCCTGCGGAAGGAATCCGCCGCCGCCTCAGCCCGGCTGGTCACGCAGCTGCCCCGGCGCGGCCGCGCAGGCGCCAGACATAGGCGATGATTTCCGCAACGGCCTGATAATGTTCGGCCGGGATTTCGGTTTCCAATTCCAGCTTGAACAGCGCCCGCGCCAAGGGGGGGTTGGATACCAGCGGCACATTGGATTCCTCGGCCAAGGCTCGGATGCGTGCTGCCACCGCTTCCGCGCCCTTCGCCACGACCTTTGGCGCTGCCTGGGAATTTTCGTCATAGGCAAGCGCCACGGCGTAATGGGTTGGGTTGGTGATCACGACTGCCGCCTTGGGCACCGCCGCCATCATGCGCCGACGCGCGCGCGCCATACGAAGACTCCTGATCCGCCCTTTGATGATAGGATCGCCTTCGGTCTCCTTCACTTCCTCCCGCACTTCCTGACGCGTCATGCGAAGCTTATGCAAATGCCGAAACCGCACTACCATGTAATCCAGCGTGGCAATGGCAGCGAAGGCAATCATGGCGGCGATGACAAGATCCTTCGCCGCGCGCACCATCAGATGCAAAAGATCGCCCGGCCCCAAGGACAGGGAGGCGCGAAGCTCCCGCGGGTCGCCCAGCGCCCACCACAGGGACAGGCCAACCACCGCGAGTTTGATAAATGTACGGATCAATTCGATGCCGCCTTCGGCGCCAATCAGGCGTTTGATTCCAGAGGCGGGGTTGATGCGGGAGAGTTGCGGCTTGAGCCCTTTGGCCGAGACCAGCCCCCGGCTTTGCAGCATGGTCCCGGCAATGGCGCCAATCATGGCCAAGAGCAAAACCGGCAGGGCGGCAAGCAGGCCAAGCCGCATCATTTCGGTCGCAACCAGGCTGGTCTGCAATTGATGACCATTTTCGAAAACGCCGCGCATGCCGCGCATCAATTCATATCCAAGCGGCGGCAGGCCGAAGGTCAAGCCGATCAGTCCAAAGACAAGCGCGACAAAGCCCACCACTTCGCGCGACATGGCGATCTGGCCTTCCTCACGCGCTTTCTGGATGCGCCTTGGCGTCGCGTCTTCTGTTTTCTCGAGGCCACTTTCCTCACCGCCACTGCCTGACATGGCTCAACGCATCCCAGGCAGGGTGAGGAAGGTCTCCCGCGCGATACTGGCGTACAAACCGAGCATGCTTGGCAATAACAGGCCAAGCAGCAAAAGGCCAAGCACGATCTGACCCGGTACGACGAGGAAGTAGATCTGCACCTGCGGCGCAATCCGTGCGAGCAGCCCGAAGGCGACATTCAGCACGACCGACAGCAACAGGAAGGGCGCCATCAATTGCAGGGCGAGAAGGAAGCTCTGCCCAACGGCCGCCGCCATGGCCTCCGCACCTGGTGCTGCCAGGAATCCCTCACCAACCGGCAGCACCGCATAGCTTTCCGCAAGTGCCCGCAGCGGCAAGGCGTAAAGCCCGCTGCTCAGCAGCAGCACCACCGAGATCAGTGCGAAAAACCGCCCCGTGATGGGATTCTGCCCGCCAACGGCCGGATCTGGCACGAGCAATTGTGACAGCCCGAGCAATAGCGCGAGAAGTTGCCCCGCCATGATCATGGCCATTGTGACCAGCCGCGCCAGGGCGCCGTACCAGATGCCGATCAGGATTTCGATTAGAATAAGGCGCAGCGTCTCGCCCACCGCATCGGGCGTCCCGGGCAGGGCAGGCGACAGCACCGGGTAGAGCACCATGACGAGCGCAAAACCAAGCCCCAGCCGATAATTGCTGGGGACTTCCTGCTCCCCCAGGCCGGGCATCAGCATCACCACCGCACCGATGCGCGCCAGCAGCAATATGGTGCGAAACACCATGTCAGGCAGCGCGGCGAGCCATTCAGCTTCGGTCATCGTCTAGTGGTCCGATCGCTGCTGTCGGTTCCCGACAGCAGCGTGAATCGGCCCACCAAAAATAGGGCTAGTGGTGCGCGGGCGCAGGCTTGGATCGGGGAAGCTTGGCATGAATCGCACCACTAGTGGCCCGATCGCTGCTGGCGGATCCCGACAGCAGCGTGAATCGGCCCACCAAATAT
>JADCFN010000073.1 GCA_020249505.1 Roseomonas sp. | reverse complement strand
GCCCCATTCGAGCCTTGACGGGCAGACACCGGACGAGGCCTATTTTACCGCGCTGCCATCAATTCCGATGGCGGCCTAACCAAGGTAGGAATACACTTAGGAGACGCCCAGGAACTGTTCAAACAAACCGAGCCACCTCTACTATACCTTCAGGCTTCGCCACGGATGGCCTGCCGACAGCGCTTCAAATCGTAGGACGTTGGGGGGCTGAGACAGATATGATGCGGATCGCGGCAATTCAGGAAACAGCGCGGCCTTGGGTGCAGTTTCGCCCAACAATGTCGGCGGAGCATTTGGCATGACTCAATCCGGCTTGATGCCTGCCTCGGCAACTACTTGCCGCCAAAGTGGTAATTCATGACGCAGTCTTTCGGCTAACTCTTGTGGGCCAGCGAGTAATAGCGTGCTTCCGGAAGCCGCCATCCGTTGACCAAGTACTGATCCAGAGCGCAGTGGCTCCAATTCACTAACAAAGCGGGCAATATTTGACTCTGGCATATTGCGCGCGGCACATATCCCAAAACAGATCATTATGCCGGTACCGGGTGCTACCTCTGTAATGGAGGGTACTTCAGGTAGGATCGCCAAGCGTTTTGGTGCCGTGACACCAAGAACATTCGCTCTGCCCTCACGGATGTGTGGTAGCATCAAAGCGACATCAGCGCTCATGACATCAACGTCGCCTGCAAGAAATCCACTGATAAGCTGACCAGCACCACCATAGGGGACATGCTGCCAAGAAATACCGGCACGAATACCAAATAGCGCCGGTGCCATATGCGTTGTAGTGCCATTACCAGAAGTTCCGTAGGTGATTTTTCCAGGACTGGCTTTCGCCGCAGCAATTAGTCCGCGCAAATCCTGGAATTGCGCGTTGGGCCGTACCGCAAAGCACATGCTTGATTCCGAGACCAGCGACACGGGCAAGAGATCAATCAAAGGATCATAGCCGATATCTGGCTTGACCGCGGGCTGGATAGCCACGGCGCCGGTGATCATCAGAAAGGTGTGATCATCCTGCGCTGCGATGACCTGTTTGGTGCCTATGGCACCGCCGGCGCCAGGTCGGGTTTCAACAATCACAGGCTGGCCAAGCCGTTGAGACAGATGCTCGGCGATAAATCGGCCGGGAATTTCAACGGGCCCGCCAGGTGCATAAGGTATGATGATGCGCACTGGCCGGTTGGGCCATTGCCGTGGCTGTGAATGTGCCGACTTGAAGACTAATCCAGATGATACGGTAGTGGAGACAAAAACTCTGCGTGACAAAGACATGGTGATTTCTCCCTTAGGCATATTGGGTGCCTTCAGTCTTGAAGTTACAGGCAGCGGGTCCTGGTCCCTGCTCAAGGTAATCAGGCTTTGCGCTGGACAAGGCATCCTTTTTTGCGAAGTGCTATCATGTAGGGTTAGCCGAAATCATTTGGCTGAAAGACACCGAGCCTCGCCCGCGGCCGCGGCACTCAGCCACACTGGCGGGGTTTGACGCCTACATCATCAAGCGGCTTAGCGGTGCCATTAACCCGGCCACGACCAGGGAGGGCGGATGGGCCAGCCCGGAAGCGCGGGGGCGGGTAGGGGGGCGGCTGGTCGGCGACGCGCGAAGAACTGGCGCCCCCTGCGCCCGGGAGCCCCGAGCTGGGCTTCATGCTCCTTGAATGGGGCCCGCCATAACGGGCGTTAACGCGCCTTCCGGTGTAATCTCCGCTTGCACCCGTACGCGCCTGTAGAACTCGCCCACTCGTTCAGGCGCCCAAGGGCCCAACGCGAAACTGATCCAGCTTAGACGCTACGATCACCCGAGAGACGCCAAGGCACGCCCGGCCTGGGCGAGTTCCACCAAGCCCAACCAATCTGGCACCATAGTGGCACCACGGCGAAAAACTCCGATTTTTTTGGAAGGCAACGCGCTCGTAAGTCTTTGATTTTTATGGCTCCCCGAGTTGGACTCGAACCAACGACCTAGGGATTAACAGTCCCGCGCTCTACCAGCTGAGCTATCGGGGAACAGGAGCCGGCGCGCCTAATAGCAGCGCGGCGCTTTATGTCAAAGCCCTGCGGCTTCACAAAAAAGCACTTTGGAGGTCCGGAGCGGAATCGAACCGCTGTAGAGGGTTTTGCAGACCCTTGCCTGACCACTCGGCCACCGGACCCCACGGCGTCTCTATCGGGCCACGCCCGTTCTGGGTCAAGCACCACCTTGGCGGGGCCGTGCCCGCAGACCTATAAGGGAAGCAACAAGGCTTGAAGGAACGGCATGATGGATTTTGCGCGCGCCAGAATTTTCATGGTGGATGGCCAGTTGCGGCCAAACCAGGTGCAGGATCCGCGGATCCTCTCGGCCTTTGGCGCATTGGCACGAGAAGCTTTCCTGCCGCCTGATCTTGCGCCACGTGCCTATGCGGATGCGGATGTTCCCCTGCCGGGCGGGCGGGCGCTGATGCAGCCCATGGTCATGGCACGGCTTTTCCAACTGGCGGAGCTCCGCCGCGGGGACCGGACCCTATTATTGGGTGCAGGCTGCGGCTATGGCGCGGCCGTGCTTGCGGCCATGGGCGCCAATGTGACGGCGCTTGAAAACGACCCTGCACTGCTTGGCCTGGCGCAGGCTGGCCTGGCGCGCTGCCTGCCCGAAGCTTCTGTCCGCCTGCTGCGGGAAGACCCGGCCCATCTGCCAGCCGGGCTTGGTCCCTTCGATGTCATCATCATTGAAGGCGGTATTGCGGCCATTCCACGCCCCATTGAAACCCTGCTGGCAGAAGGCGGGCGCCTGGTAGCGCTGGTCACTACCGGGGGGCCGCCGGCGCGGGCAACGCTGGTGCGCCATATTGGCGGCAGCTTCACGCCTCGCACCGCGTTTGAGGCACATGCCGCGCCGCTGCCTGCTTTTCAGCCAAAACCCAGCTTCGCATTTTAGGGCTGTTTCGGTTGTATCCACTCTTGGGCTGGCGCAACCGCCCGCGCATGCTGTAACCTTACCTCGAAGCTGTCCTGGGTTTTCGGGGTGGGGTTACCTCGGCGGCTAGGCCGGGGCTTGGGGGTTGCACTTGATGAGAAGTTTTCGTGCATCGCTTTTTTTGTCTGCGGCGCTGGCCATGGCACCGCTTGCCTCTGCTGGCGCGCAAACCCTTCAGGAAGCCCTGGCTGCGGCATACGCGAATAACCCGGCGCTGTTGGCTGCACGGGCGCAGCTTCGCGCGGTTGATGAAAACCTACCCCAGGCCCTGGCTGGCTGGCGGCCGAGTGTTACCTTTTCAGGCGCTGGCGGCTACACGGATGCCACGGCGCGGTCGCGTGTAGATAGCGCGACTGGCCCTTATTCACGCTTTACTGATATTGACCGCAATACAGGCAATATCACCGGTGCCATCACCCAGCCGATCTATCGCGGCGGCCGCACCGTGGCCGGCACAAGGCGAGCGGAAAATCAAATCTACGCCCAGCGTTCCCGCCTGATTGCGACCGAACAGCAGGTGCTATTGGATTCCGTTGCGTCATATGTCGCTGTCATTCGGGATACCGAAGTGGTCCGCCTGAATACAAATAATGTTCAGGTTCTATCGCGGCAGTTGCAAGCCACCAATGAACGCTTTCGGGTTGGTGAAATCACCCGCACCGATGTTGCGCAGGCGGAATCGCGCTTGGCCGGTGCCCGCGCTGCGCTGGAGCAGGCAGATGGCAATCGGGAATCGTCACGGGCGGTATTCCAGCGCCTGATTGGCATGGCGCCCAATAGAGTTTCGCCCCCGCAGCCGCTGATCCCGCCAGTACGTTCCGCCCAGGACGCGGTGCAAAAAGCCAGCACCAATAACCCGACTGTCATTGCAGCCATGTTCGACGAAGCGGCAGCGATCGAAAACATAGACCTGCAATTCGGTGCCTTACTCCCAACCATCGGTGTACAGGGTCAGACCTTCCGGCTGGACAATAACAGTGCGCGCGGCACCCGCCAGACCGGTTCGCAAGTCACCGCCAATCTCTCCGTGCCGCTGTATCAGGGCGGCGCCGAACACGCCGCCGTGCGCCAGGCGCGCCAGCAGGCGCAGCAGCAGCGCCAGTTGGTGGAAGATGCGCGCCGGCTTGCTGGCCAGCAGGCGGCGCAGGCTTGGGAAACTTTGCGCACCGCCCGCGCCCAGGTGGAAAGCGTGCGCGCCCAGATCCGCGCCCAGGAGATCGCCTTGGATGGCGTGCAGCGGGAAGCGGTTGTCGGCAGCCGTACCACGCTTGATGTGCTGAATGCCGAACAGGAATTGCTCAATGCCCGCGTCAGCCTGGTGCAGGCGCTGGCAACCCTTGTTAATGCTTCCTATTCATTGACCGCCACGATTGGTCGCCTGACGGCGCAGGACCTTGGCCTGCCCGTGCAGCTTTACGACCCGAAGGCATATCATCAGGCGGTTCGTAACCTTTGGGTTGGGACTGGGGATTATAGTGATGTTGCGGCCCGACCCACGGCTGCAACTGCCCCCACGGCGCCCCGTGCGCCTTTGAGAGGAACACCATGAGCGGCACCGCCCCGCCCCCCGCCGGGGGGCAGGATCAATCCATGGATGATATCCTGGCGTCCATCCGCCGTATCCTGAATGAGGATGAGGCAGCGGCCCAGGCGACGGGGGGGGAGGAAGCCACAACACCCGAGGCGCTTGCCCCTGAGGTGCCTGAGGCGCCGCCGCCCAGGGCGCCTGCGCCTGAATTTACGCCCCCGCCAATTGCGCCACCGCCTCCCGCCGCGCGTTCCGGGCCGGAGCCGCTTGAGCTTACCTCCGATATGCTCGTCACACCGCCGAATCAGCCGGCGGCAGCGCCACGTATGGGGATGGATGATGCCTCGGGCCTTATTGCACCAGCTGCCGCCGCGGCCGCGGCAGCTTCGGTCGGGTCATTGCTGCGCGCGGTCAGTTCCGAGCGTGGGGCGCAGGTCTATCGCGGCGGGCCAAGCATCGAGGATCTGGTGCGCGAAGAAATTCGCCCGATCCTGAAGGATTGGCTGGATACGCACCTGCCGCCTTTGGTGGAACGTCTCGTGCGGGCCGAAATCGAAAGGGTCGTCAATCGCGGTTTGACGTGATCAGGGCGCCTATTCCGAACGTATATTGTTTTCCCGCACCACACGCCCCCAAAGCGCCATTTGTGCCCTGAGGAAGCTGCCGAATTCCTCGGGCGTTGAGCCCACAACATCAATGCCCAAAGGCCCGGTCATGCGCGCGCGCAATTCGGGTTCCGCCAGCGCCTTGACCAGGGCAGCATGAAAGCGCCGCTGGATCGCTTCCGGCACGCGCGCCGGCGCAAACAGTCCCCACCAGGCGAGCGCATCAATGCCGGGCAGGCCCTGTTCAGCCACCGTCGGCAAATCAGGAAATAGCGCTGACCGCTTGGCGCCGGTTTGCGCCAATGGGCGGAGCGTACGCCCCACCTGGCCGCCAAGCCCGGCATTGGTCGCCATGGGCATGTCCAATTCGCCGGCAGCCGCCGCCGCACTCATTGGACCCCCGCCGCGATAGGGCACATGCACCACGCGGAAATCACCAGCCTTTTGCATCAGCGTCATGGTCAGATGGGAAAGGCTGCCATTGCCGATGGACCCATAGGTCAGAGCTGGCTCGGGGAATCTGCACATCTGGGATAAGTGGATTTTCTGCCTGACTGCGGCATGAAGCCGTGAACAGGAGACACCATGACGAGACGACCCCGCCGGAACCACAGCCCTGCCTTCAAGGCGAAGGTGGCGCTTG
>JADCFN010000072.1 GCA_020249505.1 Roseomonas sp. | reverse complement strand
TGGGTGGAAGCGCGCCGCACCAATGACAACCCGGCCGGTTCGCCCATCTGGTCCGCCTGGCAGCGCTTGGACAGTGGCGAATTCAATGCGCGGGCCTTTCAGTTCCGCGCGCAGCTTCGTTCCTATCAACCCGAATTCAACATCGAGGTCACGCAGCTTCGCGTGGCAGCGGATGAGGTGGTCTGATGCCCCAGCATGATTTGATTCTAGATAATGGTTCCGGCGCGGCGTTCCGAGCGGACGCGAATAACGCCCTGGCTGCGCTGGGCAGCACCATGAAGGGGCCGAACGCCCCGCCGGCGCCTATCGCGGGCCTGATGTGGTTGGATGATGATACGCCATCAGCCAGCCTTTGGACGCTCAAGATGTATGACGGGGCGGATTGGATTGAAATTGGCCGGCTGAATGTTACCACCAATGTCTTCACGGTGGCGGAGGGGTCCTTCGCGCCGGTGGATATTGCCAGCGCTGCCACCACGGATATTGGCGCAGCGGCTTCGCCGAATGTGCGGATTACTGGCACAACCACAATCACCAGCTTTGGCACGGTGGCGGCTGGCACGCGGCGCTTTCTGGCCTTCGCTGCGGCGCTGACGCTGACACATAATGCCACCAGCTTGATCCTGCCGGGTGCGGCAAACATCACCACGGCGGCGGGCGATACGGCGGTGGCGCGGTCGCTTGGGTCTGGGAATTGGGTGATTGAAAGTTATTCGCCCGTGGGTGGGTCTGCGCGAGCGGGTGCGGCAGCCGCATCAGGATTGACAATGGCGACAGCGCGTTTGTTGGGAAGAACAACCGCTGGCGCCGGGGCGTTTGAAGAAATTAGCACTGGCGGCGGATTGGTTCTCGCCTCTGGCGTGCTGACGGGTGCATCAATGCCGCAAACCGCATCTGGTGTCGGGCAGGTTGTGTTCATAAATCCGGGTTATGCAACGAACTACACATTGCCCTCGGGCGGCACGTGGTTGGTTTTCCGTTTTCAAATTGGTGTGGCGGGAGATTATCGCTTTGTCCATGGGTTTGATATTCAGGCAGGCGGTACATCGTTGGGAACCCCGGGCGCTAACATCACTTGGATCGGCTGGGCATGGAGGATTGCATGATGATCGAATCGTTGACCCGTAGGCGCGTTGATGGCTCATTTGTTGGGATTGTTAACGGTAACCCATATCACATTGTTGACGGCGATGCGCTTTATGGTCAGGCGCAGGAAATCGCGGGACAAATGGGTGATGAATTGCCTTTTGAAGACTCGACGGATTATGTTTCGCCCGCGCCTTCTGCGCCAATCATCTTGACCAGTCGCCAGCTTTTCGCTGCCCTCGCCCTGACCGGCTTCGTTACTGAAGCGGAGGCTTTGGCTGCGGGGCGGGCCGGCGTGGTTCCGGCGGCGATTGATGCGGTCTTCGCAGAACTGCCTGCACAAGACGCTTTTCTCGCCCGCCTGACATGGGCAACGATGCGTGAAGTTCCGCGTGATCATCCGCTGATCAGCGCGATGATCGGAGCGAGCCTTGCCACAAGTGAACAGGTGGACGGGATTTTTGCGCTCGGGTCATCTTTGCCGTGAGAAAGTGGCGCGGCGCTTTCCGCATTGTCGAGCGGCTTTGAGGAGTCTCCATCATGTCTGATGATTCGCTTGGCTTTGTCGCCAAGGTCGCGGCGGCGGCGATTAGCGTGTGATGAAAAGGCTCCGCCTGATCCTGGCTGAACTCAATACGCCATCGGCGCAGCGTGACAGTTGGTTCGCCTGGGCAGCCGGACAGATGGCCCATGCCATGATCGGCGCTATGATCGCGGGCGGCCTGCTGTTTGTTCTTTCGCCCGGTTGGGCTTTCGGCGTGGCGGCGCTGGGCTATGCGCTGGCGAAAGAAGTGCCTGACTTTGTCCAAGCCCGCACCTGGGCCAATGCGCGCGACTGCGTGCAGGATTCGCTTTTCGTGACGGCTGGCGCGGCGCTGTCTGTTGCCATCGCGGGTGGGCACGAACGGCTATTCAGCGTGGCGGTGCTGGCCGCTGGCATTGGCCTTTGGCTTGGCGTTTCCGCGCGGCTCAAACCGCCGATCTGATCCCGTATCCGCAAGGAAATCTATCATGGCTGAAGAATCGCTTGACGTGATCGCCAAGGTCGCGGCGCTGGTGGCTGGCGCCGGTGCGGCGGCGCGCGTAACCATTGCCGCGCATGCCGGCGCGCGGGGGTGGCGGCTGGCGCTTGAAGCGGTGGTGGGTGCGGCGCTTGGCCTGATTGCAGCGGGTGCCATGCTTTACGCAGACCCTACACTTCGCGATAGCGCTTGGCGCATTTTCAGCCTTGCGGGATTTTCCGGCCTGGCCGGGGCGCTTGGCACGCGCGGGCTTGATATGCTCGAGAAGCGATTCGGAGGGAACAAGTAATGCCGCCGATCCCGCTGAGCCGTGCCGAATTGGTCAAGACCGTCAAGGCCTATGACAAGGCCGGGCATAACAAGGCGCGTGCTGCGCTGGCGCTGGGCATTGGGCACAACGCCATGCACAATCGTTTGCGGCGTGCGCGTGAAGCCGGGCTGCAGGTGAGGCCCGGCTCAGGGCATAAGGATGGTGGCGCCAAGCGCCTGCCGGAAATGAGCCTGGAAGATCGGGTGCGCTACAAAACCCTGGAAAGCAAAAACCGGGAATTGGCGCGGCTGCTTGCGGAAGCCGATGCCAAGGCTGCCCAGGCGGATAAGTTCCGCGCGCTATCGGCTGAATTGCATGAAAACCCGCAGGCTCCGCCGCGCTGGACCGTGCGCGTGCCCGCTGGCAAGGATGCGCCGGGTGTGCCGGTGCTGATGTTGTCAGATTGGCACATCGGGGAAACGGTTGATTCGGCGCAAGTGCATGGCGCGAATGAATTCAACGCGGCGGTTGCAGATAGGCGCGTCAAATCTGTGATTGATCGGGTTTTGCACCTGGCCTTTCATCATGTGAAGACGCCGGAATATCCCGGCATTGTGGTGATCCTGGGCGGGGATTTTGTCTCTGGCTGGTTGCATGAAGAATTGTTCAGGACGGATTGGTGCGCGCCGCCGACTGCGGCGAATTGGTGTGTCAGCCGCTTGCATGCCGCGCTGCTGCGCCTGGCTGAAGCCTTCGGCAAGGTTCATGCCGTGTGTGTGCCGGGCAACCACGGGCGCCTGACCAAGAAGCCCATGGCGAAGGGTGGTGCCACAAGCTGCTTTGACCATGCGATTTATGAGGCGCTTTCGGATCGGCTGCGCGATGATGCGCGCATTACCTGGCAGATACCCGCTTCCGGCGATGCGCTTTTCCAGGTGGCGGGCACGCGATTTCTAGCGATGCATGGGCACGAATTAGGGGTCAAAGGCGGTGATGGGCTTATCGGTGCGCTGGGGCCCATCATGCGCGGCGCAATCAAGACTGGCCGCGCGGAGCGTTCGCTTGGGCGCGATTTTGATGTGCTGCTGCTGGGCCATTTTCATCAAAGCATCTGGCAGCCGCATTCAGGGCTTGTGGTGAATGGCACCTTGAAGGGGTTTGACGAATACAGCCGAATGCAGCGCTACAGCTTCGCGCCGCCTACGCAAAGCCTGTTTTTCGTGCATCCGCGCTTTGGGCCGAATTTGCCATTTAATGTGTTCTGCGATGAACCGGCGGCGCGTGAGCAAGTAAAATTCGTGGCGGTGGCGTGATGCGCGTGGAAAAGATTGGGCTGGCAACGCTTTACCTGGGCGACTGCCGGGAGATTGC
>JADCFN010000071.1 GCA_020249505.1 Roseomonas sp. | reverse complement strand
TCAGACATGTTGAACCATTGCTGCAGGAAATAGATGCGTAGCATCCGTTCGATCCTGATCGGCGGGCGGCCTCGTTCCCCCGAGGGGTAATGAGGCTCAATCAGGGCTGAGAGCGCGGCCCAGGGAACCACCATCTCCATCTTGGCCAGGAAGCGCTCTCGTCGTGTCTGCTTGTGGTGGCGGTCAAAGCCGAGGCTTGAGAAGCTCTTTTGCTGCATGAGGGGCACCCTCAAGGGTTGATTGGCCAAGGCGGAAGAGAATCAGAAAATTAGTGATAGGCCAAGAAGGCGAGATTAAATCAGAGGTTCCCTAAATCCTTGCCGGCGGCGGCTCTGGCGCTGTGTTGATTGTTTGCGCCGGGTGCTTTTCTTCCAGCACCAGCTTCTGATGCGGGTAGGGGATTTCAATCCCAAGCTCATCAAAGCGTCGCTTGATGCGCCGGTTCATCTCCCGCGCCACGGCCCAGCGTTGCGATGGCTCGGTCTTTATCCGCACGCGCATCACCACGCCGGATTCGCCCAGTCGATCGACGCCCATCACATCCAGATCATCGCGGATCACGGGGCGCCAGCGCGGGTCTTCACGCATTTCACTCGCGATATGTCGCAGGGTTTCCGCGACCTTATCCGTATCCTCACGATAATCAATATTCACATCAATCACGGCAAAGGCGAAATCGCGCGTTTGATTCGTCACGCTGGTGACGGCGCTGAAGGGGATGATGTGCAGGCTGCCATCCACGGCGCGCAGCTTGATGGACCGGATGGAAAGATGTTCCACCACGCCATTCAGCCCGCCCAATTGCACCACATCCCCAACCGCGACTGCGTCTTCAAACAACAAGAAAATGCCGGTGATGACATCCTGCACCAAGCGCTGGCTGCCGAAACCAACCGCAATGCCGACCACACCAGCACCGGCAATAAGCGGCGCGACATTCACGCCGATTTCGGTCAAGATGGAGAGCACAACAAAGATCAGAATAACGGCCAGCAGTGCTGTCCGCAGCATGGGCAGAAGCGTGCGTACCCGCGCCCCTTGCGCGGCCTTCGCATCGCGTGAAAGGCGCTCCAAATGGCGCTGGATGGCGGCATTGATGCCTTCCCAGATCACCAGCGCCAAGGTGATGGTCAGCGTGATGGAAACGATGGAAGAAATCAGCCGATTGCCAAGCTTGCCATGGCCGAACCAGCTGAAGGCCTCAATGCCCCAGCTTTCCAGCAGGAACAGCAACGCGATACCGCCGATGAAAAGGCTGACGCTGCCCTTCAGCACCGGCAGGTAGCGATTGGCCCGCGCCTCCAGCCCCGGATAACGTGACGATAATTCTGGCGTTATTCTGAAGGCGCGGGTGATGACCCGGCGCAGCGCCAGATCCGCAAGCTTGGCAAGGCTCAGGATCAGTATGGTACTGACCGAAACACGCGTCAGGCGCCAAAAGCCCTGATGAATCTCGAGCGCCCAGACACCCCAATGCGCAATCAACCAGGCAATGGCCACCAAATGCCAGATATCCGCCACCCGATCGCGCAGCCCTCGGAAGAATGCCCGTGAACGTGTGGGCTCCTCACCCTCGGCAAGCTCAGGCGCGCGCAACAAATCCGAAACCGCCTGCCGGTTCTGCAGAATGATGATCACCAGGAACAGCGTGACCAATAGCAGCGCCATCCGAAGCGTCGAATCATAGGCTGACCAGGGCAGGCCAAATTGCAGCCCGGCTTCGGCCGCAGCGTAGCTGCTGACCAGAACAACCACGATACGCCTGAGCCAGACGGTCGCATAAGCCGCGGTTTCATCGGTGACAGGCAGCAGCCGCAAATGCGTGGAAGCCGGTGAAAGCAGCATCCGCGCTGCCGCCATGATGATGCAGGAAGCTATATAGGCGTTGTTTGCCGTCAGCATCACAAGCTGCGTGCTTGGCAGCGGATGCACTGCGCTGATCAGCCCATAGGAAACAAGGGCAAAGGCGGCGATGGGCACAAGATCAAGCCCGAGTCGCCCCAGCACCAAAGGCACGCGCTTCAACCTGGTCCAACCAGCGGCTTCGGCCGGCGCATGGGCATCCAACTGATCACGGAAGCGACGCAGGAAATACGCGGCGACCCATTCGGCCAGAAGGCCGAGCCCAAGCACCAGAATGACCTTCCAGGAAGCATCCAAGACCCGGCTTTGTGTGATGGGGTCCCGCACGATGGAGGACAACCAACTCAGTACCGCCGGCAAATCGGCAATGGTGCGCACGGCGGCGACAAGCTGATCCGATGCCCCGGCAAGGCGCTGCGACGCCCCCTGGAGCAATTGCGCACCAAGTGTATTCGGCGCCAGCAGCGCAGGTTCCGTGCTGGCTGGGGCAGCGGGCGCGGTGCCTTCTGCTTCTGGTGCGGCAGCGCGCAGCGCCCGGATCAATTCGGAACGGCGCGCATCATCCTGCAAAATCCTGAGCAGCGCTTCCACTTCCGGTGACGCCGCGCTGCTTGTTGGCGTCGCTGTGGCTGCGGGCGCATGGTGGATGGGATTGCCCGGTTCCGGCTGCGCGCGCGCCGGAACGGCCAGCATCAGAAAGCTCAAAACCAGCGCAATGAACGGGCGGAAATCCAGGGAAATGCTCATGGAGGGCTTCC
This sequence comes from Roseomonas sp., assembly GCA_020249505.1. Taxonomy (GTDB): domain Bacteria; phylum Pseudomonadota; class Alphaproteobacteria; order Acetobacterales; family Acetobacteraceae; genus Neoroseomonas. Next base: position 39,907 of record JADCFN010000071.1, on the reverse strand, counting down.
GAGCCCATTGCCGGGCGCGGGTCAAGTCTTCTTCGCGCGCCAATTGCCGGCGGGGGGCAGCGCCGTTACACCGCGCAGATGCTCGCTTCTCCCTCTGTCTGGACAGTGATGATCGCCCTTTTGGGGACGCATCTGGCGGGGATGGGCGTTTTCCTGACCGTGCCGGTGCTCGCCCCCGCCATTGCGGCAGAGCTTGGCATCGCGGCGTCGCTTGCTGGGGTGCATACGGCGCTGGTCTATCTGGGGGCCATGGTGTCGGGGCCGCTGGCCGGGGCTTTCATACATCGCTTTGGTGGGATCCGGGTTTTGCAAGCGGGGATGCTGATCTCCGCCTTTGGCATTGCGCTCGCCATGCTGGGGCATCCGGCAGCGCTTTTTGCCTCGGCCGTTATTGCTGGGCTCGGCCATGGGCCGGTGACGCCGGCAGGCAGCCATTTGCTGGCAGCGCGCACCCCGGCGCGGCGGCGGGGCCTGATCTTCAGCCTGAAGCAATGCGGCGTGCCGGCCGGCGCCATGCTGCTGGCCGCTGTTGTGCCACCCATTGCGGTGGCGGCCGGCTGGCGCCAGGGCGTGCTGGCGGTGGTGGTTTTCCTTGTGGTTTCAGCGCTTTGCCTGCAACCGCTCCGTGCCGCACTGGATGCGGAGCGCGATCCCAAGGCTATAATCCGGGGGCTAGGGCAAATTTGGGCGGCGGCGGCTGCGAGCCTTGGCTTGCTCCGCCAATTCCCGGTGCTGCGGCGCATGACGATCATGTCCGCGCTTTATGGCGTTTCCCAATTCTGCTTTTCGACCTTTTTCGTGGTGTTTCAGGTGGCAAGCCTGGGGGCATCGCTGACTGAAGCGGGTATGCGCCTCGCTTTAGCGCAGGCAGCCGGGGTGGCCGGACGCGTGCTTTGGGGGGTGGTGGCGGACCGGACCGGCGCCGCACCGGTCTTTACCGGGCTTGGGATTGGCGCGGCGGTGGCGGGCTTGGCGCTTTTGCTGGCCGGGCCAGGCTGGCCGGGTTCGGTCATCATCCTGGCCGGGATGCTGATGGGCGCCACCGCCATAGGCTGGAATGGCGTGTTTCTGGCCGAAATGGCGCGGCTGGCGCCTGCGGGACAGGTGGGCGGCACCACGGCGGCGGCGGGCTTTGTCTTTGGCCTTTCCATGCTGGTCGCGCCCCCTTTCTTTTCCCTGCTGGTGGACCTGACGGGCGGGTATGAGGCGGGTTTCGCGCTGTGCATCGTCACTGCCCTGATTGGTGCTGGGCTCGCCTGGTCGGTGCGGGGTGGGGCTGTCTCTCGCCCTTAAAAGTCTGTAGAGACACGCTATGACGACGATCCTCACCATTCTGGTTGCGCTTGCCATGCTGGCCACTGTCGGCGTGCTTTTCGCCGGGATTCTGGGCATGGCGGGCGGCAAGGCGAACCCCAAAACCGCCAATTGGCTTATGCGCTGGCGCATTATCTTTCAATTCATCGCGGTCGCGCTTTTCGCCATTTTGCTTTTGCTGCTTAAAAGCTGACTCAGCCTTGCCCGGCTCGGTACAGGGCTTTAATACGAATCTCGTCGGGCAAGGGGGCTAGATCCCCGCGCGCGGCATTCCGGCGCCAATCGTCCCCCCATTTCCTGAAGGCTATGGTTGCATCATGAAGCTTCTGGTCCCCGTCAAGCGGGTGGTGGATTACAACGTCAAGGTCCGCGTGAAGGCGGATGGCACGGGCGTTGAAACAGCCAATGTCAAAATGTCCATGAACCCCTTTGACGAAATCGCGGTGGAAGAAGCCGTGCGGTTGAAGGAAAAGGGCATCGCCACCGAAATCATCGCAGTTTCTGCAGGCCCCGCCGTGGCGCAGGAACAGATACGCACGGCGCTGGCCATGGGTGCTGATCGCGGCATCCTGGTGGAGCATGATGGCGTGCTGGAACCGCTCGCGGTTGCCAAGATTCTGAAGGCGATCATCGCCAAGGAAGCGCCTGACCTCGTGATCCTGGGCAAGCAGGCGATTGATGATGACATGAACGCCACCGGCCAGATGCTGGCCGCACTGATGGGCTGGCCGCAAGGCACTTTCGCGTCCAAGGTTGAGGTCGCCGATGGCACGCTGAACATCACGCGCGAAGTGGATGGTGGCCTGGAAAAGCTGGCGCTGAAGCTGCCGGCGATCATCACCACCGATCTCCGCCTGAATGAACCGCGCTATGCGTCGCTGCCGAATATCATGAAGGCACGCAAGAAGCCGATTGAAACCGTGAAGCCCGCCGATCTGGGGGTTGACCCCGCGCCGCGCCTGACCGTGCTGAAGGTGGAAGAACCGCCCAAGCGCCAGGCCGGCAAGAAAGTGGGTTCCGTGCAGGAACTTGTTGAAAAACTGCGCAATGAAGCGAAGGTGATTTGACCATGGCGGTGCTTGTTCTTGCCGATCATCAGGACGGCGCGCTGACGCAGCCAACCCGCAGCGCGGTCGCCGCCGCGGCCAAGCTGGGCGATGTGCATGTGCTTGTCGCGGGCGGCGCCACTGGCCCCGCCGCTGCCGCCGCTGCCAAGCTGCCATCAGTGGTGAAGGTGCTGACCGCCGAGGCTGACATCTACGCCCATGGCCTGGCTGAACCCATGGCCGCTTTGCTGGTGGCTTTGGCGCCTGGCTATTCGCATTTGCTGGCGCCGGCTTCCGCCGGGGGCAAGAATGTCATGCCGCGCGCCGCTGCGCTGCTTGATGTGCAGATCCTGTCTGACATTTCTGATGTGGTGGATGCCGATACCTTTGTGCGGCCGATCTATGCCGGCAACGCTTTGGCCACGGTGAAATCCGCCGATGCGAAGAAGGTGATCACGGTGCGCGCCGCGTCCTTTGATCCCGTGCCCGCCGAAGGTGGCGCCGCACCGATTGAAGCCGCGGCGATCGCCGCCGATCCGGGGCTTTCGCGCTTCCTGGGCGCCGAGATTGTGAAAAGCGAACGCCCGGAACTGACGGCCGCGCGGATTGTGGTCTCTGGCGGGCGTGCCATGGGCTCGGCAGAGAACTTCGTCATTGTCGAACGCGTGGCAGATAAGCTTGGTGCGGCGATTGGTGCTTCCCGCGCGGCGGTGGATGCGGGCTACGCGCCGAATGATCACCAAGTTGGCCAGACCGGCAAAATTGTGGCGCCGGAGCTTTACATTGCGGTTGGCATTTCGGGTGCCATTCAGCATCTGGCCGGCATGAAGGACAGCAAAGTGATCGTCGCCATCAATAAGGATGAAGAAGCGCCGATTTTCCAGGTGGCCGATTACGGGCTGGTGGCCGATCTGTTCAAGGCCATGCCGGAATTGGAAGCCGAACTCGATAAGAAGTGATTTGCCTAATGGGGGTGCCCGCTTGATCAGCGCCCCCATCACGCATGATAACAGGAGCATCCATCATGGCGGCAATCAATAAACTCGGCGTGATTGGCGCGGGGCTGATGGGCAATGGCATTGCCCATGTGGCGGCGCTTTCCGGCATTCCGGTGGTGCTGATGGATGTGCAGCAGCCCGCACTTGACCGCGCACTGGCGACCATGGCGAAGAATATGGACCGGCAAGTGAGCAAGGGGAGCGTCAGCGGCGCTGATCGCGATGCCGCATTGGCGCGGATTGTGACGGCGACCGATAACGGCGCCTTCGCCGATTGCGACATGGTGATTGAAGCGGCGACCGAGAATGAGGAGATCAAGAAGAAGATCTTCGCCGCGCTTTACCCGGTGCTGAAGCCGGACGCTTTTTTGGCGTCCAACACATCATCTATTCCCATCACGCGGCTGGCGGCGGCGACGGATCGGCCCGGCCGCTTCATCGGCATGCATTTCTTCAACCCCGTGCCGATGATGAAGCTGGTTGAGATCATTCGCGGTCTGGCGACGGAAGACGCGACCTATCAGGCGGTGGAAGCGCTGGCGAAGCGCATGGGCAAGGCGCCGGTCATGGCGCAGGATTGGCCGGGCTTTGTCGTCAACCGCATCCTCTGCCCCATGATCAATGAGGCGATCCAGGCGCTGATGGAAGGTGTGGGCGACGTGGCGGCGATTGATGCCGGCATGAAGCTTGGCGCCAACCACCCGATGGGGCCTTTGGAGCTCGCCGATTTCGTCGGCCTCGATACGCTCTATTCGGTCATGAAAGTGCTGCATGAGGGCTTGGGCGATTCCAAATATCGGCCTTCGCCCTTGCTCGCGAAATATGTCGAAGCCGGCTGGTATGGGCGGAAATCCGGGCGCGGCTTTTACGATTACAGCACTACGCCGCCCACGCCGACACGCTGACGCACACGCACCGTGTCCGGGCTGGTGCAATTTCAGGGTTGGCGCCTCAAGCTTCGGGAGCTTTATTTCGGCAGTTCCGCCACCGCGCGGCGCTTTCGCTACGGGATCATTTTCTTTGATCTGCTGACGCTGATTTTCGTGATTGGCACATCCTTCATCCCGCGCGAGCCCTGGATTGGCGTGGTGGATGTGGCGATCGGGCTGGTTCTGGCCGCCGAATATGCCGCGCATCTCGCGGCGCATCGCGCACCGGGGCGTCAGGCGCTGAAATTTTCAAGCCTGATTGATCTTGTCGCGGTGCTGTCCTTCCTGGCACCTCTGACGGGGGAGGGGTTTGGCTTTCTGCGCGTTTTGCGCACGCTGCGGCTTTTGCATACCTACCGGACGCTGATGGAACTCCGCCAGGATGTGCCCTTCTTTCGCCGGCATGAGGAAGCGTTGATCGCCGGCGTGCATCTGGCGGTTTTTGTCTTTGTCATGACGGCGGTGGTTTATGAAAGCCAGCGCGCCATCAATCCAAAAATCGCCGATTACGCCGATGCACTTTATTTCACTGTGACCGCGCTAACCACGACCGGGTTTGGTGACATCACGCTTGAAGGCAAATTCGGCAAGCTGCTTTCCGTCTTTATCATGATTTGCGGCGTCACGCTGTTTCTGCGCCTGGCGCAGGCGCTATTCCGCCCGCGCAAGGTGCGCTTTCCCTGCCCAAGCTGCGGGCTGCAACGCCATGATCCGGATACGGTGCATTGCAAGGCGTGCGGCACCCGCCTTGCCATCCCGGATGAGGGGCGAGACTAAACCGGCGTGCGCCATTCCGCATGAGCATTGGTGGTGCCGCGTACAACGCTTTCATAGGCTTCCTGCAAGCGCATGGTGATCGCACCCGGCTTGCCGTCACCAACCGGGAGGCGATCCACAGCCGTGATCGGCAGCAATTCCTGGCCGGTGCCGCAGAAGAATAGTTCATCGGCGATATAGAGTTCCGTGCGGTCAATTATGCCTTGTTCCACACTCAGCCCATGTTCGGCCGCGAGTTGAATGACGGTATCGCGCGTGACACTTTCCAGGATGTCGTTTTCACGTGATGGCGTAATCAACTTGCCATCGCGCATCATGAACAGGCAGGCGCCGGTGCCTTCGCTGATCTTGCCGGCGCGGGTCATCAGCAGCGCATTGTCATAGCCATCCGCCTTGGCCTGCAACATGGCGATGCGCCCCGCGTGGTAATTCGCGGTCGCCTTGATGCGCGGCGGCATGGTGGTATCCGTGATGCGCGTCCAGGAGGATACATGCACCGAAAGCCCGCTGCTGCGCTTGGCATTGCGTTCGCGCGGCATGGCACCGCAAGCCCAACCGACGCTGCCCGTACTCGCCATGGACCCCAGGCTTTCGATATGCACCTGGATGCGGATATAGGCATCATCATCCGGTTCATTGGCGCGCACCGCATCCAACACGGCCTGGCGCATTTCATCGCGCGATGGCGGATTATCGAAGCGCATGAATTTCATGCCCTGATCCAGCCGTACGAGGTGTTCTTCCAGCCTAAACACAGCAAGCTTGCCAGTGCTGTAATTCATATAGGCGCGAATGCCTTCAAACACCGTGCCGCCATAGGCATGCCCGACCGAGAAGGGATGCACGCGCGCTTCATCAAAACCGATCTTCTTGCCGTTCTGGATGATGTATTTTGCTGTCCAGGCCATTGGTTTCCTCATTTATCATTAGAGTTTTTCGCTGCCGCCTCGTCAAAGCCGCCCTGGCCGGTCAGCGCCGCCCAGGCGCGGTAGCGCTCTGAGGCCGCAACACGCCCCGCCGCGATCAAGCCGCGCCAAACACCGCAGGCTTCAACGAAACGCGGGATGGAACCGGGGAACATCGCAAGCGTGATGGCTTCCGCGATCTCATCTTCCGGCACGTGATCCGCATAGGCGGCTTCGATCTGCCATTCCAGCACCCGCCAACGCGCGCGGCAGACCTGCACGGCGCATTGCGCCAAATGCACCAGGCGGCGTGGCGCGGCGGGGGCGATGGCCGCCACAGCATCCAGATAGGCCGCGCGGGGATCAAAGGGTGCCAATTGCGCGCCCCAGCGATGGGCGGCGAAATCAAATGCCTCGGCACCTATCGCGAGCGCGGCGGCTGCGAAAGCCGCACCCATCAGCGCATCATCCCCGCCGGCGGCGCGGAATTTGGCGATATGGTGTGTGGCCAAAGCCTCATCAGTCGCGGCCAGCACCGCCAGCCAGACGAATTCGCGGTCATGATGCGTGAGCACGCGATCATCCAAGGCCATGGCGGAATAGGCAGCGTCATAGCCTTCCAGCAGGCGGGGAAAGGCGAGTGCCAGCAGCCCGTGATGGGGCAGCAGATAGCCGCGCTTGGCCTTGACCGCGGCGAGCCGCGCTTCCAGCGCCGCGGTGGTCTCGGCGGAAGCGTTTTCCTCTTGGTGTTTCATCCTGGGGTCAGGCTATACGGCTTCCGAGACCTTGTAATCCCCCGTCCGGGGCAGGAATATTCCGCCATGTCCAAGACAGAGCTGCAAAACACCCCCATCCTGCTGCGGGAAGATCGCCCGGGCGGGGTCTGCGTGATCACACTGAACCGGCCTGCCCAACGCAATAGCCTTTCGCGTGCGCTATTGCAGGCGCTGGAAGATGTGCTGGCTGATATCGCCGCAGATAGCTCCACACGCGCGGTGGTGCTGGCCGGTGCCGGCACGGTGTTCTGCGCCGGGCATGATTTGCGCGAAATCACCGCGCATCGCGCCGATGCGGATGGCGGGCGCGGCTTTTACGCCGATGCCATGGCGGCTTGCGCGCGAGTGATGCAGGGGATTGTGGGGCTGCCGCAGCCGGTGATTGCCGCGGTGCAAGGGGTGGCGACTGCTGCTGGCTGCCAATTGGTCGCAAGCTGTGATTTGGCGGTGGCGGCAGAAGATGCGCGCTTTTGTACGCCCGGTGTGGATATCGGGCTGTTTTGTTCCACACCCGCCGTGGCCTTGGCGCGCGCGGTGCCGCGTAAGGCCGCGATGGAAATGCTGCTGTTGGGTGAGATGGTGCCGGCAGATGAAGCGCAGCGTTTGGGCCTGGTGAACCGCCTGGCGCCGCGTGAGGCTTTGATGGAAACCGCGCTGGGTCTTGCTGGGCGCATCGCTGCTCATTCGGCGATCACGGTGCGCCTGGGCAAGCGCGGCTTCAATCGGCAAATCGAATTGCCGCTGGCAGAGGCTTATTGCGAAGCGGCTTCGGTGATGACGGAAAATCTGATGGCGCGTGATGCGGCGGAAGGCATTGGCGCCTTCCTGGAAAAGCGCCATCCGCAATGGGAAGACAGGTGAGGAAGATGGCCTTGAACAAGTACGAAAGCGGGCTTGAGCAGAACGCGGCCAATCATCAACCGCTGACGCCGCTATTATTTCTGGAACGCGCCGCGCAGGTTTATCCGGATTATCCTGCCGTGGTGCATGGTGCGGTGAAGCGCGATTACGCCAGCCTGCGTAACCGTTCCGTACAATTGGCGCATGCGCTGACAAGGCGCGGCATTGGGCGCGGCGATACAGTGGCAGCTATCCTGCCGAATATCCCGGAAATGCTGGAATGCCATTACGGCGTGCCCATGGCCGGTGCCGTGCTGAACACCATCAATACGCGGCTGGATGCACCAACGGTGGCCTATATCCTTGATCATGGCGAAGCCAAGGCGGTGGTTGTGGACCGCGAATTCATGCCGGTGCTGCGCGCGGCGCTTGCCGAATGTGCCGCTAAGCCCATGGTAATTGAAGTGCATGATGCGCTGGCACCGGAAGCGGTGCATGGCGAAAGCCTGGGCGGGCAGGAATATGAAAGCTTCATCTCTGAAGGCAGCGCCGATTTCGCTTGGCCGATGCCAGGCGATGAATGGGATGCCATTACGCTGAACTATACATCGGGCACCACGGGCAAGCCGAAGGGCGTTGTCTATCACCATCGCGGCGCCTGCCTTTTGGCGACCGGCAATGTGCTTTCCGCCGGCATGGGCAAGCATCCATCCTATTTATGGACGCTCCCGATGTTTCATTGCAATGGTTGGTGTTTTCCCTGGACCGTGACCGCGCAGGCCGGCTTGCATGTGTGCCTGCGCGCCGTGCGCGGCCCCGATATGTGGCGCCTGATGGCCGAACATGCGGTCAGCCATATGTGCGGTGCGCCAATTGTGATGGCGACCTTGCTCGCGACCCCTGCTGCCGAGAAACGCAGCCTGATTTATCAAGTGCAATTCGTGGTGGCTGGCGCGCCGCCGCCTGAGGCCGTACTCGCCGCCATGAAGGAAGCGGGCTTCGCTGTCTGCCATGTCTATGGCCTGACCGAGGTTTATGGGCCGGCGGTGGTGAATGAATGGCATGACGAATGGGATGAGAAACCCGCGCCGGAACAGGCGGCGCTGATGGCGCGCCAGGGCGTGCGTTATCTGGCGCTTGAAGGGCTTGATGTGATGGACCCCGAGACCATGGCGCCCGTACCCGCGGATGGCACGACGATGGGCGAGGTGATGATGCGCGGCAATGTTGTCATGAAGGGCTATTTGAAGGATGCCGCCGCCACGCAATCCGCCTTTGCGGGCGGATGGTTTCATACTGGCGACCTCGCGGTGAAATATCCGGATGGGTATATCCAGCTCAAGGATCGGTCGAAGGATATCATTATCTCAGGCGGGGAGAATATCAGCAGCATCGAAGTGGAAGATGCGCTCTATAAGCATCCATCCGTTGCCGTGGTGGCGGTGGTGGCGAAGCCCGATGAGAAATGGGGTGAGACACCCTGCGCCTTTGTGGAATTGAAGCCAGGCATGGCGGCAACGCCTGAGGACCTTATCAATTTCGCGCGTCAGCATTTGGCGGCCTTCAAGCTGCCGCGCCATATTGTCTTTGCGGAATTGCCGAAGACCTCCACTGGCAAGATCCAGAAGCATGTGCTGCGCGCGCAGGCGCGGGCGCAGTAGGAAACCGCCGATCATGCAGGAATTTCATGGGGTTTTCCCCTATCTGGTTTCGCCCATGGCACCGGATGGCACGGTGCTGGAAGGCGAATTGCGCCGGCTGGTGGATCATCTGATCGCATCCGGCGTGCATGGGCTGACACCCTTGGGCAGCACGGGTGAGTTCGCCTATCTGGATGCTGCGCAAAGGCGGCGGATTGTGGAAATTGTGGTGTCGCAAACCGCGGGCCGCGTACCGGTGGTGGCGGGGGTGGCGGCAACGACGATTGCGGATGCCGAACGCCAAGCGCGCGATTATGCGGCAATTGGGGCGGATGGTATTCTGGCCATTCTGGAAGCCTATTTCCCGTTGAATGACGCTGCGGTGGTGTCCTATTTCACCGCCATTGCGGATGCCACTCAATTGCCGACGGTGCTTTACACAAATCCAAATTTCCAGCGTTCCGATCTTTCCCTGCCGGCGATTGAAAAGCTTTCGCACCATCCGCGCATTTGCCTGATCAAGGATGCCTCCACCAATACCGGGCGCTTGCTGTCCATCATCAACCGCACGCAAGGGCGCATCGGGGTTTTTGCAGCTTCTGCGCATATCCCGGCGGCCGTGATGCTGATTGGTGGCAAGGGCTGGATGGCGGGGCCGGCTTGTGCCATTCCGCGTGAAAGCGTGCGGCTTTATGAGTTGTGCCGCGCCGGGCGTTGGGATGCGGCCATGGCGCTGCAACGCGCGTTGTGGCGGGTGAATGAACTATTCGCCGCGCATTCGCTTGCCGCCTGCATCAAGGGCGCTTTGCAAATTCAGGGCTTTGCGGTGGGTGACCCGATCCTGCCGCAAGCGCCACTCTCACCCGAAGGGCGTGTCGCAGTCGAAGCCGCCCTCAAGCTGGCGGCGGAAGCGCTCGCAGCATCGCCCGAAATCTGAGGGCGTGAGCATTCCTCAAAAGCGCCTGCCCTTCATCCTGGGCGCGATGGCGGCCATTGGGCCGTTTTCGATTGATATGTATCTGCCGGCGCTGCCGATGCTGGGCCAGGCGCTCGGCACCACGGCGGGGGCGGCGCAGGCGAGCCTTGCGGTGTTTTTCCTTGGCATGGCGCTTGGGCAGATCTTTTACGGGCCACTCGCGGATCGTTACGGGCGGCGCCTGCCGCTGTTCATTGGGCTTGGCGTTTACACGGTGGCTTCGCTGGTTTGCGCGCTGGCGCCCAATATCGAAAGCCTGATCGCCGCGCGGTTGATGCAGGCGCTTGGCGGTTGCACGGGCATGGTGATCTCTCGCGCGGTGGTGCGTGATGTCGCGGATGAACGCGGCGCAATCCGGCTGATGGCGCGGCTGATGCTGGTGATGGGTGTGGCGCCCATTATAGCGCCCATCATTGGCGGCGCGCTTCTGGGCGTGATTGGCTGGCGCGGGATATTCCTGTGCCTTGCCGCTTACGGCGCCTTGTTGCTGTTTGTGGTTGCACTTTTCCTGCCAGAGACCTTGCCAGTCGAACGCCGCCGCCGCGATGGCCTGCGCCAGGTCTTTGGCGTCTGGCAGCGCTTACTGGGCGATGGCTATTTCATGGGCCATGCGCTGGCAGGCGGCCTCGTGATCGGGGGGATGTTTGCCTATATCGCGGGATCGCCCTTTGTCTTCATGGAATTGCATGGCGTGCGGGCCGAGGATTACGGTTTTTACTTCGGCGCCAATGCCATTGGTATCATGCTGTTTGGGCAAATCACCGCGCGGCTGGTGGATAGGGTGGCGCCGGCGCAGATGCTGACCATTGCGCTTACTATCAGCGCGCTGGCGGGTTTGGCGCTGCTTGCTGTCACCATCACAGGCTTTGGCGGTTTTGCCGGGATTGTTGGCGCGCTTTTTGTTTATGTTTCCATGATCGGCGCAGTCATGCCGCTGACTGCCGCGCGCGCCATGGCGCCGCATGGCGCGATTGCGGGCAATGCCTCGGCCTTGATGGGCACGCTGCAATTTGGCGCAGGCGCGCTGGCCGGCGTGGCGCTTGGTGCGCTACAAAACGGCACGGCACTACCAATGGCTTTGGTGATTGCGCTTTGCGGCGTGGGTGGCTTTGTGGTGCGGCGCTTATTGGTTCGGGGGGCCTCATGACAGGCGATATCTTCTTCACCAATCGCAAGGAAGCGGCCACTGGGCCCGATATTTCCTATGTGGTAACGCTTTACCAGAAACTCAGCTTCCTACCGTTTCTTTGTGCGGGGCTTGAGGCGCAGCGTGGCGGGATGCAGGCGGAGTTTATCTTCATTGATGATGGCTCCAGCGATGGCACGCCGGAAGCCTTGCGCGAACGCATCGCGTCTTGGCCCGAGGTATTGATCATTCGCCAGCAGAATACAGGCCCGGCGCCGGCGCTCAATCGAGGCATGGCGCTGGCGCGCGGGCGCTACATCAAGCCGATGGATGGCGATGATATCCTGCTGCCCTGGGCGTCAGAGCGTATGCTGAAGGCCATGCTCGGCACCAAGGCAGGCGCAGCCTTGGCGCAGGGGGATGAGCAATCAACCTATGCGCCGGCTGAAACCCGCGCCGATGACATCGCGGCATTACCAGCGCCCGATGGAATACCCGCGGCAGCCAGTTCACTTCTGGAAAAAAGCCTGCGCCGTGCCCAGGCTTCTCCATCTCATTGGATGTTCGAAGCAACGCTACTGCCGCAGATTAAGGGCTGTGATCCTGGCGTTTTCATCCAGGATTATTCTCTGGAATTGGAAATCGCCCTGGCCAGCAAGGTAGCCATTGCGCGGGGGCCATTGCTGCTCATACCCGCCTCTGCGCCCGGTCGGCTTTCCGATAATGAGGGCCAGATCCTGCACGACATCAATCTGGCGCTGCTGCGTTTTTTGCGCCGGCACCCGGAATTGCCAGTGAAGCTCCGCCGCTTCGCGCTGCAACGCGCGGTGCAGCGTGCGGCAAGCTGGGCCTTTCGGCGCGGCGGGGCGACCTTGCTGCATCCGGTATCGCTGTTGCGTGTGCCGGCAGCGCTCGGCCTATCAAAGCCTGATCTGGCCTTGCAAAAGCAGGTCTGTGACGTGTTCCGCGCCACGCATCCTATCCGGCTGATGCCGGGTGGCGATGAAGCCTAGAACATACGCCTCACGTCATGTTCTTCCCCAGCGTCCAGCCGCCATCCACCGTCAGCACCGCGCCTGTGGTGAAGGAGCTTTCCTCGCTCGCCAGGAACATCATGGCATTCGCCACTTCATGGGTTTCGCCGGAACGCCCCATGGCGTGGAGTTCCTGAATCTTTCGCGCCACATCCGCATCCTGGAAATAGCGTTCCGTCATTGGCGTGCGGATTACGCCAGGCGCCACCGCATTCACGCGAATGCCGCGCGGCGCCAATTCCATCGCCAGCGCCTTGGTCAGCCCCACCACCGCATGCTTGGATGTCACATAAGCCACCCGTTCCGGTGTCGCGACCAGACCAAGGGTCGAGGCGATGTTCACAATCCGCCCTGTCTTGCCGAGTGCAATCAACCGCCGCGCGAAAGCCTGTGATGGTAGGAAGCTGCCGGTCACGTTGATGTTCATGGTGCGCTGCCAATCCTCAAAGGAAAGATCGAGTAGCGGGCTGATTTCACGCACACCGGCACAATTCGCGAGCACATCCAACCGGCCGAGCACAGCCTCAGCGCCCGCGATGAAATCGCGCACTGCATCCGGCTTCACCACATCCAAGACAAAGGGATGCGCTTCGCCATCGCGCTTGCGGATATCGGCGGCCGTCGCTTCCACTGCCGCCTTGTCAATATCGGCAATCGCAAGCCGCGCACCTTCCTCAGCGAAGGCAATGGCCAATTGGCGGCCAATGCCGCTCGCCGCACCGGTTATCAAAACGCCTTGATCACGAAATCTCATCTGCTCTCTCCCCAAACATTATACCGCGATCAAATCAGCGGCTTTTTCGGCAATCATATTGGTGGCGGCATAGGTATTGCCGGAAACCATGGTCGGCATGCAGGAAGCATCCGCCACGCGGAGCCCCTCAATCCCGATCACCTTCATGGTTGCAGGATCAACCACCGCCATGGGGTCAATCCCCATTTTGCAGGACCCGATCGGGTGATAGGTGGTGGAACCCGTGGCGCGCGCATGGGCCATCCATTGATCGTCGGTTTGCACGGCGGGGCCGGGAAAATTCTCGGCAACCACGTAATCGGCCAAGGGGCGTGTTTGCAGCAATTGCCGCATGTATTTCATCGCTGCCAGCAGCGCGTCACGGTCCATCTGATCCTGCAAGTAATTCGGCTGGATTTCCGGTTTGGCGCGCGGATCGGCTGATAGCGCCTTCAGCCAGCCCTTGCTTTCCGGGCGAAGCTGCGAACAGCCAAGCGTCATGCCCGGTTTTGTGTCCAAATCCGTTACGCCATAGCGCCCGGTCGGGTAGCTGGCGGGTGCGAAGTAAAGCTGCATGTCGGGGGTGGCCAGACCCTCGCGCGTTTTGAAGTAACCGCCCGCATGGCTTGGGCTTGCCGTCAGCAGCCCCTTGCGTGTGAAGGCATAGCGCAGCACTTCCATCGCCAAACGCAGGCCACGGGAACGTTCATTGAGCGAACCGGCACCCTTCACGAGCGCTGAGACTCGCACCGCGTAATGGTCGCGCAGGTTCTTCCCCACACCCGGCAGCGCATGCACAACATCAACGCCAATGCCGGATAGCCATTCCGGATCACCAACGCCAGAAATTTGCAAAAGCTGCGGCGTATTGATCGAACCGCCCGAAAGGATCACATCGCGCCGCGCGCGAATGGTAATCGGCGCGCTGCCTTCCTGCGTATAGCGAATGCCGATGGCGCGCTTGCCTTCAAAGACAATCGCTTCCGCCAGCGCGCGCTGGATCAGCCTCAGATTTGGCCGCGATAGGGCAGGGCGGAGATAGGCATCGGCGGGGCTCCAGCGCCGGCCGCCGCGCATCATTTGCTGATAGAGAAACGTGCCTTCCTGATTGCCGGAATTGTAATCCGGCGTGCGCGGCAGGCCGAGGGCCTCATTGGCGGCGATATAGGCTTCAGACAATTCATGCGGGTCGCGCTGATCTTCGATGGAAAGCGGGCCATTATTGCCGCGCACGGCGGGATCGCCACCGCCATTGCCGCGGGTTTCCGCGCGCTTGAAATAGGGCAGCACATCATCCCAAGCCCAACCGCGACAGCCAAGCTGCGCCCACATATCGTAATCGGCGGATTGGCCGCGCACATAAAGATGGCCATTGATGGAACCGGAACCGCCCAAAACCTTGCCGCGTGGGAAAGGGATTTTGCGATTATCAATGTAGGGGCCTGGTGCGGTTTCATAGCCCCAATTCAGCTTCGGGTTATAGACGGTCTTGTTGAATCCGGCTGGGATTTTGATGAAGATGTTATTGTCCTTGCCGCCTGCTTCCAGAATGGCAACGCTATGCTTGCCCGAAGCGGTCAGCCGATTGGCCAGCACGCAGCCGGCGGCACCGGCGCCCACAATCACATAGTCGAATTCTTCCATGGACCTTTCCCCTCAACCTTTTGGTGAAGGCTAGGCCGGGCAGCGCCGCGCGGGAAGGGCTAATCCTCGGTTTCTTCCGGCGTGACGGCGGCTGGGATCGCATAAGCCTCGGTCATCCAGCGGCCCAAATCCACCTGCCGGCAACGATCCGAACAAAAGGGGCGCTGTTCCGGTGCAGGGGCGCGGCCGCAAATCGGGCAGCGCGGACGGCGTGGTTTTTTCTCGGCGTCAGTCACGCTGTACCTCCCGTATCTGTGCTGTGCCGGATGGAACGGCGCGCAATGCCAAGGCGTGGCCGGTCAGCGCTGCGTATTCATCGAGCGCGCTGGGCAAATCGCGCAAGGCGGCGATCACCTCTGGCCGCGCTTCCAACATCAGGCGTTCCGCAGGCCGTGCCGCCGCATCACGTGCGGCCCGACGCAAGGCCGCCAAGCCTTCCGCAAGCGGCGAGTGCAGGATTTCCGCCAAGGGCGGGTGAATGCGGTCACGCACCATTTCAATCAGGCCGAGGCCCGTCAGCCCCAACAGGCGCACAAGCTTATCCGGCGCCAGCGCAGCGCGCAGCGGTTCCAGCAAGGCCTGCCGGCGCTTGCCGGAAAGCCCTGCCACATCAAGTAAGATAGCGCCCGAAAGATTACGCAGCCGGATTTGCCGCGCAATTTCCGGCAAAGCGGTTTCATTAAAGCGCACCAGGCTATCGCCAGCGCCGCCGCTATCCACATCAAGCGCGGTCAGCGCGCGCGTGGTTTGGATATGCAGCACACCGCCGCCCGGTAGAGCGACCGCGTTTTCTGCAATCGCGGCGAATTCACCCTCAATCGCCTCATCGAATACCGCGCCATGCTGCGCCTGCACGCGATCACCGAGCGCCACGCGCAGCCGCGGCACCAGCGCAGCGCCAGCCACGCGAATCTCGGCATTGGGATAGCGCGCAGCCAGGCGCTGTGCCGCACACGGCCCGCGCGCCACCAGCCGCGGCGCGCCTTGTGGTGCGGCGGCAACCAGCGCGGCTTCGGTATCCGTCAGCAGGGCCGAAAGCCTCGGCCCCTTGCCGCCTTGTGCGGCGCGCGACACGCGCAAGCCTAGAATTTGCCCTTCCTGCACCGCCTGCTTGATCGGCTGGCGCGGTGCGCTCGCCGCACTTTCCGGCAGGAAGCCGGTTTCATTGGCGGCCAGCGCCACAAAGGCACCCGACATGGCAGCCGAAATCGCCACCACCCGCCCGCGATGCAGATCACCAACGCCATCAGGCCGTGCCGGGCGTTCCACCCAGGCTTCGGTCAGCCTCCCACCCAGCAGCAGCGCGGTCCGCACCTCGCCAGGGGAGGCCTCGGCCAGGATCAGGGCTTCAGCCACCCAATCCCTCGCAGCATTTGCGCGGTTTCAAACAAAGGCAGGCCGACCACATTGGAATGGCTGCCCGAGATGAATCGCGTGAAAGCCTCGGCCCGGCCCTGAATGCCATAGGCGCCGGCCTTGCCCTGCCATTCGCCGGAAGCGATGTAGTCTTCCATCTGCGCTTCGGTCAGGCGCTGAAAGGTGACGTTGGTTTCGACCAGGCGCTGGATCCGCCGCCCATCGGGAAGCGCAAGTACCACGCCTGTGGTCACGCAATGCCGCCGGCCCGACAGCAGCGCCAGGCAGTGCCGAGCATCGGCTTCGGTTTCGCCCTTGGGCAGGATGCGCCGGCCAACGCCTACCACTGTATCGGCTGCCATAATCAAGGCGCCCTCGGCCAAAGGCACCGCCGCTTCCGCCTTGGCGCGCGAGAGCCTGGCCGCCAAGGCGCGCGGGACCTCGGCCTTCAAGGGCGTTTCATCAATATCGGTCGCGATCACGCGCGCGGGCGTAATGCCCAGCCGCGCCAGCAAATCCAGGCGGCGGGGGCTGGCGCTCGCCAATACCAGCGGCAAGCGCGCGGCATCCATGGGTGCGACGTTACTTGAAGCGGAAGGTGATGCGGCCCTTGGTCAGATCATAGGGCGTCATTTCAACATTGACGCGATCACCGGCCAGCACGCGAATGCGGTTCTTGCGCATCTTCCCGCTGGTATGCGCCAGGACCATGTGGTCATTATCGAGTTTCACGCGGAACATGGCGTTGGGCAGAAGCTCCACCACCTCTCCGCTGAACTCCATCATATCTTCTTTGGGCATCGGGCCTCAATGGTAGGGCGCAAGGCGCGCCCGGGTTCAAGATTGCGGCGCAAAATGATCCTATGCCCCCGCCGGGTCAAGCGCGATCCCGGCGCGGGCATGATTTTGGCAGCAAAACGGGGCGAAAGCGCTATCTTGAGAGCGCCACCGTGTAATCCGCTTCGGTCTTTTCGCGCATCTCAGCCTCGGTCACGCCGGGGGCGAGTTCCACCAGCTTCATCGCCGCCGGGCCACGCCGGGCGATTTCGAAGACGCCAAGATCGGTGATCACCATATCCACCACGCGGCTACCCGTGAGCGGCAGGGCGCATTGCTTGAGCAGCTTGGGCTTGCCGCCGGCGGTGTGTTCCATCAGCACGATCACGCGCTTGACGCCCGCGACCAAATCCATCGCGCCGCCCATGCCCTTCACCATCTTGCCCGGGATCATCCAATTGGCGAGGTCGCCATTTTCCGCCACCTGCAAGGCGCCCAGGATGGAAAGGTCAATATGCCCACCGCGGATCATGCCGAAGGATTGCGCGGAATCGAAGAAGGAACTGGTCGGCAATTGCGTGATGGTCTGCTTGCCGGCATTGATGAGATCGGCATCTTCTTCGCCCTCGTAAGGGAAGGGGCCAAGGCCCAGCATGCCGTTTTCGCTTTGCAACTGCACATTGAAGCCGGCAGGCACGTGATTGGCGACCAGCGTCGGAATGCCAATGCCAAGGTTCACATAAAAGCCATCTTGCAATTCACGCGCCGCACGGGCGGCCATTTCATCGCGGTTCCAGGCCATGGTTCTTCTCCTTATCCCTGGGACTCGGCGCCGGCCGCGGCGGCGGGCGCGTGCTTGCGGACAGTGCGCTGTTCAATGCGCTTTTCGTAGCCAGTCGGGCAGGTGATCATGCGTTTGACGAAAATGCCCGGCGTGTGGATGTGGTCCGCGTCAATCTCTCCGGGCCGGACCAGATGTTCCACCTGCGCGACGGTCACGCGCGCTGCCGTTGCCATCATCGGGTTGAAGTTCCGCGCGGTCTTTCGATAGACAAGGTTACCTTCATGGTCGCCCATATAGGCGTGGATGATGGCAAGGTCGGCCACAATGCCGCGTTCCATCACATAGGTCTCGCCATCAAATTCGCGGGTTTCCTTGCCCTTGGCGACTTCCGTGCCGACGCCGGTCTTCGTAAAGAAAGCGGGAATGCCAGCGCCGCCGGCCCGGATACGCTCGGCCAAAGTGCCCTGCGGGTTGAATTCAATCTCAAGCTCGCCGGCCAGGTATTGCCGGGCGAATTCAGCGTTTTCGCCGACATAGCTTGAAATCATTTTGCGGATCTGGCGGGTTTTGAGCAAAAGGCCGAGCCCGGCATCATCCACCCCGGCATTGTTGGAGACCACGGTCAGGTCCTTCACGCCGGAATCGCGGATGGCTTCAATCAGCAGGGTCGGAATGCCGGAAAGCCCGAAGCCGCCGGAATGGATCACCATGCCATCGCGGAGCAGGCCCGAAAGCGCTGCCTTGGCATCAGGATAGATTTTCTTCATGCGCCCTTTATCCTCAAATCTTGTCGTTCTGGGTGGTGTCTACCGGCTGTTTTGCGTTGCGGGAAGATGCCCCCTTGCCGAGGCAGCCCTTGGGCGCTAATACGCCGCCTCTTCCTTGGGGGGCCATAGCTCAGTTGGGAGAGCGCTTGAATGGCATTCAAGAGGTCAGGGGTTCGATTCCCCTTGGCTCCACCACCCCCGGAGCAATCACTGAAATCACGCTGAAATGCGGCTATCCGGGTCTCCGGCGGTGAAGGCTGCCATGTAGCCCAGGATCAGGTCGCGGGAACGGAAGCGGCCGGCGAATTGTTCCTCCTCCTCCCGCTGGATGATCGGGAAGGTGGAAAGGATATAGGCGGCGTCATCCCGGTTCAGGCCATAGAGCAGGAAGAATAGCGCATCCAGCCGCGCGCGCAGCTGGAGCCTTTCTTCTGGATCCCAGGGGAAGGGGGCGCCCTGATGGCCCATATCCTCGGCAAAGGGTTTCAGGTCATGGGCGGTATAGGATAGGCGCAGCACATGGTCGCGGATGATGGCCTCGGCTGAGGTGGCGCCGATGGGGCGGGCGAAGGCTTCAAGCGGCAGGATCGGCAGTTGTTCGACCAAATACCAGCTTAGATGATTGCCCTGGATTTTCTGCCGGGCGGCGTAATCCAAGGCAAAGGCGTTCAGATTGGCGAGAACCAGCGGCGCTGCCCGAATATATGCGCGTGCCGCCGCGTCTGGATTCTGCATACCTTCCGCAAGGCTGGCTGGCACAAGCAGCGGCAGTGTATGGCCCGCGCCGACTGCCGGGACGATTGTCGCAATCATCGAGCGGATATTGGTTGGGCTTGTGATGTCCTTAAAGCCGATAGACCAAGCGCCTGGATAGGCTGCACGAACCTCAGCCGCATCAATCCAGAATTGCGGCTCGGGATACCAAGCTGGGTCCATATGCTGCTGGAGAGTAGCGGGGATGGAGACTGCCCCACGATAGCGATTACCTGACCTTACCTCCACGGACGCTGCGCGGTGGTCGTAGGTTTGAACGGTTTTCCCTTCGAATAATGGGACCCATTCCGTTGCCCCCTGTTTCCAGCGATTTGGCGCCACCCGATAGGCGCCGCGCTGCCTTAAGCCCGACTCGGAGAGGAATTTCTCGCTATCGTTTGCCATATGGAATAGGGTCGCATAGCGTACAGGCCAGGTGCGAACATGTGGCGCACTCCTGCGATCAACCACGACCGGAAGTCGCCGATGCAAAGAAAGCGTCAACTCCGCATCGCGCCTCGTCCGAAATATTGGCGCTGTGCCGGTATTTGGATTGACAGCAGCAAAATCAGACGGTGCCAAGGGCAGCGCATTTGCCTCAGCCTGATCGGCGTCCAATTGAAAGAAAGCGCAATCAGCCGAGTTGAACCGCCGCTCCGCCCCACCGACGATAAGCGCACAAAACTTGAACCGGTAATAAACATCCGGAAAAAATTGGCGACGCGTGGGTCCGTAGGGGCGGTTCTCAAAATCAAATAGCGCGCCTAAGCGTCCAGTGGTCGCCACGCCACTAAAGAATGCCGATGCGCCTTTATCAGCGGCAATACCGGAAGGCACCAACAAGCCGACAATCCCCTTGGCCTTCACCAGCCGCAAGGCACGTTCCACGAATAGCGCGTAAAGATTGGCATCGCCGCCCGAAAGTAACGGATAAGCGCCACAAGTGCGCGCGACACGCATACTTGCTTCTGCGGTCCAGGATGCGCGTTCGAAGTCTTTGCCAAGATCACCGCCCTCTCGACGGAGTTCTGCGATAAGGCGCTCACGGTCTGCGGCGCGCTCTGTCCGCGCCACTTCCGGCACGCGTGCCGCAAACCATTCGGCAGGCTGCAACTTCATCCGGTCCCATGGCGGATTGCCGATTACCGCATCAAAACCGCCGCGCGGGCGGGTGCTTTCCCAATCCTCCCAAACACCAGGGAAGGCCACTTCCCAATGCTGAAAGCGCCGTTCTTCCGCCAGGGCGCGCGCCTTCGCCATGACGCGCCCGGCCATGGTCTGCGTGCCTTGCGGCCCCTGCCGCGCGCGGCCTTCCGCAATCACCTCAACCGGGTCGCCCAAAACGCCATCCAGCAAATAGGCCAGCGTCTGCTTTTCCGCCTCGCCCAGGTCCGGTTCCAGCCAGCGCGTGGCATGGATAAAATCCAGAAAGCGCGACAAGGGGCGGATCGCTTCTTCCACCCCGCCGAAAATGCTGGCGCTTTCGCGCACCTCCGCAATATCGGCATCGGTCAATTCGGCAATCATGCTCATGCCACGCGCGGCCTGGCGCGCCTGCGCCACGGCCTGGCCAATCAGCAGCGAACCGCGCTGGCGAATGCGTTCTTCCGCCTGATGCACAAACTCCCCAAACAGGCTGTCGCCGGTGCGAAGATGATGATCCAGGAAGGAAAGCGGTGCGCCAACGGTGAAGGAATGTAGCCACAGGGAAAGCTTGGCCAATTCCACTGCCATGGGATTCATATCGGCGCCATAGATCACGCGCTTCAGCACAATGCGCCGGACAAGGTGGCGGTCATCCAGATGTTCGTCCCGCACCTCCCAGCCATTGGCCTCAGCCTGGGCGCGGATATGGCCGCGAATGGCCTCGATCTTTGCGGAAAGGGGGGAAGCGTAATCGCCCCAGGGGACCAGCGCGGCGGCTTCCTGCTGCGCGGCCAGGGTTTCATCCGTCAGCCAATCCACCAGCGAAACAAGGAAATGCCCGGACCCCATGGCAGGATCCAGCACGCGAAGCGCAAGGAACGCCTCGGCCGGGTCATGCCGGTGAAGGTCAGTCAGGCGCTGTTCCTTGGGCCGATGGTCTGATTTCAGGCGTTCCGACGCATCGCGAAAGGCCGCGCGGCGTTCTTCCAGCAAGGGGCCAATGGCGCGGCGGATGATCAGGCGGACCAATTCTTCCGGCGTGTAATAGCTGCCCGAATTCTTGCGCGCGAAGGCATTGAGCCGCGTGGTGACGCCCGCCCCTTCCGCCACCACATCAAATTCCAGCAGGCGTTCATAGATGGACCCAAGCTGCTGCACCGAAAGATCGCGGAAATTGATCAGGCGCCGCGCGCTGCCTTCGCCTTCGCGCGAAAGCTCATCCAGCAATTCGCCCATGGTGGCATCGGGCAGGCGCGCACGGGAAAGCAGCGGCGCGGCAGAGGCTGAAAACAAGCCGCCATTATAGGGCGGCAGCCCAAGTGAGGAATCGCCCACATCTATGGCGCGGCAGAGCGCGGTCAGGTCATCCCACCAGCGGGTGAAGCTGGCGGAAAGCGGGCGTTCCTCATCGCGCGCAGTCGCGGCCTGTTCACGCAGGCGCCGCAAGCCATAGGCAGCGTAACCGGCATGGCGCACCGGCAGCAGGTCTCGGTCTTCCGCGTATAAAATGAACAGCAAGCGATAGAGCAGGATCAGCGCTGCTTCGCGCGCTTCCGCGCGCCAGGCTGCATCCGCGGGCTTGGCTTCCGGGTCATGTGCCGCAAGCGCCGAAACAAGCCGGGGGAAAACCCGATCAAACACCGCTTCCGAAAGTGCGGCGGTAATGCGCTGTTCGTATCGGCGCCCCTCATCCAGGGCGAGGTCGAGGAAGGTTTTACCGGCAGGCCCCGAAGCCTCATGCGCTTCGCGCCGGAACAGCAATAGAAAGGCGCGGAGCAGATCGCGCGTTTCGCCATCACCCTTGGCAGCGCCTTCCAGCAGCGCCGGCAGGTCAAAGCCAACAAAACCTTCCGCGCGGCTGCGCGCGCCATGGAAGTAAAGCCGCCAGAAGCGCCCATTGGTCAGCAAGCCCCAGCGCACCGCCCCGCCTGAGGCTGGCTCGGCCAAAGCAAGGTAGCGCAGGATTTGCGATGCGGGCGTGCCGCCCTTGCCGCTGCCCCGGTCAAGCGGGGTTTCGCGCGCTTCACTTTCTACCACCACGGCGGCAAGGCGGTAACGGTCCCCCGGTGCGGCAACGGAAGCGGCTTCCGCGTGATTGGCCGGGGAGGTGAAAAGCAGCGCATCGGGAATATCCCGCCGCCCGCCGCCGGCGGCCTGTTGCGGCAGATGCTGCCAGCCAAGCAGGTCCAGCACCGGGCGGATAAACTCTTGTTCGGTGGTCGCCTCATTCGGCCTGGCCATGGCAGCAAGCGATAACCACAGCGCGCGGAGACTTTCGGCCTTGGCGGCCACCTGCGCGGCATCCATGCCCCGCCATTCCGGCGTTTCGCGCATGCCTTCACGCAGATAGAATTCCGAAAGCAGGCTACCCGCGATCAAGATTTTCTCCCCCAAGGTTCGTCACGCCAAGCGGTGGCGCCCGGCGACTCGGCAATAGCGGTGACGCTGAAGCTTGGCATAGGGGATGACACTGGCTTGCCCTGCGGTCAGGGTGCAAGCCCAACCATGCGGATGGGCTATCATTTGGGTAGGATGCGCCCGCGAAAGGGCCGTTGGGAAAGCTGCCGCGAAAACTTGTCATTACTTGCGGGGGGTAAGTTACCGCATGGCGGGTAGCGCCTGTTAGCATCGCGGCAGATAGCACTTTGGAGATGGTCCGCGAAACCCGAAGCGATCCTTGGAACACCGCCACTTTGCGGGGGTTTGCCCTCGTGCGTGGATTTGGCCCTTGTGGGGTGTCGTCGCGCAGTGCCGCGACGACCTGTATCCAATACCCCTTACCAGACATTGTCTGCATCAGCGCCGCCACGCGAAAGCTCATCATCCTTGCAAAGGCGCCAGTCAAAAAAAAGCAAGTAAATGGCAACCAAGGGCGGCTTGACCATCACGCATACGTCAAGTGGTTGCCTCAGCGGCGGCTGCTTTTGCGTATCGCACCGCATCCCATCTGGCGGCCGAAACCAATCACCTCGCGGAAGTGCTGCGCGGACTGATAGATCAGAATTGGTGCGCCAAATAAAAAAACCCCGGGGTTGCCCCCGGGGTTTTCCAATGAGACCACCTGGCCCTGATCAATCGCTGTTGCGCTGGCCCATGAAGGAAAGCAGCAGCTGGAACAGGTTGACGAAGTTCAGATAGAGCCCAAGCGCATCCATAACGCTCCGCTTGCCGGCTTCATCCGTACCTTCGGCATAGGCGAATTGAACATAATCCGCCTTGATACGCTGCGTATCATAGGCCGTGAGGCCAACAAACACGACCACGCCAATCACGCTGATCGCAAAGGCAAGCGCCGAAGACGCCAGGAAAATATTGACCAGCCCCGCAATCATGATGCCGATCAGGCCCATGATCATGAAGCTGCCAAAGCGCGTCAGATCCGCCTTTGTCGTATAGCCATACAGGCTCACCGCCGCGAACATGGACGCGGTGATGAAGAAGGTGGTGGCAATCGACTGGCCCGTATAGCGCAGGAAGATGTTCGATAGGCTCGCCCCCATACAGGCGGCGAAAACCCAGAACAGCGCCTGCGTCGCGGGACGCGAGAGCTTATTGATGCCAAAGGACAGCACTAGGATGAATGCGAGCGGCGAGAGCATCGCAACCCAGCCCAGAATAGTCGGCGATACGATGCGCGCGCCATTGGCCGCGCGGCTCACCGACCAGAACATTTGTTGCAGCTCAGGCGAAGAGGCGATCACATAAGCGACAATGCCGGTAACCAGCAGGCCAGACGCCATCCAGTTATAGACGCGGAGCATATATGCCCGCAGCCCGGCATCAATCGCGGCCGCATCGGCTGCGACGGGGCGACCCCAGCCGGTGGTAAAACGCGTGTCGGGACCAAAGGCCATGACGAGTAAGACTCCTGTTGATGGGGAGGATTCCCCGTTCGCTGATAATATGGAGATTTCGTAATCTAGATCAATAGGGGGGGCGCCCGCGGCCTCGCGGGCGCCCAGACCCGTCACCGCTCGGCCGGTTCCACCCGGATGGCCACGGCTTCGGCGATGGCAACATCCACCCGGTCACCCACGCTGAGTGTCCTCAGGAATGCCTGCAATTCTGGGGCGCGGACCGACACGTTACGCTCCACGCGGGATGGGCCGACGAAGCTTACTGTGTTGTTCGCGGTATCCAGGGCGGTGATGCGCACCTGGGCGCGGGTCGCGGCGGCAGCACCGGCGGCGGGGCGGGCGCCAGGTTCAGCGCGGGCGGCACCAATCACGGTTTCAGGTTCCATCCGGCTGCCGCGGGGGGCCATGCGCACGGCGACGGCTTCCTCATAATGCAGCCGCACGCGGTCACCACGGCGGATTTGATCGAAATTGCGGATTTCCGGGCCAAGCTGCAGGGTTTGCGGCTTATTGTCCGGCCCGCGCACCACAATGGTTCGGGTACGGGCATCCACCCGATCAACCGCCGCCACCATTTCGCGGGTGGTGGAGGCCACTACCGGCGGTTCCGGGGTGGGCGTGGCGCAGCCGATCAGCGCCAAAAGCGGCAGGGCAAGCACGGCGCCTTGGCGCAGGCCCGCGGATAGGGTTGCGAACATGATGTGGCTTTCCTTCCTCAATTGCCATCAAACAAAGGCGATGGATTAACGCATGGTTACCTCGGGCCGGCAACCCGCGCCCTCAAGCCGCCCCTTCCTGCCAATAGCCCTGATGCGGCTTGGCACCTTCTTCTTCCAGGCACGGGCCGACGACGGCGACCTTCTCCGCCGCCGAGTCCAGAACCGCCCGGCAGGAAAGCGAAAGCCCCGCCGTATGGGGCTGCGCATTGCGCAAATGCAGAATGGCCCCGGCCGAAACCCCATAAACCGCGCGGCCGACCCCGGTGTAGAAAATCGCCGCCGAACACATGGCGCAGGGCTCGCCTGAGGAATAGATCGTGGCGCGGCGCAACACATCACGCGGCAGCCCTGCGCGCAGCACGGCGTGCAGGGCATTCATTTCGGAATGCGCGAGCGTCCCGCCGCCGCCTTTGCCTTGGGTGGACCCGGCCTCGGCCAGGACCCGGCCCTTTTCGTCGGCGATCACCGCGGCGAAGGGGCGATCACCGCGCGCCCGCGCCTCACCGGCCAGCGCAAAGGCGCGGCGGAGCATCGTGGCATCAAGCTGAGAGAGTTTGTCGTCTTCGGCCATCACAGGCTTTCTATTCGTTGCGGAGCAAGGGTGCTGCCTTGGCGCGCAGCGCAAAGGCCGTGCCGACATAGCCAAAACCAAGCGTGATTGCCATGCAGGCCAGCACCGTAATCGCCAATGTCCCCGGCAAGAACACCCAATCGGCGCGCATCACAAAACGCACCACGCCCCAGGCCGCCGCCGTGCCAGCCGCTGCCGCCAGCAAACCAGCCGTCAGGCCAAGCAGGCCGAATTCCACCAGGAAACTCGCGCGGATTTGCCCGCGTGTCGCGCCGATGGTCTTCAGCACCACGGCATCGCGAATGCGCCGCCTTTGCCCCGCCGCCACCGCGCCCGCCAAAACAAGCAAACCCGCGAGCAAGGTGATGCCCGCCACGGCCGAAAGCGCGAAGCCGATCTTCTCCAACAGCCCCACCACCTGATCCAAGGCATCGCGCACCCGAATGCCCGATACATTCGGGAAGCGATCCGTCAGCAAGCGCAGCAAGGTCGCTTCCTGCGCCACATCATTGCGCATGGTCGCGATATGCGTATGCGGCGCGGCGGAGAGCAATCCGGGGGACGCCACCAGCACGTAATTGATGCCAAGCCCGCGCCAGGCGATTTCGCGGAGGCTTGCGATTTTCAGGGTGATGTCGCGGCCGAGCACATTGACGGTGATGGTGTCACCAACGCCAATCCCCCATCCCTTCGCCAGTTGTGCATCGAAGGAAACCAAGGGCGGGCCAGCATAATCCGGCGCCCACCACTCACCCGCGACCAGCTTGGCGCCTTCCGGTGGTCTTGCGGCATAAGTCAGGCCACGATCGCCGCGCAAGGCCCAGGCGGTCTCGGGCGTTGCGCTTACCTGTTCCGCCGGCACGCCATTCACCGCGACAATACGCGCGCGCAAATTGGGTACGCTGCGGATTTCGGTCACACCTGGCTGCGCGCGGGCCAATGCCTCAAACGCCTGTATCTGATCGGATTGGATATCAATGAAGTAGAAATTCGGCGCGGCGGCCGGCATTTCATTCGCCAATTGCCGGCGAAGATTGCCTTCAATCAGCGCAATGGCGGCCAGCACCGTGAGCCCGACACCAAGCGAAACGAGCATGAGGGGTGTTGGCGCGCCGGGCCGATGCAGATTGGCAAGCCCCAAGCGCAGCGCCGGGCGGCGCGCATGCGGCAGACGCCGGGCGAGTGCCATCAGCGCCCCTGCACCAAGGCGGAACAGCAAGAGCGTGCCGATCACCGCCACGATGAACATCGCCGCGAAACGCGGATTTTCCGCCGTGCCGATGACCAAAGCGGAAAGTGCGCCCGCCGCAGCCAGGATCGCCGCGAGAATGCCAAGGCTTGGCCTGCCTGAACTCGGCGCCACCACATCTCGAAACAAAGCCGCGCCCGGAATGCTTCCCGCGCGCCCAAGCGGCCAAAGCGTGAAGGCGAGCGCGGTGAGCAAACCATAAAGCGCAGCCATGGCGAGTGGCAACGGATAAGGCAGGATGCGCGGCGCCACCGGCAGAATGGAAGCGAGCGCCGCCGCACCTGCCCAGGTCAGCCCAAAGCCAATCGCCAGCCCAAGCACAATGCCAAGCAGCGCCAGCGCCATCACCTGCACCAGATAGGTCAGGAAAATCAGCGATGGCGGCGCGCCAAGGCAGCGGAGCGTCGCGATGGTGCGCGCGCGTTGCTCCAGCCAGGCCGATACGCCGGTTGCAATGCCAATCCCGCCCACCAGCAGCGCCGTCAGGCTTGCCAGCGTCAGGAAAAACGCCGCGCGATCCAGGAAGCGATTGACCCCGGGGGCCGCGACATCTGAGCTTCTGATGCGCCACCCTGATTCCGGAAAATCCCGGCGCAGATCGGCAATAAAGCGCTGGCGATCCACACCGGGCGGCAACGCCAGCCGGTATTCATAGGTCACCAGACTGCCCGGCTGGATCAGCCGTGTTGCGTCCAAAGACGCCAGGGCAATCATGGCGCGCGGCCCGAGCAAGGAGGGGCTGGCAACCTTATCCGGTTCCTGCGTGATCGTGGCGCGGAAGGTCAGGCGCGCTTCACCAATACGCAGTACCGCGCCCGGTGCGATTTCAAGTTTTTCGGCAATGAAAGGATCAAGCAGGATATCACCGGTGCCGAGCGCCACCGGCGGCTGCACTTCAAGTGTGCCGAACAGCGGATAGGCGCCATCCACCGCCTTCACTTCCACCAGCATGCGCTGACCCGATTCCGCCACTGCCATGGCGCGCAGCGTCACCACTTCCGAAACCCGCGCGCCGCGTGCCGCAAGCCAGGCGCGGGGCGCTTCACCCAAAGGCCGATAGGGCGAGGCGATTTCAACATCGCCGCCCAGAATCCGCGCGCCATCCGCGGCAAGCCCGGCATCCACGCCGGCGCGCAAAGTGCCCACCGCCGTAATCGCCGCGACACCCAGCGCCAGACACGCCAGCACAATGCGCAAACCGCGCAAGCCGCCGCGCAATTCGCGCCGCGCGATCCGAAAAGCGAGTGACAAATTGCTCACGCCGCCACCCTTTGATCAGACACGATCAGCCCATCTTCAATGCGCAATTGCCGCGGGCAGCGCGCCGCCAGCGCAGGGTCATGCGTGATCAGCAAGAGCGTGGTGCCAAGCCGCGCGCGCAAATCAAACAGCAGCGCCATGACTTCCTCGCCCTTGGCGCGGTCCAGATTGCCGGTGGGTTCATCCGCCAGCAGCAAGCGCGGTTCGGCGACAAAAGCGCGCGCCAGCGCCACGCGCTGCTGTTCGCCCCCTGAGAGCTGCGCCGGGTAATGGCCCAGGCGATGCCCCAGGCCAACCGCGCGCAAGGCTTCCGCCGCACGGTCAAAGGCATCACGCACGCCGGCGAATTCCAAGGGCACGGCGACGTTCTCAAGCGCCGTCATGGTTGGGATCAAATGAAAGGCCTGAAAGACAATACCAAGCCGCTCACGCCGGAAACGCGCTAGCGCGTCTTCTTCCATCGCGCCGATATCCGCGCCATCAATCAAAAGCGTGCCTGATGTCGGGCGTTCCAGCCCGGCCAGCAGCATGAGCAGGCTGGTCTTGCCGGAACCCGAGGGGCCGACGATCCCCACCGCCTCCCCGGCCGCGACTTGTAGATCAAGGCCGCGGAGGATGTTGATCTCACCCGCCCCCGCCCTCACTTTGAAGCCAAGGCCGCGCGCTTCGATCAGGGGTTTGGCAACCCCGGCGCTGGTCGGTTCGGTGACGTGAAGGGCATCCATGGTATCGCTGATCTCCTATCCTGCCCGCGCATATGGTCGCAGATGGCTCTGGCGCCAATCGCTGGCGCTGTTGGCTTTGGCGGCGCTGCCCGCTCAGGCAGCGGAAATCCGCCTGATGATGCTGGGCGATTCCATCACCGCGGGGTATGGCTTGGCGCGGGGCGAGGCTTTGCCGGCCAGGCTGGAAGCCGCCTTGCGCGCCAAGGGCCGGGCGGTGCGGGTGATTGATGCCGGGGTTTCCGGCGATACCACAGCGGGCGGGCGGGCCAGGCTGGATTGGGCTTTGGCCGAAAATCCCCATGCGGTGATTGTCGCGCTTGGCGGGAATGACGGGCTCCGTGCACTGGAACCCAGGTCCAGCCGGGCCAATCTGGCCGCCATTCTGGATGCCCTGGCCGCGAAGCGCCTGCCCACGATGCTGACCGGGATGCTGGCGCCGCCCAACCTCGGCGCCGATTACGGGCGGGAATTCGCCGCGAGTTTCAGTGACTTGGCCCGCGAAAGGCCAGGCGTGGTCTTCTACCCCTTCCTGCTGGATGGGGTGGCGGGGAACCTTTCGCTCAATCAGCCGGACGGCATTCACCCAAATCCCGCTGGCGTGGAGGAGCTGGTTCGTCGCATGCTACCTTCCGTTGAATCGCTGCTGACGCGGGTGGTTAGTCCTTAGTGCGAATCTCATGCGCACTCATTGACCGGTCACGCTATCCGTGCATCCGCAATCCGTTCGCCTTCGGGCATATCGGTCATGGATCAACTCTGCCATACGCATAGCCACGCGTTAAAAGAAAACGCCGCCCGCCCATCGTTTCGCCGGCAGCATTGGGCATAAGATCACATCCGCCCGCGCCACCCGGCCCAAATCACCGCGACGCCGCGTGGCATGGGCAATGACTTCCCCGCTGCCAAGCACCGCAAATCCCGGGCCGCCAGCATTGCGGGCAGGGCAGGGGCGGTCCGCGCCTTCGGCACATCGCGCGGCGGGGTTCGCAATGCCCCCGACCCCTCGGCGGCTATCTCAGCGCAAATCACCGAAAGGCCAGTTCCGCACCAATGCGCCATCGATGGCGGGAATGGTCTGCCTTGTCAGCAGAAGAGATAGGCTGACACTGAAGCCTTCACGATAATGCCGTTACTTGTACCGCGGCCGTTTAGGGTGCGTGGCGTTATGGCGCATGCGATTGATGAGGATGCGGCGCGGTTTTACGACGCGCATGGGTTTGTGCGTAGCCCCTTGGGGGAGCGGGTGATGCTGATGCCGATTGAGACGGTGCGGGGGGTGGTTGGGGGTTGAGGGGCAGGTGAGCTATTCCTTCTTATCGGCCGGGCTATTGCGCTTGAGCCAGTCAAGAGAAGGCCCAAGCCATGTGAAGCCCGGAAGCTGCGTTATCTTGCGAAGCTTTGGCTCCACCTTAAGCAACAACCTTTGATGTCTTGCCATGCGGTTACGGATGATTGGTAGCTTTTCGGCTTCTGCATCTAACGCCTTGGCTGCACGATCGGCATCTGCCTGAAAGGCTTTTGTCTTTTCAGCAACTTTGGTCCCATACCACCATAAGGTCGCGCCGCCAGCCGCGATAGCGCCCG
Organism: Roseomonas sp.; assembly: GCA_020249505.1. GTDB lineage: Bacteria > Pseudomonadota > Alphaproteobacteria > Acetobacterales > Acetobacteraceae > Neoroseomonas. Next base: position 9,621 of record JADCFN010000071.1, on the reverse strand, counting down.
GCGGACCACCCGCCGCAAAACCAACCGCTGTAGGTATGATGGCCCATTTGCTGGCGGTGGTGAGCACGATGACGGCATTACGCATTGTGGAAACGGTATTGACCGCGTCACGGGCTTCGTTCTCGCCTTGTTCGATTTCCGCTGCGGCATCGCGAATGGTTTCGCCAACTTCGCGATCTGCAAGATCAGGATGATTGATAAGTTCTTGGCCGAGTTCTGTACCTGCTTCCTTGATGCCTTCAACTGCCTCGGCGGTCAGTTTGATGGTGGTTTGATCTGCCAGCATCTCCTGCCCATCGCGGGAGGCAAGGACGAAAGGCGGATGCAGGTTTTCGATGTTGGAGAGGCATTCATCCTGCACGGGGGTGAGGTCTGGCACCTCCACCCGGCCGGCTTCCAGCGCCCTCCGCGTTACGCCGGCGGCATTGAGCAACTGCATGCCCGCGCCATAGAGGCGGGCGAAATTTACCTCGTCCAGAGGACGGTCCACCAGGGCGCGATAAGCTTCTGCCTTTTGCAGAAGGCGTTCATTGCGAAGGTTGCTGGGGTGATCCTGCAAAGCCTTGGCGAGATCAGCAGCAGCCTCTCGTAGCGCCGGGTGCAGTGCTTCAAGCCGATTGCGATCATTGCCCCTGGCATCAAGATCACTTGGTTTTGCGAAAACCAGCCGCCCTGTCTGATCCAGAACAACGCGCGGGCCAGCGCCTTGTTCGGGAATCGCGGGCGGATCATCCGCATCTTCCGCTGGTGTGAACGGGTCCGGTTCTGTCGCTTCGGATTCGATTGGCTCGCCGCGTAGCCAGCGTAGAACATTGATTGTCGCTTGCGGCTGGTCCGATTTGATGAGCTTGGGCAGCGGGTCTTCGAGTGGATTGCCGTCAAGAAAAAGCGTCTCAAGTGCGCCTAATTCACCCAATTCGCGCGGCAGTCGTTTTATTTCATTGTTGCATAGGTTAATAAATTGCAACTTTTTCAGGTTTTTGATTGAATTGGGCACGAAACCAACATAACATCCTGTTGCATCGACACGAGTCAGACTGATTAGTTCGGCGATGGGGGTTAGGTCGCTAACGTTTGTGTGGCTGCAGTCAAGGAACTGTAGCCGCTTCAGATCTGTGATGGCGGTTAGGTCGCTGACCCGTGTGACGTAGCAGTCAAGGCGCCGTAACTGCTGCAGACCTTTGATGGGGGTTAGGTCGCTGACATTTGTGCCTTCGATGTATAATTCACGCAATTCGCTGAGGCTGGAAACAACGCTGAGATCGGAAAGATGACTCCGTTCTGTGGCGCCCTTGCGAAGACCCAAACTCTCAGCAGTCAACTCAACGTAATCGCCAAGACTCAGGCGCTTAAGCTTGGTCAGCTTCGAAAGGGCGTCGGGCAACTTCGTCAAACCCAGACCGCCCAAATCCAGCCAATCCTGCCCCGTGCGCGCGGCTTCCGCTATCCGCTTCTCTGCAATGCGTTCGCCATCGGTCATGTCAGCCATGCACCAATCCTGCCATATGCCCCATCACGCGCAAACCAAAATCCCCGCAAGCCAATCCTTTCGCCGGCAGCATGTGGCGCAGCATCACACCCGCCCCCGCCACCCGGCCCAAATCACCGCGACGCGATCCGCAACCCCACGCGGCATTGGCACCACCTGCCCCTCTGCCAGCCGCCGCAAATCGCGCCCTGCCAGCACAACCGGCAGCGCGGCGGCCATCAGCGCCTTCGGCACATCACGCGGCGCGGCCCGCAACGCCTCCAACCCCTCGGCTGCCATCTCAGCGCAAAGCGCGGCAAGCGCGGGCGCCGTCGGCGCGCTGATGACTGCCTCGGCATTCAGCCCGGCAGCCGCCAGCCGATCCCCCGGCAGCAGGCAGCGCCCTTGCGCGGCATGGGCGGCGACAGACCGCAACACCCCTGCCAAGCCATAAGCTGCACCAAGGGCGCGGAGCTTCTCGGCATCCTCCACACTCCCGCCCAAAGCCAACCCAGCCGCATAGGCAAAGCCGCCCGCGGTACCGCGCAGCCAGGCCACGAAATCCACCTCGGTCGGGATGCCGGCTTCCTCCGCCTCCACCTCTCGCGCATCAATCATGGCGCCAAGCGCCGCAGGGTCCAGGCTGCCGGCGGTGATCGCCGCGTGAAGGGGCTCGGCCACCTCATGCCGGCGGGCGGGTTTGCCGGCCAGCGCTTCCTCCAGCGCATCGCGCCACCATTGCAGGCGGATCAGCGCGGCCATGGGGTAGCTCGCGGCTTCGCGAGCGCGGGCCAATTCATGGTTGAAGGCAATCAGGGTGAAAATGGCCTCGCGCTTTTCCGGCGGCGCGAAAAGCGCGGCAAGGAAACGGTCCGGGTCATGGGCGCGGGCAAAGGCCGCTATAGGGGAAAGGCTCACAGCGCCTGATATGCCTGGGCGCGCGCCGCGCGGGAAGGGTGCGGTTGACGCCTGTGCTGGCCCCGCTTACCTCAGTCGCAGCGTAAACGCTCATATCTGAGGAACGGAGAAACCCCATGGCTTTCAGCCTGCCCGCGCTGCCCTATTCCACCAATGCGCTTGCCGCCAATGGCATGTGCCAGGAAACCCTGGAACTGCATCATGGCAAGCATCACAATGCCTATGTCACGGCGCTGAATGGGCTGATTGAAGCCAAGGGCCTGGCTGGAAAGTCGCTGGAAGCGATCTGCGCCGAAGCCGGCAAGGCGGGCGCTGATGGCCTGCCGGTGCTGAACCAGGCGGGGCAGCATTACAACCATATTCTGTTCTGGCAGGTGATGCAGCCGGGCGGCGGTGGCGACAAGCTGCCGGGCGCTTTGGCCGCCAAGATTGATAGCGACCTCGGTGGCCTTGCCGCCTTCAAGGAAGCCTTCAAGCAGGCGGGTGTGACACAGTTTGGCTCTGGCTGGGCCTGGCTGATCATCGGTGGCGACGGCAAGCTGAAGGTGACCAAGACGCCGAATGGCGCCAACCCGATCTCGACCGGCGAAGGCAAGCCGATTCTGGGCGTGGATGTGTGGGAACACGCCTATTACCTGGATTTCCGCAATGTGCGCCCAAATTACCTGGATAACTTCCTGAACAAGCTGGTGAATTGGGAAGTGGTGGCCGATCTGATGGGCAAGGGTGGTCTTGCTTCCGGCCAATCTGCGTAATTGGCCGCAGGGCCATGAAAAAAGGCGCCGGGGGGTGACCCTCGGCGCCTTTTTTTTGGCCTGTGGGAAGGCTTAGCTTTTCGCCTCATCATTCGCGGCTTCGGGGCGCAGCACGCTGCCAATGGTGCCGCGCACCACGGTGACCTTCACATTGGGGGCGATTTCGGCCTCGATCTCGTCAGAGCCGTCCTTGACCTTGGTGATGGTGGCGACAATGCCGCCCGCGGTCACCACGCGATCCCCGCGCTTCAATTGGCCGAGCATTTCGCGGTGATCCTTCATCTTCTTCTGCTGCGGGCGAATCAGCAGGAAGTAAAAGACGACGAAAATCAAAACCAGCGGCAGCAATTGCATGACAACAGCGGCGGTGCCGCCCGCATCCTGGGCGTAAGCGGGCGCGATGCCAAAAAGTCTTTCCATGGTCCGGCATTCCTTTTGCGATGATGGGGCCGGAAACTAGCGCCCGCCCCCTTTCCGTCAATAGCGTCCCAGCCTATGCCCCGCGGCCATGGAACATTCTTCGCTTCTCCCCGCCCTGACCCGCATTGCCGAGGCGCTTGAACGCCTGGCCCCGCCGCCGGCGGCCGCGCCTGACCTGACCGGGGCCGATGCCTTCATTTGGCATCCCGAACCCGTGGCCCGGCTTTCGCCGGTGCCCAAGGTGGCGGCGGTGCCGATTGACCTGCTGCAAGGGGTGGATCGGCAGAAAGAAATTCTGATGGAAAACACGCTCCGCTTCGCGCGGGGCTTCAGCGCCAATAACGCCATGCTATGGGGCGCGCGGGGGACGGGCAAATCATCGCTGGTCAAAGCCGCGCATACGGCGGCCAATAAGGAAGTACCCGGCAGCCTCGCGCTGATTGAAATCCATCGGGAGGACATCAAGACCCTGCCGGAATTGCTGCGCTTTCTGCGCGCGGGCACGCGCCGCTGCCTGGTGTTCTGCGATGATCTGTCCTTTGAACGTGAAGATGCCGATTACAAGGCGCTGAAATCGGTGCTGGATGGCGGCATTGAAGGCCGGCCGGCCAATGTATTGTTCTACGCAACCTCCAACCGCCGGCATCTGATGTCGCGCGACATGATCGAGAATGAGCGCAGCACCGCCATTCACGGGTCTGAGGCGATTGAGGAGAAGGTCTCGCTCTCAGACCGCTTCGGGCTTTGGATTGGTTTCCATAACGCCAATCAGGATACTTTCTTCGCCATGATCGAAGGCTATGCCAAGCATTACGGCCTCAATGTATCGGTTGAGGATTTGCACGCGCAGGCGGTGGAATGGTCTGTCACGCGCGGGTCTCGGTCTGGCCGTGTCGCCTGGCAATTCATCCAGGATCTGGCGGGGCGGATGGGCGTGAAGATCGAAGGCTGAGCGTCAGTATTCAGCGCGGCCGGCCGGGCAAAGGCGGCGCGTTGCCAAGCAGTGCCACCACTTCCTGCGGTGACAGGAAGCGCGGGAATTCGCCCTGCACCAATTGATCAAGGCTTGGCGCGGGCAGCCCAAGCCGAGACGCATAAATCCAGGAATAGGCCAGCACACGCTGCACATGGGCGCGGGTTTCATCGAAGGGGATCGCTTCAACAAAAAGCAGCGCATCGCCACGGTGGCGCGCGGCCGGCAGCCATTTGGCCAGATTGCCCGGCCCGGCATTATAGGCCGCGAGAAGGCGGATCAGATCGCCCCCGACCGCTTCGCTCCGTGCCAGATAATGCAAATAGCGCTGGCCCAATTCCAGCGACAGGCCAGGGTTATGCAGGCGTTCCGCGCCCTCCCCCACGAAGGATGGGTCATTGGCCAAATAGGCGGCTGTGGCTGGCATTACCTGCATCAGGCCGCGGGCGCCGGCAGGGGACACCGCCGCCGCATCAAAATTCGATTCCTGGCGCGCCAGCGCATAAAGCAGGGCAGGTTCCACGCGAAAACCTTGCGCCGGGTTCAGCCGGGGCAGGGGAAAGCGGGCAAGGTCGCGTGGCCTTCCATCGGCGGCTTGCGCCAATTCGGCCAATTGCGCGGAGAGATGCGTAAGACCCGCCTGCGATGACAGCGCCAGCATGGCGCGCAGCAGGGGCAGATTGCCGCGCGCGAGCGGCCAAAGGGCGCGCAATTCGGCTTCCGCTCGCCCTGCCTGACCGATTTGCAACAGGGCGAGGGCACGCCAGCCACCGGCGGTTTCCAGCAGCGCTGCCATGCCTGCTTCCCCGCCCGCTTCGGCATGCCAGGCAAAGCCAGGCGTCAGGCCAAGGGCGCGCCGGGCCATAAGCCCGTAAAAAGTGCGCGGTTCCTGCGCCGCCTGCAAAAGCCAGGGTACGTGCATGCCCGGATGGCGGGCGCGAATGGCAGCGCGGCTTGCCCAATAGGCAGCGGCGGCGCGGTTGGCGGCGGATGCCCCGGGGGCGCGGGCTGCAACTTCAAAATACGGAAGCGCCACATCGAAATGTCCAAGGCCCCAGGCTGCCAGACCCGCAGCAAAGGCAGCGCGCCCGCTGGGTTCCGTTCGGCTGCGGGCGGCTTCCGCCGCGACTTCGAAGGCGCGTTCATCCTCCCCACGGCGGAACAGGATCAGGGCAAAATCAGCCCTGAGCGCGGCGGCATAAGGGGGGGTCATGCCGCGCGTGGCTTCCATCTGGCGCAGGGCGGCGTCCAGATTGCCCTCGCGCACCAGATCCCGGAGCGCCCGGTCCAGCGCTGGGTTGCGCACAAAACCCTGGTCCGGGGCTTCGCGTTCTTCCGGCGCCACGCCGGCATCCTCGGCCAGGCTGTCCAAGTTAGGGGCGGCAGGCAGGGTGGCGCCGCGTGGCGCCGTGCGGCGCAGCAGGGCATGGATGACCGGCGCATCCGGATGATCAGCAAAACGCGTCAACCAATCGCGCAGCGCTTCCTGATCAGGACGCGGCGCGGCCGGGTTCAGCCAGCGATCGGCAAGGATATGGCCTTCAAGCCTGCGATCCGAAAGCTGCGCCGTGGCGCGTTCCGCAGCCTCCCAATTCCTGGAGGCATGCAAAGCAAAGATACCTTGTAGCGCCGCAGCATCGGCAGGCGCCAAAGGCAGGTTCGTGCTGGCCGAAGCTCGCAAAGCGGGCATGGGCAAGGCTGCGGTCTGAGTGGCCCTTTGCGCCGCGGCCGGAACGGGGGTTCCAAACCACACGGGCGCCAGGACCAATGCCAAAAAGGCCAGGGTCCGGCAGGGGGCCACGGAGGGATTCGCGCTCATGGCTGGACGTTGTTAGGCGCGAATTGGTTAAAAATTCAACCTACCGGCGATTCTGGGGCCTTGGGTCGGTCGCCAAGGTGTCCAACGATGACCAGTGTCGCCCAGGTGACAGGCGCTGTACTCAGGGCTAGTTTCGGGCTTGCGTCAGAAGGAGAAGACCATGACCATCAAAATTGGCGACAGCATTCCCGCGATGAAGATCATGCAGGGCACCTCGGACGGGCCGAAGGAGCTTGACACGGCGGAATTCTTCAAGGGCCGCACGGTGGTCCTGTTCGGTGTGCCCGGCGCCTTTACCCCGACCTGCTCAGCCAAGCATTTGCCCGGCTTTACGGAGCATGCGGCAGCGCTGAAGGCCAAGGGTGTGCATGCCATCGCCTGCATGGCGGTGAACGACGCCTTTGTGATGGGCGCCTGGGCCAAGGATCAGGGCATCACGGACCAGGTGACGATGATTGCCGATGGCTCGGCCGCCTTCACCAAGGCGATGGGGCTGGAATTTGACCTGACGGCGCGTGGCCTTGGGGTGCGCTGCCAGCGCTTTGCCCTGGTGGCGAAGGACGGCAAGGTGACCCATGTGGCCGTGGAAGCCCCGGGTGCGTTTGAAGTGAGCAAGGCCGAAGCGGTTCTGGCCGCGCTTTGATGTGATTGCCTGATGCGCCCTTATTCGGGGGCGCATCAGCTGAGGCGAGGATTGCCGACCATGAGCATTACCTTCTGGACCTGGAATACGCCCAATGGGCGGAAGATCAGCGTCGCCCTTGAGGAAATGGGGCTGGCCTACACCGTGCGGCCCGTCAACATCAGCAAGGGCGAGCAATTCAACCCGGAATTTCTGGCCTTCAGCCCAAACAACCGGATCCCCGCCATCCAGGACCCCGATGGACCCGATGGCAAGCCGATTACGGTTTTCGAGAGCGGGGCAATTTTGCTGTACTTGGCTGAGAAAACCGGGCGCTTCCTGCCGCGCGATTTGCGCGCGCGCGTGCCGGTTTATGAATGGCTGATGTGGCAGATGGGTGGCTTTGGCCCCATGCCGGGGCAGGTGCATCACTTCCTGATGCAGCCCGAAGGCCCGGCACGGGATTACGGCTTCAAGCGCTATCATGATGAAACCAAGCGCCTTTACGGCGTGTTGGATAGCCGACTTGAAGGGCGCGATTTTGTGGCCACCAGCGGCGAACCCTCAATCGCCGATTTCGCGATTTTGGGCTGGGCCTGGCGGCATGAACGCCACCAGGTGGACCTTGGGTGCTTGCCGAATGTGAAGCGCTGGTATGAGGCGATGATGGCGCGGCCGGCGACGCGCCGCGGGTTTGAGGTTTCGCTGGGGTGAGATGGCGTTTCGGGTTTGACGCTGCGCCGCCGCGGCACTAGAAGCGAGGTGTTGCAACGCCGTGTGACTTTCCACTCCTGCGGAGGGGTGGCCGAGTGGCCGAAGGCGGCGGTTTGCTAAACCGTTATAGGATTAATAGTCCTATCGTGGGTTCGAATCCCATCCCCTCCGCCAGAAAGTTCTTCTTATACATTGATTTCATTAGGTAAATTGGGATCGCAGAGAATTCGGTCCCAATATCGGTCCCAACACGTGATGCTGTCTTGTCTCGGAGGCTTTACCCTGCTTCGGAAGGGCCGCATTCCGCTTTCATCAAGTCAGGCCGCTTATTCCCTTGATACCACTTCAATCGCGTCCTGGACGCGCCACGCATCCAGATTTTTGGCGAATAGACAGAAAAAGACAGTAAAATCATATAAAAACAGATGCTTAGCTTGAAATTAGGAATTTCAGCCTAATATAATCTGTGCGCGAGCTCCTCAGCTGACCGCAGCGGCTTTCCAATCTCGGAAGCCGATAACACTCTCAAAATGGAAATCCTAAATGAACGAAGGGACCAAATCCCCTCGCGCGTACACGCGCGCCGAGGCGATCAATATTGCCATCGCCCTTGCGGCGCTGAGCACTGGCACGGAGTCACTCTCAAGCCTTCTGCGCTTCCTCCATGATGACCGCGGATGCGAGCCCGAAAGCCAAACCGGCAAGGTCGCAAATCATCTCGGCCAGTTGGAGACGGTGCTGAAGTCTTTGCAGGATGCGAATAGCCGCTTCCAGTTCCTCGGCAAGGAAATCATCCTGTCGCTCAGCCCGAACGGCTGGAACGAGCCGTTTTCCATCTATCTGCCGCCGCCCTCGGCAAAGTGATCAGGGCAGCCCCGTCGGAGTATTCCGGCGGGGCTTTTTTTGTTTGATGCTGGTTCATGGCTGGTCGCAAGGCTGGTGCAGTAATGATGCTCCGCGCACGTGCCGACTTGCCCGGAGAGGGAGCGTTCATGCCTCCCCGAAAAGTCGCTCGGCCATGCCTTTGGTCTGCTTCCTGAGTTGACTCAAGTTTTCAGCATGCCGCCTTCCGGCCTGGCGGTCTGTTGCTTCGGCATAATAGCGTAGCGATACCATCGGGGAGTGACCCAATACCATTGCCGTCTCAAAAGCAGCTTGTGGCGACCGCCTGCTTGCAGAAGACCGCAGCCATTTGCGGGCGATATGGGGGCCGTGCTCCTCACCCAGCCACTCCTTTATCCGGAGCCGGAAGATAGTGGCGATATTGGCAATTGTGAGCATTTGCCCTTCTTCGCTGATCCAAACCGCATCTGTTTCGCCTGTCTGTGAGAATTCCGGGCGAATGTTTGTAAGATAGTCGCTGATGTAATCAGTACATTCCTTTGAAAGCGCGTATTCAAGAAGACGCTTCCCCTTGGTTGTTTCCGCCGGGAAACTCACCGTCAATTCTCCATCATTGTCCTCGAAAAGGTGAAAGGCCAGCCGCATGGAAGCAATATAGATCTGGCTCGGGGAATCTGAACAGCTGGGATAAGTGGATTTTCTGCCTGACTGCGGCATGATGCCGTGAACAGGAGAGACCATGACGAGACGACCCCGCCGGAACCACAGCCCTGCCTTCAAGGCGAAGGTGGCGCTTGCCGCTGTGAAGGGCGAGAAGACGCTGGCAGAGCTTGCCGCGCAATTCGATGTCCACGCGAATGTCATCAAGACTTGGCGGGATCAGCTCCTTGAAGGGGCTGCTGGGATTTTCGGCGAAGGCAAGCCGGAAGCGCCAGCACCGGTTGATGTGAAGGAACTGCACGCGAAGATAGGGGAGCTGACGCTCACGAATGATTTTTTAGCAGGCGCGCTCACCAAGGCGGGATTGCTGAGCGCAAAAAGATGATTGACCGTCAACATTCCCTGCCCCTGGCGAAACAGGCCAAGGCG